>NZ_JBAGKC010000002.1:0-538626 GCF_037034245.1 Streptomyces sp. CA2R106
CTGACCTGCAAGCCCCTGGCGATGGACGTACCGCCCTCACCCCGGGCGAACCGCCTTGTCGCCTGGAGCCGTAACTCCTCACGCTTGAAATGCCGTTCGGCGGAAAGCCCGCCACCTTGTGGCTACAGCATCCTCCGGTGGTATCGCAGCCGGCCACCAGACGTCAGCCCCTATGACTCCACAAGTTCAACCTCAGTAACAGCATCAGCAAGGTGCTGGTCGTGGGCCGGGCGCCGTAGCCCCGCCATCAGCGAACAGCCGCTCCCCGTCATGGTGATCCGTATTCGGGCTGAATTTGCCAACCACACGGACTCGCATGGGCCAGGCCGCCCGCGCGGTGCCGGCCAAGCCGGGGCAAGAGTTGGGCCAGACGGCCGTGGAAAAGCGCAGGACGCCGACCGCGAGCCCATGCGACAATAAAAATTGTATCTCGGTAGGGCATCTAGGGATGTTCCGGCAGCGCTTTATTGAACAAAATCGATCACTTGTGATCAAAAGTGAGGGACGGGCGTTGGCTGCCTCTAGAGTTAGTAGATGACTATCGCTAGTGCAGAGCCAGAGGAAAAATTCGTCTCGCGAATCGCCGAGATCACCCCCGAGATCGCCAAAACCTTTCTTTCCAGCGATTCGGCCAATAGGCGCCTGAACCTGGGGCAGGTGAGAGCTCTGGCGGAAACCATTCTCCGTGGCGAATGGAAGTTGACTCATCAGGGAATCGCCTTTGACAAAGACGGCGTTCTTCTCGATGGCCAGCATCGCCTCCATGCAATTATTGAAGCCAACGCTGCTGTAAAGATGCTCATTTCCGAAGGGCTATCAAGAGACGTTTTTCCGGTTCTTGACACCGGAAGGCGTAGGAGTGCGGCTGATGCACTTTTTTCCACCGGCGCGAAGTACCTACCCCTGCTCTCCTCTACCATCCGTCACGTAATTCTCTTCAAAACGATGCCGAACGACCCCCCATGGAGCGGCAATCGAGCTTATGTATCGAACGACCGGATCCTAGCGGCGTACAACGATGACAAAGACAGGTACGCGGAAGCGGTGGTCATCGGCCGTGAGCTTTCCAGGTACCTGTTCGCTAGCCAGACGGCTGCGGCAGCTGGGTTCTTCTTGACCACCGAGGTGGCCCCTGCCGCAAATATCGACGAATGGCTCTCGGGTCTCAGGTCGGGGGCGAGCTTGGATCCTGGCGATGCCAGGCTTGCTCTTCGAGAGGTGCCGAGGGATACACACAGGCGAGGCTACAAGCGCAGGATGGGTATGCGGGACCAGGTGGCAATCTATATCAAGGCATGGAACGCCTGGCTTGAGCCGGAAAAGGTCGGCGAATTGAATCTTCGACGTCTAAGGAAGAAGGAAAAGATGCCGACGCCGATCGAGTTTAAATTCGAACATTAGAAACACGTGGTGGGTCTCAAGGGAGATTGCTGCGAACAATAACATTTCCGGCCTCCCCTCGCACGACCACTTCCCGGCCCAGGGACTTAGCGAGTCGTTCGACGAAATCGTGCGAAATCGCATGCGGGGGCCCACCTGAACTCTGCGTTACGATCACCACGCTCGTGCCTTCCCATGAGGAGCGGACTGCCTCCCATCCGATCTTGGCAAATGACGACGCAATGAATTTCTCTTCGCTGATGCGGCGGATTTCCCGAGGCTGCCGCCTCGGTGCTCCGTCCGCCCATAGCACATATCCCTCCATTTCCGCCATGCGACGATCGAGCTGTCGGGCAATGAGGAGGATTTCCTCTGTCATGTCAGCTTCGGAGCGCTGCACGGTGTTCGAGAGAGCATCCTCCGGAGACATGGCGCTCGCATTCCTCATGTTGTTCTCGAACTCTGGCCAACTTCTCTGGAACGCACGCTCCAATCGTTCGCGCGAGATAGCAAGACCGCCTGAGGCGTCATTGATATCGAACAGAAGCTTTTGTACGTCGTCTTTGCGATCCCCGATGATTGCCTGGAACTGACTCAGGGGGCTTTTAAGATCGGCAACTTTCATGCCGATCAAGAATGGGACGACATAGCCGTCCTCAACCTGCTTGGCAAGAGCCCCAACCTCATAGTGAATCCAAGTTGAATATTGATTTTCCGGGCTTATGCAAACGATTCCGAAATTCGTTTCGGAAAGCTCGTCGGTAATCTCTCGAACACCCCTCCTTCCTGAAGAAATATCCAGAGTTGAGAGCCAGGGATTGACATGTTGAAGAACATCCGGTAGCCAGTGCCGCAGGGCTTCGGCAGTCTTCTTCGAGCGCTCTCCTGACCAGCTTAGAAATACTTTCATGGAGGTCTCCTTTTATCCTGGTCAAGGTGCTAACTGATCGGCCACGGTTCGACCCGTCTCACGCGCCTCATTGAGCAGGATTTCTTGTTCCGCCTTGAGCGATTCGTACGACTCACGGACGTAGGACAGAAACCTGTTTCCCGGATGGCGAATCAGGGTGGACTTCCTTGGACCTGCTCCATCCCAGTTTGCCAGGAGCGCCTCGTAGGTCATTGCGTGCGCGCAAAATTCCAGGACTACGGGCGGCATTTCCCCCCCGATGATCAAATCGCCTCGGGCGGTGATTATCTCCCGCATCTTCTGTGCTGTCGGCGCAAACACTTTTTCCACCCATGTACGCCACCGTTCCTCCTCCAGTTCCGGAAGCGGAATATCGGCCAATCCTAAATCGCTGCGCATAATGTAGCGCCCGCAGTACTCACGCCACGCCTTCTCGTTCGTTTCCGCGAGAACCAGAAGTGGACCATAGAGGTCTTTTAATTGACTGCTCACCCAGTCGATTCGTGCTTTCCTTGTGGATCTGCGAATCTCTCCCTTGTGGTTCATTCGGTAAGCCATGATGGCAACCACGGCACTGGCGCAAGTCGTTGCAATTGCTGCGATCATCGGAATCTCCATGACGTTGTTTCGGTATATTCAAGCATAGCAAGGTAGGACCTCGCCACCTTGAGAGAACTATATTCTCGATATCTAAATCGACAGTCGAAAATATTTTCTGCGATGGAACTGGTGGTGTCGTAGGTGCTTTATGGGTTGATCTCCTGCGGGGTCTCACGGGAACGTGCGGTAGTCACAGGGCGGCGGGCGGACCGCCGAAGTAGCCTATCCGCAACAAGTTACGGGACCGAGCGGCCGATCGTTTCGGACGGGCGAGGCGAGCCAAAGTGGTCACGAGTGATCTTTCGAAGCAGACTTCGGTCGGTGCAGCGGTGGCGACAGGAGCAGAGAGGTGGTCCACCGGCACCGTGCTCCAGGGGACCAGCGATGGACCCTTTGACCGGCCAAGACCGTTATCGGCTGACGCTGCCCTGCCAGCACAACCAACGCTCCCTCCACATTCTCGGTCCTGCCACGTTGAAGACAGACGAGGGGACATCAGAACTTCTCGGGCTACCGCGAGTTGCTGCTCGTCGGCCACTAAGCAACTCGGCGGCCCGATCATCGTGGGCTGCGACAAGCTCAACGGCCACAAATTACCCGAGCTAAGGCAGTTCACCGACCCGAGTAACTGGATGCCCCCTTCTGCCTGCCACCCTTCCCATCCGACCTCAGCTGTCTACCGCCTTTGACCTCGGCTCCGGAAACGCTCGCTCCCCAATTGTGCCTTCGGGATCAGGGTTCTACATGCGCGTACGTCGCGAGAGTCCGGACTCCTGACAGACCTCTACGAGGGTTCGTGAGCCACGAAGACGGCGCCCGCGCGGCTGAATGGCGTTGCCCCCGGCTGAACGGCGGCCAACCCCGTGCGCGGCTGATCCGGCGTCTTGCTGGGGCGTACTTTCGCGAAGCTGGGTCGGTTCCGCACCGCACGCCGCTCCTCGGCGGGCAGAGCTTGGCTGACAGAGCGTTAGCATTTTCGCTGTGGTGAGACTGGGGGCACGGCGCGGCATCGCGGTCGGGATGGCGGTACTGCTGGCGCTGGGCGCCGCCGGCTCGCAGAGCGGGGAGGCCGTCGGTGCGGCGGCGGCTCCCGGCCCGCTTCCCGCCGACCCCTACACGTCCACGTCGCAGGACTACCAGCGGTCCCAGCAGGCGTCCGCGCTGCTGGTCCGGCAGTGCATGGCGGACCACGGCCACCCGGACTTCCCGCTCGACCCGCGCTACCCCGTCGACCCCATCCGTGCCGCCGCGGTCGGCACCGAATACGGGGTCCTCGAGCTCGACAGTGCCCGCCGCTGGGGCTACGGATGGGACCCCGCGAAGGACGCGGACCGGCGGCCGAAGGGGCGCCGGATGACCAGCGCCGAGTTCGTGGACTTTCCGGCCTGCGAAGCCGAGGCAGGACGTCGACTGGTGCGCGGCATCGACCTCAAGGGGGACTGGCTCTATGCGAGCACCCGGGTCGTCGAGGTCCAGAAGGCGGTCGAGCGTGACCCGCGCCTGGTCGCGGCATGGAACACCTGGTCCCGCTGTATGGCAGGGCAGGGGTTCACGCCCTATCCCGACCCCGTCGCGGCCTACACGGACACCGCCTGGCACCGCAATAGCGACGGCAACACCCCGCACACGCGGCGGGAGCGGGCCACGGCGGTTGCCGACGTCATCTGCAAGCGCCGCCACCACACGGTCGAGATCTGGCACACGGTCCAGGCGCAGAAACAGGCCGCGGACATCGCGCAGCACCACGACGGCTACGCTCGCGGCCTGCGACAGCTTCGGCTGTACCGGGCCAACATCAACGAGGTGCTCCGGACGCTCGGCTAGCTGGTTGCTGTCTCGAGGTTGGTTCCGGCGCTGTGGTGGCTTGCCGTAGGCGGTCCTCCACCGCGTTCGGTGCTGTTCGTTGCCTCGGCCTGCCCCCGCTTCTGCGTGCGCAGGTGCGCGAGGTGGTCCGCGGCCGGGGCGAAGGCGGGGCGGAGGCGGGGCGGAGGCGGGGCCGCTTCGCCGTGAGCGGTCTCGTCGCTCTCCCTCTCAGCGGCGGGAGGCGCGGAAGGTGCGGCGGTACGCCGACGGGACGACCCCCGCCTCCTCCGCCAGGTGCCGCCGCAGCGACGTGGCGGTGGCGAAGCCGACCTCGTGGGCGACCCGTTCCACCGGCAGGTCGCTGGACTCCAGCAGGTGCCGCGCCCGCCGCAGCCGCTGCTGGGTCAGCCAGCGGCCGGGGCTCAGACCGGTCTCCTCCTGGAAGCGGCGGGCGAAGGTGCGGGTGCTCATCGCCGCGTGCGCGGCCAGGTCGTTCAGCGACAGGGGCAGTTCCAGCCGTTGAAGTGCCCAGTCGCGGGTCGGACCGGTGCCGGTTCCGCTCGCGTGCGGCAGGGTCCGCTCGATGTACTGCGCCTGCCCGCCGTCCCGGTACGGCGGCGCGACGCAAAGGCGGGCGACCCGGTTGGCCACCTCGCTGCCGTGGTCCCGGCGCACCAGGTGCAGGCAGATGTCGATCCCGCTGGCGGCCCCCGCGGAGGTCAGGACGTCACCGTGGTCGACGAAGAGCACACCGGCGTCGAGTTCGACCCGGGGGAACAGTTCCCGGAACCAGTCGGAGAGAGCCCAGTGGGTGGTCGCCCTGCGCCCGTCCAGGAAACCGGCGGCGGCCAGGAGAAAGGCGCCGGCGCAGATGGACACGAGACGGGTGCCGGGGCGGACGCGGGACAGGGCGGCGAGGGCCCGCGGGTCCGGTGCGGCGGCCGAGGCCCGGGAGATCGGGTACGGAGGGATGACCACGGTGTCCGCCTCGGCCAGCGCCTCGGGGCCGTGTCCGGGAGTGACGGTCAGGTCCGAACTGGTACGTACGGGCCGCCCGTCCACGCTCGCGGAAAGCACCTCGTAGCGGCCCTCGGCGGACCCCAGGACCCGGTGCGGAATGCCGAGTTCGAAGGGATAGACGCCGTCGAGGGCGAGGACGACGACCTTGTGGGGGCCAGGCCGCGAGCCCGGGTCGGCCGCGCGGTCGGAGCCTTCCGGGGCCGGCGAGGGCACGGTGGACGCGGTGGACGGGCCGCCGGCGTCGGACGGTCCGCGGGCGTCGGAAAGGCGTCGGCCGACATCGGTGGGGGCAGCCATGGCACGATCGTATCGAAAGATGACTTTCCTGCCATCGTCCCGGGCCGGGCCGCACGGTCAGGGTGGGGTTATGACTTCCACGGACACCTCTGAGCACGTCAATCCCCCGGAACCGGCGGCGGCCGCCAACCCCCGGAGTTCCGCTGCCGGGGACGGCGCTCCCGTGATGCTCGCCCTGCGTCAGACCGCCCTCGGCGGACCCGAGGTGCTGCGGCTGACCGAACTTCCGCGGCCCGCGCCCGGCCTGGGAGAGATCCTGGTCGCTGTGCACGCGGCCGGATTCAACCCCACGGACTACATGCACCGCGCCCAGAGCGGCTTCCTGCCGCCCCCGCCGCGAACGCTCGGCTGGGACGTCTCCGGCACCGTGGTGGAGGCCGGCCACGGCGTCACCCTCTTCAAGCCCGGTGACGAGGTGTTCGGCATGCTGCCCTACCCGTACGGCGCCGGCTCCCACGCCGAATACGTGACGGGCCCCACGCGCGCCTTCGCCGCCAAGCCCGCCGGTCTCGACCACGTCCAGGCGGCCGCCCTGCCGCTGGCCGCGCTCACCGCCTGGCAGGCTCTCGTCGACACCGCGGGGCTACGGGCCGGGCAACGGGTGCTGATCCACGCCGCGGCCGGCGGGGTCGGCCATCTCGCCGTACAGATCGCCAAGGAGCGCGGCGCCCACGTCACCGGCACGGCGAGCGCCCCCAAGCACGACTTCCTACGCGGGCTCGGCGCTGACGCCTGCATCGACCACCGCTCCGAGGACTTCACCGACACCGACACGCGCTACGACGTCGTCCTCGACGCCCTCGGCGGGGAGAACTCCCCCCGTTCCGTGCGCGTGATCCGCCCCGGCGGCGTCCTCGTCACCCTGCTGCCGGGCGCCGAGGACACCCAGGCCGTGGCCGAGAAGGCGCAGGTCCGCGCCGTCCACCTGGCCGTCGAGCACGACCGGGCCGGTATGCGCGCCATCGCCGATCTCGCCGACCGGGGCAAGCTCCGCGCTCACGTGTCCGGCACCTTCCCCCTCGCCGAAGGCGCACGGGCCCACGTGCTGGGGGAGACGGGCCGCACCACCGGCAAGCTGGTCATCACCGTGCGCTGAGGCGGAACCGCTCGGCGGCGGTCACAGGCCGAGGGCCTTGGCCTGGTCGAGGGTGTTGCGCAGCAGGCGCACGGAGGCGATGTCGACCATGGTTCCGTCCACGGCGACCGCCCCCAGTCCGCGTGCCTGAGCCTCGTCGAAGGCGGCGACCAGCTTGCGGGCGCGGGCGATCTCCTCGCCGGTGGGGCGGAACTCCTCGTTGGCCAGGGCGATCTGGCTGGGATGGATGGCCCACTTGCCGGAGAAGCCGAGGGTGTGGGCGAGGCGGGCCTGCTGCTGGTAGCCATCGGGGTCGCTGAAGTCGGCGAAGGGGCCGTCGACGGCCGCGATCCGGGCGGACCGGGCCGCGATGGCGATCTTGTTGCGGGCGTAGTGCCAGAGATCGCCGGGGTAGCCGTCGGCGGCGCCGATCTCCGTGACCCGGACGCCCTGGGAGGCGGAATAGTCCCCGGGGCCAAAGATCAGTGCCTCCAGGCGGGGTGAGGCATGGGCGATCTCCTCCGCGGCGATCATCGCCTCGACCTCCTCGATGAGGACCTCGATGCCGATCCGCTTGGTCAGGCCGAGGTCGGCTTCGATCTGCGTGAGCAGGCGGTCCACCCACCACACGTCCCGCGCCGACTTGACCTTGGGCACGATGACGATGTCCAGGGCGTCGCGAGCGCCGGTGACGACGTCGAGGATGTCGCGGTAGGCGTAGTGGGTCTCCAGGTCGTTGATCCGCACGGCCCGGGTGGCCGGCCGCCAGTCGTGGTTGAGCAGAGCGTGCACGATCTTGGCTCGTGCGGCCGGTTTCTCGGCGGGCGCGACGGAGTCCTCGAGGTCGCAGAAGACCAGGTCGGCGTCGCTGCCGGCGGCCTTGGCGAGCATCTTCTCGTTGCTTCCGGGGGTGGACAGTTCACTGCGGCGCATCCGCATGGCATGCCTCCGATGAAGGACGGGGAGGGGACGGGGAAACGGCAAAGCGGGTCGGCGGGTGATCAGCGGTCCGTGCCCGCGGGGCCACCGGGGCCGCCGGGGCCACCGGGGCGGCTCGGACCGCCCGAGCCGAGAATCTCGGCAGTGTGCTCCCCCAGCAGCGGAGCGCGGCGGTGGACGGCGGCGCCGGAGCCGGCGAACTTGATGGGCTGTCCGGCCACGGTGACCGTCCGTGCGCTGCCGGGGTGCTCGATCTCGACGAGCATCTCGCGGGCACGCAGGTGTGGATCGGCGTACAGGTCCGCCGCGGTGTTCACCGGACCGCAGGGCACGTCCGCGGCGAGGGCCGCCACCACCTGTGCGGAGGTGCGCCCCGTAGTCCACTCCTCGATGGCGGCGCGGACCTTGTCGCGCACGGCGACCCGCGCGTTGTTGGTGGCGTAGCGCGGGTCCTCGGCGAGGTCGGGCCGTCCGAGGGTGGCGCACAGTGCCCGCCACTGGCGGTCGCGGGGGGCGGCGACGGTCACCCAGCCGTCCGCGGTGCGGTAGAGGCCGAAGGGGCAGAGCAGCGGATGGTCGTTGCCTTCGCCGGTCGGGACCGCGCCGGTGTAGGAGTGCTGGTAGACGGTCCGCTCGCACAAGGAGACGACGGCGTCGTACATCGCGACGTCCACGAAGCGGCCGTGCCCGGTGCGGGCGCGGTCGGTCAGGGCGGCCAGGACGCCTACGGCCAGCAGCGCCGCCGGGAAGACGTCGCCGATGCCGGCGCCGACCTTGGTGGGCTGGTACGGGGGGCCGGTGATGCCCATCAGGCCGCCCATGGCCTGCGCGACGACGTCGAAGGCAGGCCGGTCCACATGGGGGCTGGTTCCGGTCCGCGGATCGCCGAACCCGCGCAACGCGCCGTAGACCAGGCGGGGGTTGTCGCACCGCAGGGACTCGTACGACAGGCTCATCCGGTCCATGACCCCGGCCCGGAAGTTCTCCACCAGCACGTCGGCACCTGCTGCCAGCCGCCGCACCGCCGCGGTGCCCTCAGCAGAGCGGAGATCGACGACGACACTGCGCTTGTTGCGGTTGACGCTCTGGAAGTAGCCGCCGTAGTGGTGGGCCTCGTCGTCGCTGGGGAAGGGGCCGGTGCCTCGGGAGGAGTCGCCGGCCGGGGACTCGACCTTGATGACGTCGGCGCCGAGGTCGGCGAGGAGCATGGTCGCGTAGGGACCGGACAGCGCGCGGGTCAGGTCGACCACCACGATTCCGTCGAGTGGGCCGTTCATCGCGGGGCTCCGGCCCGCTGGATGAGCGTGGTGCGCTCCCCTTCGAAGACCAGCACGTCGTCCTGGTTGACGCCCCAGTGCTTGAAGCGGACCACACCGGCGTCGGGCCGGTCGGCGTCCTGCTTGTCCAGGACCTCGGTGTAGGCGTAGAGGGTGTGCCCGTGGGTGACGGGGGCGCGCAGCCTGATCCGGTCCAGGCCGAGTTCGGCGAGCGCGTGCTCCCCGGTGTCCTGGGTGGCCAGGCCGATGACCATGGATATGGTCACCCCGCCGAAGACCAGGACGTGCGGGAAGGCGCTGCCCTTGCGGGAGTGGGCGTTGAAGTGGGCCTGGGCGGTGTTCATGACCATGTTGGTGATCAGGACGCCGTCCATCTCGGTGACGGTCTTGCCGCGGGCGTGCTCGTAGACGTCGCCGACGGTGAAGTCCTCGAAGTACATGTCGGTCCTACCTTTCAGTCGTGGGTGTCTCCTCAGCTCACAGAACGCCGGGCGCGCCGGCGGTGCGCACGAAGTTGGTGCGGACGAAATCCACCACGACTTCGCCGCCGACCAGGCCCTCGGTGTGCCAGCCGACGATGCCCATGCCCGGGTGGCTGTCGGAGCGCCGCGCGGTGCGGGCCCGGCTGCGCGCGCGGACCGTCTCACCCACCAGGACCGGCCGGTGGAAGGTGAGTTCCTCGACGCCGAGGAAGGGGCCGCCGTTCTCGCTGAGGTCCTCCACGCTGAGCCCGAACACCGTGAGGAAGAGCAGGTTCGGGTGGACCACCAGCCGTTCGTGCCCCTGCTCCTGGGCGGTCTCCGCGTTGAAGTGGATCGGGTTGTAGCTCAGCGTCAAGGTGGTGAACAGGACGGAGTCGGCCTCGGTCAGGGTGCGCCCCCAGTGGTGCTCGAAGACCTGGTCCACTTCGAAGTCCTCGAAGTACCGGCCCTTGGCCAGGAGTCGGGCGCGTTTCCTGATCGCCGCGAGTTCTTGCGACATGGGGTTCCCTCCGGTCAGGCGCGCAGCTGTCGGCACAGCACACGCACGTCGTCCAATCCGGCCAGTCCGGCGACGGCCCGCGCCACCAAGGCGGCGCGCTCGGGGCCGAGTACCGGTTCGGCCAGTCCGGTGAACTTCGCCGCCAAGGCGTCGTCCTGCTCTGCGGGGTCCTCGGTCCAGGCCGGCGCTCGCATGTCCCACGCGGATCGCAGCTCGCGTCCGTCGCGCAGCGCGACGCGCACCTCGGCGACGGGGCCGGACAGCGACGGATCGGGGACGACGGCTGTCCGCTCGCGCAGCGCCAGGACGGCCGGATCGGCCGTCGCGGCGTCGGTGAACAGGTCCGGTGTGGCGCGCCGGTGGACCAGTGCGAGCGCGGCCGTGCCGGTCAGGCTGAACTTGGCCTCCAGTCCGGTGCGCGGTTCGGGGATGCCGCACACGTCCAGATGTCCCGGCGGCACCGCGATCCCGATGTGCTCCACCTCGCCCGGGTCGAATCCGTCCTGGGCGCGCAGTGCGATCAGGGCGTTGACGGAGGCGTGGGTGAGGAAGCAGGAGGCGTGGGTCTTGAACCGCACCTCCTCCAGGTGCCAGGGATCGCCGAACCTCGGCGACAGCGCCCGGGCGTGGAAGGCGTCGGACTCGGCCGCGGCGAAGCCCTGCGCGTGCCCGAGGATGTCGTCGGCGCTGGTGAAGCCCCGCACGGCCAACTCGCCGGCGACGACTCCGTTCGCCGCCGCGCGGCCCGCGTGCAAGGGCTTGCTCATGGTGCCGAAGACCGCTTTCAGCCCGGCGGCCTGGGTCCCGGCGATCGCCAGCGCCGTGGTGGTGCGCGGAGTGTCGAGACCCAGCAGGTGGGCGACCGCGGCGGCCGCACCGAAGGAGCCGAAGGTGGCGGTGGAGTGGAAGCCGCGGGCGTAGTGCGCCGGGCCGACCGCCGCGGCGATCCGCGCCTGGGTCTCCACCCCGGCCACGAACGCCGTCAGCAGCGCGCGCCCGGAAGCGCCGGTCCGCTCGGCCACAGCGAGCGCGGCCGGAGCCACGGCGACCGAGGGATGGCCCACGGTGCCGATCACGTCGTCGAAATCGAGTGCGTGGCCGGCCGTGCCGTTGACCAGTGCGGCGGACGACGCGGCGGCGGTGCCGGGCATCCCCACCAGGGTGCAGGGGCCGCCCGCGACCTCCGCGCCTGTGAAGTCCGCCAGGATGCGCGCCGCCGGCTCGCGGGCTCCGGCGAGCATGGTGCCCAGCACGTCGAGCAGGCACTGCCGCGCGAGGGTGACCACCTGCGGCGGAAGGTCCTCGAAGCGCAGTCGACTCGATGCGGTGGCCAGCACCGCGGTCGACGAGTGCGCGGGTGGGGTCCGGAGCAACGCCTTCACCTCCTCGTTGAAGCGAAGGGGAATTCATGCCACGATGTGGCATGCCATCCCGAAATTGGATTCCCAGCATGGCTCCGGTCGCCCCCGGCGTCAATGAGCGACGTCAATGAGCGCTGCCAATGAGCGATGCGTCGGCAACGACCGTCGAAGAAGGAGAACCGCCATGCAGAGCGTGCTTCGCAGCCTCCGGGTGCTGGAGGCCGTCTCCGAGCACCAGCCCATCGGCGTGGGCGCGCTCTCGCGCCTGGTCGACCTGCCCACCTCCACCGTGCAGCGCGTCCTGGTGACGCTGGCCGAGGCGGGATGGCTGCGCCCCACCGAGGAGGAGCAGACGCGGTGGAACCTGACGGCCAAGGCGCTGATCGTCGGCAGGCGGGCGGTGGGCGAGGTCGGCGTTCGGGAGGCGGCGGCCGAGCCCATGGCCGCGCTGCGCGACGCCACCCAGGAGACCATCCACCTCTCGGTGCTCGACGGCCTGGAGCGGATCGTGCTGATCGACCGGGTGGACTGCGACCAGCCCGTGCGTACGTACAACCGCCTGGGCAGTTCGGGGCCGCTGCACGTCACGGCGATCGGCCGCAGCATGCTGGCCGCCATGGGCGACGCGGACGTGGAGCGCGTCATCGCCCACGGACTGGAGCGGGTCACCGAGAACACCATCACCGACCCCGCCCGGCTCCGGGAGAACATCCGCGAAACCCGCGAGCTCGGCTACGCCGTCAACATCGGCGAGAACCGCGCCAACGTGTGCGCCATCGGCGCGCCGGTGCTCGGCCCCGGCCGCAGGCCCGTCGCAGGCATCGCGATCTCGATGCCTGACATCCGCTTCGACCACCGCAAGGTGCCGCACTGGGGGGACCTGGTGGTCAGGACGGCGGCCGATATCAGCGCGAACCTCACCAGCTAGCGCAGGTTGACGCGGGACCTGGGCCGGGCGCATAGTCCCGAAGGGTAGAAACGGCATGGCATGCCGTCATGCGGGATACGAAGGAGTGGCCCATGAGTTCTCCCACCGTCATCGCTCCGCCGGTCCCGGTCCTGGCTCCCCCGTACGACACCGGTGCGCGGGTGGCCCTCCAGACCGAGGCTCGCCGCTTCTCGGACGAGGAGGTGCGCCCGGTCGCCGACGAACTCGACAGGCACAAGGGCGAGATGCCGCGCTCGCTCATCGAGAAGCTGGGCAAGCAGGGCTACTTCGGCATCCTCATCCCCACCGAGTACGGAGGCATGGGGCTCGGGGTGTTCGAGTACTGCCTGATCGCCGAGGAGCTGGCCCGCGGATGGATGAGCGTCGCCAGCATCATCGCCCGGGCGCAGGGCATGGGCACCGGCTTCGACGACGGGGCCAGGCGCCGCCGCCTGCTGGAGAAGAGCGCGCGCGGCGAGTGGATCGGCGCCGCCGCCCTGTCCGAGCCCGGCGCCGGCTCCGACCTCGCGGGTGTCAGCACGCGCGCGGTACGCGACGGAGACCACTTCGTCGTCACCGGGACCAAGCGTTGGTGCGGCAACGCCAAAGCCGCGGACTTCATCCAGCTCCTGTGCCGGGTCCGGGACCCCGAGCCCGGCGAGCGGCGGTCGGCCGGCATGGGCACCCTCGTCGTCGAGAAGGAGCCCGGTGCTTTTCCCGAGGGGCTGACCGGGACCCCCATCGACAAGATCGGCTACCACGGCTTCCTCACGTGGAACCTCGAGTTCGACGGGCTGCGCGTACCGGTCGCCAACCTGGTGGCCGATCTGGGCCGTGCCCGCGCCGGCGGCAAGGACGAGGACGAGAGCAAGGTCAAGGGCAAGGGCAAGGACGCCAACACCTTCCGCGCCATCGAACAGGGCCTCAACGCGGCGCGCGTGCACACCGCCGCACGGGCGGTCGGCCTCGCCCGGGCAGCGGTCGAGGAGTGCCTGCTGTATCTGCAGGAGCGCCACCAGTTCGACCGCCCCATCGGTGACTTCCAGGCCCTGCGATTCATGGCCGCCGAGATGGCCGCCCGGGTGGACCAGGCGCGCGCCTTCTACCAGCAGGTCGCCCACCTGATCGACCTCGGCCGTCCCTGCGAGCGGGAGGCGGCGATGGCCAAGCTCCTCGCCACCGAGATGGCTGTCGAGGTCACCGGCCAGGCCATGCAGCTGCACGGCGGCAACGGCTACACCACCGAACGCCGTGTCGAGCGCTACTGGCGTGACGCCCGCCTGACCACCGTCTTCGAAGGAACCAGCCAGATCCAGCAGAAGATCATCTCGGACCGGCTGTTGCCCCGCAGCCCCTTGTGCTGAGAGTCCGGCATCGCGAGGCGTTCTGCACCGCGAGGTGTCCTGCACCGAGGAGAGTCCTGCACCGAGGGGCAGGGGCGCCCGTCCCACCGTGGCTCGCGCCCCGGCATGCTGGTACGGACGCCACACTCTTCGGTTCACGACGTAATCCCCGCAGGAGGACCGCCCCATGACTGACCGCCCCTTGACGCTCAT
Source organism: Streptomyces sp. CA2R106 (assembly GCF_037034245.1). Taxonomy (NCBI): domain Bacteria; kingdom Bacillati; phylum Actinomycetota; class Actinomycetes; order Kitasatosporales; family Streptomycetaceae; genus Streptomyces; species Streptomyces sp. CA2R106. The sequence continues at coordinate 14,128 of NZ_JBAGKC010000002.1, forward strand.
GGCAGTGCACGCCCACCCCGACGACGAGGCCACCGGCACCGGCGGGGTCCTCGCCCGGTACGCCGCGGAGGGCATCCGCACGGTTCTCGTGACCTGTACCGACGGCCGGTGCGGCGACGGGCCGGAGGGCGTCAAGCCCGGCGATCCCGGGCACGATCCGGCCGCGGTCGCCCTGATGCGCCGGCAGGAACTCGCGATGAGCTGCGACGTGTTGAAGATCAGCCACCTGGAGACGCTGGACTACGCCGACTCCGGGATGATGGGCTGGGCGAGCAACGACGCCCCGGGGGCCTTCTGGCAGACCCCCGTCGAGGAAGGCGCCACCCGGCTCGCGGAACTCATGCGGCACTACCGGCCCGACGTGGTCGTCACCTACGACGAGAACGGGTTCTACGGCCACCCCGACCACATCCAGGCGCACCGCATCACCATGGCGGCGCTGGAGATGACCGAGCCGGCACCGAAGGTCTACTGGACCACGATGCCCCGCTCGGGGCTGCGGCGGTTCGGCGAGATCATGCGCGAGTTCGGCGAGGGCATGCCCGAACCGGACCCTGCCGAGGCCGCCGCGATGGCCGAGATCGGCCTGCCGGACGACGAGATCACCACGTGGGTGGACACCACCGCGTTCAGCGGCCAGAAGTTCGACGCGCTGGCCGCGCACGCCAGTCAGGGCGAGAACATCTTCTTCCTCAAGATGGGCAAGGAGCGGTTCGGCGAGTTGATGGGCATGGAGACCTTCGTCCGGGTCCGGGACACCACGGGCGCGGCCGTACCCGAGAACGACCTCTTCGCCGGCCTGCGCTGACCCTCTTACGGCGCCCTCCACCCCGATCGGGCGAAGGACGGCAGGCGGGCGCCCGGGCACCTTGCCCGTCCGGTTTCCGTCACCCGTACGGCGGCCCCGGGGTGGTCGCGGGGGCCCTCCGTGCCGAGCGTGGAGGGCAGCCGAGCAGAGGAGCACCGGATGGCGAGGGACGTCGGGGCCGGCCCCACCCGAAGCCGGCCGCCGCGCCGCGCACCGCTTCCCCACCGCGCACCGCCTCCCCACCGCGCACCGCTTCCGCTCGCCGCCCGCACGAGCCTGCGGGGCGGCCGTGGGTGACGCGGTCGGCCAGATGCTGGCCTCGGCGGTCGGTATCGCCATCAGCCCGCTGCCGCTGATCGCGGTGATCCTGATGCTGGCGACGCCGAAGGGGCGCAGCAACGGTGTGGCGTTCGCCGCCGGGTGGATCGTGGCGCTGGCCGTGCTGGTCGCGGTCGTGGTGGTGGCCGGCTCCGGGGGCGACGCCGCGCACGGCACGGGCGGGCCCGGGCGCTGGACGTACTGGGTGAAGCTGGCGCTCGGGCTGGTGTTCCTGCTGCTCGGCGCCAAGCAGTGGCGGGCGCGGCCGCGCGAAGGGCGGGAGGCGGCGACCCCGGGCTGGATGAAGGCCGTCGACCGTTTCACGCCCGCCAGGTCCGCGGGCCTCGCGGCCGCGTTGGCGGTCGCCAACCCCAAGAACCTGGTGCTCGCGATCGGCGGTGCGGTCTCGATCGCCGCTTCGGGCGCAGGCGCCGGCGGGAAGACCGTCGCCGCAGTGCTGATGGTCCTCGTCGCCTCGCTGTGCACGGTGCTGCCGCTGGGCGTCTACCTGCTCGGCGGGAGCAGGTCGCAGACGGTTTTGGGCGAGTGGCGCGGCTGGATGGCCCTGCACAACGCGGCGATCATGACGACGCTCCTGGCCGTACTCGGCGCCAAGTACGTCGGCGACGCGATCAGCGGCCTGACCTCATGAGAACCGGCGGACCACCGTCAGATCACCAGCACCGCAGGCAGACCACCGGCGGACCACCGGCACCACAGGCAGACCACCGGCGGACCACCGGCCGTGGCCCCCGACGAGCTCTCGAAAGGACGACCATGACCACCACGACCGACCCGCTGGACTTCGCCGACCGCCAGGACTTCGCCGACGCCGACCGCGGTCTGGTCGCCGCACCTGACACGGACCGGATCACCGGTGCGGGCGGCGAGGTGGTCTGGGACTTCGACGCGACCTCGTTCCTCGCCGGCGACTGCCCGGACACCGCCGACCCCAGCCTCTGGCGCCAGTCCCAGCTGTGCTCCCGGGCGGGGCTGTTCGAGGTGACCGACGGCGTCTACCAGGTCCGCGGGTACGACCTGTCGAACATGTCGCTGATCGAGGGCGAACGCGGCGTGGTGGTCGTGGACCCGCTGGTGTCCGCCGAGTGCGCCGCCGCGGCGCTCGCCCTGTACCGGTCGCACCGCGGGCAGCGGCCGGTGACCGCGGTGGTCTTCACCCACTCCCACATCGACCACTTCGGCGGCATCGACGGCGTACTCGGCCCGGACGACGACGTGCCAATCCTGGCGCCGCCCGGCTTCATGGCGAACTCCGTCGCCGAGAACGTCTACGCCGGCACCGCCATGCTGCGCCGCGGCACCTACCACACCGGCGCCGAACTGCCGCCGGGTCCGACCGGCCTGATCGGTGTCGGCCTGGGCTTCACCGCCTCCCGAGGCACCCCCAGCCTGCGGCCGCCCACCGTGGAGGTCACCCGCACCGGCCAGGAGGAGACCCTCGACGGGGTACGGTTCCGCTTCCAGCTCACCCCGGACACCGAGGCCCCCTCGGAGATGAACTTCCACCTCCCCGAGCGCCGGGCCCTGTGCATGGCGGAGAACGCCACGCACAACATGCACAACATCCTGACGCTGCGCGGCGCCGTGGTCCGGGACGCCCGGGTCTGGGCCCGCTACCTGACCGAGGCGGTCGAGCTGTTCGCCCCCGGCTCCGACGTCCTGTTCGCCTCCCACCACTGGCCGACCTGGGGCAACGACCGGCTGACCGCCTTCCTGTCCGAGCAGCGCGACCTCTACGCCTACCTGCACGACCAGACGCTGCGGCTCACCAACCAGGGCCACACGGGCACCGAGATCGCCGAGATGATCCAGCTGCCGCCCGCGCTGGAGTCCGCCTGGCACGCGCGCGGCTACTACGGCTCCCTCAACCACAACGTCAAGGCCATCTACCAGCGCTACATGGGGTGGTACGACGGCCACCCCTCCTCCCTGTGGGAGCACCCGCCGACCGAGACCGCCCGCCGGTACGTGGACTGCTTCGGCGGCCTCGACGCCACCCTGGAAAAGGCGCGTTCGTACCTGGACGCGGGGGACCTGCGCTTCGCCGCCCAACTGCTCAAGCACGCCGTCTTCGCCGCCCCCGACCGGTCCGACGCCAAGGAACTGCTCGCCACCACCTTCGAGCGCCTCGGCCACGGCGCCGAATGCGGCACCTGGCGCAACAACTACCTCCAAGGCGCCAAGGAACTGCGCGAGGGCGTCAAGCCCACGCCCATCACCGCGGGCAGCATGGCCGGCGCCCTCACCGTGGAACAGGTCTTCGACTCCCTCGCCATCCGCGTCAACGGCCCCCGGGCCTGGGCCACAACCCTCACCGTCGACTGGCACTTCACCGACGCGGACGAGCGGTACCGGCTCACGCTCCGCAACGGCGTCCTCGTCCACACCCGCACCGACCGCCCCACCGACGGCGCCGACCTGTCCGTCGCCCTCACCCGCGGCGGGCTGATGCCGCTGCTGGCCGGCAAGCAGACCGACGGTGTCCGGTACGACGGCGACCCCGGCGTCCTCCGGTGCCTCGCAGAGGTCCTCGACGACCCCGATCCCGCCTTCGCCATCGTCACTCCCTGAACCGCCACCGGCTCCGGGCGAACGAGGAAAAGGGCCCGGCTGAGCAGAGAGGTGCAGGCGTGGCCGACCGACCCCACGCACCTGCGCGAACGCGGTCGGTGGCGCGGGCCGTGCTCGGCGGCGGGGCCTCACGCGGCGACGTGCTCGGCGCGCTCACCGCCTGGGCGCTGATCGTGCCGGAGTGCGTCGCCTACGCGCAGATCGCGGGGGTGCCCCCGCAGAACGCCTTCTACGCCGCGCCCGTGGCCCTGGTGGCGTACGTCCTGCTGGGCCGCTCGCGGTTCCTGATCATCGGGGCGACGTCGGCCGCGGCGGTGCTCTCCGGCGCCACCGTCGCCGACGTCAGCTCCGACCCGAAGCAGGCGGTCGGGCTGTCGGCGGCCCTCGCGGTGCTCGCTGGCGCGGTGCTGCTGGTCGCGGGCCTCGCCCGGCTCGGGTTCGTGACGAACTTCCTGGCCGAACCCGCGCTGAACGGCTTCCTGTTCGGGATGGCGCTGACCATCGTGGTCCGCCAGGCCGCGAAGATCGCCGGGACGTCCAGTGGCGACGGCCAGTTCTTCCCCAGGCTGTGGACACTGCTGCGGCACTTCCCGCACTGGTCCCTGACCTCGCTGGCCGTGGGCGCGGCGGCGCTGGCGGCCCTGCTGGCGATCGAGCGGTACGCGCCGAAGGCCCCGGCGTCGCTGGTCGTGCTCGTCGTGGCCCTCGTGGTGTCCGCGGGGCTCGACCTGAAGCAGCACGGTGTGGAGGTGGTGGGGAAGATCCCCTCGGCCGTGCCCGTCCCGCACCTGCCGGGCATCCCCGCCGCCGACTGGGGACGGCTGGCCGGCGGCGCCTGCGGGGTGGCGCTGGTGGTGTTCGCCGAGGCGTTCAGCATCGCCTCCCGCTTCGCCCGCGAGCACGGGGACGAGGTCGACGCCGACCGCGAGATGGCGGCGGTCGGCGCGTCGAACATCGCCGTCGGCCTCTTCCGCGGCTTCACCGTCTCCGGCAGCGCCTCACGCAGCGCCGCCGCCAGCACCACCCGCCTCTCCGTCCTCGGCAAGATCCCCGGCAGCCCGCTGTACGGGGACACCGACCGGAACCCGGGCGCGACGACCGTCCGCGGCGTGCTGGTCGTCCGCCCCGACGGGGCACTCTTCTTCGGCAATGCCAACCGCACCCGCCTCGGCCTGCTCGCCCTCACCGCCGCCGCACACCCGCCGCCGCACACGGTCGTCCTGGACCTCAGCGCGACCTACCACCTCGGCGTCCCCGTCCTGGACACCCTCGACGAACTGCGCGAGGCCCTCCACCACCGCGGCGCCACCCTGCACCTGGCCCGCCTGCGCGCCGCCGCCCGCCGTGACTTCGACCGCCACCCCCTGGCCACCCGGCTCGGCCGCGACCGCGTCCACCGAAGCGTCGAGGACGCGATGACCGCAACGACGGCGGCCGAACCGCCCTCATCCCCGCGGAAGTGACCCTCCCCCGGACTCTCGGCCGGGGCTGCCCGCCAGGCCCGTGTCGCGCAGAATCCGGTCGACGCTCGCCGTCAGGGCACTGTCCGCACCGATGACCGTCTCGACGCCGCCGGGGAGGAGGTCGGCCGGGCGGTACCAGCCGCGCATCTCCGTCTCGCCGTAATCCCCGTCCTGCGGCTTGGTGGTGTGGCGGCGGAGCGTCTCCTCGAAGGGGATGTCGAGGTAGTAGGCGTGGGTGCTGCCGCGGTGGTCGGCCATCAACTCGGCCAGCATCGCGCCGTAGTGGTCGGCGTACAGGATGCCCTCCACGACCACGTGGAAGCCGTGGTCCAGCGCGTAACGGGCCACCATGCCGATCAGTCCGATGTTCGACGCGCCCGGCCGGTCCCACTCCCGCAGCACCGTACGCCGCAGGTTGTCCTGCCCGACGATCGCCAGCCCGCGCCCGAAGCCGGCCCGCAGCCCCGCCGCGATCGACGACTTCCCCGACGCGCTGTTGCCCCGCACGACGACCAGCACCGTGCCCGCACTCCCCGTCCTCACCCTGACCACGCTAAGGGCTCCCACCGACAGCCGCCGGTACGACGGTGGCGACCGTCCTCGGTCCCCGGGAGGCGGGGTCCGTCCCCGGGGCCCGACAGGGTTCAGCGGCGCGGGATCAGGTGAAAGGCCGTCAGGCAGACGTACCACGTCCCCAGGCACTGGGCGGTTGCCCTGCGGATGCGGGCGGCGAGGCGCCCGGTGGGCTTGGGGGCGGTGAACCGGACGTGCCCGATGCTCAGTTCGATGTAGGCGCGGCGCCCCTTGCGCTGTGCCTGAGCGCGGGAGTTCTTCTTGGTAGGCATGTCTTCTCCTGTCCGTTCGTTGACGGACAGGACTGTCGAGCATGCGGGGGCAAGCGGCGCAACCCCGGTCCGACCTGCTGTTCGGCTGCGCTTACCCGCAGGGGACGGAGGCCAGCCCCGGCGTCAGGCCGTGCGGGGGAGGCGGAGGGCGGAGACGAGGAAGAAGACGCCGCCGAGGAAGGCGTAGCCCGCGAGGGTGTGCAGGGAGGCGCCGCTCTTCGCGGCCTGGGCGATGAACGAGGCGCCGGCGAGGGTGGAGATGGCGCCGCTGGCGATCATGGCCCACTGGCCGCCGAGGTGGCGGCGGGCGACGGCGACGCCGAGCTGGACGAGGCCCGCGGTGATGGCCCAGGCGCCCCAGACGCGCAGGGCGGCGGGGATGCCGGAGGTGGCGGCAGCGGCGAGGCCGATGGCGGTGAGGGTACTGAGCACGGCGTTCGCGTAGAGGCCGCGCAGCGGCTGGCCGTTGCCGCGGGCGGAGCTGAGGTCGACGACCGCGCAGGCGACGTCGAACAACGGGTAGAGCACCAGCAGGGTGGCCGCGGGCGCCCCGAGCTTGCCGGAGGTCGTGAACAGCAGGGCCGCCCAGACCGCGGCGAACGCGAAGCGCACGAAGTACAGCTTCCGCAGGGCCACGGCAACGGTGGTGGGGATGGCAGCGGGGGCGGGGGTCGCGGTGAGGGTGTCCACGGAAGTGCCTTTCAGCGGAAGCGGTTCGGTCCCGGGCATCGACCGGACGCCTTGCGAGGGAGAACGTTCGGTCTCCTCACTATGAAAGGCGGAGCCGCGGCCCTTGTCAAGACCGAACGTTCTCCCTACCAAGCCGCGCGCCCCCCTCCCGCCAAGAAGCAACCGCCGCTTACGGGTCCGAGAAGGGTCCCGACATGCGTCCGGCCCGGCCCCGGGGAGGGGGCGGGCCGGACGGTGGGGGGTGTGGGTCAGCAGGCGCCCTCGTCCTGCCAGACGCCCCATTCGCCGGTGGTGCCGGGCTCTTCGCCCTGGGTCCACCACTTGGCCTGCCAGGTGTGGCCGTTCCAGGAGACGGTGTCGCCGCCGGTGTAGACGGCGCTGGAACTCCAGGAGGCGGCGGTGCAGGTGGTGCCGCCCGAGCCGCCGGTGGTCGTGGTGCCGCCCGTGGTCGTCGTACCGCCGGTCGTGGAGCCGCCGGTGGTCGTCGTACCGCCGGTCGTGGTACCGCCGGTCGTCGTGGAGCCGCCAGTGGTACTGCCGGAGCCGCCCGCGAACGGGACGAAGGCGTCGGTGAAGGCGAAGCTGTTCTGGCTGATCTCGCTGCACGTGGGCAGGGAGTTGGCGGTGCCGCTGCACGGCTGGTCGCGGTTGATCGACCAGAACGCCAGCCGCCCGACGCCGTTCTGGGCCGCGAAGCTCTCGACCGTCTGGGCGTCGGCGAGGGTGAAGGTGGAGCCGTCGTCGTTCTTGCCGATCATCGGTGTGATGCCGAGGTTGGCGTAGGTGTAGCCGGAGTCGACGGACTGCATCTGGGCGAGCGTGGCCTTGGCCGCGGCGACCGAGCCGTCGCCCATCTCGGTGCCGGTGCCCTCGTAGAAGTCCATGGTCATGATGTTGACGACGTCGATCTTGATCCCCGCGCTCTTGGCGGCCTTGAGGATGTTGACGCCGTCGGAGGTCAGCCCGCTGGTGAGGACCGGCAGCGTCACCGAGAACTGGAGGTCGGGGTTGGCCGCCTTGAGGTCCTTCATCGCCTGCATCTGCCGCGCCGCGGCGGCCGTGTCGGCGATGGCGGCGCCCTCGATGTCGAAGTCGAGGCGGTTGACGCCGTAGTCGTCGATGATCGCCTGGTAGCCCGCGTCGATCGAGCTCTGCGTGGAGCAGGTCCAGGCGAGCGGCAGCCCGCTCGCGCCGCCGGAGGAGATGATGACCGAGGCGCCCTCGGACTTCGCCTTGGCGATCAGCGGGTCGGTGTAGGAGTCGGCGCCGATGGGGAGGGTGTCGCCCCAGATCTGGTTGCAGCCGGAGCCGAGGACGAAGGCCGCGGTGTACGAGCCGAGGCCGTGGCCGGTGATGGCGGTGTCGAGCAGGCCCTCCTGGCTGTTCGACATGTCGACGTAGGGAGCCACGGAGTAGCCGGCGGTCGACGCGGCATTGCCGGCGGGGGCGAGGGCGACGGCCGCACCGGCGGTCACGAGCGTGAGCGCGGCAGCGGAGGCCGCCCATTTCGCGAAGCGCATGAAAGCCCCTCAAGCGTGAAGTGGTGGGGGGAAGGTGCATCTCGGGCCTGAGTTGGTACGTACCAAACCGCGCGCCGCACGCCACGTCAAGAGGACTAGACCAACTTTCGTCGTTTTCACGGGTGTTCGGAGGTGTCGCCATGGCCGCTCGGGGGCACTTTCACCGGGTTTTCCAAGGGGCGCCGGGGTTATCCACAGCCGTCCGCGATCGTTCCGCCGCGGCCTGCCGGATGGATGGATGATGGGAGTTGACGGTGGGACGGCTGAGGTGAGGGGTGGCGGCATGGTGATGGAGAGCGAGTCCGTGGGGACGGCGGAGGTCGCGGGCGGGGCCGAGGAGGCACCGCCCGGACCCCGGGGGTCGCTGCGCCGGCGGCTCGGCGGCGGCGTGGTCTTCCTGGTCCTCGCCCTGCTGTTCGTCCTGCCCTGGTGGACGCTCTTCGGCTCGGGCACCGACTGGCCGCTGCCGGTGTTCGTCGTCGGCACGGTGGTCTTCGGCGCGTCGCTGGTCTCGTTCCCGTTCCTGATGGCCGCGGGTCACGGTCGGCGGCGCAGCGACCGGGCGTCCCGGATCGCGGACAGCACCCTCGGTGCGGTGTGGGTGCTGTTCACCTGGTCGGTGCTGGGCGGTCTGGTGCACCTGGTGCTGATCGGGTCGGGCGCGGGCGGCGCCCACCGGGCCCGGGTCGTCGCCGTCGCGGTCGCCGCGGTCTGCGCCGTCCTGCTGGCCTGGGGACATTACGAAGCGATGCGCGTGCCCCGGGTGAAGCGGCTGGACATCCGGATACCGCGGCTCGGCGCGGGTCTGGACGGGACGCGCGTGGTGCTGCTGGCCGACACCCACTACGGGCCGATCGACCGTGAGCGCTGGTCGGTACGGGTCGCCGAGGCGGTCAACGCGCTGGAGGCGGATATCGTGGTGCACGCGGGCGACATCGCCGACGGCACCCCGGTGCAGCGGCGAGCGCAGTCCGCGCCGCTCGGCACGATCCGGGCCCGGCTCGCGAAGGTCTACGTCACGGGGAACCACGAGTACTTCAGCGAGGCCCAGGGCTGGCTGGACCGGATGGCGGAGCTGGACTGGGAGCCGCTGCACAACCGCCACGTGACGGTCGAACGGGGCGGCGACGCCCTGGTCCTGGCCGGGGTGGACGACGTGACGGCGGAGTCGTCCGGCCTCGCCGGGCACCGCGCGAACCTGGAGGACGCGCTCGCGGGCGCGGACCCCGACCGGCCGGTGCTGCTCGTCGCCCATCAGCCCAAGTACGTCGGGCAGGCGGCGGCCGCCGGGATCGACCTCCAGGTGTCCGGGCACACCCACGGCGGCCAGATATGGCCGTTCAACTTCCTCGTCCGGATCGACCAGCCGGTGGTGCACGGGCTGAGCCGGCACGGCGAGCGCACCCAGCTCTACACCAGCCGCGGCGCCGGCTTCTGGGGTCCGCCGTTCCGTGTCTTCGCCCCGAGCGAGATCACTCTGCTCACCCTGCGCCCGGGGCCGGGTCCGGGGCCGGGGCCGGGCGCAGCTCCGGGTCCCGGTCCGGACGCGGGGTAGGGCAGTTGGCCGACCGAGGTCCGGGTGGCCGCGGCGGGCGGGGCGGTGCCGGGCCGCCCGCCGCGTGCACCTGGTCGGTCGCGGCCGGTCAGCGGGCGGCGGAGGCGGCGAGGGTCGGCGCGGTCCAGACGTCGACGACGGTCTGGTGGTGGTTCGGGTGGACCGCGTCGGAGCCGTCGGCGTAGTTTTCGTCGACCTGCGCGGCCTCGGCGGCCGACGGCAGCGCGTTGGTGCAGGAGGTGCCGGGGCCGTGGCCGGACATCAACTCCGAGCAGGGGCCGCTGTAGTCGTCGGGCAGGCCGAGGATGTGCCCGGTCTCGTGGGCGGCGATGCGGGTCACGTCGTAGCCCTCGTCGACGGCTTCCTGGCCGAGCTCGACCTCGCCGCTGCCGCCGGGGAAGATCGGGCCGAGCGTGGTCTCGGGCCAGCCGCTCGTGGCGACGTAGACGTAGTCGGCCGAGCCGGCCGAGGTCGCGGGCACCAGTTGGACGTTGTGCACGGCGTCGTTCCAGTTCTGCACGCCCTGCGTGATCGCGCTCGCCCACTGGCCGGCCCGGCTGGCGTCGTAGGTCAGGGTGACGACCGAGGAGGCCGCCTTCGGCGCGGGCTGCGCCGAGGCGACACCGCAGGTCGTGCCCAGCAAGGCCGGTATCAGCACCGCCATGGCGACTGTTCGCTTGTTCATGGGACTCGTCCGCCTCCTTGGCATCAGTTGCACCAGAGGGAACAAGGGCACCATGCGGCTGACGGCTTCACAAGTAGCCGGTCGTGAGCGGTCGTTGAGGAGGGTGGAGTTGTCGCCGGGCTTGCCCGGGTTGGTGCGGGTACGGCGGTACGGCGGTGCGGCCGTCGCCGGTCGAAGCTGTCGACCGCTCACCCGGTGGGCCGGGCTGACACGGCGACCCGGGCTGCCAGCCGCCGTACCCTCGGCCCTGCCCGGCCCGGCCCGCGTCAGGGCAGGGGCCGAGCGCGTCCGAGTCCGAGTGCGAGCATCGCGAACGGGCCGAGGGGGCCGTCGAGTTCGAGCGACGGCCGAGTGGTGGCGGCCGCGGGCGAACCCTGGATCGCCGGTTCGCCGTGGGCCAGCACGTCCTGCTCGGCGGCGGCCGCGACGGGTTCGGGCTCGGGCTCGGGTTCACGGGCGGGCACGGTGCCGATCTTGCCGACTGCCGCGCGCAGCCGCGGACTCGCCGCCAGGACGATCAGCGGTACGACCATCGGTGCGGCCAGCACCACCGAGGCGGTGAGCGGACCCTGGGCGGAGATGAGGAAGCCGGTCAGCCCGGGGCCGGCCCACGCGATGCTGATCGCGAGCAGGGTGACCGCGCCGCCCACCCGGCCCTGGAGGTGGGTCGGGGCCTCCACGCTGATCGTCAGCCCCACCAGCGAGCCGACCGACGGCAGCGAGAACACCACCAGGCCGACGGCGACCGCGCTGGTCAACTCGTCACCCGTGGACGCGCACGGCATCATCAGCAGCCACGCCACCGACGCGGCGGCCACGATCGCGGTCGGCGTCAGCCGCTTCAGAATCCACCCCGCGCACAGCCCGCCCGCGATGCCGCCGACGCCCGCGGCGGTGAGGACCAGCCCGGCGGAGACCGGGTGCGCGCCGTCGTGCGACACCCCGAACGCGGCGAGCAGTTCGATGGAGCGGCCGAGCAGGTTGACGTAGGCGGCGAACGCGATGAGCACCACCAGGCCGGTGCGGCGGAAGACCCAGCCGAAGCCGAGCGTCAGCTCGTTGGCGGTGTTGCGCAGCGGGTGCGTGGCGGCCGCGCTCGCGCGCGGCCGGGCGACGTGCGTGTAGGCGACCCGTGCCACCAGCGCCAGCGACAGCAGGTACGAGCAGGCGTCCGCGAAGAACGCCGTCGGCGCGCCGGCCGCGAGCAGCATGCCGCCCAGCGGCGGGCCGACCGCGATGGCGATGTTGCTGCGGACGATGTTGCGGGTGATCGCCTCGCGCCGCCGCTCCAGCGGCACCGCCTGGCGCAGCACCCCGGACTCGGCCGGCCCGAACACCGAGGAGAACAGCGCGATCGTCGCCGCGGAGCCGACCGCCACGATCGTGGTGAGGTTCCCCGTCGCCAGCGCGAGCGCCAGCAGCAGCGCGACCGCCGCCCGCGCCGCGTCGCACAGCAGCATCAGCCGCTTGCGGTGGTACGTGTCGGCGATCAGCCCGCTCGGCAGCTTCGCCAGGAGCTGGGCGATCCCGACGACGGTGGCGACCAGCGCCGCGTCCACGGCCGAGCGGGTCGCCGCGAGCACCGCCAGCGGCAGCGCGAGCGACGTCATCTCGCTGGCCACGTCGGACAGCGCCTGGCTGACCCAGATCAGGGTGAAACTGCGGTTGATCACGTCATGCCCCCGGGGTGCGAGCCGGATCGTGCGAGCGTCGGACGGCAGGTGGGACGGCGGTCGGGCGGCCGGCAGGTCGGGCGGGGCCGGATCAGCCGGCAGCGCGGCGCCGGGCGACGTAGAGGCCCTTGGTGTGGGCGTCCTCGTCCACCCGGTCGGACAGCGAGCCGTCCCGCTCCAGGCCGTGCGCGGCCACCAGGTCCAGGCCCGCGGCGTCCAGCGCTTCGGCGAACTCCTCGTGGCTGTGGTGCCGTTGGAGGTGCTCGACCCGCTCGCGCCGCCACACGTCGGGCTGCCCGGGTGAGGTGCGGAAGGCGTTCATGACCATGCGGAAGCGCCGCGGCTCCCCCTCGCGCGCCAGGAACCGGCCGCTCATGGTCGCGTACAGGCCGTCGTACTCGTAGACGTGCGTGGAGGTCATCAGGCCGTAGCCGCGGGCGGTGTTGGCGTCGAAGACCAGCACGCCGCCGGGCCGGGTCACCCTGCCGATGCCGGCCAGCGCCTCCCGCAGGTGCTGCGGGTCGGCGAGGTAGTTGACGATGTCGCTCATGCACAGCACGACGTCGTACGTGCCGTCCGCGGTGAACGGCAGCCGCAGGTCGTGGACATGGAAGCCGATGCCGGTGTCCGCGTACTTGGCGCGTGCGACGGCGATCATGCCGGCGCTGATGTCCACGCCCACCGGGTCGAAGCCGCGCTCGGCGAAGGCGACGGTACTGCGGCCGGTGCCGCAGCCGGCGTCCAGCAGGCGGTTGCCGGGCGGGTCGGCGCGCTTGATCAGCGTCTCCAGGATGTCGCCGAAGACGGTGTAGTCGTCGCCCTGGGAGAGCTGGTCGTAGAAGGGCGCGGTGGCGTCGTAGGCGACGGCGGCGTGGTCGGTGGGGACGGCGGCGGGGCTGCTGGCGGTCACGGGCGCTCCTCGGTCCGGCGGGACGGGGCGGGCGGGGCGAACAGGGCGGGGCGGGTCTCGGGCGGTGACGTCAACGGGCGGCCTCCTCGATCACCTGCGCGGCCGCGGCGGCGCTCTTGGCCTGGGCGAGTGCGGCCTCGAGCGCACCGACGGCCGTACGCAGCCGGGGATCAGCAACCGCGCGGACCAACGCCTCACTTTCCGCCGGGCGTTCGGGCAGCGGCGCCGCGACCCCGGCCCGCAGGCAGGCGGCGGCGAGCAGCCGCTGCTCCCCGCCGTTGGGCCGCAGCAGCAGCGGCTTGCCGTGCAGCAGTGCGCCGAGCACCGGTGCGCTGGTGCCGTTGCCGACCACGGCCTCGGCCCGCGCCAGCAGGTCGCCCATCCGCGGCCGGCGGACCGTGATGACGTCGGAGCCGGGCGCCGGCGCGCGGTCAGGGGTGCGGGCGAGCTCCACCACGGCCTGGAGCCCGGTGCCGGTGAACGCCTCGTCGATCCACCGCCACAGGCTTTCGCCGCCGAAAGTGCGCCCCAAGTGGACGTAGACGACCGGCTTTCCCACCCGGTCGAGGTGTGCGGCGAGTGCGGCGCCCTCGCCGCCCTCGCCGCCCTCGTCGTCCCCGGCGCCCCCGGCGCCCCCGGCGGGCGGCTCCCACCACAGCGGGCCGACGTGCCCTACGCCCGACGGCAGCACGGCGCCCGGACGTTCGAGGTCGGGGTGGCCGCGCAACAGGAAGGCGGCGCCGTACAACTGCCTTGCTGCGGCCCTTGGTTCGGGAATACGGAGCCCCAACTCCTCGCGCAGCGCCTGGTAGTGGCGCAAGGTCTCCGTCAGCCGCCACTCGCGGTCCTCGCTGTCGGCGTCGCCGCCCCCACCGCCCGGCGCCCCTTCCGCGTACGGCCACAGGTGGCATGCCAGGCCGAGCACTACGGCGGGCAGGTCCAGGGTCTCCGCCGCCAGGAGCGCGCCCGGGCAGAGCACCGAGGTCACCACGACATCGGGCCGCAGCGCCCGCGCCGCCTCGCGCACGACGCGGTACTGCGACGCGCCGTCGCGGAACCACCGGCTCACGTCGAAGGCGTGCGGTGCGCCATCGGTCGCCGAGGGCAGCACCGCGATCCCGGCGGCGGCTGCCGCACGCCCCGCCGCGCCCGGGGCGAAGAGCGTGACGTCGTGCCCGCGCCGGTGCAGCTCCAGGGCCGCCGCCGTCGCCGGGTAGAGGAAGCCGCCGCTGCTCAGCGGGCACAGCAGGACCTTCACGAGCCGGTCACCGCCAAGGACGCGGGCGCGGGCGGCCGGGCCTCCTCCTGGGCCGTGTCCCGGACCGCCCCCTGAGTCGCCCCCTGAGCCTCCTTCTGAGCTGCTTCCTGAGTCGTCTCCTGAGCCTGAGCCGCCTTCTGCGCCGCCGCCCGGCGCATCCTGGCCCGCAGCATCTCCAGCAGCCCCACCGTCAGCGCGTCGTCGAACGCCTGGGACTGTGCGGCCGTCGTGGCGCTGACCGCGAACTCCCCGCAGCTCACCCAGCGTTCGGCCGGGTAGTCGGTGTAGCCGCCCTCCACGCTGCCGACTTCGTAGCCCGCCTTGCCGATCGTCTCCCAGCAGCTGTAGAGCGTGCCGTCGGCGTTGATCACCGCGCCGGTGCTGCCGTCGCGCCGACCGCAGAAGCCGCAGTCGCTGCCGCCCGGCCAGCCGACGGTGAAGCCGAGTTCGAGCGCGTCGGCATAGGCCTGCAGCAGCACGTCGACGTCGGCCGCCGACCGCTTCATCACCGGGTCGAACATGCCGTCGTAGTTGAGGACCGGGGCGATGTCGAGGTTGCAGCGGGCCGGGTCGAGCCGCTGCGCGAGGTCCGCGACGAGCCCGCCGAGCAGCGGCAGCCCCTCGGCGGTGGTGTTCAGCCGCAGCGACAGCCGCAGGTCCGTGGCCTCCTGCACGGCCGCGCAGTTGGCGAGCACCTTGTCGAAGGTGCCGCGGCCGGCCCGGGTGAAGCGGGTGCCGTCGTGCAGTTCGCGCGGCCCGTCGAGGGTGATCTGCACCGAACGCAGCCCGGCCGCCTCCAACTTGGCGGCCGTCCGGGCGGTCAGCAGGACGCCGTTGCTGACCATGGACGCGGTCAGCGGGGCCAACTGCGAGAGTCGGCCGAGCAGTTCGACGCAGCCCCAGCGGTTGAGCAGCGGCTCGCCGCCGAACAGCAGCACGAACAGCCGGTCGAGGCCCGAGGCACGCAGCCGGGGTTCGGTGAAGGCGGCGATCTTCTCGATCATCGGGCGATCGAGCACTTCGCGCGCGATGCGCGGCGGGTCGAAGCGGCCGGGCTCTGCCGCCTCGGTGTTCTGGAAGCAGTACGGGCAACCGAGGTTGCAGGCGGTCGAGGTGACCACGGTGAGGCTGTAGCGGCTGGCCGGCTTGGGCTGCTCGACGCCCTGCCGCGCCAACTCGGCGCGCCCTTCGGCCGTCAGCCGCCCGTCGTCGTGGAACCGCTTCGGCATGAGCACGGTCGAGCCGGGGCCGAGGTACCAGACGCCGGACTTTCCTTCGAGGACTCTCATCGTTCGCCGTGGGCTTCCTGTCGAGGGACGTGACGGACGGAAGATCCCGGGCCGGGTGCGCGGCCTCTCGGCGGCGCACCCGGCCCGGGCCTCACGACCTGGGAGGCAGGTCGTCACGGGACCGGTACGTCAACGGCGGCGCGTCGACGGCGGTACGGGCGCGTGAGCGCCCGCTCCCCTCGAGCTCAGGCGTTCTCCTTGTCGTACACGCCGCAGATGACGCTGTCCGACGGGAGCTTCTCCGCCGAGTGCGCCTCCACGTCGTCACCCGAGTACGCCGGAGCGAGGTCCTTGTCGTAGACGCCGCAGATGACCTCGACGCCCTCGAACTTCTCGGCCCCAGTAGCCATGAATTCCTCCAGGGAAGTAAAGGTGGTTTCGGGTGCTGAGCGCCCCCGATTTCCGAGATTAGGGCGCCCATTCAGGGGTGTCAATATCGGGTTTCCGATTTCCCCGACCGCCACCTCGGCCGTATTCCCGGAAAACGGCACGGGAAAGGAAAACTCCGTGCCGGCGGCCGTGAAGGACGGTGCGAGACTTCCACATCAGGGAGAACCGTGCAGCTCAGAGGCGTTTCGTTCGGCCACGGCGCGAGCAGCACGGGCGGTGCGGACAGTGCTGGCGGTACGGGTGACCCAGTCTCCGCGCGGCCGGTTGGACAGCGACCGTTTTCCGGTTCATTACCGGTTAATCCGCAGCCCACGGGCCGCCTTTTCACAGATGCCGTTCGATCCCGCCGACCACGTCCCCCAGATTCTTCGCGAACGCCACCGCGACCACGGCGACCCGCCCCGCCGTCCGCAGCCACCGCCCCGCCCGCGCCCATCTCCCGGGCCCGCCGGCACCCTTCACCGCCGGACCCCCGCCTTGCGCTCCACCCGACACCGGGCACCCCTTCGCCGTCGAACCGGACAGGACCATCCACCCGAAAAGCTCACTTCGGGCTCAGATCCTGCGAACAGAGAGCATCGTAGCCCCATTCCGAGCCTCGGCACGCCCATTCACGCGTAGCCGCCCTCACCCGCCCCTCCGCCAACTCCCCGCCCGCGCGCCGCCTTTCACCCCCTTGACCTGCGTCAACCCCCTCTCTGCGCTCGCGCAGTAAGGCCGCGCAGTGCGCGCGCACCACGCGCATCTACGCGCCCATCGGCGGGCGGCGCACGTCACGGGCGCCGGGGCGTGCGCTGGGGGTGGGCGGGTGCGCCTGTGCGCCGGTGGGGGTTTGGGTGGGGGCCCGGCAGACTGGTGGGCCGGATCGTGGGGGGAGGGACCCGATGGTCGATCAGGTGCCCGCAGCTCGGGAGGAAGCTCAGGGGGAGGCTCCTTCTGACGTGGCGGCGCAGGAGGAGAAGAAGGAGAAGACCGAGGTCGATGGGCCCCCGGAGGAGATGCGGTTCGAGATCTCCGGAGGGCGGCTACAGAGTGCCGGGCACGCCATCACCTCGCGGGCGATGGCCCGGCGGCTGCCCCAACTGATCGGGCGTGCGCTGGGGATGGCGTGGCAGGTGGACCGCCGGGCGGTAGTCGCGCTGCTGGTGTGCCAGGTGCTCTCGGGGGTGCTGGAGGCGCTCGGCCTGCTCGCGGTGACCGGCACCGTGACGGCCGTGATCGCGTCCGGGCACATCGGGGCGCGGCTGCGCGACGCGGTGCCGTCGATCGCGCTGCTCGCCTCGGCGGCCGGGGTACGGGCGGTGCTGGGCATCACGGTGGGCGGCCTGTCCACGCGGCTGGCGCCGCGGATCGCCCGCGAGGCGGAGCTGCGGCTGCTGGACGCGGCGACCCACGCGGAGCTGACGGCCTACGACCACCCCGGCTACAACGACCGGTGGGACGCGGCCGACCGCGGGGTCGAGGTCTCGCAGGACCTGCTCAACCAGTCCCAGAACATCCTGGCCGCGACCGCGTCACTGGTCGCCGCGGCTGCCGTGCTCACCTCGGTGCACCCGCTGCTGCTGCCCCTGCTGGTGCTGGCGGCGCTGCCCCAGGCGGTCGCCGGGGTGCGGGCCGCCCGCCTGAACTACCTCGCCTCGCTGGACACCCTGAGCGACCGGCGCCTGCTCGGGCTGCTGCGCTGGCACCTGGTCGACAAGGCCAACGCCGACCAGATCCGCGCGGGCACCATGGCCGACTTCCTGCTCGGCAAGTACCGCGCCGCGGGCGCCCGGGTGGACGCCGCCACCGACCGCGCGGCATGGCAGGCGGCGCGCACCTCGCTGGCCGGCAGCCTTGTCGGCGGGCTCGCGTCGGGCGCGGTGTGGGCGGCGCTGATCGCGCTGATCGGTACCGGGCGCATCTCGGTCGCCTCGGCGGGCACCGCGACGTTCGCGCTGCGCTCGGTGGCGTCGGGGCTGCACGGCATCGTCGGCTACGGCGCGATCATCTTCCGCACCGGCATGTACCTCGACGACTGGTCCGACTTCCTCGACGAGGCCGGCGGGCACCGGGCCAGGCGCGGCAGCGTGGTGCCCACCGGTCCCGCGGTCGTCCGCGCCGAGCGCCTCGGCTACACCTACCCGGACGCCGACGCGCCGACCCTGCGGGACATCGACCTCGACGTGCGCCGGGGCGAAGTGCTCGCCCTGGTCGGCGAGAACGGCTCCGGCAAGACGACGCTGAGCAAGCTGCTCGCCGCGCTCTACCTGCCCACGACCGGGGCCGTCACCTGGGACGGGGCCGACACCCACTGCCTCGACCCGCAGGCCGCCTGGCACCGGGTCGCGATGGTGCCGCAGGACTACGCCCAGTGGCCGCTGACCGCCCGCGAGAACATCACGCTCGGCCAGCCCGTGACGGCCAGGACCGCCGGTCCCGGCGACCCCGACCCCGACCCTGATCCCGACCCCGACGCCGCCGTGCACACCGCCGCCCGCGCCTCCGGCGCCGACGACGTGGTGGCCGCCCTTCGCTCGGGCCTGGACACCCTGCTCGCCCGCGAGTGGTGGGGCGGCCAGGAGCTCTCCGGCGGCCAGTGGCAGCGCGTCGCCCTCGCCCGCGCCTTCCACCGCGAGGCCGGCCTACTCGTGCTCGACGAGCCGACCGCCGCACTCGACCCGCGCGCGGAGCACCGTATCTTCACCGGGCTGCGCGCGCTCGCCGCCGACCGGGCCGTCGTCCTGGTCACCCACCGGCTGACGAACGTCGCCGTGGCCGACAAGGTCGCGGTGCTCGACCGGGGGCGGATCGTGCAGTACGGCACCTTCGCCGAACTCCGCGACGCCCCCGGCCTGTTCCACGACCTGTGGACGCTCCAGAACGAGCGGACGGGCGCCATGACCTGACCCGAACGCCGCCGCATGGTCCCGCACCACCCGGAGAGCGGCCTCAGTTGCTCTCGACGCGGTACAACGCCGCCTCCCCCGCGGGCAGTTGGAGGGAGAGCACGGCGGCAGCGGCCGGCTCGGCGTACGTGCCGGTGGCGGGCGCGAAGACCGCGGCGGTACGGCCCGGGGCCAGCCGTACCTGGAGCGACGCGGGGGCGTCGGGGTCGCGGTTGACGACGAGGAGGTGGCGGGTGCCGTCGTCGGCGGTGCCGGGGGCGGGCGCGAAGATGCCGAGTACGGCGGCGTCCCCGGTGACCGCGGCGACGACGTCGTCCGGCGTGAAGGCGGTGGTGCCGGGCGGCAGCGGCGTCTCGCCCGCGTGCTGCACCGACTGCGAGACCAGCGGCTTGAGTTCGCGCCCGACCGGCCGCAGCCAGCCGGTGTTGAGGGCGGTGGCGGCGTCGTAGAGCGGGGTGCGCTTGCCGTCGGTGGTGATCAGCGCCTGGGTGTAGCCCTCACCGCGGGCCGGGTCGGGGGTCCAGTACGTGAAGTACTGGATGCCCTTGCAGCCGTACGCGAGGCTGATGTTGACCTGCCAGGCCAACTGCGAGGCGGTGGGCACCCGGTGGTTGTTGTAGCCGGTGGACTGGATGTACGTCCACGCGGGCAGGCCCGACGTCAGCGACGCGGCCCGCACGATCGCCCAGGTGTCGAAGTAGTCGGTGTCGATGCCGCCGGTGAGGATCGGGTAGCGGTCGAAGGAGATCAGCGCGGGCTTCACCGTGTCGACGTAGGTCTGCACGAAGTCCGCGTACGACGCGCCGTTGCCGCGGTTGATGTTGGCGTACGGCAGCAGGCCGGGCGCGGCGGAGCGTACGACGGCGGTGAGCGCGCCGACGTTGGGGAAGCGGACCCGCGAGGGCTCGTCGTAGACGCTGACGCCCGCGAGCGCGGGGTGGCTGGTGTAACTGCCCAGCGCGGTACGCACCCAGGAGGCGGCGTCGGCGGTGGTGATCGACGACGGCACCGTGCGGTCGTCGGTGACGGTCAGGTACTGGGCGAGCGCCTCGATCCGCGGGTCGCCCGCGACCAGCACCTTCAGCCCGACCTGGTCGGCAAGGCCGAGCGCGTACGCCGCGCTGCGCGCGTCGAACTGGTAGTTGCCGGTGATCAGGAAGGTGAAGCCGGCGTCGGCCATCTCCTGGTAGCGGGCGAGCGTCGTCTCGTACGGGTGCGGCGGCCAGAACAGGCCGATCGGGAAGTCCGGGCCGCCGGTCAGCGGCAGCTCCGCGCTCGCCGCGTCCAACGGGGCCGGCGCCGAGCCACCTTCCGCCGGGCCGGCCGCCTCCGCCCGGGGCGCCACCATCCCGCCCGCCGCGAGGACCCCGGCGCCCAGCCCGGCCGCCTGGAGCAGCGCCCGGCGGTTGACCCCGCGGGCCGAACCGTACGACCCGTACGAGGAGAGTCCCTGCTCCGGCATGCTCCACCCACTTCGCTCGCGGCCCGCGGCCGGCGACAGTCAGCCGCCCCGCCATCATGCAGACCGCGGCCCCCGATTCCCGCGAAGCCACGCCCCATTCGTCCTATATGGCGACAACCAGGGCGCGTACGGCGGGGCGCGCGGGGCAGCGGGGCGCGCGGGGGCGGAAACGCGCGGACCGCGCCGGGGCCGTGGCCCGGACGCGGTCCGCGTGTTCAGTGGTGCAGGTGTTCAGTGGTGCGGGTGCTCAGCTGCGCGAGTGCTCAGCCGGGCGGAGCCTCAGCGCAGGTCGAACCGGTCGAGGTCCATCACCTTGGTCCACGCCGCGACGAAGTCCGCGACGAACTTCCCCTTGGCGTCGTCGCTCGCGTACACCTCGGCCAGCGCCCGCAGCTCGGAGTTCGAGCCGAAGACGAGGTCGGCGCGGGTACCCGTCCACTTGACCTCGCCGGTGGCGTCGTCGCGGGCCTCGAAGGTGGTGGAGTCCTCGGACGTCGGCGTCCATGTGACGCCCAGGTCGAGCAGGTTGACGAAGAAGTCGTTCGTCAGGGTGCCCGGGGCGTCGGTGAACACACCGAGCTTCGAGCCGTCGTAGTTGGCGCCCAGCACCCGCAGGCCGCCGACGAGCACGGTGGTCTCGGGGGCGCTGAGGGTGAGCAGGTTGGCCCGGTCGATCAGCAGGTACTCCGCGCCGAGCCGGTTGCCCTTGCCGACGTAGTTGCGGAAGCCGTCGGCGCCCGGCTCCAGCGCGGCGAACGACTCGGCGTCGGTGTGCTCGTCGGTCGCGTCGACGCGGCCGGCGGTGAACGGCACCTCGATGTCCTGCCCGCCGTCCTTGGCGGCCTTCTCGATCGCCGCGGCGCCGCCGAGCACGATCAGGTCGGCCAGCGACACCTTCTTGGCGCCGGCGGCGTTGAACTCCTGCTGCACGCCCTCGAGCGCGGTCAGCACGGCCGCGAGCTGGTCGGGGTTGTTGACCTCCCAGCCGCGCTGCGGCTCCAGGCGGACCCGGGCGCCGTTGGCGCCGCCGCGCTTGTCGCTGCCGCGGTAGGTCGAGGCCGACGCCCAGGCGGCGGAGACCAGCTGGGAGACGGTCAGGCCGGTGGCGAGGATCTTCGCCTTGAGCGCGGTGACGTCGGCGGCGTCGATCGCCTCGCCCTCCGCCTCGGGCAGCGGGTCCTGCCACAGCAGGGTCTCCGCGGGCACCTCGGGGCCGAGCAGCAGGGACTTCGGGCCCAGGTCGCGGTGGGTGAGCTTGTACCAGGCGCGGGCGAACGCGTCGGCGAACTCGGCCGGGTTCTCGTGGAAGCGGCGGGAGATCGGCTCGTAGATCGGGTCGAAGCGCAGCGCCAGGTCGGTGGTGAGCATGCCGGGCGCGATCTTCTTGGTGGCGTCGTGGGCGTGCGGCACGGTTCCCTGCCCGGCGCCGTCCTTCGGCTTCCACTGGTTGGCGCCGGCCGGGCTCTTGTCGAGCTCCCACTCGTAGCCGAAGAGGATGTCGAAGAAGCTGTTGTCCCACTTGGTGGGGGTGTCGGTCCAGGTCACCTCGAGGCCGGAGGTGATCGCGTCCGCGCCCTTGCCGGTGGCGTAGCTGTTCTTCCAGCCCAGGCCCTGCGCCTCGATCGGCGCGCCCTCGGGGTCGTCGCCGACGGCGTCGGCCGGGCCGGCGCCGTGGGTCTTGCCGAAGGTGTGGCCGCCGGCGATCAGGGCGACGGTCTCCTCGTCGTTCATCGCCATCCGGCGGAACGTCTCACGGATGTCGCGGGCCGCGGCGATCGGGTCCGGGTTGCCGTTGGGGCCCTCGGGGTTGACGTAGATCAGGCCCATCTGGACCGCGCCGAGCGGGCTTTCCAGCTCGCGGTCGCCGGTGTAGCGCTGGTCGTCGAGCCAGGTGGTCTCCGGGCCCCAGTAGACGTCCTCCTCCGGCTCCCACACGTCCTCGCGGCCGCCGGCGAACCCGAAGGTCGTGAAGCCCATGGACTCCAGGGCGACGTTGCCGGTGAGGATCAGCAGGTCGGCCCAGGACAGGCTCTGCCCGTACTTCTTCTTCACCGGCCACAGCAGGCGGCGGGCCTTGTCCAGGTTGCCGTTGTCCGGCCAGCTGTTCAGCGGGGCGAAGCGCTGCTGACCGGCGCCGGCGCCGCCGCGGCCGTCGCTGATCCGGTAGGTGCCCGCGCTGTGCCAGGCCATCCGGATCATGAGCGGGCCGTAGTTGCCGAAGTCGGCCGGCCACCAGTCCTGCGAGGTGGTGAGGACCTCGGCGATGTCCTGCTTGACCGCCGCGAGGTCGAGGGTGTTGAACGCCGCCGCGTAGTCGAAGTCCTCGCCGAGCGGGTTGGCCACCGCGGGGTTCTTGGCGAGGATCTTCAGGTTCAGCCGGTCCGGCCACCAGCCGCGGTTCCCGCCGCCCTGGGTCGGGTGCGGGGCGCGCTCGTGGGCGACCGGGCAGCCGCCCGTACCCTCCGTCTTCGCGTCCACGACGATCGCGTCGTTGTTGGGGTTGTCAGACATGGAAATCCTTCCGGACCAGGCGGATCACGGTGCTCGGGCACTGCGGACGGCTACCGGCGGCAGCAGGGTGGAGGGAAGTGCCGTGCCGGGTCCGACGTCCGGGTGTCGCGCGCCTGTTCCCCGCCACGCCGGCCTCTTCCGCCGCACGAGGCTCTCCCCGGCCCTTGGCTGTCGCCGGAACCGATCCTACGATGGACGCTGTCCAAGTCAAGAAGCCGGCCAAGCGCATATCCGGTCAAGTTTCGGACCCGCCCTGGTAAATTGCGGGCAGCCCGCGAACCCGAAGAGGTGAACCGACATGAGCGACCTGGTGGAACGGCTGCGGGGCCGCGGCTGGCGGATGACCTCGCAGCGGCGCGTCGTGGCCCAGGTACTCGACGGCGAGCACGTGCACCTCACGGCCGACGAGGTGCACGCGCGCGCCATCGAGCGGCTGCCCGAGATCTCCCGGGCGACCGTCTACAACACCCTCGGCGAGCTGGTCTCCCTCGGCGAAGTGGTGGAAGTCACCACGGACGGCCGCGCCAAGCGGTACGACCCGAACGCCCACCGCCCGCACCAGCACCTGGTCTGTGCCCGCTGCGGCACGGTCCGTGACGTGCACCCCACCGGCGACCCGCTCGCCGCCCTGCCCGAGCAGGAGCGCTTCGGCTTCACCGTCTCCGCCGCCGAGGTCACCTACCGCGGGCTCTGCCCCGACTGCGCCTGACGCCTGACCGGCGCGGGCCGGCCGACCGCGCAGAAGCGGCCGGCCGGCAAAGAGGCGGCTGGTCCGGGCCGGGTGTCACCTGCCCTGCGGCGTCACAGCAGGTGCGAGGTCAGGGTGTGGTGCCCCGGGCCGACCCCCGAGACGCGGACGCCGGTGGCGTCGGCGGTGACCTGGGCGCCGCCCACCGCGCGGGTGCCGTTCCACACCGTACGGCCGTCGAGCGCGACGCTGACCCGGTGGCCGCCGGTGGGTACCGCCAGTACGCCGCGGGTGCCGCGCGGGGCGGTCGCGGTGAGGGTGAAGCCGCCGGCGGTGGAGCGCCAGGACGCGGTGATCGCGCCGTGCGGGGTGGGGACGCTGCCCTGTGCCCAGGTCAGGCCGCCGGGGGCCGGCGCGATCGTGTAGCCGGCGAAGCCCGCGGCGGTCGGCCGGACGCCGAGCACCTGGGTGGTCAGTGAGATCGTCGGCCCGGCGGCCCAGCCGTGGGCGAGGCTGGTGAACTGCGCGATGCCCGGGTCGCCGTCGGGGTTCGCCTTCTCCCACAGGGTGCTGCCGGGGTCCTCGGCGAGTTGGTGGCCCCAGAAGGTGCGGATCAGCTGGAGCGCCTGCTGCTGCTCGGTGCCGGTCGGGTCGGCCGCGGCGAGCCGGGCGCTTACCTCGAACCCGCTGGGCAGCGGCTCGTAGAAGGGCTGGATGGAGGGGTTCGGGGTGCTGGGGGAGACGGTCAGGGAGCCGTAGGTGCTCCAGTTGGCGGCGCGCAGGTAGGCCAGCGCCTGCGCGGAGCGGGTGTCGTCGGCGACGCCGGTGAGCACGGCGGCGGCGTTGGCGTCCTGCGGGTAGGCGGTCGGGATCTCGGTGGACAGCCGGTAGGCGCCCGTCGAGGCATCCCACAGGCGGGAGTTGATCGCGTCCTTCACCTCGGTGGCGCGGGCGGCGTACGTCCGGGCGCCACCGGTGTCGCCCCGGGCGCCGGCGAGTTCGGCCATCTCGTCGAGGTTCCGCTTGTACAGCGCGTTGACGTACGTCTCGTGGCCGCAGTCGCTGTAGCCGTAGTGGCCGCAGGAGTTGGCGGCGGCGAACGAGATCAGCCCGCTGCCGTCCTGCTGCCGCACCGACTCCAGCCAGGCCATCGCCTTGGTCAACTGCGGCCACCACCGCGCCAGATAGGCCCGGTCGCCGGTGTAGAGCCAGTGCTCGTAGTGGTTGTACACGAACCAGGTGACGTACTCGCCGTAGGTGCGGATCTCGTCCTGGTTGTGCGGGCCGACCAGGCTCTCGGCGGGGACGTAGCCGTCGGAGAGCTGCTGGGAGGCGAGCGAGGACAGGGAGTTGTCGACGGCGGGCACGTCGTCGGTGCTCAGGTACGTGACCGGCGCCTGGATGGCGAGGTCGCCCTGCCAGACCACCCGGTCGCGCTTGGCGCCGTCGAAGATGACCTCCTGGTCCGGGTCGGCGCCGGGCACCTGCGTGTCGGAGTGGTCGGCCTCGCCGGTCTGGTAGGGCCAGCTCTTGGCGGTGTCGGACATCCAGGTGTCGAGCTGGACGGTGTACGCGCCGCTGTACCAGACCTTGTTCAGTTCGTTGTCGCTGGACAGGAACCAGCCCTGGTAGTCGGCCGGGTCCGCCTGCGCGGGCACGGCCGAGAAGTCCAGGGAGACCGCGCCGAGGTCGACCCAGCCGGGGCCGTCGAGGAAGACGGTGGCGTAGCGGAAGCCGCCGCGCAGCTGGCTGTCGGTGAGGGTCGCCGGGAGCTTCGCCGGGTCGAGGGTGAAGGTGTGGCTGTCGGCGTCGTAGGTGTAGGGCTGGCCGGGGTAGCCGTTCCAGATGTTGGCCGTGTCGCAGCCGGGGGCGACGGCGTCCTCGCCGCTGTTGCTCTGCGTGGCGGAGGCCGCGTACTGCTGCGACTCGCTGAAGCAGACGTGCAGTCGGGGCGGGGTGCTGGACGCGCCGGCCACCCGTATCCGGATCTTGCCGCCGACGTCCTTGCCGAAGTCCAGGGTCACCAGCGGGGATCGGGTACGGTCCCCCGGACTGGTCAGCCGCAGCGGCGACTTGGCCCCGCCGAGCAGCGCCTTCGGGTCGCCCTGGACCGAGCCGCCGCGGGCGGCGACCGAGGTCACCGCGACCGGGTCGACGCTGTGGCCGCGCGGCGCGAGGACGTAGGGCTGCCAGTCCCCCGGACGGGGCTGGTAGCCGGTGTCGGTCCATGGGCTGTCCGCGGTGTGCGCGGTCTGTGCGGTGCCCGAAGTGGGCTGCGCAGCCGCCGAGTTCGCCGTCAGCATGCCGAGCAGCGTGATGCCCGCGGACAGTGCCGCCAGCGTTCCCCTGCCTGTCGACCGATGGATCATGACCCCTCTTCCCGTTGCAGGCGCGTGGCAGTGCCGCGGCGCCCGCTCGTACGGCCCCGCTGCCCACGACTCCGGACTGAGACGATTCAAATCACCGGCGCACGCTAGCCCCGGTGCCTCGTTCAATCAACAGTTCAACCAGGAATTGATCTGCGGCGACGCGACGCCCCACCCCGATCTGCCTGCCGCCAGGGCCGGTTGAAAGCTTCAATACGGGCCCGCCGCCGACTCCGGTGCCGCCCGCCGCCTTGCCGGGCGTTCGGCACCGGTGGGACGCTGGGCCGAGCGGTACCGGCCGACGACACGGGGGATACGACGTCGTGGTGGACATGCTTCGGTCACGCGTACATAGGCACCGGCCCAAGTCGGCGCGCCCGGTCGTTCCTTCGGTGCTGCGCGCCCTCACCGTCCTGCTGCTGCTCCTGTCGGCGACGGTCGCCGTGGCGCCGCGCGGCGTGGCCGACGGCGGGCAGCCGGCCGGCGGCACGAGACCGCCGGGCGCGGCGGACGGCACCGACCTGTCCAAGGCGGAGGACAACCCGCTGCTCAGCGCGCCGCTGCGGCCGGTGATGGAACTGCGCCTCAAGCTCTACGACGAACTCCCCCAGGGCGACAAGGACAAGGCGTTCGACCCGCTGCGCAACGGCGCCGTCGTCTTCCTCAACCCCCTGATGCTGACCGCCGAGCAGATCCAGAAGCTCGCGATGGAGACCGCCACCTTCAGCGTCACCAGCAAGAACGCCTGGCAGGCGTCGGTCGCGGCGGTCGAGCCGCTGAAGAAGTACCTGGACCCGGCCCTGGTAGCCCAGTTGGCGCAGGCGGGCAGCGGGCACCTCATGGCGCTGTCCGCGCTCAACAGCCCGAAGGGACCGCACTCCGAGGTGGTGCTCCAACGGCAGCTCGCCAAGCTCGGCATCCCCTGGCAGGCCATCGCGCTGGGCGGTTCCGAGCGCCGCCAGTGCCCCACGTGCTCCCCGCTCTACCACCCGCAGACGCCGCTGGTGTACGGCCGGGCCTACGACCTGAGCGTCGCGGAGACCGCGCAGATGAACAAGGAGATCGACGCGGCCCGCAAGGCGGCCGCCGCCAAGGGGCCCAAGGCGCAGGACCGGGCCGAGAAGCGGGTCCGCGACCAGTACGAGATGTACCGCAGCGAGCGCAACGGCCGCGCCAAGCAGGACCTGGAACTCGACATCGAGGGCGCGCGGAAGGCGATGGAGAAGGAGGCCGAGCCGGCGCCAGAGCCATTCACCACGCCGTCCTCGCCCTGTGCGGGAGCCGGGGGCAAGGCGGCGGGGAGCGCCGGGTCCGCTGCCAGGTCCCCTGCCGGCACCGCCGCCGTGCCCGCCGCGTACACCGTCCGCGCGGCCGGGCCCTGCGGCGACGAGGACGGCGACCCGTCCGCGGGGTCCGGGTCCGCCGCCGGGTCCGACACCGGTTCCGACGCCACGGGCCTGGGTTCGACCCTCACCTCGCCCGGTCAGGCCGACGGCGGCATCGACTTCTCCACGCTGCGGCTGAGCTACCTCGCAGACCCCGGCGACGGCAGCGGGTTGCAGTACTCCTTCAGCGCCGGCCTGGACCCGCTGGGCGGCGACAACCGCCAGTCCACGGGCGCCGCGGCGGCGACCGAGAGCTCCGACGCGTTCTTCGTCTGGCTGGAGCTGGACCCGTCCGCGTTCTGGGTGAACCTCAACCCCACCGAGCCGGACCGGATCGTGGACGCCAAGCTGGGCCGCACCGACGCCGGGCGGATCATGCTCCAGGCCGACCTGCGGATGAAGAAGAGCATCGGCGCCCTGATCCACCCCGACACCGCGCTGGGCAAGCAGTTCTGGGACGGGATGGCGGGCGACTGCATGTCGTACCGGACCTGGATCGTGCCCGGCACCGCCAAGGTGCACCATGACGGCGACAAGCTCTACATCCTCGACGCCCCGCTGAACGTCGAGATGGAGACGCAGTACCTCAAACTGCGCGGCACCTCCGCCGCCGCGTCCTGCCCCAAGCAGGACAAGGCCACGCAGACCCACAACGAGCAGCTCTTCCACAGCCTGGTCCTGCCGAAGCTGAAGAAGGAGATCAACACCGCACCGGCCTACGCCGACCTGCGCCGCGTCTACCTCGCCCGGGTCGCCGCCGAGTGGTACCGCGAGCTGAGCAGCGAGCGCGAAACCTCCTACGGCAGCCTGGTGGACCGGGGCGACATCTCCCCCTGGACCACGGCGACCGGCTGGAAGCCCACCGACACCTTCCACGACTACGTGGACTCGTACACCAAGGGCGAGTTCCACGTCACGCACAAGACCACCGAGGGCGACACCGTCTACACCCGCACCTACGTCTACGGCGGGGTCGACCTGACGAAGGTGCCCTTCCAGCAAGTCGGCGGCGCCGGCTTCCGGTCGGACTACGCCCAACTGCCCGCCAGCATAGGGAAGTCGCTCGACAGGCCCGCGGCGGACGCCGGTTCGCGGACGGTGTGGCTCGGCGCGGCCACCCCCCGGCAGCTCGCGGCGGGCACCACCACACAGAGCGGCAACGGCACGGGGTGGGTGCGGCCGCTGATCCGGGCGCTGCCCGAACTGGTGCTGCTGGTCGTGGTGTTCGGGTACTGGCGGCGGCGCCGGGCGGCCGCGGCCGGGCCGTCCGCCGGGCGCGGCGGGGCACTGCGCGCAGCGGCGGCCCGTACGGTGCGCGGCGGACGGGCGCGGCGAGCGGCGCGGGCCGGTCGGGCAGGCCAGACGGCTCGGACAGCCCAGACGGCTCAGGCCGCTCAGGCCCCTCAGGCCCCTCAAGCGGCGTCCCGGCCCGCCACTCCCGGGCGGAACCGTCCGCCGGACCCGAAGGCGCCCGCTCCTGCGGCCGGGCCGCCGCCGCCCTCCCCCACCCTCCGCGCGCCGGCGCCCACCTGGGCCGAATACCTGCCCGCCGCAGGGGAGTTCACCTCCGTGCACCTCGCCCGCGTCGTCGCCCACCTGGCCCGCCCCGAACTCGGCCGCTTCGCCCCGAACGACGCCATGGTCACCGCCGTCCGCACCGCCCTGGCCGCCGGCCGCGCGCTGGGCGAGGCCGAGGTCAACTTCCTGCGCCACCAACTCACCGAGTCCCGGCTGATGGACGGCGGCGCGAGCCCGCAGGACGCCTACGAGCAGGCGCTGCGCACCCACCCGGCCGCCCGGAACTACAGCCCCGAGGTGATCGACAACCACCCCGGGCTCTTCAACAACGCCTGGCGGCGCGCCTGGGGGATGGCACCGCGATGATCGTCAGCAGACTGGGCGGGCGGCGCGCCGCGATCCGCCCCGACGAGCCCTCGGCGGCGTACCCCGCGGCGCACACCGCGCGGCGCGAGCGGCCCGGACCCGGCGACGGGCGGCGCGGCCGGCCCGCCCGCACCGTGGTGGAGCTGCGCCGCGCGTACGGCGGGGCCACGATGCGCGCGCTGCTCGGCGCCTCCTTCGCGCCGGGCGCCGCCGGGGCCTCCACGGTGGTCGAGGTGCGGCACGGCACACCGCTGGAACTGGACGCGGCCTGCGGCTGCCGCAGCGAGCTGGGCGGCCCGCTCGCGGCGGGCCTGCCCTCCGACTTCGTGCCGGCCGTCCTCGGCGCGCTCGTCGCCCCGCCCGGCGAACGCCCCCTTCCGCCAGGGCTGTTGCGGGTGGACCGCGCCGCCTTCGACCCGCTCGGGTCCGGTACGGAGGCGTTCGCCCTCGCCGCGGCGCTGCTGCGCCAGGCGCTCGCCGCGCAGGTGCTGGGCGGCGATCCGGTCGCCGTCGCCCGGGCCGCACTGAACCGCTGGTAGCCCCCGCTCCGGGCGGGGCTCGGGGCCGGGTCCGGCCTCAGGCGTGGCGGCCCCAGCTGCCGCGGTGGATCACCTCGGCCGGGTCCCGGCGGCGCTGCGCGGTGCGCGGGTTCTGCGCGGGCACGTCGTCGGCGCGGTAGCCGACCGTGATCCCGCCGATCGGGGCGTACTCCTCGGGCACCCCGAACTCCTCGCGGAACGGCTGGAGATGCTCGGGCATGATGCCGAAGAAGCAGGCGCCCAGGCCCTCGTCGACCGCGGTCAGCAGCATCAGCAGTGCGGCCATGCCGGTGTCGATGTACCAGTACGGGGCGGGCCAGCGCGCCTCCGCCCGGTCCTCCCAGCCCTTGTCCGGCTCGGCGTACCGCGCCAGGTAGGCCGCCTTGTGCGCGAGCGGCACCACGACCAGCGGGGCGTCCTGCATGGTCGGGGTCTGCTCCACCCGGGTCGGCACGAACGGCCAGAAGCGGGCCCGGTCGGCCGGGTCGGTCAGGGCGAGGAACGCCCAGCCCTGGGAGAACCCGGCCGACGGGGCGCGCAGCGCGGACGCGAGCACCCGCTCGACCACGTCGGGAGCCAGCGGGCGGTCGGAGTAGTGCCGGATCATCCGCCGCCGTCGAACCACTTCGGAGAAGTCCATGGCGACAGATCCTGCCACTCCCCCGGCCCCGCGTCAGCGGTCCCTCACGGGTGGTAGATCTGCTCCATCGCGCCGACCTGGTGCCGAGCGTCGAGGCGGTAGGAGAAGTGGGCGTGGTCCAGGTCGTGGGTCACCAGCCAGCGCGGGGTGACCTTGTGCGGCGAGGTGGTGTCCTTGAGGACTTCCACCGACGCGGACGCGGGCACCACGAGGGTGCGCGCGGCGCCGGTCGCGGTGTAGTCGACGTCCTCGTCGTCGTGCTTGTTCACCCGGCACGTCTCCGGGGTGACCCGCACGGTCACCTTGGTTCATGGCTTCCCCTGGTGATATTCCGGTCATTTGTGTCGACTGACACCGGGGAAGAGCATGATCCACGGCCTCGGGTTTCCCGCGCCCACG
Organism: Streptomyces sp. CA2R106; assembly: GCF_037034245.1. Classification (NCBI taxonomy): domain Bacteria; kingdom Bacillati; phylum Actinomycetota; class Actinomycetes; order Kitasatosporales; family Streptomycetaceae; genus Streptomyces; species Streptomyces sp. CA2R106. Next base: position 44,886 of record NZ_JBAGKC010000002.1, read on the forward strand.
GCCTGTGACAGGACGGTGACGGCCGTCACCGGGACGAGACGGAGCGGAGGCTCAGCGCGTGCACCACCTCGGAGATGCCGAGCACCAGCAGCCAGATACCGGAGACGACCGTGAGCGCGGCGAGCGAGCCGAACGGGGAGACGATCAGGACGATGCCCGCGATGAGGGTGATCGCGCCGAAGAAGATCTGCCACCCCCGGGCCGGCAGGCCCTCCGTGGAGATCGCGACCGAGAGCATCATGATTCCGCGCAGCAGCCAGCCGAAGCCGATCCACAGGGCGAGCAGCAGCAGGGACTCGGCGGCGCCGCGGAAGCAGATCAGCCCGAGCAGCACGCACAGCGCGCCCGTGACGAAGTGCAGGGCCCGCATCGCGCCGGGCACGTGCGGCCCGAAGGCGCCGGCGAGCTGGAGCACACCGCTGGCCACCAGGTAGATGCCGAACAGGACGCCCACGACCAGGAGCGTCTCGCCGGGCCAGGCCAGGACGATGACGCCCAGCACGATCGCCGCGATCCCCGCGAAGAGCAGCACCTGCCAGGCGGCCCGGGCGAGCGCCGCCAGCGCCCCGCCGCCCGGCAGCATGCCTCCTGGCATCCCGCCGGGCGCGCCGCCTTCCGCAGGGCGTTCCGTGTGGCCTTCCGCATCGCCGCCGGAGAGATGGGTCATGGCACTCCGCCTTTCGCGCACGGCCCGTGGCAAAACAGGCCAAAGCCCTTCTCACGGTCCCACGCCCGCCGCGACTTCGCAGTTCGAGCGCCCGCGCAGTGCCGGCGGCCGGGTGCGCAGTGGGGCGCGGCTGGGCCGTGTCCGGCAGATGGCGTCGTCCCGCCCGAGGGCGGGGGCCGACGGGGTGTGGTGCTCCCCCGTGGCCTGCGGCGTGGGCGCCGGCCCGATCGCAAGGCGGAGGGTGGGGGCCCTCCCGGGCGAGGCTCTGGGGACAGAATGCAGCGGGCCGCACCGACCACCGACAACGCTGGGGGCGCCTCCCGCCGGAGGCAGGGGAGAGCGTGCGTGCCAGCCCCCGCCGGTCAGGCGGGAGGTGGTCAGACCCGGCCTAGGGCCTGTCGTTTGGATCTCCGCGGCGTCGCGTCGCCCGGCACGCACATCTGCTGCGTTCTCGTCGGTCACCGACTCCCCCACAGCCTGCGGCGTGGGAGGGACCCCCAGCGTCGACTCCCTCCTCCGCCTTGCAGTTGCACGCACCGGACCCCGCTCCTTCTCCCACGGAGATCCAAACGACAGGCCCTAGCGGTTGCGCGGGCTCCGGCTCTCCTTCTTGACGGTCTTCGCCGCCTTGGACCTGGCGGGCTTCGCCGACTTGGCCGACTTGGCCGACTTCGCCGGTTTCGCGGACCTGGCGGGCGGTGCGGCGGAGTCGGGGTCCTGGTCGGAGTCCTGTGGCGCCTGCCACTGCGCGCTCTTGGTGAGGAGGCCGTCGACGCGGTCGCGCAAGTCGTCGCGCTCGTAGGCGTCGAGGCCGACCGGGGCCTGGCGCAGCAGCGGCTCCAGCAGGAGCCAACGCTCCTCCACGCGGGCCGGGTTGCCGGAGGCGCGGCGGGCGGCGTCGAGGTCGCGCCGCTCCTTCTCCTCCCTGGCGACCTCCGTCTGGATCAGCCGGAGGAGATCCGCGGCGTCGGCGCGGCCCGCGGCCGTCAGCTCCTCGGCGGTCACGCCGAGGGCGTAGGCGTACCGGGCGACTGCGCGGGCGTAGGGCGTGGCCTTGACCTTCTTCTTGCCCACCCATGCGAACCCGCCGACGACGCTGCGCCAGTACGTCTCGCTCAGCGGCCCAAGCTTGCTCGGGGGGTAGCCGAGCTTTTTGAGGATCGCCGCGCTGAGTGCGGTCTTGTGCGCGACGCTGTGCCCGGATTCGTCCTGCCGCTCCCGCGCCGCGATGAGCAACAGCCCCTCGGGGGGCGGCCGCAGGCCCTCAGTCATACCGCGAGCTTCGCACTACTACGCGCTCCGAGTCCAATTCCACGCATCGTGCGAGCCATGCAACCGTCCCCGACCTGCGGGTCAGTGCCTTACTGCGCGCTTTTGCCGCGCAGTGCGCGCGTAGTTGCTTGATCGGCCGCCCTACTACGCGCTACTTTGTCCCCCATGACTTCCCGCCGCCGTTCCCGCCCGAGGCGGCTCTACCAGGAGCCCGAGGCGGTCACCTGGGCGCGGGAGAAGTCCGGCCTCACCAAACGCGCGCTCGCCGACCTCGTCGGTATCTCCGAGCAGTTGATGGGCGAGATCGAGTCGGGCTGGCGCAGCGCCACCCCGGTCAACCTCCAGAAGATCGCCACGGCGCTGAACTGCCCGGTCGTCGTCCTGGAACGAAAGCGCCTCTTCGAGGACCCGGACCCCTCCGACGACGCGGCGGTCGGGTAGGAAGGCCGGGCAGCGCAGCCGGGCAGCAAAACCGCGCAGTGCCGCGCACTCGCGGGGTGCGCGAGGAGTACGGACGTACGGGCGTACGCGTACAAGCGGGCGTACGGCTGCCGCCCGCCGCTGTCAGCCCGTCGTCACCACGCGCGCGGACAGGTGGACCAGCCGGGCCACTCCGAACTGGAGCATCAACGGCAGCGTGTGCTGCGCGGTCACCCCGTGCACCCCGGTGAAGGTGACGGTCGGGCCTGCGCCGCCGAACGTCACCGTGGTGCCGTCCGGCAGGTAGATCCCCGCGTCCATCAGCGAACCGGGGTCCCCGGTCTTCCCGGTGGTGCGGCCGGCGATGGCACCGCGGCCCGCGTCCGGGGCGCCCACCATGTCGAGGTGCTCGGGTACCCCGCTGTCGTTGCGGACCGCCATCGTCAGGGTGCCGTTGCCCGCGCTGTCGAGGTGCGCGACGGCGTCGCTGATCGTGAGGTCGACGCCGTCCTCGTGCACGACCGCCCGCCCGGGCGTGTCCGCCGCCGTCGGGGACTGCGAGGGCGCCGCGTGCGCGGAGCCGGAGTGGGAGCAGCCGGTGGCGAGCGCGACCAGGGCCGCCGCGCCCGCGACCGCCCGGGCGGCGCGCGGAATCCGGGAGGAGCGAAGTGCGGTACGGCGGTCACGGCTCATTCCGGCATCATGTCAAGCCGCCCGAGCCCGGCCGCACCCACCCCCGCCCCGTCACACCGCCCTGCGGTAGAGCCACACGCCCAGCGGGGCGAACACCGCGACGATGCCCGCGTCCCACGCCAGGGCCTGCCACACGTCCGTGGCGGTCGGCCCGCCGAGCACCAGGGCCCGTACCGCCTCGGCGGTCCGTGAGACCGGCTGGTGCTGCGCGAACGCCTGGAGCCAGCCGGGCATCGTGTTGACGGGCACGAACGCCGCGGAGGCGAAGACCAGCGGCGCCAACACCGGGAAGGCCGCGGCCTGGGCGGTCTCCGGGTCGCCCACGGCCATGCCGACCACCGCGAAGATCCAGGACATCGCGAAGCCGAACGCGAGGACCAGCAGGATGCCGCAGAGCAGGGCGGGCACCCCGGCATGGATGCGGAACCCGATGGCGAAGCCCACCGCCGTCATCAGCGCCACCACGAAGACGTTCCGCACCAGGTCCGCCATGGTCCGCCCGACCAGCACCGCCGACCGGGCCATCGGCAGCGACCTGAACCGCTCCATCAGCCCGGTCTGCATGTCGGTGGCCAGCCCGATCGCGGTGTTCATCGCGCCGAAGACGGCGGTCTGCACGAAGATCCCGGGGATCAGGAAGTCGACGTACGACACCCCGTGCAGCGCGGGCGCGACGACCCCGCCGAAGACGTAGCGGAACATCAGGACGAAGACCAGCGGCTGGATGGTGGAGAAGACCAGCAGCCGCGGCACCCGGCGCAGCCCGATCAGGTTCCGCCAGGCGACGGCCGCGCCGTCCCCGGCGGTCCGCAGCAGCCGGGACAGCGGCCGGGCCGGTGCCGCCGGTGCCAGCACGCCCCCGGTCACGACGCCTCCCGGGACGCCTCGCCGCCCCCGGACGCGCCGCCCGCGGACCCGCGACCGGACCCGCGCTCGGACCCGTCCCCGGGCCCGCCGTCGCCGGCCGGGCCGCTGCGGTGCCCGGTCAGCTGGAGGAACACGTCGTCGAGGCTGGACTCGCGCACCGCCACGCCCTCGGGCACCAGGCCCTGCTCGTCCAGCGCGCGCAGCACCCCGAGCAGCGGCCGCGAGCCGTCGTGCGAGACCAGCCGCAGCCGGTCGCCCTCGGTGCCGGGCGGCTCGGGCAGCCGCCCCCTGAGCGCGCCGGCCGCCTGCTCCGCCCGGCCGGGGCCGCCCATGTCGAGTTCGATGACGGTGTTGCCCAGCTCCGCCTTGAGCAGCGCGGGGGTCCCGTCGGCGATGGCCCGGCCGTGGTCGATGACCACGACCCGGTCGGCGAGCTGGTCGGCCTCCTCCAGGTACTGCGTGGTGAGCAGCACCGTGGTGCCGTCGGCCACGAGCCGGCGGATCATCTCCCACAGCGCGATTCGGCTCTGCGGGTCGAGCCCGGTGGTCGGCTCGTCGAGGAAGAGCACCGGCGGGTCGGGGACCAGCGCGGCGGCGACGTCCAGCCGGCGGCGCATCCCGCCGGAGTACGTGCGCGCGGGCCGGTCCGCGGCCGCCGTCAGGTCGAACCGCTCCAGCAGTTCGGCCGCGCGCTGCCGGGTCCGGGAGCGCCGTACGTGGGTGAGGCGGCCGATCAGCCGCAGGTTCTCCCGGCCGGTGAGGTTCTTGTCCACTGCCGCGTACTGCCCGGCCAGGCCGATCAGGTTCCGTACGGTGCCGGCCTCGCGGACGACGTCGTGGCCAAGCACCCGGGCGCTGCCGCCGGTGGGGCGCAGGATCGTGGTCAGGATGCGGATCGCGGTGCTCTTGCCCGCGCCGTTGGGGCCCAGCAGGCCGAAGACGGTGCCGGGCCGGACGTCGAAGTCGACCGAGTCCAGCGCCGTCACGGCGCCGAACCGCTTGCTGAGGCCGGAGACGCTGATGGCTGCCTGGTCCACACGACCACCTCGCTCGGCATGGCGGATCTGCCTCGCCCTCCATTCTCGCCCCGGGCGCGCGAGGCCGCAGAAGGGTGGCCGACCAGGGCGAACGGGGCCGGCGGACCGGACGTGCGGACCGGGCCGGGCGGAGCCCTCCGCCCGGCCCGGGCGGTCACGCGGAAGCGGCGGCCGACACGGCGGCGTACCGGCGCGAGACGTCCGTCCAGTTGACGAGGTCCCACAGCTTGGTGACGTAGTCGGGCCGCACGTTCCTGTACTGGAGGTAGTACGCGTGCTCCCAGGCGTCGAAGACCAGCAGCGGGGTGGTGCCCTGGCCGACGTTGCCGTGGTGGTCGTAGACCTGCTCGACGATCAGGCGCTTGCCGACCGGCTCCCAGGCGAGCACGCCCCAGCCCGAGCCCTGCACCGACGCGGTGGCGGTGGTCAGCTGCTTCCTGAACGCCTCGAAGCCGCCGAGGTGTTCGTCGATCGCGGTGGCCAGCGCGCCGTCGGGGCGGTCGCCGCCGTCGGGGGAGAGGTTCTGCCAGAAGATCGAGTGCAGGACGTGGCCGGAGAGGTTGAACGCGAAGGTCTTCTCCAGCCCGACCAGGCCGGTCGGGGTGATCGCGTCCTTGTCGCGGGCCTCGGCGATCTGCTCCAGCGTGTCGTTGGCGCCCTTGACGTAGGCGGCGTGGTGCTTGGCGTGGTGCAGCTCGAGGATCTCGCCGGTGATCGCCGGCGCGAGCGCGGAGTAGTCGTACGGCAGGTCGGGAAGCGCGTAGGTGCCCATCAGGCACGGCCCCTTTCAGCGGGTGGGAACTGACGGCCGCGACCCACCCTAGACCTTTATTGCGAACTCCTTGCAACAGCGACTCAAGTGCATCAGCATGAGGGCGGGGCGGAACCGGCCCGACAGCCCCGGAAGTTCCTTCCGCGCTGATCGTCTTTCACCCGGCAACCCGCCGGCGCCGGTTCCGCCCCTTCCCGCCGTCCGCCCCTCTGCTCCGCCCCCTGCTGCGGCGGCTGCTCCGGCGGCTGGTTCGGCGCTCGCGGATCGGTAAGACGGATCGTCAGAAAATAATTGCGGCACGGGTGCACCGTTGGGCCGTGCCCAACGTCTCTCCGGTGAGCGGCACTTCCGCATGCCGCCCCACTGACCTATGGAGCAGTTGTGAGTACCGACACCAGCAGCATCCGCCGGGCCTCGGCGGCGGTGGTCACGGCCGCCGCCCTCGTCGCGGCGGGCGCGCTCGCCGCCCCGGCGGCGCAGGCGGCGGCCCCGCACGCGGCACCCGCCTCCGCGCGGTCCGCCCCGGCCACGGCCGCCAGAGTCACCGCCGCCAGAGCCACGGCTGCCAAGACCGCCGCGGCCACCACCCTCAAGGCGCCGTCGATCGCCGCCAAGGGCGGCTACGTCATGAACAACGGCACCGGCGCCACGCTCTACACCAAGGCCGCCGACACCCGCCGCTCCACCGGCTCGACCACCAAGATCATGACCGCCCGGGTGGTCCTGGCCACCAAGAACCTGAACCTGGACGCCAAGGTGACGGTGCAGAAGGCGTACAGCGACTACATCGTCGCCAAGGGCGCGTCGTCCGCGCACCTGATCGTCGGCGACAAGCTCACCGTCCGGCAGCTGCTCTACGGCCTGATGCTGCCGTCCGGCTGCGACGCCGCCTACGCGCTCGCCGACAAGTTCGGCACCGGCTCCACCCGCGCCGCCCGCGTCAAGTCCTTCATCGGCAAGATGAACTCCACCGCCAAGTCGCTCGGCCTGAAGAACACGCACTTCGACTCGTTCGACGGCATAGGCAACGGCAGCAACTACTCGACGCCGCGCGACCTCACCAAGCTCGCGAGCAACGCGATGAAGAACAGCACCTTCCGCGCGGTCGTGAAGACCAAGTCGACCAAGCAGAAGGTCACCACCAAGTCCGGCGGCTACCGCTACATGTCGTGGACGAACACCAACACCCTGCTGGGCACCTACTCCGGCACCATCGGCGTGAAGACCGGCTCGGGCCCCGAGGCCGGCTACTGCCTGGTCTTCGCCGCCACCCGCGGCAAGAAGACCGTGATCGGCACGGTGCTCGCCTCCACCTCGGTGAACGCGCGCACCTCCGACGCCAAGAAGCTCATGGACTACGCCTTCAAGAAGTGACCTGAGCTGACACCTCGTCAGCTCGCGGGGGTGTCCCCCGGCGGGCGGAGCCTGTCGGGGGACGGACCCCGTCGTGTACGTTGGCCGCTGGTGTGCCGGGAAGTCTGGTCGGCGAGGACAGGAGAACTCTCTTCGCTGACAGGAGCTGGTGCCGGTGCTGTCGACGGCCTCGGGAACAGCCGCCGGAACCGCCGACTGGCAGGCGTGGGCCGCCGTCGCGGTCTTCGTCGGGACGTACGCCCTGATCGTCACCGAGCGAATACACCGGGTCGCCGCCGCACTCGGCGGCGCCGCGGCGATGCTGCTGATCGGCGCCACCGACGGCGGTTCCGCCTTCTACTCCGAGCGCTCCGGCATCGACTGGAACGTCATCTTCCTGCTGCTGGGCATGATGGTGATCGTCGGCGTCCTCAAGCCGACCGGCCTCTTCGAGTACCTGGCGGTCCGGTCGGTGCAGCAGGCCCGGGCCCGGCCGTTCCGGGTGCTGGTGACCCTCACCGTGATCACCGCGACCGTCTCCGCGCTGCTGGACAACGTGACCACGGTGCTGCTGGTCGCGCCCGTCACCCTGCTGGTCTGCGAACGCCTCGCCCTGCCGTCGGCGCCGTACCTGATCACCGAGGTGCTCGCCTCGAACATCGGCGGCATCGCCACCCTCGTCGGCGACCCGCCCAACATCCTCATCGGCAGCCGCGCCGGGCTGACCTTCGACGACTTCCTCCTCACCCTCGCCCCGCTCGCCGCGCTGCTCGTACTGGTGCTGATCGGCCTGGCCCGGGTGATGTTCCGCACCTCCTTCGGCTACGACGCGGAGCGCGCCGCCGAGGTGATGGCGCTCGACCCGCGCGCCTCGATCCGCGACCGGCGCACCCTCGTGCAGGGCCTGGCGGTGCTGGCCGCGGTCGTCGCCGCCTTCGTGCTGCAACCGGTCCTCGGCTACGAGCCCAGCGTCGTCGCCCTGCTGGGCGCGGGGCTGCTGACGGCGGTGGCCTCCGTCCGCACCCAGGACGTACTGGCCGAGGTCGAGTGGCCGACCCTCGCGTTCTTCGCCGGGCTGTTCGTGATGATCGGCGGGCTGGTGGAGACCGGGGTGATCGGGCACGTCTCGAACACCCTGGCGCACGCGGTCGGCGACCGGGAGCTCGGCGGCTCGATGCTGCTGCTCGGCGGCTCCGGGGTGCTCTCCGGCGTCGTGGACAACATCCCGTACGTGGCGACCATGGCACCGGTCACCGCCGACCTGGTCCAGCACCTGGGCGGGGATCGGCACCACCCGATGTGGTGGGCGCTGGCGATCGGCGCGGACCTCGGCGGCAACGCCACCGCGATCGGCGCGTCCGCGAACGTGGTGGTGCTCGGCATCGCCGAGCGCGCCGGCCGGCCGATCACCTTCTGGCAGTTCACCCGCCACGGCCTGGTCGTCGCGGCCGCCACGCTGGCGGTGAGCGCGGGGTACCTCTGGCTGCGCTGTTTCGCGCTGCCGTAGACCTGTGCTACCGTCGGATTGTTGCGGTTGTGGTACCCATGAACTCTGTGTGCGCCTGACGGGATGTGACCCTCGGGCGCATTTTGTTTTCCGGCCTCCAGGATGGGGTCATTGCAGCGACACCTGGCCCGTGAAGTGCGGGATCAGGAACTGCACCATCAGAGGAAGTCAGACATGGCAACCGGTACCGTCAAGTGGTTCAATTCGGAAAAGGGCTTCGGCTTCATCGAGCAGGACGGCGGCGGCGCCGACGTCTTCGCCCACTACTCGAACATCGCCACCCAGGGTTTCCGTGAGCTCCACGAGGGCCAGAAGGTCACCTTCGACGTCACGCAGGGCCAGAAGGGCCCGCAGGCGGAGAACATCGTCCCGGCCTGACCGGACGCAGCTCCACCCAGCAGTACCCGAGCAGTACCCGAGCCGGGTCCCGCCGCTTCGCACGCGGGGCCCGGCTTTTCGGGCCCGGACGGCTTTTCCGCCCGGATTCCCCGGCCGTTCACCCGGCCTTTCCCATCGCCGTTCCACCGCTGTTCCGCAGTTGTTCACCTCCTCACCCGTTCAGCTCCCGGCTCGTTTCGCGGGTCTCCGCCCGGTGTCACTCTTCGCGGAGTCTTTGTTCGGCACGCGCCGCCTTCGAGGAAGGCTCCACGCATGCCCGAAAGAACCCGTCAGACGAATACCGGCGGACCGTCCCGCCCCGCCCGGCGCAGGCCCCGCGGCCCCCAGCAGGGCGCCGGCCGCACCGGCTCCCCCCGCGGCGGCGGCCGCCCGGCCGACACCGGCTCCGAGGAGTCCGCGTACACCTCGGCGTACACCACGCAGACCCCCGCGCCGCCGGCCGCGACCACCTTCGCCGAGCTGGACCTGCCCGCAGCCCTGGCCGAGGAGCTGACCCGGCAGGACGTCACCGAGCCGTTCCCGATCCAGGGCGCCACGCTGCCCAGCTCGCTGGCCGGCCGCGACGTGCTCGGCCGGGGCCGGACCGGCTCCGGCAAGACCCTCGCCTTCGGGCTGGCGCTGCTGGCCCGCACCGCGGGCAAGCGCGCCGAACCGCACCAGCCGCTCGCGCTGGTGCTGGTCCCCACCCGCGAACTGGCCCAGCAGGTCACCGACGCGCTCACCCCCTACGCCCGTGCGCTGCGCCTGCGGCTGGCCACCGTCGTCGGCGGGCTGTCGATCGGCCGCCAGGCCGCCGCGCTGCGCACCGGCGCGGAGGTCGTCGTCGCCACCCCGGGACGGCTGCGCGACCTGGTCGACCGCGGCGACTGCCGGCTGGACCAGGTGACGATCACCGTCCTCGACGAGGCCGACCAGATGGCCGACATGGGCTTCCTGCCGCAGGTCACCGCGCTGCTGCGGCTGGTGGTGCCGGACAGCCAGCGGATGCTGTTCTCCGCGACCCTCGACCGCAACGTGGACACGCTGGTGCGGCGGTTCCTGTCCGACCCGGTGGTGCACGCCGTCGACCCGTCGGCCGGCGCCGTGGTGACCATGGAGCACCACGTGCTGCACGTCACCAGCGAGGACAAGCGCGCCGCCACGGTGCGGATCGCCGCCCGTGACGGGCGGGTGCTGCTCTTCCTGGACAGCAAGCGCGCCGTGGACCGGCTGGCGAAGACGCTGCTGGCCAACGGGGTGCGGGCGGCGGCGCTGCACGGCGGGAAGTCCCAGCCGCAGCGCACCCGTACCCTCACGCAGTTCAAGAGCGGCGAGGTCACCGCGCTGGTGGCCACCAACGTCGCGGCCCGCGGCATCCACATCGACGACCTGGACCTGGTGGTCAACGTCGATCCGCCCGCCGACCACAAGGACTACCTGCACCGCGGCGGCCGCACCGCCCGCGCGGGCGCGTCCGGCAGCGTGGTGACGCTGGTGCTGTCCGAGCAGCGGCGCGACATGGAACGGCTGATGGCCAAGGCGCGGATCACCCCGCAGACGGCGAAGGTGCACTCCGAGGACGAGGAACTGGCCCGGATCACCGGTGCCCGGGTGCCGTCCGGGGTGCCGGTGACGATTCCGGTGCCGGCGCAGGCGCCGGCCGCGCAGGCTTCCGGCGGGTCCGCCCGGCGCGGGAGCGGGCGGCGCAGGTCGCGCTCGGGCGGCGCGGGCGGTGCCGGTGCCACCGGCGGCGCGGCGGGTGCGCAGGGCGGTACGGGGCGCGGCCGTACGCCCCGGGGCGCGGGTGGTGCCGCCCGCGCCGGGGGTGGTGCGTCGCGCGCCGCCGGGGGCTCCGGCCGGGCGAACGGCGGGGCCGGGCGGGCCGCGGGGGCGCGGACCGGGCAGCCCCGGCGGGGCGGCACCGCGTAGCTCCGGGGACCGCAGGGGCCGGGCCGCGGGACGGGGAGGGGCCGGGGACCGGCCGCGGGGCCGTTGCGTGGCTTGTCGCGCGGCGGTACCCGGCGCGGGAGAATGCGGGGTCGAGGTTCTCCGGCAGGTACACGTAGAGAGGCGGATGACGTGGCGCAGCAGGTTCGGGGTGTGGTGGCGCGCGGCAAGGGTGCGCCGGTGGCCGTCGAGACGATCGTGGTGCCGGACCCGGGTCCGGGCGAGGCGGTGGTCGCGGTGCAGGCGTGCGGGGTGTGCCACACCGACCTGCACTACCGCGAGGGCGGCATCGGCGAGGACTTCCCCTACCTGCTCGGCCACGAGGCGGCCGGTGTCGTGGAGTCGGTCGGCGAGGGCGTGACCGAGGTCGCGCCCGGGGACTTCGTGGTGCTCAACTGGCGTGCGGTGTGCGGCGACTGCCGGGCCTGCCGGCGCGGCCGGCCCTGGTACTGCTTCGCCACGCACAACGCCCGGCAGAAGATGACGCTGCTGGACGGCACCGAGCTGTCGCCCGCGCTGGGCATCGGCGCGTTCGCCGACAAGACGCTGGTGGCGGCCGGGCAGTGCACCAAGGTCGACCCGGCGGCCTCGCCCGCGGCGGCAGGCCTGCTCGGCTGCGGCGTGATGGCCGGGCTCGGCGCGGCCATCAACACCGGGAACGTGGGCCGGGGCGACTCGGTCGCGGTGATCGGCTGCGGCGGGGTCGGCAACGCGGCGGTGGTCGGCGCCCGGCTCGCGGGCGCCGCGCGGATCATCGCGGTGGACATCGACGACCGCAAGCTCGCCACCGCGCAGCGGCTCGGCGCCACGCACACGGTCAACTCCCGGACCAGCGAGCCGATCGAGGCGATCCGCGAGCTGACCGGCGGGTTCGGCGCGGACGTGGTGATCGAGGCGGTCGGCCGCCCCGAGACGTACACACAGGCGTTCTACGCCCGCGACCTGGCCGGCACCGTCGTGCTGGTCGGGGTGCCCACGCCGGAGATGCGGCTCGAACTGCCCCTGCTCGACGTGTTCGGCCGCGGCGGCGCCCTGAAGTCGTCCTGGTACGGCGACTGCCTGCCCTCGCGCGACTTCCCGATGCTGATCGACCTCTACCTGCAAGGCCGGCTCGACCTCGACGCGTTCGTCACCGAGACCATCGAACTGACCGATGTGGAGCAGGCGTTCGCCCGTATGCACGAGGGCGACGTGCTGCGGTCGGTGGTCGTCCTCTGAGCGCACCGGGCCGGCCCGCCCCGGGAGTCCGGGGCCGGCCGTCCCACGCGGACCGACGCGGCCTCATGCGGCGAGTGCCGGGTGCAGCACCACCTTCGTGAAGCCCTCCACCCGCTGGTCGAACTTCTCGTACGCCATCGGCGCCTGCTCCAGCGGGAGTTCGTGGCTGACCACGAAGCTGGGGCGGGCCCGGCCGGCGGTGATCAGGTCGCGCAGCTGGCGGTTGTACCGCTTGACGTTGCACTGGCCGGTGCCCATCCGCTGCCCCTTCTCGAACATCTTGCCGATCGAGACGAGCAGTTGGCCGTGCCGGGCGTGCTCGTCGGGCCCGCCGGGGTCGGACGGCACGTACAGGCCGGGGATGCCGAGCCGCCCGGTCGGGCGGACCGTCTCCACCAGCGCGTTGAGCACGGTCGCGGGCTCCTCGTGGCCGCCCTCGTGGCCCTGGGCCTGGTAGCCGACCGCGTCGATGCCCTTGTCGGTGCCCTCGCCGCCGGTGAGGTCCCGGATCTGCTCGGCCGCGTCGCCCTTGGTGAAGTCGATCGGGACCGCCCCGACCTCCTCGGCCTTCGCCAGCCGCTCCGGCACCCGGTCGACGACGAACACCTTGGCGGCGCCGCGCAGCAGCGCGGAGTACGCGGCCATCAGCCCGACCGGCCCGGCGCCGTAGACCGCGACGGACTCGCCGGGGGAGACCTCGGCCAGTTCGCAGCCGTGGTAGCCGGTCGGGAAGATGTCGGCGAGCAGCACGAAGTCCGTCTCGAACTGCTCGCCCGGGGGGAGCTTCAGGCAGTTGAAGTCGGCGAACGGCACCCGCAGGTGCTCGGCCTGACCGCCGGCATACGGGCCCATGGCCACGTAGCCGTACGCGCCGCCGGCGAAGCCCGGGTTCACCGTGAGGCAGAAGCCGGTGTTGCCGGCCAGGCAGTTCTTGCAGAAGCCGCAGGCGACGTTGAACGGCATGACCACGCGGTCCCCGACCCGCAGGGACGTGACACCGTCGCCGGTCTCCTCGACGATGCCCAGGTTCTCGTGGCCGAAGACGATGCCGGCCTCGGCCGCGGTGCGGCCCTCGTACATGTGCAGGTCCGACCCGCAGATCGCGGAGGACGTCACACGGACCACCACGTCGTTGGGGTGCTGGATGCCGGGGGTGTCGACATCGGCGACCGCGACGGAGAAAGGTTCCTGATAGACGACAGCCTTCATTTTCACCACCTCCGTGGTCCTTCCAGCCAACACCCGCCCCGGCCACATCTCAAACGGAGCCCCGCGCCCCCACCGCCACCCGTGCTCCGCACCTGGTGGGGGCCATGGGGGTGTAAAGGGGGAGCCAGGAAGCGGGGGCGGGGCGTCAGGGGGGCGTCAAGGGCGGCGGCGGGCGGGGGTGGGGGAACTAGCGTCGGGGCCATGGGACGTGGGGAGTGCTCCGGGGCGGAGCCACGGCTGTGGGCTCGGCTGCGGGCTCGGCTGCGGGTGCGGATACGGGCTCGGCGGCAGGGCGGGCCCGCGGTGGCGTGCGACCGGGCGTGGGCCGGGCGGCTGTGGAGCGCGTACGGCGCGGCCGCGGCGGTACTGGCCGTGGCGCTGGTGACCGACGCGTGGAACGGCCGGCTGAGCGTGCCGCGGCTGGCGGTGTGCGGGGCGCTCGCGCTGGTGCTGTTCGCGATCCTGCTGCCGGCCAGGACCACCGCGGGGGACGGCTGGCTGGACGTGCGCGGGCTGCTGCGCCGGCGGCGGGTGCACACCGACCACCTGGTCTCGGCGCGGTTCCTGGGGGAGATCGACCGCCGGGTGGTGCTGCGCGACGCGTTCGGCGGGCGGGCGTCGGTGGAGGTGCGGGTGCTGGTGGCGAACCCGTTCCTGTGGCACGAACTCGACCGCGGTGCCCGGCGCGCGCACGCCGCCGGGCTGCTGCCGGACCGGTGCGCACTGCGCGAGCTGGCGGAGTCGATTAACGCGGCCGGGGCGCGCGAGTTGCTGACGTCCGCGGGCATGCGCTGAGGCAGGGGCGAACGGGCCCGGCCGTCAGAGGGTGCGGATGGGGGCGCCCGCGCGCCACGCCTCGATGTCCTCCACGGCGTCGGCGTAGAAGATCCGGTAGGTGGTGTCGGTGACGTAGCCCATGTGCGGGGAGAGCAGGGTGCGGGGCGCGGTGCGCAGCCAGTGGCCGTCGGGCAGCGGCTCGGTGTCGTAGACGTCGAGGCCGACGCCGGCCGGGCGGCCGGCGGCCAGGGCGCGGCGCAGCGCGTCCTCGTCGATCAGCCCGAAGCGCGAGGTGTTCACGAGGTAGGCGTCGGGGCGCATGGCGCCGAGTTCGGCGGCGCCGACGATCCCGCGGGTGGCGTCGGCGAGCACCATGTGCACGGTGGCGACCTTCGCGGTGGCGAACAGCTCGTCCTTGCCGACCGCCCGGGCGCCGCCGGCCGCCGCGCGCTCCGCGGTGAGGTGCGGGCTCCAGGCGACCACGTCCATGCCGAACGCGGCGCCCACCGCGGCGACCCGCGCGCCGAGCCGCCCCATGCCGACGACGCCCAGCACCTCGCCCGCCAGGTCCGGTGCGACCCGCCGCTGCCAACCGCCGGCCCGGATCGCGGCGTCGTCGTCGGCGACCTGCCGGACCAGGCCGAGGATCATCGCCCAGGTCAGCTCGGCGGTGCCGGTCGGGTGCGAGCGGGTGCCGCAGACCAGCACGCCGAACTCGGCCGCCGCGGCGAGGTCGATGGCCGCGTTGCGCATGCCGGTGGTGACCAGCAGCCGCAGCCGGGGCAGCCGCCGCAGCACCTCGCGGGGGAAGGCGGTGCGCTCGCGCATCGCCACCACCACGTCGAACGGCTCGAGGGCGGCGACGAGCGCGTCGCGGTCGGCCAGGTGCCGGGGGAAGAAGACCGGCTCGGCCCCGGGCAGCCGCCCGGACCAGTCGGCCAGCGACTCGGCGACCTGCTGGTAGTCGTCCAGTACGGCGACGCGCATCGGCGGTTCTCCTCCTGGTCGGGGGCCCGGACCCGGCTCGGGGTGCCCGGCTCCTGCTGGTCGGATGTCGGTTCCTGCTGGTCGGGTGCCCGGCTCGGGCGATCCTACGGCCGCGCCGGGCTCACTCCTCGCCCTCCCCGGCGTCGCCGCCTTCGAGGTCGCCCTCGGTGTCCAGGAAGACCTGGCGCAGCTCGGCGAGCACCTCGGGGTCGGGCTCGGCCCACATCCCGCGGGACTCCGCCTCCAGCAGGCGTTCGGCGATGCCGTGCAGCGCCCAGGGGTTGGCGTCCTGGAGGAAGGCCCGGTTGGCGGGGTCGAGGACGTACGCCTCGGTGATCCTGTCGTACATCCAGTCGGCGACGACACCGGTGGTCGCGTCGTACCCGAAGAGGTAGTCGACGGTCGCGGCGAGTTCGAAGGCGCCCTTGTAGCCGTGCCGGCGCATCGCCTCGATCCAGCGCGGGTTGACCACGCGGGCGCGGAAGACCCGGGAGGTCTCCTCGACGAGGGTGCGGGTGCGGACGGTCTCGGGGCGGGTCGAGTCACCGATGTACGCCTCGGGGGCGGTGCCGCGCAGCGCCCGTACCGCGGCGACCATGCCGCCGTGGTACTGGAAGTAGTCGTCGGAGTCGGCGATGTCGTGCTCGCGGGTGTCGGTGTTCTTCGCGGCGACGGCGATCCGGCGGTAGGCGGTCTCCATCTCGCCGCGCGCCGGGCGGCCGTCGAGCCCGCGGCCGTAGGCGTAGCCGCCCCAGACGGTGTAGACCTCGGCGAGGTCGGCGTCGGTGCGCCAGTCGCGGGAGTCGATCAGCTGGAGCAGCCCGGCGCCGTACGTGCCCGGCCGGGAGCCGAAGATGCGGGTGGTGGCGCGGCGCTCGTCGCCGTGCTCGGCGAGGTCGGCGCGGGTGTGGGCGCGTACGTGGTTGCGGTCGTCGGGCTCGTCGAGGGAGGCGGCCAGCCGCACCGCGTCGTCGAGCAGGGCGACGGTGTGCGGGAACGCGTCGCGGAAGAAGCCGGAGATGCGCAGGGTGACGTCGATCCGGGGGCGGCCCAGCTCGTCCAGCGGCACCGGCTCCAGGCCGGTGACGCGGCGGGAGGCGTCGTCCCAGACCGGGCGGATGCCGAGCAGGGCCAGCGCCTCGGCGATGTCGTCGCCCGCGGTGCGCATCGCGGAGGTGCCCCACAGCGACAGGCCCACCGACGCCGGCCAGTCGCCGTTGTCGGTGCGGTAGCGGGTCAGCAGCGACTCGGCGAGCGCCTGCCCGGTCTCCCAGGCGAGCCGGGAAGGCACCGCCTTGGGGTCGACGGAGTAGAAGTTGCGGCCGGTGGGCAGCACGTTGACCAGGCCGCGCAGCGGCGAGCCGGACGGCCCGGCGGGCACGAAGCCGCCGGCCAGCGCGTGCACGGTGCGGTCGATCTCGTCGGTGGTCGCGGTGAGCCGGGGGACCACCTCGCGGGCGGCGAACTCCAGGACGGCGGCGACCTGTTCGCCGCTGCCGGCGGTGACGGCGGGCACGGCGGCCGGGTCCCAGCCGGCGTCCTCCATCGCCTGGACCAGGGCGCGGGCGCGCTCCTCGACGGCGTCGGCGGCGGTGCGGGTGGCGGCGGACTCGTCCAGGCCCAGCGCCTCGCGCAGCCCGGGCAGGGCCGCGGTGCCGCCCCAGATCTGCCGGGCGCGCAGGATCGCCAGCACCAGGTTGACCCGGTCGGTACCGGCCGGGGCCTGGCCGAGGACGTGCAGGCCGTCGCGGATCTGGGCGTCCTTGATCTCGCAGAGCCAGCCGTCGACGTGCAGCAGGAAGTCGTCGAAGCCCTCGTCGTCGGGGCGGTCGGCCAGGCCCAGGTCGTGGTCGAGGCGGGCGGCCTGGATGAGGGTCCAGATCTGGGCGCGGATCGCCGGGAGCTTCGCCGGGTCCATGGCCGCGATCTGGGCGTGCTCGTCCATCAGCTGCTCGAGGCGGGCGATGTCGCCGTAGGAGTCGGCGCGGGCCATCGGCGGCACGAGGTGGTCGACGAGGGTGGCGTGGGCGCGGCGCTTGGCCTGGGTGCCCTCGCCCGGGTCGTTGACCAGGAACGGGTAGACCAGCGGCAGGTCGCCCAGGACCGCGTCCGGGCCGCAGGCCGCCGACAGGCCGGCGTTCTTGCCGGGCAGCCACTCCAGGTTGCCGTGCTTGCCGAGGTGGATCATCGCGTCGGCGCCGAAGCCGCCGTCCGCGGCGGGGGCGGCGATCCAGTGGTACGCGGCCAGGTAGTGGTGCGAGGGCGGCAGGTCGGGGTCGTGGTAGATCGCGATCGGGTTCTCGCCGAAGCCGCGCGGCGGCTGGATGAGGACCAGCAGGTTCCCGTGGCGGAGGGCGGCGAGCACGATGTCGCCCTCGGGGTTGCGGCTGCGGTCGACGAACAGCTCGCCGGGCGGCGGGCCCCAGTGCTCCTCGACCGCGTCGCGCAGTTCCCGCGGCAGGGTGGCGTACCAGCGGCGGTAGTCGGCGGCGGGGACCCGGACGGGGTTGCGGGCCAACTGCTCCTCGGTGAGCCAGTCCTGGTCGTGGCCGCCGGCGTCGATGAGGGCGCGGATGAGGGCGTCGCCGGGGTGGAGGGGGGAGCCGTCGGAAGGGGTGACGTCGGAGGGACCGCCGTCGGACGGCGCGTCGAGGCCGGGGACGGGGTCGGGCCCGAAGTCGTAGCCCTCCTCGCGCAGGCGGCGCAGCAGGGCCATCGCGCTGGCGGGGGTGTCGAGGCCGACCGCGTTGCCGATGCGGGAGTGCTTGGTGGGGTAGGCGGACAGCACCAGGGCCAGGCGCTTGTCGGCGGCGGGTATGTGCCGCAGCCGGGCGTGCCGTACGGCGATGCCGGCCACGCGGGCGGCGCGCTCGGGGTCGGCGACGTAGGCGGGCAGGCCGTCGGCGTCGACCTCCTTGAACGAGAACGGGACGGTGATCAGCCGCCCGTCGAACTCGGGCACCGCGATCTGGGTGGCCGCGTCGAGCGGGGAGACGCCCTCGTCGTTCGCCAGCCACGCGGCGCGCGAGCCGGTCAGGCACAGCGCCTGGAGCACGGGGACGTCCAGGCCGGTGAGCGCGCCCGCGTCCCACGCGTCGTCGTCGCCGCCCGCGGACGCGTCGGCGGGGCGGGTGCCGCCGGCGGCGAGCACGGTGGTGACGATCGCGTCGGCGGCGGACAGTTCTGCGACGAGTCCGGGCTCGGGGGTGCGCAGGGAGGCGACGAAGTACGGCAGCGCCCGGGCCCCGGCCGCCTCGATCGCGTCGCACAGGGCGCCGACGAACGCGGTGTTCCCACTCATGTGGTGGGCGCGGTAGTAGAGCACGGCGACGGCGGGGGCGTCCGCGGGCGCCGCGGCGGCCGTCCGCTCCAGCGGGCCCCAGGAGGGCGCGGGCGCGGGCGGTTCGAAGCCGTGGCCGGTGAGCAGCACCGTGTCGGACAGGAAGCGGGCGAGCTGCTCCAGGTTGGCCGGGCCGCCGTGCGCCAGGTACGCATGCGCCTCGGCCGCGAGGCCCACCGGCACCGTGGACGCCGCCATCAGCTGGGCGTCCGGCGCCTGTTCGCCGCTCAGCACCACCACCGGCAGGGTCGTCGCCAGCAGCGCGTCCAGCCCCTCCTGCCACGCCCGCAGTCCGCCCAGCAGGCGTACGACGACCAGGCCGACGCCCTCCAGCAGCTCCGGCAGCAGCGCCACGTCCACCCGCGTCGGGTTCGCGAACCGGTACGCCACCGGTCCCCCGGCCGCCCGAGCGCTGAGCAGGTCCGTGTCCGACGTGCTCAGCAGCAGCACCCGTTCGGGATGCGGCCCGCCGAGCCCCTGCTCACCGGCGGGCGAAGGCGCTTCGGCCGGGGGCAGTTCCTCGCCACCCCGCACCGGGGCGGTGGTGCTGGAGTCGGCGGAACGGGGCAACTCGGATGATCCGGTCACAACGAAAACCCTTCCTCGGGGTGTCCGCGCCCCGGGTGGTGTCGGACGGCGGGAGTTCCTGGCTCGCTCGACCGCCGGAGGCACCGGTGGCCAAGTTCACAGTGGCGGGACCGCGCCGGATTCGCACCGGGCTTCCTCCCCTGTCGCCGTCTGCGGCAATGGCGAACCGGAAGGTCCGCACCGGGAGCATAGTAAGCGCCGTACGCATTCGGCAGATGACCCGATTTGTGGCACGGTCGGTATGCTCGCCGCCATGTCCACCGCCCCCGACCAGCCCGTCCAGCCGCCGCGGCCGACCGCCGACGCATGCCCGGCGGACGTCAACGCGGCGGTAGGGGAAGCCGCCCGGGCCCCGCGCGGCCGGGCGGACGCCTGCCCGGGGGCCCTTCGGCTGCACACCGCCGACGACGGCGCGCTGGCCAGGGTCCGCGTCCCGGGCGGTGCGCTCGGCGCGGCGCAGGCCGAACGGCTGGGCGAGGCGGCCCGGCGGTTCGGCGACGGTGATGTCCATCTCACTTCGCGCGGCAACGTCCAACTGCGCGGCCTGGCCGCGGGCTGCGGGGCGGAGCTGGCCCAACTGCTGGGCGCGGCCGGGCTGCTGCCGTCTGCGGCGCACGAGCGGGTACGGAACGTCGTGGCGTCGCCGCTGTCGGGCCTGGACGGGCAGGGGCACCTGGACGTCGGGGGCTGGCTGCGGGAGCTGGACGGGCTGCTGTGCGGGAGCGCGGCGGCCGCGGCGCTGTCCGGGCGGTTCCTCTTCGCGCTGGACGACGGGCGCGGCGACGTCGCGGCCCTGGGACCCGACGTGACGCTGCGCGCGGCGCCGGACGGGACGGCGCTGCTGCGGGTCGGCCGCAACCCGGCCCTCCGCCTTCCCGCCGCCGACGCGCCCCGGGCCGCACTGCTCGCCGCGGAGGGCTTCCTCGCCGCGGCCACGCCCGACGGCGGCGGCGAGCCCACCGCGTGGCGGGTGGCCGACCTGCCCGACCGCGGCGCGGCCCTCACCGCGGACCTCGCCGGCCGTCTCACCGCACCGCCCGCCACCACCGCGGCCCCGCCCGCCGCCTCCCCCGCCGGCACCCGGGGGGAAGCCGCACACACAGCACCCACAGTGCCCCCCGCAATCGGCCCCATCCCGCACCCGGCCGCCCCCGGCGGCCCCCTCGCCCTCTCCGTCCTCGCCCCCCTCGGCCGCCTCACCCCCGACCAGTGGCGCGCCCTGTGCGCGCTCGCCGCCCGCACCCCGGCCGCGCAGCTGCGGCTCACCCCGTGGCGCGGCGCCGTCGTCCCCGGGGTGCCCGCCGACCGGGCCCGGGCGGAGCTGGCCGCGCTCGCGGCGGCCGGACTGGTGACGGACCCGGGCTCCCCGTGGGTGGGCGTGAGCGCGTGTGCCGGGCGGCCCGGCTGCGCGAAGTCGCTCGCCGACGTCCGCGCGGACGCGGCGGCCCTCGTCCACCCGGCACCCGGGGACGCCGAGCCCTCCCGCCCCACCCCCGGGAGCGGGGAACCCGGGGACACACAGCCCGAGGGCACACAACCCGGGAGCGGGGAACCCGGGGGCACCACCCCCCGCCCCCTCCCCGTCCACTGGTCCGGCTGCTCCCGCGCCTGCGGCCGCCCCCGCACCCCCGACCGCGTCGAAGTCGTCGCCACCTCGAACGGCTACCGTGTGGACCTCTTCCGTACCGGGGCCCCGCTGCGAAGCGCCCACCCCCGGCCCGCCGACCTCGCCGCCACCGTGGCGGCCGCGCGCCGCGGCGCGCCGACCGAATGAGCGAGACCACCGTGCCCCCTGTGCCCCCGGTCCCCCCGGGCTCCGCGTACCCCTACGCGTACGAGAAGGACGGTGCGGCCATCTACCGCCGCTCCTTCGCCACGATCCGCGCCGAGGCGGACCTCGGCGGGCTGCCCGCGGACGTCGCCCAGGTCGCGGTGCGGATGATCCACGCCTGCGGCATGGTCGACCTGGTCGCCGACCTGGCGTACTCGCCCGGCGTGGTCGCGCGGGCCCGCGCGGCGCTGCGGGCCGGGGCGCCGATCCTGTGCGACGCCGCGATGGTCGCCAGCGGGGTGACCCGCAAGCGGCTGCCCGCGGACAACGAGGTGATCTGCACGCTGGGCGACCCGTCGGTGCCCGCGCTCGCCGCGGAACTCGGCACCACCCGCACCGCGGCGGCCCTGGATTTGTGGCGGGACCGGCTGGAGGGCGCGGTCGTGGCGGTCGGCAACGCGCCCACCGCGCTGTTCCGGCTGCTCGAACTCGTCGCCGCGGGCGGCCCGCGGCCGGCCGCGGTCATCGGCGTCCCGGTCGGCTTCGTCGGCGCGGCCGAGTCGAAGCAGGCCCTGGCCGCCGACCCGTCGGCCCTCGAGTACCTGGTGGTGCACGGCAGGCGCGGCGGCAGCGCCATCGCGGCCGCCGCGCTCAACGCGATCGCGAGCGAGGAAGAATGAGCAGCCGTCCGTCAGCGGCCCACGAGACGGCCGCATCCGACAGCGTGGGGCGGCTCTACGGGGTCGGCCTGGGCCCCGGCGACCCGAAGCTGCTGACCGTACGCGCCGTGGAGGTGATCTCGGCGGCCGACGTGGTGGCGTACCACAGCGCGCGGCACGGCCGGTCGATCGCCCGCGGGATCGCGGCGGGGTACCTGCGCGCGGGCCAGATCGAGGAGCAGCTCGTCTACCCGGTCACCACCGAGACCACCGACCACCCCGGCGGCTACCAGGGCGCGATGGAGGAGTTCTACGAGCAGGCCGCGGCGCGGCTGGCGGCGCACCTGGACGCGGGGCGCAGCGTGGCCGTGCTGGCGGAGGGCGACCCGCTCTTCTACGGGTCGTACATGCACATGCACAAGCGGCTGGCCGACCGGTACCCGACGGAGGTGGTGCCCGGGGTGACGTCGATGGCGGGCGCGGCCGCGCGGCTGGGGGCGCCGCTGGTGGAGGGCGAGGAGTCGCTGACGGTGCTGCCCGGCACGCTGCCGGAGGAGGAGCTGGCCGCGCGGCTGGCGGCGGCGGACACCGCGGTGGTGCTGAAGCTGGGCCGGACGTTCCCGGCGGTGCGGCGGGCGCTGGAGCGCTCGGGGCGGCTGGCGGACGCGCGGTACGTCGAGCGGGCCACGATGGCCGGTGAGCGGACCGCGGAACTCGCCGAGGTGGACCCGGAGTCGGTGCCGTACTTCGCGGTGGCGGTGCTGCCGAGCCGGGGCGGCGCGACGGAGCCGCGGACGGCCGCACCCGCGGCGGTGTCCGAGGCGGACGCCGACGGCGGCGGGCGCGGGCAGGTCGTGGTCGTGGGCACCGGTCCGGCCGGGCCGCTGTGGCTGACCCCCGAGACGCGCGGCGCGCTGGCCGCCGCGGACGACCTGATCGGCTACACCACCTACCTGGACCGGGTGCCGGTGCGGTCCGGCCAGCGGCGGCACGGCAGCGACAACAAGGTGGAGGCCGAGCGCGCCGAGTTCGCCCTCGACCTGGCCCGCAGGGGGCGGCGGGTGGCCGTGGTCTCCGGCGGCGACCCGGGGGTCTTCGCGATGGCCACCGCCGTGGTGGAGGCGGCCTCGCAACCGCCGTACCAGGACGTGCCGATACGGGTGCTGCCCGGTGTGACCGCGGCGAACGCGGCGGCCGCGCGGGTCGGTGCGCCGCTCGGCCACGACTACGCGACCGTCTCCCTGTCGGACCGGCTCAAACCGTGGGAGGTCATCGCCGAGCGGCTGCGGGCGGCTGCCGCCGCGGACCTGGTGCTGGCGCTGTACAACCCGGGCTCCAGGAGCCGCACCTGGCAGGTGGCCAAGGCGCGCGAACTCCTGCTGGAGCACCGTGCTCCCGACACGCCCGTGGTGGTCGCCCGCGACGTCGGCGGGCCGGGGGAGCGGGTGCGGATCGTCCGCCTCGCCGAACTGGACCCGGACGAGGTCGACATGCGCACCCTGCTGATCGTCGGGTCGTCCCAGACCAGGACCGTGGTGCGCGGGGGCGGCGAGCAGGTCGTCTGGACGCCGCGGACCTACCCCCGGGACTGACGGCGCCCTCCCCCGGGCGCCGGACCACCCGCAGCGCTGAGGGCACCGCGCACCCGCCGCCGTGCCCTCAGCCCACCCGCTCCCGCACCCACCGCGCCGCCCGCTCCACGTCCTGGGCGACCTCCACCCCCGCCACCACCGGCGGCCGGCGCACCACCACCACCGGCAGCCCCGCCTCCCGTGCCGCCACCAGCTTCGCGGCGGTCGCCGCACCCCCGCTGTCCTTCGTCACCAGCACCCCGATCCGGTGCTCCCGCAGCACCTCCCGCTCCCCCTGGAGCGTGTACGGGCCCCGGTCCAGCAGCACCGTCATCCGCCGCGGCACCTCGCCCTCCGGCGGGTCCACCGACCGCACCAGGAACCACAGGCCGTCCAGCCCGGCGAAGGCCGCGAGGCCACTGCGGCCGGTCGTCAGGAACACCCGGTCCGACAGGTCCGGCAGCAACTGCGCGGCCTGGGCGAGCGAGTCCGCGAAGCGCCAGTCGTCGCCGGGGACCGGGGTCCAGCCGGGGCGGCGCAGCGCCAGCAGCGGCACTCCCGTGCGGGTGGCCGCCTCCGCGGCGTTGGCGCTGATCCGCTCCGCGAAGGGGTGCGTCGCGTCCACCACGGCGTCCACATGGTGCTCGCGCAGCCAGCGCGCCATTCCCTCGACGCCGCCGAAGCCGCCGATCCGGACGTTGCCCTCCGGGAGGGTGGGGGCCGCCACGCGCCCGGCGAGCGACGACGTCACGGTGCGCTCGCGCGCGGCCAGGAGCCGGGCGAGTTGCCTCGCCTCGGTCGTACCTCCGAGCACCAGCACATGCACGGGGCCACCCTAATGTTCCACGTGGAACACCCGAGCGACTGCCCCCTGCGGTGCGTGTGCGCCTGCCGGTGCGTCGTGGCTCGTCGCGCAGTTCCCCGCGCCCCTGATCAAGCTGCTCGCCGCCGCCAAGCGCGGGTAGCAGCGCGCCGCGAACCAACCGCCCCCAGGGGCGCGAGGAACTGACCGACCACCCCAAGGGGCACCACCCAGGGGCGCGAGGAACTGCGCGACCAGCCACCACGCACCGCCACACAGGCACGCACCGCAAGGGGCACTACCCAGGGGCGCGGGGAACTGCGCGACGAGCCACCGCCGGGGGGGTGGTCCCGCGACCGCAGGGGGCGGGGTGGCGGGGGGTCAGGGGCGCCCCCGGAGGGGGGAGTAGAGGTGGCTGTCGGGGAAGGAGGAAGCCCCCAGGGTGCGCCCGACGATGATGACGGCGGTGCGGCGGATGCCCGCCTCCGCGAGCTGGCCGGCGATCGTGGCGAGGGTCCCGCGCAGGACGACCTCGTCCGCCCGGCTCGCGTAGGCGACCACCGCGGCGGGGCAGTCCGCACCGTAGTGCGGCAGGAGTTCGGCGACGACGCGCTCGGCGTACCCGGCCGCGAGGTGGAGCACGAGCAGCGCACCGCTGGCCGCGAGGGTCGGCAGGTCCTCCCCGGGCGGCATGGGCGTGGCCCGCTGCGCCACCCTCGTGAGGATCACGGTCTGCCCGACCGCCGGCACCGTCAACTCCCGCTTGAGCGCGGCCGCCGCGGCGGCGAACGCCGGCACCCCGGGGACCACCTCGTAGGGCACCTCGGCGGCGTCGAGCCGCCGCATCTGCTCGGCGACCGCGCTGAACACCGACGGGTCCCCGGAGTGCAGCCGCGCCACGTCGTGGCCGTCGCGGTGCGCGCGCACCAGCGCCTCGGTGATGGCGTCGAGATCCATCCGCGCGGTGTCCACGAGTTCGGCGCCGGGCGGGCAGTCCGCGAGCAGGTCGCGCGGCACCAGGCTCCCCGCGTACAGACAGACCCGGCAGGAGGCGAGCAGCCGCGCGCCGCGCACCGTGATGAGGTCGGCGGCGCCGGGCCCGGCGCCGATGAAGTACACGGTCATACGTCTGCCCCTCCTACGGGTCCTGCGGGTGCGGCCGGTTTGACCACGGCCCACTGGGTGACCGGCATCGCCTGCCGCCAGCCGGTGAAGCCGCCGACGGGTGCGGCGTGCGCGACCGAGAGCCGTACGAGCTCCCCGCCGCGGCGGCGGTAGTGCGCGGCGAGCAGCGCCTCGGACTCCAGGGTGACCGTGTTGGCCACGAGGCGGCCCCCCGCGGGAAGCGCGTCCCAGCAGGTGTCGAGCAGCCCGGGCGCGGTGAGCCCGCCGCCGACGAACACGGCGTCGGGCACCGGGAGTTCGGCGAGCGCGGCGGGCGCGGCACCGACGGCGACCCGCAGCGCGGGCACCCCGAGCCGGTCGGCGTTGGCGGTGATCCGGGCGGCGCGGACCGGGTCGCGCTCCACGCTGACGGCCCGGCAGGACGGGTGCGTGCGCATCCACTCGATCGCGATGGAGCCGGAGCCGCCGCCGACGTCCCAGAGCAGTTCGCCGGGCGCGGGCGCCAGCGCGGCGAGGGTGGCGGCGCGCACATGGCGCTTGGTGAGCTGGCCGTCGTGCTCGTACGCCTCGTCCGGCAGCCCGGGTACGGCGCCCAGCCGCGGCGCGGCGGTGTCGCGGCGGCAGTCGACGGCGACCACGTTGAGCGGGTCGCCGGGCGGGTGCGGCCAGCCGGCGGCGGTGCCGTCGGCGGCCACCTGTTCGCGGGGGCCGCCGAGTTGCTCCAGCACCCGCAGCCGGCTCGGCCCGAAGCCGCGGTCGCGCAGCAGCGCGGCGACCTCGGCGGGGGTCGCGGCGCCGGCGCTGAGCACGAGCAGCCGGCGGCGGTCGTGCAGGGCGGCGGCCAGCGCGGCGACCGGGCGGCCGACGGCCGAGACGACCGCGATGTCCTCGACCGGCCAGCCGAGCCGGGCGCAGGCGTAGGAGACGGACGAGGGGTGCGGCAGCACCCGCAGCGCGGCGGGGCCCGCGGTCTGCGCCAGCGCCCGGCCGATGCCGTGGAAGAACGGGTCGCCGCTGGCCAGCACCGCGAGCCGGCGGCCGGCGTGCGCGGCGAGCAGGGCGGGCACCGCGGGCCGCAGCGGCGACGGCCACGGCAGCCGCTGCCCGGTGCACTCCGGCGGCAGCAGGTCGAGTTGGCGCGGGCCGCCGATCACCGTGTCCGCGGCGCGCAGCGCGGCCCGGGAGGTCTCGGGCAGCCCGTCCCAGCCGTCGGCGCCGATGCCGACGACGGTCACCGGCGCGGGGTCGGAGCTCACGCGGACACCTCGGAGGGGGGAAGCAGCAGGTCAGCAGGACCCTACCGACCGCGGGCCGGAACCGTCGCGCCGGGTGCGGCGCCGCTGCTCAGGCCGGGCCGACGGCGTAGGTCAGATAGGCGAAGCCGCCGACCTGCTCGGCGGAGGTCAGGGTGAGGCGGTCGGACTCCAGCCGCCGCGGCAGCAGCGGGGCGCCGCCGGTGAGGAGGACCGGTGCGACACCGAGCACCAGCTCGTCGAGCAGCCCTTCGTCGGCGAACCGGCCCACCAGTTCACCGCCGCCCATCAGCCAGATCGTGCGGTCCCCGGCGGCCGCGGCCATCGCGTCGTGGACCGGGCGGACGTCGCCGCGGACGAAGGTGATGTCGGCGCCGGGCACGGCCGGCAGCTCGCGGTGGGTGAAGACCCAGCACGGCGTGCTGCCGTACCACTCGCGCCACTTCTCGGGCTGCCGCAGCAACTGCTCGTGCTCCAGCACCCACTCGTAGGTGGTGGCGCCGAGGGCGAAGGCGCCGACGGTGCCGTAGAACGCCGGGAAGCGGCTGCTGCCCTCGCCGCCCCGGTCGGCCGTGAAGAGCCAGTCGAGCGAGCCTGCCTCGTCCGCGATGCGGCCGTCGATGCTCGTCGCCGTGAAGTACGTCGTCTTGGGCATCGTCCGACCGTAGCGGCAGGCGCCGACAGCGGCCGGGCACGGCGACGGGCCGCCGGCGAGGGGGGAAGGCCGGCGGCCCGTACGGGTGGAGCGGGCCGGTTCGGCTCGGGGGGCGAGCGTCACCGGCCGGGGGCCGCGGTGCGGCCGGGGGTGCTTCAGTGGTTGGCCACGCCGTTGCCGGACAGGACCGGGATGTTGCTCAGGATGTGGGAGAGCGGCTCGTCGCCCTGCGCCTGGGTGGAGTTCTCGGTGCACTGCTGGTTCTGCGGCGAGGTCAGCACGTTGATGTCCTGGACGGTGATCGGCACGAGGCCGACCAGCGAGCCGACGTTGGCCTTGACCGGCACGCCGAGGCACGGCTTGTTCAGGGTGCCCTGGACCAGGCCGATCTGGGGGCTCTGGGTGCCACCGGTCAGGGTGTTGCCGAACGACTGCTCGGCGCCGTTGCCGTTCACCGTGGTGGTGCCCTCGTCGTTGCCGATCGCCATGGCCTGCGGGGCGGCGGTGGCACCGACAGCGACGACCGACGCGGCGAGAGCAGCACCGGCAAGCATCTTCTTGATCATTGTTGTCCCTTTTTTTGGTGCTTGTCGCACTGTTCTGGAAGGTCTGGAGCGACCTGATCAACCGCTCCAGCGGGTTTTGGTTCCGGCCTTTCACTCCGACGGGGTAACAACCGGGTGGGAAGGGCCGGGCGGGCCGGAGAACCGGCGGGCGGGATCAGCCGAGCGGGAGGCTGCCGAGCGGCAGACCGCCGAGCAGCGTGCCGCCGGGCACGGCGCCGGTGGCACCCGAAAGGGCGGACCCGGCGGGGCCGGTGGCGCCCTGCAAGGAGTCGGTGGCGCCCTGGAGGGTGTTCAGGACGGACTGGACGTGCGTGGCGTCCGCGACCTTCTGCAACGGCTGCTCGTTGAGCGCCTGGTCCACTCCGCCGTTGATGCTCGTGGGCATCGTCGACATGTTGTCGACCGAGACGGGGGCGCTGGCGGTGTCGTCCGCAAAGGCAGGTGCGGCCACCCCGGCCGCCATCACCGAACCGGCCAGTACCGCCGCAACCTTCGAGTACTTCACTTGCCACCCTTTCCTTAGCCGAGAGCCGGCGACCCGACCCTGGGAAGTCGGGGTGCCGTGGAACGCCGTCGGAGCGCCGAAGTCCGGCACGCTGAACAACGACCGCGCCGATCCACAGGAAACGGAAATCAGGCCACCGCCGCGACAATCACCCTTACGTGCGGAACCTCGGCGCATTTCTCGTACTAGCCGCTTTTCCCGGGCGAAAGGGCGGCGCCCCGCCGGAGCGGTCGGCGGGAGCGGTCGGCGGTCGGGCCGGCAGCCTGGGTCGGCGGCCGGCGGTCAGCGGTCTGCGGTCAGCGGTTGCGGGGGGAGGTGCGCGCGGAGCGCGCCGCGGTGTGGGAACGCCGGTAGAGCAGCGCCCCGCCCAGCAGCAGGGCGGCGCCCGCGGCACCCGCGAAGCCCGCCGTGTGGCCGTTCAGCCCGGTCTCGGCCAGCTGGTGGTGCTGCACCGGGGTGGCCGGCGGGGTCTTCGACGGTGTGGGCGGGTTCTCCGTGCGCGGCGGCGGCACCTGCGCGGGCGGTGTGGTCGGCGCCGGGGACGAGGTGTTGCCGCAGGAGTTGCCGAACGAGGGGTTCAGCAGCCCGGGGGCGTCGACCGTGTTGCCGCACGCGTTGACCGGCACGTCCACCGGGACCTGCACGGAGTTGCCCGACAGCAGGCCGGGCGAACCGGTCGCGGTGCTGTCGGCGCCGGAATCCGCCTGTGCGTACCCCCCGGTCGCGGCAAGGACGCTGCTCGCGGCAGCGACGGTGAGCAGACTCCGGCTCAGGATCTGTCGCATCGACTCTTCTTTCGACTTCGCTTCTCAGGGGCGCGCGGCGCTTCGCGGGCCCCCGCCAGACGCACCGCCCCGGGGCGCGAAGAGATGCGGCGCTCCGGGGCGGTACCTGATCAGGGCGCTGTCGCGGCCTGCCAGGCGGACGTCAGTTGTCGGCGTTGACGCACGTGTTGCCGAACGCGGGGTTCAGCAGCGCGATGATGTTGATGGTGTTGCCGCACAGGTTGACCGGGACGTGCACCGGGACCTGGACGACGTTGCCCGACAGCACGCCCGGCGAGCCGGCCGCGACGGCGCCGGCGCCGGAGCTGGCGAACGCGGGGACAGCGGCACCGGCCGCCATCAGGGTGCCGGCGGCGACCGCTGCGACCTTCGTGTACTTCACGGTGAACTCCTTTTCCGGAAACGGCGTCGTGCACCGCCACGGCCTTCGTGACGGTTCGCCGGGCATTTCCCACACCCGAGCACACCGCTGCCGACCGGATCAACGACCACCCCGGTGCCGAGGAAACTGCCAAACGGCCGCCGAAACACGCGATCCACCCGAATGGCCGGTGGAACTCGTCCGGTTCCCGCGATATCCGCGCCCGCCCGACCGCCGCGCAATGCCGGGCCCGCCGGAATTCCTTCCGGCGCGCGCCGGAAACGGCGACGGCCCCGGTCCGCCCGACGGGGATGTCGGGCGCCGGGGCCGTACGGAGCCGGGCGGACCGGCGGCACCGGTCGGCTGCCTGGCCGGTCGGCGGTCGGCCGGGTCAGTGGTTGGCCGTGCCGTTGCCGGACAGGATCGGCAGCTGGTCGAGGAGGTGCGACAGCGGCTCGTCACCCTGGGTCTGGGTGGAGTTCTCGGTGCACTGCTGGTTCTGCGGCGACGTCAGCACGTTGAGGTCCTGGATGCTGATCGGCACGACGCCGACGAGCGAGCCGAGGTTGGCCTTGGCCGGCAGGGCGATGCAGGGCTTGTTGAGCGAGCCCTGGATCAGCGCGAACGACGGGCTCATCACACCGCTGGTGTAGGTGTTGCCGTAGTTCTGCTCGGAGCCGTTGCCGTTGGCGGTGGTGGTGCCGTGGTCGTCACCGATGGCCATCGCGCCGGGGGCGACCGTCGCGGAGACACCCGCGAGCGAGGCCGCGACGGCGGCCGTGGCGAGGATCTTCTTGATCACGATAGGTCCTTCTGGGAAGAGAGGGTGGCCCCGGTACCAGGGCCGGTCTGATCAACCGCGCGACAGCCCGTTGGTAATGAACGTTCACCCGAACGGATAACCAGCGGCCCCTATGACGGACGCATTCCCCCACACGAGTGATTGACGAACCCCGCCTTCGATGCGTCACCGGACCCGCGAAATCCGATGGTCATAAGAAACGGCCAGCTCAGAGCTCCGGGCCGGCGGCGCCGCGCGTCCTGCACGGGTTACCCCGGGTCGTCTGGGAACGTGCAGGGGGAATCCATCGGGATTACCTGACAGGCACCGTATTCGTTGAGTGCACGCGGCCCGTTGATCAAGGTCGGTCGACCACGGCTGGTCGACCGCTCCTCGGTCGCGGTCGGTCCAGCGTTCCGGGCGAACCGCCGGAGCCGGCCGGCCGGGCCGCGGTACCGACCGGACTTCGGACTTCTCCGGGTCCCGGAGAAAGGGAACGGCGCGCGATGCCGCAAGACCATGACGACGAGGTCCCCCCGACGACCGCCGCCGTGCGGACCGCGGTGGCCGGGGGAGCCCGGCACGACGGGGCGGCCGTGCCCGACACGGGCCTCCGCCCCGACGGGGACGCCCGGCCGCACACAGCAGCCCGGCTCGACGGGCTGACGGTGCTGCACGTCGCGCAGCCGGTGGACGGCGGGGTGGCCCGCGTCGTCACCGACCTGGCACGCCATCAGGTGGCGTACGGCGCCCGGGTCGTGGTGGCCTGCCCGCCCGGCGGCGACCTGGGGCCCGCGGCGGCCGCCGTGGGCGCCGAGGTCGCGGCCTGGCCCGCCGGCCGCTCGCCCGGGCCCGCGCTGCCCGCCGAGGTGCGGTCGCTGGCCCGGGTGCTGCGCGCGACCGGCCCCGGCCTGCTGCACCTGCACAGCTCCAAGGCGGGGCTGGCCGGCCGGCTGGCCGCCCGCGGCCGCGTCCCCACCGTCTTCCAGCCGCACGCCTGGTCCTACGACGCGGTGTCCGGCCCGGCCGGCTGGGCGGCGCTGCGCTGGGAGCGCGCCGCCGCCCGCTGGGCGCACCGCGTGCTGTGCGTCAGCGGCGCCGAACGCGACTCCGGCGCCTCGCACGGCGTGCGCGGCCGGTGGGCCGTGGTGCCCAACGGCATCGACACCGAGCACTTCCGGCCGCCGCTGCGCGGTGACCTCGCCCGCGCGGCGCTGCCCGAACTCGCGGGCCTGGCCCCCGGCACGCCCGTGGTGGCCTGCGTCGGGCGGATGTGCCCGCAGAAGGGCCAGGACGTGCTGCTGCGCGCCTGGCCGCTGGTGGCCGCGCGGCTGCCGTCGGCCCGGCTGGTGCTGGTCGGCGACGGGCCGGACCGGCGGCAGCTCATGGCCGCGGCCCCGATGAGCGTGCTGTTCACCGGCGCCACCACGGACCCGCTGCCCTGGTACCAGGCGGCCGACGTCGTGGTGCAGCCGTCCCGTTGGGAGGGGATGGCGCTCGCGCCCCTGGAGGCGATGGCCTGCGCGCGTCCCGTCGTCCTCGCCGACGTCGGCGGCGCCCGGGAGAGCCTGCCGCCCGCCGACACCGAGCGGTGCGTGGTGCCCCCGGGCGCACCGGAGGAGCTGGCGGCCGCGCTGGTGCGGCTGCTCGCCGACCCGGCGACCCGTACCGCAGCGGGACTGCGCGCGCTCGCCCACGTCCGCGACCGGCACGACGTGCGCGGCGCCGCGGCGGCCGTCGGGTCGCTGTACGCCGACCTGGTGCCGCACCTGGCGCGCACGGCCGCCGCCGGGTCCGCCCGCGAGGCCGAGGTGCCCGCCCGGTGAACCGCGTGAACCGCCCCGCGACCCCGGACCGCGCCGCCCCCGAGGGCGCCCCCGCCCCGCCCCCGCCGTGGCCGGTGACGGGCCTGCCCCCGTACGGCGACGCGGCCTACGGCGACGCCTCGTTCGGCGACCCGCCCTACGCCGCCGGGGCCTCGTACGGCGACCCGGCCGACCCGGCGTACGGCCCGCACCCCGGCCGGAGCGCCACCCGTACGGCGGCGGACCCGAGCCGGTGGCAGACCGCCGCGGGCCAAGGGCGCCCCGG
This sequence comes from Streptomyces sp. CA2R106, assembly GCF_037034245.1. Classification (NCBI taxonomy): domain Bacteria; kingdom Bacillati; phylum Actinomycetota; class Actinomycetes; order Kitasatosporales; family Streptomycetaceae; genus Streptomyces; species Streptomyces sp. CA2R106. Next base: position 76,843 of record NZ_JBAGKC010000002.1, read on the forward strand.
GAGCGCCGACCTGAGGGTGGTGATGCCGCAGCCGCAGGCCGCCCGGGCCGCGGGGGCGCGCTCCGCCCGGTCGGCGCGCGCGGCGCGGACCGCTCGGGAGACCGTCCCGGAGCAGCACTCCGCGCCCCGGGCGGACACCGCGGCGCGCGCCCCGGGTGCCGGCCGGGTGCCCTCGCCCGGCCGCGCCCTCGTCGCGGCGGACTGCCTGGCGGCGGCGGCCGGGCTGTGCGCGGTCGGGCCGGCCGGTGCGCCGGTGCTGCCCGTGGTGCTGCTGTGCGTGCTGCTGGCCGCGCACCGAAGAGCCGGCCTCTACCGGCCCGCGCTCGCGCCCGCCGCGCTGGAGGAGGTGCCCGCGGTCGCGCTCGGCACGGTGCTCGCCTGGGGCCTGGCCGCCGCCGCGGGTGCGGCCACCGAGCGGCACAGCGCGCTGGGCTGGCCCGAACTCCTGGACGCCGCCGCGCTCACCGGCTGCACGGCCGTCGCCCTGCGCGCGCTCGCGCACCGCCTGCACCGCGCCCGGGCCCGCCGCTCCCCGGCCCCGACCCTGGTCGTCGGCGCCGCCCCCGCCGCCGATCACCTGGCGGCCGCGCTGCGCGAACACCCCGAGTACGGCCTCGCCCCGGTGGCGCTCGCCACGCCCGCGGACGCCGACGGGCCGGGCGAACACGACCTGGTCCGGGCGGCGTTCGCCACCCTCGCCCCCGAACACGCCTTCCCCGACGGGCGTGCCGCGCACCCCGCACGGCATCCGGACCCCTGTACGACGCTGCCGGCCACCCGCCCGGGCGCCCCGGAGGCGGCCGGCACCGCGACGGCTCCCATGGCGGCCCCGGCCGCCCCGCTGCCGCGGCTGGCGGTGACCGCCGCCGCGGACATCGCGCGGGTCGCGGTGCGCGACGCGGTCCGCCATGTCGTGGTGGTCGGCCCGGCCGGACCGGCCACGGTGGCGGCCGCCGAGCTGCTGACGGCACGCGGCTGCCGGATCTGGCAGGTCGAGGCGGACGAGCGGCGGAGCGGCAGCGGTGTCGCCGACCGGATCGGGTCCGCGCATCTGTGGGGCTACTCCTGCCGCCCGTTCACCGCCCGCCCGCACCGGCTGCCGCGCGGCAAGCGGCTGCTGGACGTGGTGCTCGCCGCGCTCGCGCTGGCCGCGGCCGCCCCGGTGCTGGCCGGCTGCGCGCTGGCCGTGCGCCTCTCGGACGGCCCGGGCGTGCTGTTCCGACAGGAGCGGATCGGCCTGGGCGGGCGGCCGTTCACCCTGCTGAAGTTCCGCACGCTGCGGCCCGCCGACGACAACGAGTCCGCGACGCTGTGGAACATCGCCCACGACGAGCGCACCAGCGCGGTCGGCCGGCTGCTGCGCCGCACCTCGCTCGACGAGCTGCCGCAGCTGTGGAACGTGCTGCGCGGCGACATGAGCATGGTCGGGCCGCGCCCCGAGCGCCCCTTCTACGTCGAGAAGTTCGGCGCCGAGCTGCCCGGCTACCGGGACCGGCACCGCATGCCCGCGGGCATCACCGGCCTGGCCCAGGTCAACGGCCTGCGCGGCGACACCTCCATCCCGGACCGGGCCAGGTTCGACAACCACTACATCGAGAGCTGGTCGCTGTGGCAGGACGTCGCGATCATCGTCCGCACCGCGACGTCCTTCTTCCGGTTCGGCGGTAGCTGATGGCCCTGACCCTCCGCACGCCGCCCGGCCGCGCCCGACACCCGAAAGCTCACACCCGTAAACTGACATGCCGTCACCTGACGGAGTACGCCCACCTGCTGCCCGCGCTCGCCACCATCGCGCTGCTGGCCGCACCCGTCGCCCCGGGCGACGTCAGCACGTCCGGCAAGGTCACCCCGGCCGACGCGGCCAGCGCGGTGCTGGTGCTCGCCTGCGCCGTACGGCTGCTGCGCGACCGGCGGCGGCTGCTCAGCCCGGCCGCGGCCGCCGTCCTCGGGGCGCCCCTGGTCGGCTTCGCGGTCGCCACCGTCACCTCGCCCGACCCGGGCGCCTCGGCCACCGGGTTCGTGCGCTACGCCCAGGTGTTCGTGCTCGTGCCGGCCGCGCTCGTCCTGCTGCTGCGCGACCGGCGGGACTTCGCCGTCGTCGCGGGCGCGGTGGTCGCCCTCGCGCTGGTCCAGGGCGGGATCGGGGTCTGGCAGTACGCCACCGGGACCGGCGCCTCCTACCAGGGCGAGGACGTCCGCGCGGTGGGCACCTTCGGGCCCTCGGACATCATGGGGATGGCCACGGTCGTCGCCTACGGGGTCGTCATCGCGGCCGGGTACGCGCTCGCGCCCGGGCGGCGCGCGGTCCGTACCGGGGCCGCGGTGTGCGCGGCCCTGCTGCTGGTGCCGCTCACCGTCTCCTTCAGCCGCGGCACCTGGATCGCCACCGCGCTCGCGCTGGCGGTGACGGCGCTGCTGGCCGGATGGCGGCAGGCCGTACGGGTCCTCGCGGCGCTCGCCGCGTGCGCGGTGCTGCTGGTCGGCGGGGCCGGGGTCGGCTCCCAGATGATCACCCAGCGGCTGGCGAGCATCACCCAGGTCACCGACGCGCCCGACCAGTCCGTCACGGACCGGTACACCCTGTGGTCGGCGGCGCTGTCGATGTGGCGCGAGCACCCCGCCGCCGGCGTCGGCCTCAAGCGCTTCCCCGACGAGCGCGACTCCCACGCCTCCCTCGCCCTCGACTCCGGCAGCGACACCGCGGGCGCCGGGCAGACCTTCACCCGCGAACCCCTGCTCTCCCCGCACAACATGTACCTGCTGGCCCTCTCCGAGCAGGGCCTCATCGGCTGCGGGCTGCTCGCCGGCTCCTGGGCGGCGCTGCTCGCCGCCGGCGGCGCCCGCCTGTACCGCGCCCGCCGCGCCGCCCGCCGCCCGCTCCTGCCGGCGCCGCGAACGGCCGCCGCCCCGGGCGCCGCAGGCCGCCTCCGTGCCCGCGGCGCCGTCGCCCCGGGCCTCGCCGCCGTCGGGCTCCTGCTGTGGCAGGCCGTGGACTTCCTGTACGCCGACATCGGCGGCCCCTCCACCCCGCTCACCGCCGTCCTGCTCGGCCTGACCGCCTGGTGGGCCCTGAACTCCACCGACGAGCCCGCCCGATGACCCGCCGGCCCCCCGGCGCCGGACCGGCCGCCTCCCGGCGCGCGCGGCGGCGCGAGAGCGCCGGGGAACTGCCCCACGACATCTGGACCCACCCGGCCGACGACCCCCGGCTTCCGCTCCGCCCGGCCGTCCGCGCCGCCGCCGAACCCGAGCCGCCGGACGTGTGGGCGCCGGCGCCCGAGCCGTTCGACATCGCCCCGCCCCGCCCGCGCGTCGGGAGGGCCGCCGCCACCCCGGCGCCCGCCCCCGGCGGCTCCCCCACCGGGCCGGGGGAGCCCTCCTCCCGGATGGCCCACGCGGCCGCGGCCACCGCCGGGCTCAGCGTCGCCGGGTCCGTCCTCGGCCTGGTGCGCGACCAGGGCATCGCCCATCTCTTCGGGGCGGGCGCGGAGTCCGACGCCTTCCTCGTCGCCTGGACCATCCCCGAGGTCGCGGCGACCGTCCTGATCGAGGACGCGATGGCGCTGCTGATGGTGCCCGCCTTCAGTGCGGCGCTCGCCGGGGGCCAGGGCCCGCGCGCCCTGGTCCGCGGCACCCTGCCCCGGCTGCTCGCCGCCCTGGCGCTGCTGACCGCGGCGCTGGCCGCGGGCGCCGGGTGGGTCGTCCGCGTCCTCGCCCCCGGCATCGCAGACCCGGCCACCGCGGCCGCCTGCACCCGGCTGACCGCGCTGACCGTCCTCACCTTCGGCGCCGCCGGGTACCTCAGCGCCGCGCTGCGCGCGCACCGGCGCTTCGCGGCGCCCGCCGCGATCTACGTCGCCTACAACACCGGCATCGTGGCGGTGCTGTTCACCCTGCACGGCCACCTCGGGGTGCGGGCGGCCGCCGCCGGTGTCGCGGTCGGCGGCGCGCTGATGGTCGCGGCCCAGCTGCCGTCCTTCCTGAAGGTGCTGCGGTCGGCCGCGCCGACCGGGTGGGACGGCCCGCGGCGCCGCAACCCGCTGGGGCCGGCCCTGCTCGCACCGGTGGTCGTCTTCACCCTCAGCCGCCAGGCGCAGGTGCTGGTCGAGCGGTTCTTCGCCGCCCCGCTGCCCGCCGGCGCCATCTCGCACCTCAACTATGCCGAAAAGGTCGCCCAGTTGCCGATGGCGCTGTCGGTGATGATCGTGACGGTCACCTTCCCGGTGCTCTCGCGCGCGCTGGCCGACGGCGACCGCGAGCAGGCCAGGCGCCGGGTGGAACGGGACCTCGCGCTCGCCTGCCTGGTGGTGCTGCTCGGCACCGCCTACGTCATCGCGTGCGCCCCGCAGATCATCGACGTCCTCTTCCAGCGCGGCGAGTTCACCGCCGCGGACACCGCGGACACCGCGACCGTGATGCGCGTCTACGCGCTCGGGCTGCTCGGCCAGAGCCTGGTCGGGGCGCTGGTCCGGCCGTACTTCTCGGCCGCCGGGCCGACCTGGTACCCGGCCGCCGCCATGGGGCTGGGCCTGCTGGTCACCGCCGCCGCGGACGCCGCCGCCGTCGGGCCGTGGGGCGCGTACGGCATCGCGGCGGGCAACGCGCTCGGCATCACCGTGACCGCCGCGCTGCTGCTGCGCGGCCTGGGCGCGCACACCGTCGCGGTGCGCCTGGCCGCGGTGGCGCCCCGGATCGGGCGGATCACCCTCGCCGCGCTGTGCGCCACCGGGGCCGGGTGGGTAGTGGCTCACCACCTGGGTGACCCGGTGGTGGCCGTCGCCGCCTGCGCGGTGGCGGTGCCCGCCGTCTTCGCCGGCGCCGCGCTCGCCGTCCGGGTGCCCGAAGTCCCGTACCTGCTCGCCACCGTCACGCGGAAGGGCCGCCCATGACCAGACCGACGACCACGCAGCGGACCGCACAACCAGCCGCCGGCACCAGCGCGTCCGACGACAGCCTGGCGCCCTGGACACTGATGTACCACTCGGTGGGCGACCGCCGGGCCGGCGACCCGTACCGGATCACGGTGACCCCGCAGCGGCTGGCGGGGCAGCTGCGCTGGCTGCGCCGCCGCGGGCTGACCGGCGTCAGCGTCCGGGAACTGCTCGCCGCGCGCGCCCACGGCCGGGCCGGCCGGCTGGTCGGGCTGACCTTCGACGACGGGTACACCGACTTCCTCGACGAGGCGCTGCCGCTGCTGCGCGCGCACGGCCACACCGCCACCCTGTTCGTGCTGCCCGGCCGGCTCGGCGGCACCAACGCCTGGGACCCGGAGGGCCCGCGCAAGCCGCTGCTGACCGCCGAGGGCATCCGCGCCGTGCACGACGCCGGCATCGAGGTCGGCTCGCACGGCCTGCTGCACCGCCGCCTGACCGACCTCGACGACGCGGAGCTGGACGCCGAGGTCAGCGAGAGCCGCAGCCTGCTGGCGGACATCCTCGGCGCCGCCCCGGCCGGCTTCTGCTACCCCTACGGCGCGGCCGACGCGCGCACCATGCTCGCCACCCGCCAGGCCGGATACGACTACGCCTGCGGTGTCGAGCCCGGGCCGCTCGCCTGCGTCCACGACCTGCCGCGCACCTACGTCGGCGAGGACGACAACTCCCTGCGGCTGCACGCCAAGCGGCTGGTGCACCGGCGCCGCCGGGCCGGACTCGCCGCTTCGCCCGCCGCGCCCCCAGGAGGCGACACATGAAAGTCCTGCACGTCATCACCGGCCTGAACGTCGGGGGCGCCGAGCAGCAACTGCGGTTGCTGCTGCGGCACCTCGACGCCAGGTGCGAGGTGGCCACGCTCACCGACCCCGGCCCGGTGGCCGACGCGATCCGCGCCGACGGCGTGCGGGTGCACCACCTGCGGATGGCCGGCAACCGCGACCTCGGCGTGCTGCCCCGCCTGACCCGCCTGATGCGGGCCGGCCGCTACGACGTGGTGCACACCCACCTGTACCGGGCCTGCGTCTACGGGCGGATCGCCGCGCGGCTGGCCGGGGTGCGCACCGTGGTGGCCACCGAGCACTCGCTCGGCGCCACCCAGATCGAGGGCCGGCCGCTGGGCCTGGGCACCCGCACCCTGTACCGGGCGACCGAGCGGCTCGGCCACGGCACCCTCGCGGTGTCCGCGACGGTCGCGGAGCGGCTGGTGTACTGGGGCGTGCCGGAGGAGCGGGTGCGCCTGGCGCCCAACGGCATCGAGCCGGACCGGTTCCGCTTCGACCCGCGCTCGCGCGCGGCGACGCGCGACCGGCTGCGCATCCCCGCCGGCGCCTACGTCGTCGGCGGGGTGGGGCGGCAGGTGCCCGGCAAGCGGTTCGACGCGCTGGTGCGGGCGGTCGCCGACGTGCCGGACGTGCACCTGCTGCTCGCGGGCGACGGCCCCGAACGGGTGCCGCTGCTGCGGCTCGTGCACCAGCTGGGCCTGGTGGAGCGGGTCCACGTCACCGACTCCGGCGGCGCGGACGTGCCCGGACTGCTGGCCGCGATGGACCTGTTCGTGTCGGTCTCCGCCGAGGAGGCGTTCGGGCTCGCGGTGGTCGAGGCGCTGGCGGCCGGGCTGCCCGCGCTGTACACCGCGTGCCCCGCCGTGGAGGACGTGCCGGCCGAGGACGCGCCCGGCGCCTGCCGGATCGACCTGGACGAACTGCCCGCCGCGCTGGCCGCGGAGCACCGCGCGGGACCGCGCCGGCTGCCCGCGCCCGCGGCCGTCGACTACTACCACATCGCCCGTACCGCGCAGCTGGTCAAGGCGCTGTACGAGCAGGCGGGCGAGCGGCGGGGGGCCGCGCGGCGCGGCTCCGGCGCGGGCGTGCCGCACCCCGCCCGCGCCGCCGGGGCCCACCCGTACCCGGCGCCGCCCGCGCAGGCGACCCCGCGCCCGGCCGCACCGCCCCTGCCGCCCGTACCGCCCGCGCCGCCCGCCGCGGCGCAGGGCGCGCCGCCGCCGTCCCGTCAGGAGCCGGCCACCGCGCCCGGCGCCGCCGAAGCCACCTCCACCCCGACACCCGCCCAGAAGTGAGACACACCGTGAACCACACGGACGACATCGGCGCCCCGCAGGACCGCGGCCGCCGCACCCCGCTCCGGCGCCGGGCGCTGCCGCGCTGGCTGCCGCTGCCGCTCGGCATCGGCGTCGGCCTGCTCGGCGGCGTCGGGTACGGCCTCGCGGCCACCCCGCAGTACACCGCGACCAGTTACGTGATGGTCGTACCGCAGCAGGGCACCGACGCGCCGACCGCGCTCGGCTTCGCCCAGGCGTACGGCCGGATCGTCACCGGCTCCGCGGTGCTGGCCGGGGCGCAGGCGGCCACCCACACCGCGGCCGCCGACCTGAAAAGCCGGGTCCAGGCGGCGACGTCGCCCGACGCCCCGATGATCTCCGTCACCGGCAGCTCCGCCAAGGCGGGCACGGCCGCGGCCATCGCCAACGGCGTGGCCCGCTCGCTGGCCGCCGTCGGCAACCGCGACAGCGGCAGCACCGGTGTCCGGCTGCTGCTGTTCTCCCCCGCGGCCGCGCCCGCCGCGCCGTCCTCCCCGTCGGCGGCGCTGTCCGGCGCGGTGGGCGCCAGCGCGGGCGGGCTGCTCGGCGCGCTCGCCCTGCTGGTCCGGCCCCGGCGCGAGGAGGGCACGGCGCAGCTCCCGGCGCCGGCCGCGCCCGCGCCGTCCCCGTCGCCCGCCGAGCCGCGGCCCGAGCGGACGGCGGTGTGACGGTGGAGGGCCCCGACACCGCGGCACCGGCCGCCCCCCGGCCGCCGCGCCCCAGACCCGCGCCGCCCGGACCGCCCGGCGGTGCGCTGACGGTGCGGATCTGCCGCGACCCGGCCGAGTTCGCCGCCCTCGCCCCCGCGTGGGGCCGGCTGCACCGCAACTGCCCGCGGGCCAGCCCGTTCCAGAGCCACGCGTGGCTGCACTCGTGGTGGCTGTCGTACGGGCGGGCGGGCCGGCTGCGGGTCGTGCTGGTCCTGCGCGGCGACGGCGGGACCGACGGCGACGGCAGCACCGGCACCGGCGGCGGTGAACTGGTCGGCGCGGCCGCCCTGATGCGGGTGTACCGCCCGCTGCCCGCGCTGGTGCCGCTCGGCGGGGCCATCACGGACTTCTCCGACGTGCTCCTCGACCCGGCGGCCGACGGCGACGACAGCGGCAGCGACGAAGGCGACGAACGCGACGGCGAAGGCGACGGCGGGCCGGTCACGGCCGCCCTCGTCCGCGGCCTGCGGCAGGCGGCGGCCGGCTCGGTCGTGGACCTGCGCGAGGTGCCCGCGGGCGCCGCCGCCGAACGGGTGTACGCGCGGTGGAGCGGCCCCAAGCGGCGGCTCGCCGACTCCGACTGCCTGGAGCTGCCCGGCGGCCCGATGGCCGGGCTGATCGCCCGGGTCGGCAGCTCGCGCGGCCAGCGCATCCGCGGCCACCTGCGCAAGATCGACGCCTCGGGCGTCGAGGAGCACGACGTGCCGGCCGCCGAGGTGCCCGCCGCGATCCGTACGCTGCTGCGACTGCACACCGCCCAGTGGGAAGGCCGGGGCGTCACCCCCGAACACGTCCGGCCCCGGTTCGCCGAACACCTCGGCCGGGCCGGCGCGGCGATGACCCGGTCCGGCGAGGCGCTGCTCACCGAGTTCAGGATCGGCGGCGAGGTGGTCGCCGCGAACTTCACCGTGCTGTCCCCGACCCTGGCCGGCGGCTACCTCTACGGCGCCGACTTCGCCGCCCTGCGGGCCGCGCGGGTGGACCTCAACACCCTCCTGATGCGGCACGGCGCCCGCCTCACCGCCGCCGCCGGGCGGCCGGTGCTGAGCATGCTGCGGGGGGCCGAGCCGCACAAGTCCCACTGGCGCCCGACCCCGGCCCCCAACTCCCGCCTCCTGCTGGGCACCCGCCGCGCCCTGCCGTCGCTGCTGGCCCGCCGGCTGGCGACCGCCGCCCGCACCCGGCTGCGCGAACTGCGCAGGCGCCGCCGGAATTAGGCCGCGTCCGCCGGCCGGACGGTCACAGGGCGCTGGTGGGCCCGGGGGAGGGCGTGGCGGCGGTGGCGGACGGCTTCGGGCGCTGCTCGAGCCGTACGCACACCTGCCCGCTCGCGTAGGACTGCTTGAGCACCTCGCTCAGCGGCATCGGCACGCAGCTCTCGGCGGGCGCGGACGTCGGCGAGGTGCCGGGGGACGGTGTGGGCGCGGGTGAGGCGGGCGCCGCGCTGACGGTCTTCCGGTCGTACAGCAGCGCCCGGTACACCTTCGAGGAGGCGGGGTTCTGCGCGCACTGCCACACGCCGTGCGGGCAGTAGTCGGTGATGGTCTGGTAGAGCGGGTGGTGGGTGATGATCCAGGTGAGCATCAGGCTCATGTAGTCGGGGTCGTCGCCGTTGCGGAACAGGCCCCACTCCGGGTAGGAGATCGCCTTCTTGTGCGCGGCGGCGAAGTCCACCTGGGCCTGGAGCCCGTACGGCTCGGTGACCTGCTGCTGGAAGGTCTCGCCGGACGGCTGGTCGTAGGAGTCCATGCCGATGATGTCGACGGTGGAGTCCCCGGGGTAGCACGTGGTCCAGCCGATCGCGTCCTGGCCGCGGTTGGGTGCGAAGTCGAAGCGGAAGTGCTGGCCGGGGACGGCGCGCATGGCGGTGACCACGTGGTTCCAGTACGCCTTCCAGCCCTCGGGGTCGGGGCCGCAGCGGTGGGTGTAGGTGGTGCCGTTCATCTCCCAGCCGAGCACCAGCACCGTGTCGGGGACGCCGAGTTGCACCAGCCGCCGGGCGAGCGTGGTGAAGTGCGCGTCGAAGGCGCCGCTCGCGCCCTGCTCGATGAGGTCGCGCACCTGGGCGTCCGGGACATGGCCCTCGTTGTCGGCCTGCATCGGCACATTGAGCACGAAGAGCCGGCCGGGCTGGGCGCGGGTCCAGTCGGCCCACGGCTGGAGCAGGTCGCCGCCACCCTCGATGCTGTCCCAGTCGTCGCCCGGCAGGTAGGTGTGGCCGACGTTCACCTGGGTGCCGCCGAGCCAGGTCTGGAGCCCGGCCAGGCTCTGGACACCCTTGGCGCCGGAGTCGGTGAACGCGCCCATCGCCGGCAGCCCGCCGTTCGCCGGTGCCGCGGGGCTCGGCGCGGCCGAGGGGGCGGTGGTCGGTGTGCCGGCGGACGGCCCGGAGCGCGGGGCGGTCTGCGACGGCAGCGGGCCGGCGACCGGGGTGCCGTACGCGGGCCGCCCGAGCAGCCGCCCGGCGGAGTCGTCGCCGAGCCCGGTCGCGGTCGCCCCGGACAGCAGCACCGCGGCCGTGGCCAGTGCGACGCTCCCCCGTGCCCACCAGTGGTGCCGCTCGGCCATGGCCACTCCTCGTTCGACGGAAAAGGCGTGCGGGAAGCGCCGCCTGACCGTCAGTCATAACGTACGAATAAATGGCACTCGTGGATTCGGTACTCCGGAGACGACCGTGCCGCATACCTTCAGATGGACATACGATCGGGCTTTTCAAGGCGAACTGCCCGCGCCCACAAGGAATCCCCTTCCCCTATCAGACCCGTCGCCGTCCACCGACGACATCACCCGGTCAGGTGAATTTCCGGATCAACGTTGCCGGTCGTCGGCGGTGGTCCCGGGATTCGGGGCCGCGCCGGGCAAGATGAACCGCGGCCGAGAGCCGAGAAAGGAGCCGGGCATGGCATCACGCAGAAGAGTGCTCCGCACCGGACTGATCACCGCGGCGGCCGTCTCGGGCACCGCGGCGGGGCTGCGCCCCATGCTCGCCGCAGGGCAGCCGGCCGCGGCCACCGCGGCGGACGGCGGCACCGACGGGAAGCCGGCGGCGGACGGCGGGCCGGGCTCCGCGCCGCAGGACGTGAGCGTGCCGCTCTTCGACGAGGTCTACCGCGGCCGCCGCATCCAGGGCTTCACCTCCGACGACCCCAGCGGGCTGCTGCTCCTGGTCGACGGGCTGCCCCTGGGCGCCATGCGCCGGTTCGACGGCAGCTACGTGAGCATGGCCAACCACTTCCAGCCGTACCCGACGCCGCTGGCCACCGCACGGGGCGCGGTCGACGTCATCGGGAGCGCCGAACTGGCCGACGCCGCCGCCGCGCACCATCACTGACCGACGAGCGTCGAGGGGCCCGCACCTGTGTACACCCGGATCAACCAGCGGAATCTGACCAGCGACCAGCGCGCGCGCTTCGTCCGCGCCGTGCTCCAGCTCAAGCGCAGCGGCGGGTACGACAAGTACGTCAAGCTGCACACCCAGTACTTCAGCGCCGACGGCGAGACCGGGTTGCGGGTGGCGCACATGGCCCCCACGTTCTTCCCCTGGCACCGGCAGTTCCTGCTGGTCTTCGAGCACGAGCTGCGGATGATCGACCCCGACGTGACCATCCCGTACTGGGACTGGACCGCCGACCGGTCGAAGACGTCCGCGCTGTGGGACGACGACTTCATGGGCGGCAACGGCCGCTCCAGCGACGGCCAGGTGATGACCGGCCCGTTCGCGTACGGGACCGGCAACTGGCCGATCACCTACGGCGTCACGCGGGAGCGGTACCTGACCCGCAACATGGGCCGCCCGGACCGGCCGATCGTGCTGCCGACCGCCGCCGAGCTGAACGACGCGCTGAAGATCGCGACCTACGACACCGCGCCGTGGAACTCCGCGCCCGGCACCCAGGGGCTGCGCAACAAGATGGAGGGGTGGGTCGTCAGCGACACCAAGGGCGGCTACCTGCACAACCGGGTGCACCAGTGGGTCGGCGGCCACATGATCGGCGGGTCCTCGCCGAACGACCCGGTGTTCTGGCTGCACCACGCCTTCATCGACCTGATCTGGGCCCGCTGGCAGCGCCTGCACCCCAAGTCCGGCTACCTGCCGGCGAAGCCCCTGGGTACGAAGGACCCCGAGCACGGCCGCGTCATCAGCCTCACCGAGCCGATGCCCCCGTTCAACGTCCCGCCCTCAAGGGTGCTGGACTACCGCAAGTACTACACGTACGAGGAGAGCTGACGCACGAGTTCGCGTAAGGGGCGGCCGCAGGGCCCCTTCGCGGACGGCCGGCACGACATGTGCGGCCGCCTCCGGAGCGAACGAGCAGGAAGATCGACCGAAAAAGGGGCGAGCTGACGCACGAGTTCGCGTAAGGGGCGGCCGCAGGGCCCCTTCGCGGAGGGCCGGCACGACATGCGCGGCCGGCACGACATGCGAACGGCCCCCGACCGGCGCGTACTCCGGGCGGGGGCCGTGCGGGTGGGGCGGGGGCTCAGTACTGGGCGCCGCTGCTGTCCCAGTTGCCGTCGTCGTGCGAGGAGCTGTTCTCGCACTGGTTGCCGAACACCGGGTTGAGCACGCCGACGACGTCGATGGTGTTGCCACACACGTTGACCGGAATGTGCACCGGCACCTGGACGAGGTTGCCGGACACGACACCCGGCGAGCCCACCGCGGCGCCCCCGGCACCGGCGTCGGCCGAAGCCACACCCGCACCAGCGGCCAGCGCGGCACCTGCGGCGGCGGTGAGAGCCGCGGCCTTCGCGATACGCGACATCAAGATCTCCCTGAGACGTCTTACGAGATGAGAATCACCGCAACGCTGCGGCTTTCGACGCATTGGGCAACGGCCGGGACCAGGAATGGTCACGCAGGTTGGACCGAATCGGTGACGGCTTCCCGCGCCTGCTTCCGCACCCGTATCCCGCACCCGTCCGCCACCGGATACGAACCGGGGTGCCCCCCTTTCCACGAACGGGCGAATCCCGTGCCCCGAGGTCGCCCGCTGAGGTGATATCGGCGCCGGAACGGGTCTGTCGCCCGTTAGGGTCCGGCGCATGAGCCAGACCAACACCGCCCCCGCGTCGCCCCTCCAGAGCCGGCTGGGCACCCTCGTGGTGATCCCGTGGGCCGGCAGCCACGAGGACGGCGAGGACACCCCGTTCCTGCTCGCCTACTCCCTCGGCGACGGGGCGGACGGCCCGGCGGCCGGTCAGGAGGCGGTCCTGGAGGCCGCGCGGCAGATCGGGCTGCCGGTCGGCGGCACCGTCCTGGACGTCGCGCAGGCCCCGAAGGTGGACGTGCGGGTGCTGGTGGAGGGCGGCAAGGCGGTGCTGACCATGCCCTACCTGAAGGTGACCTGCCCGGTGCCGGACCAGTGGACGGCCGCGGCCCGCGCCCGCGGGTCGGTCTACGTGATCCTGGCCAGCCGCCCGTGGCCCGCGGCGGTCCCGGGCGCGACGATCACCGAGGAGTCGCTGCGCGCCTTCGCCGCCGACGAGGAAGTCCTCGGCACCGCGGCCCACTTCACGGTCCCGGTGAGCACCCTCCGCGGCTGAGCCGAACCGCCGCCCCGGCCGGGGCGCGCGAAAGGGGCGCCCCTTGCCGAAGGGGCACCCCTTTTTTCCGTGCGGGCGGCGGTCAGCCGTTGACCAGTTCGTTGCCCGCCGTCACCGCGTCGGAGCCGGCCTTGACGGCCTTCTGGACGGCGTCGACCTTCGAGCCGACCCCGGACTGCTGGATCACGCCGGAGGCGACGCTGCCGGCCTGGGCGCCGGTGTCGGAGGCGGTCACCGCGGTGCTCGCCAGGGTGGAGCTGAGGTCGGCGGCCTGCACGGCGGGCGCGGCAGCCGCGAGCACGAAGGAGCCGGCCGCGGCGGTGGTGAGGATGCGGAATACGTTCATGAGCCGTACAACGCCGCAGCCCGCCCCCAGGGCACGCCCACGACGCCGAGCGTCAGCCCGGGTCCGCGGCGTTCACCCGCGCAGGTGGCGCGCCGCACCCGTCCGGCCGAGCGCTCCCGGCCGCCGTGACCGGACGTGCCAAGGTGTTGCCGGTCTGTGACAACTACCGCACGGTGCGGCGAAGTCGGCTTGCCACGCTTCCCTCACAGCGGCCGGCGCCGTCGGCCGCAGCAGCCGTCTCACACGTTCATGGGGGAACCGAGATGTCCGTGCCCACCCGCCGCGGCCGCGGCCGCAGACGCAGCACCTCCGCAGCCGTCGCACTGACCGCGGGCCTCACCGCGGGCGCCGCCCTGCTGCTGTCGGCCTGCGGGCCCGACGACCCGGCCGCCGACGGCACCACCACCACGCCGGCCGGCTCCGGCGGCCCGACCGTCAGCGCCGCCCCGGCCGGCTCCGGCTCGCGGCTCAACGGCACCGCCCAGGGCGGCCTGACCATCAGCGACGGCAGCCGCTACGTCGTCATGAACGGCACCCGCGTCGACTTCGGCACCCTGGTGCGCGACCTCACCTGGTCCCCCGACGGCAGCCGGGCCGCGTTCGTCGACGGCGACGGCGACCTCGCGGTCAGCAACCCCGACGGCTCCGGCCGGCAGGTGGTGGCCAAGAACCCCGGCGGGCAGACCTGGTCGCACCCGACCTGGCAGACCCGCAAGGCGGACGCGTCCTCCGGCATGCCCGGGCTGGACAACCTGATCTTCGCCGTGCGGTCCGGCGGCACCACCAGACTGGAGGCCGTCCCCTCCTCCGGCGGCACCCCGAAGCCGATCAGCCTCAACGAGATGGCGAGCGAGAACCCCGACCCGCTGCCGACCACCGGCAACACCTGGCCGAACGCCGGCAGCGAGGGCGCCGCGGTCTACGCCAACCCGGACAGCGGCAAGGTCTACATCCGCGACGACAACCTGCGGCAGCAGGGCTCGGTCCTCGCCTCGGGCTCGGAGCCGGCGATGACCACGGACGGCAACGAGGACGTGGTCTTCGTCCGTTCCGTGGACGGCCACGACCACCTGTTCCTGGAGGAGTCCACGAACAGCGGCCCGTCCTTCAAGGACCTCACCCCGGACGCCGCCACCGACTACACCGAGCCGGCGTTCTCCCCCGACAACCGGACGATCGCCGCCCGCACCCCGGACGGCATCGTGGAACTGCCCGCCGACGGCTCCGGCAGCCCGGCGAAGGTCTCCGACTACCAGGGCCTGCCCGCCTTCCGGGCGTCGTGAGCCCGCGAAACGGCTAGCTGCGGGCGCCGAGTTCGGCCCGCAGCGCGGCCAGGTGCGTGTCGGCGTTCTGGTGCGGCAGGAACTCCACCACGTCGAGGAAGCGGAAGAGGGTCCGCTGATCGGTGACGGCGAACTCGTACTCCGCGAAGCCGACCACCGCGCCCAGCACCCCGCGCGCCGCGCCCCGTACGACGTGGGCCGTCATGGCGTCGGGGTGCTCGGCGTCGGTGCCGCGGCGCCCGCCCGGGCGGGCCAGGTAGGGGCAGACCATCGAGGCGTACAGCATGCACGCCCGGTGCCCCGGGCCCTCGGTGGTGGGGGCGAGGTTGCGGTACGGGCGGCCGGCCGCCCGCGCGTCCGCGATCGCCTCGGCCTCCGCCGCGCCCACCACCCGCCACACGGTGCCGCGCGGCATGCGGGTGCCGCACACCGAGCACAGCCGCTGCCGGGCGCAGTCCGCGCTGCGCCCGTGGTCGGTCAGCGCGAACTGCGGCCGCTCGTCCTGCCACGGGGTGATCGCGGGCACCGGGTAGCCGCGCTCGTCGCGGGGCCGGGCCTCGACGGGCGGCGGTTTGGGGACGGAGTCGAAGCGCACGGGCCATGCCTATCAGGGGCGGCCCGGCGCCCGGAACACCGCGGGCGCCCTGATCCGCGCCCCGATCCGCCCGGCCGGGCCGCGTCCTGACGTCACGTCGGGCGAAGCCGCCGCCACCAGGGCCGGCGCGGCGCGGCGGTGCCGCTGCCTGTGATTCCACCGTCCGCCGCCTCGGCCGCCTCGCCGCCGCGGTCCTCGTGCCAGCGCGCGACGGCCTGTTCGACGTCGAAGGGGCGCAGGTTCAGCGGCGGGCCCGGCGGCGGGCGGCGGATCGCGGCCTCGATCTTCTCGTTCACCGCGGTGAGGATCTGCCGGACCTGCCGCTCGGAGCGGGCCCGCGCCACCGCGGCGGCGGCGTCCTCCGCCTCCTTGCGCAGCGCCAGCGAGGGGGGCAGGAAGGACAGCCCCTCGCGCCGCATCTTGCCCTTGACCCACCACATCTCGTCGTAGGGCGCGTTCAGGTTCGGCAGCGGCTTGCCGCGGCCGGGCAGGTCGGCGAAGGCGCCCTGCGCCTCCGCCTCGCGGATCTGCCGGTCCGCCCACGTCTCGAAGGACACACCCGGCGGCTTGCGTTCGGTCATGCGGTCACTCCTCGGTACGCCCCGACCCGGGGGTCGCCGGTCACCAGCGGCTCGCACCTTCGAGGCTAACAACACCGCCCCGCCTCGCGGTAAGGGTCGACCCGCCAGGAGTTCGGTCCTTACACCGCCCCAATACTTCCCCCACGCGCTCCACCCGCGGCGCCCCGCCCGGCGCCCTCAGCGCGGCCCGCGGCCCGGCACCGCCCGCGCCGCCAGCAGTGCCACGTCGTCCTCGGCCTCGGCGGGCGCGAGCCGGTGCACGACCCGCGCCAGCAGCGCGTCCAGCGAACCGAGCCCCGCGCGCGCCGGGACCTCGGCGGGCGGCAGCCGCAGCCCGGCCAGCCGCTCCAGCGACGCGTCGATGTCCTCGCCGCGCCGCTCCACCAGCCCGTCGGTGTACAGCAGCAGGGTGTGCCCGGGCGGCCAGGGCGCGTGCACCGTCTCGTAGCCGCCGCCGAGCTCCGCGCCCAGCGGCGGGCCGGGCGGCACGTCCAGCAGCCGCACCCGCCCGTCGGGCGCGACCAGCGCGGGCGGCAGGTGCCCGGCGCTGGAGAACCACGCGGCGCCGCGCAGCGGGTCGGCGATGCCGAGCAGGCAGGTGGCGGGCCGCTCCACGCCGCCGGCCGTCAGCAGCCGGTCGATCCGGCGCAGCACCCGGTCCGGCGCGTCGCCCTCCCCGGCGCCGACCCGGAGCATGGAGCGGTAGTGGCTCATCTCGACCGCGGCGCCGACACCGTGGCCCATCACGTCCCCGATCGCCAGCAGCGTCAGCCCGCCGGGCAGCGCCAGCGTGTCGAACCAGTCGCCGCCCACCAGGTCGTCGGCGCCCGCCGGCAGGTAGCGGGTGGCGGTGTCGACCCGCGGGTTCGGGGTGCCGGGCGCGGCCAGCAGCGCGCGCTGCAACTCCACCGCGATGCCGTGCTCGCGGGTGTAGCGGCGGGCGTTGTCCAGGCTGATCGCGGCCCGCTCGGCCAGCGCGCCGGCGACGGCCACGTCCTCGTCGTCGAAAACGGGCGACGACCCGGCCCGGACCATCGACACGGTGCCGAGCTGCTGCCCGCGCGCGGCCAGCGGCACGATCAGGCCGGAGTGGATGCCGGTATCGCGGTAGAAGGTCACGTGCTCGGTGGTGGGCGCGTGCCGGATCATCTCGTCGTCGGAGAGCAGGTTCAGCACGATCGGCCGGCCCGTCTCCAGGCAGCGCGGGATCGCCGAGCCGGGCTGGCAGTCGATGTACTCGCCGGCCTCGCCCAGACCCGCCGCGACCGCGCGCAGCGCCGGGCCGGTGCTCAGCGCGGACCGGCGCAGCCGGACCGTGCCGCCGGGCGGCGGGCGGTGGCCGTCCTGCTCGCCGCTGGAGAGCACCTCCACCATCGAGGCGTCCGCCAGCACCTCGACCAGCAGGTCCGCCAGCTCCTGGCAGGTCTGCTCCATCTCCAGCGTGGAGCCGATCCGCATCGCCGCCGCGTCCAGGACGAGCAGCCGCTTGCTGGTGCGCTCCAGCTCCCGCCGCACCTCCAGGTCGTCGCTCACCTCCAGCAGCACCACGCCCACGCCCAGCACCCGGCCGTCGGCGGCGGTGACGCGGTGGCAGCAGCCCCGCCAGTGCCGCCGGGCGTGGGTGGAGCCGGCCCGGGTCTGCCCGCTGAAGGTCAGCTCCCGCGGGCGGCCGTCGGCCAGCAGCGCGCGGAACAGGGACTCGTCGATGTCGACGCCGGGCACGATGTCCACGATCCGCCGCCCGTAGTGCGCCTCGGCGTCGACGCCGTTCATCCGCGCCAGCGCCGGGTTCACGTACAGGTACCGCAGGTCGGGGCCGAGCAGCGCCACCCCTGCCTGTGTGCCTTCCAGCAGCACCTGCCACACCGCGCTGCCGGGCGCCGGAACCTCGGGCTGCATCGGCGGTCCCTCCTCCGGGTCGTACGTCCAACCCTGCCCGCAGGTCGCCCGATCGGCGATTCGACGCGGGACGGGGCCGCGGGGTCCGTACGGGGGCGGGCGCGGGTCAGGCGCGGGGCAGCCCGAGCCGCCCTTCGAGCTGGACCAGCAGCTCGCCCAGCAGCGCCGCGACCTGCCGCTGGTCGCCGTCGGCCAGGCCGGACAGCGCGGCGGTCTCGTACCGCAGCTGGTCGGGCATGACCGAGTCGATCAGCTCCCGGCCGCTGCGGGTGAGCCGGACCCGGGCGACCCGGCGGTCCCTGGTGTCGCTGCGGCGGTCCACCCAGCCGCGCTCGCCGAGGACCTTCAGCCGCTTGGTCACGGCGGCGCCGGAGGCGAAGGTCTCCCGGGCCAGTTCGCTGGGGGTCAGCTCGCGGCCGGTCCGCCGCAGGGCGCTGAGCAGGTCGAACTCAGGGCGGGTCAGGCCGGCCCGGCGCATCGGGGCGTCCTCCGCGTGCTGGAGCAGCGCCGCGCAGCGGTTGATCCGGCCGATGACCTCCATCGGGGCGGTGTCCAGGTCGGGCCGCACGGTCTGCCACTGCCGGACCACCGCGGCCACCGTGTCGCCCGCCGGCCCGCCGTTCGCCGCCGCTGTCATGCCCTGCCGCCCCCTCCGCCGTCCGCCGCCGCGGCGCCGCCGTTCCCGAGCCCCTGGGCGCGCACCGTCTCGGCGAGCGTACGGTGTCCGCTGCGCTGGAGGGCCAGCACGTCCTGCTCGGGCAGCGGGGCCTGCCACCACTCGCCGGCCGCGATGTCCCGCAGCTCGCGCAGCTCGACCAGCGCGAAGGTCAGCCGCCGCCGGGCCGCCTCCAGGGCGGCGGGGTCCGGGTGCGGTGCGGCCAGCACGTCCCGCGCGTTCTGCTGGGCGGTGCGGGCACCGGTCAGCGCCACCGCGAGAATCCGGCTGGGGCGGCGGGTGACGACCGCCATCGCGGCCAGCATCCCGACGACGGCGCCGACCAGGGTGTCGACGACGCGGTCGGTGAGCAGCCCGCCGGCCGCCTGGTGCCGGGAGAACTGCACGATCAGCAGGGCCATCGGCGTCACGCAGATGCTGCCCAGCCAGTAGTTGCGGGGCATGAACGCCTCGGCGGCGAAGTTGAAGGCCAGCGCGACCAGCACCAGGGCGGTCGGACCGGTGTCGGTGAGCGGGGTGACCGCGACGAAGACCAGGACGCCGACCAGGTTGCCCACCACCCGCTGGATGCTGCGGCGCCAGGACTGGCTGACGTTGGCCTGGGAGACCGCGGCGGCGGTGACGATCGCCCAGTACGGCCGCCCGACGCCCAGGCCGAAGGAGACGTAGCCGGCCAGCGCGCACCCGGCGAAGGTGCGGGCGGCGACCGGGAGGAGCAGGCCGCCCGGCCGCATCCGGCGCAGCAGCGACGGCCCGGGGAAGGCGTGCTCGACCTCGACGCCGAGCAGGTCGGTGGCGTGGCCGGGGTCGGCCGGGCGCGGCACGGCGCCGGTGCCGCGCAGCCGGTCGGCCCACCCGGCGAGCAGCGCGGGGTCGGCCGCGGTGGGGCTGGCCAGCGCGATCTCGGCGCGGATCAGCAGCCGCTCCAGGGCCCGCCGGTCCTCGGTGCGGCGGTCGCCGCTGAGCAGCAGGTTCTGCCAGCCGATCTGGATGGCGGCGGCCGCGGCGTCCCGGGCCGGCCCGGCCTCCGGGGCGGCGGCCGGGAGCCCGGCGTAGCGGGCGGTGGCCCGCAGGGCGCCGCGGACCGCGCGCCGCTCGGGGCCCTGGGGGCGCAGCAGCCCGGGCGCCATCGTCACCGCGTAGGCCAGGGCCGCCGCGCCCGCGGTGAGGGCGAGGTGGCCCGGCACCTGGCCGATGGTCTGCGGCACGAAGAGCGCCGCCGAGCTGATGAACGTGAAGATCACGTGCGCGGGCGGGCCGATCCTCGTGGCGTCGCAGAGCAGTTTCTGCAAGGCGGCCAGCAGCGCGCCGACGGTGATCAGCGCCATGGTGCTGTCGACGAGCGAGGACGTGACGAGGGCTGCGGCCAGGCCCGCGACCATGCCGAGGATGACGCCGACCATGGTCCTGGCGCGGTTGGCGTACGGCCGGTTGTGCGCGTAGGTGGCGCACAGCGACCCGGCCATCGTGTAGATGGCCAGGTCCAGCCGGTCCAGGCAGAGCAGGATCAGGTTGGGGATCGCCGACGCGACGACGGCGCTGACGGCGGGCTTGAACCAGATGTCGGAGGTCCGGCCCAGCCGCAGCACTCCTGCGGTGGGGAGTCTGCGCGGCCCGGGGGAGGTGGGGGCGGCCTTGCTCATAGGACAAACTTACCAAGTGTTTTACCTGGAAAACAAAATCCGAGGCCCCCGGAGGCGCTCATCCCTGCGTCGAGGCTGCGCCCGGCCGAGCGGGGCCGGTAGGCTTTCCGTGTGATCTTCAAGCGCATCGGAAACGGGCGGCCGTACCCGGACCACGGCCGGGTCAGCACGCGCGAGTGGGCGGACGTCGCCCCGCGTCCCGTGCGGCTGGACCAGTTGGTGACCACCAAGGGGGAGCTCGACCTGGAGACCCTGCTGGCGGAGGACTCCACCTTCTACGGCGACCTCTTCGCGCACGTCGTGAAGTGGCAGGGCGACCTCTACCTGGAGGACGGCCTGCACCGGGCGGTGCGCGCGGCGCTGCAACAGCGCCAAGTGCTGCACGCCCGGGTCCTGGAGATGGACTGACAATCCGCTTACGCTGCGCTCATGAGCATGCTGACCCCCTCCGGGATGGGCGGGAAGTACCGGGTCACGGGAAACTCGTATCCGCGGATGCGCCCGCCCAAGCGGCGCGGCCGTTTCGTGGCCGTCCTGATCGCCGCGGTCGTCGTCCTCGGCCTCTTCGGCTGGGGGGCTGTGCAGCTCTTCGACGTCTTCGGCGGCAAGGGCAAGAGCACCACCGCGCACGCCGCGTCGAGCCGTCCGACCTGCACTCCCACCGCCAGCCCGACGCCCGCCAAGCCGCTGGCGCTGCCGCAGCCCGCGCACGTCACGATGAACGTCCTCAACGCCACCACGCGCGGCGGGCTGGCGAAGAGCACCGCGGACGCGCTCGCCGCACGCGGCTTCAAGGTGGCGAAGTTCGGGAACGCGCCCGACCCCTATGACGCGAAGGTCACCGGCTCCGCGCTCATCGTCTCCGGGCCCGGCGGCGAGGCCGCCGCCCGCGAGGCCGGCACCCAGGTCGTCGGCTCCACCGTGAAGATCGACCCCACCCGCAAGGGCACCACCGTCGACCTGCTGATCGGCGACGCCTTCGCGAAGCTGGCGACGCCCGCGCAGGCGGCCGAGGCCCGGATCACCGCGGCGAACCCCCCGGCCCCCAAGCCGACCTGCACCACCAAGAGCTGAACCACCAAGACCTGCACCCCGAGAGCCGAACCGCCCCCGCCGCTGCGGCGGCTAGCCGACCGTGCCGTAGAGGCGGTCGCCCGCGTCGCCGAGGCCGGGGACGATGAACCCCTGGCCGTTGAGGTGGTCGTCGACCGCGGCGGTCACCACTGTCACGGGCTGCCCGGCGAGTTCGCGCTCCATCACCTCGACGCCCTCGGGGGCGGCCAGCAGGCACAGGGCGGTGACGTCGTCGGCGCCGCGCTCGATCAGCAGCCGTATCGCGGCGACCAGGGTGCCGCCGGTGGCCAGCATCGGGTCGACCACGTACACCTGGCGGCCGGAGAGGTCCTCGGGCATGCGGGTGGCGTACGTGGTGGCCTGGAGGGTGTCCTCGTCGCGGACCATGCCGAGGAAGCCGACCTCGGCAGTGGGCAGCAGCCGGACCATGCCGTCGAGCATGCCCAGCCCGGCCCGCAGGATCGGCACCACCAGGGGCCGCGGGTGGGATAGCCGCACCCCGGTGGTCTGGGCGACGGGGGTGACGATGTCGACCTGTTCGGTGCGCACGTCACGGGTCGCCTCGTAGGCGAGCAGCGTGACGAGTTCGTCGGCGAGCCGGCGGAAGGTGGGCGAGTCGGTGCGCTGGTCGCGCAGCGCGGTCAGCTTGTGCGCGACCAGCGGGTGGTCGACAACGTGGAGACGCATGGGAGGACTGTAACCGGCGGCCCGACGGCCCCGCCGCCCCGCGGCGACCGCGGTGTGCGCAACGTCACCACGGCACGCTCCCGGGTGACCGTGCGGCCGGTCGGCGGTCCGCCAAGATCGCGGTTTTCCGCAGAAGTGACCAAGTCCTGGCACGTCGCAGTGTCGAAGACCTCTCGCAGCGCCGGTGTTTCTGCCACGATGCCGAGTGGGTGGGACCGTCATGAACCCTCATGAACCGCAAGGTGGGCCCACCCGGTCCGGACGGCCTGAGACCTGTGGGAGAGTCACGGTGTACTTCGCCGCACTGCTCGCGCGCACCGAGGACGGTTGGCAAGCGAGCGAACCCGATCTCGACGATGTGGAAACCCTCGCCGACCTGAGCGAACTGGCTCGTACGGTCGGCGACGAGGAGGAGACGGTCCTGGTCTTCATCGAGCAGGAGGACGCCTGGTTCGGCGTCATCCGCGTCGACGGTGAGGAAGACCCCAGGATCTATGTGTCGGACGCGGCCGCCGCCGCCCGCAGCTCGTACGGGGAGATCCTGCTCACCGACGAGGTGCTGGGCCGCGACCCGGGGAACGCGGACGACCTCGACGACCTTGTCGACCTCGACGGCACCGAGGACGGCGACACCGACGACACCGACGAGGACGCCGTGGCCGGCCTCTCGGAGGACCATGTGCCGGTCGGCCCGCTGGGCGAGACCGGCCTGCTGGCCGACCTGGGGATGAGCGCCGCGGACCTGCTCGCGCTGAGCGGGGACGGCGCCCTGACCGGGGAGGCCCTGGGCGAGATCGCCGACGCCCTGGGCGCGGCCGACGTGCTGGAGGCCGTCCGCTGACCGACCCGACCGCCGGTGCCGGCCCCGGCACCGGACCACCCGACGTCCTACGCGACCCGTGGGTGCCCGCGATGCGGATCGCCCTGGCGGAGGCCGAGCACGCCCCGCTCACCGGTGACGTACCGGTGGGCGCGGTCGTGCTGGCCCCCGACGGGTCGGTGCTCTCGCGCGCCCGCAACGAGCGCGAGGCGACCGGTGATCCGACCGCGCACGCCGAGGTGCTCGCCATCCGCCGCGCCGCGGCCGCGCTGGGCGGCTGGCGGCTGACCGGCTGCACCCTGGCGGTGACCCTGGAGCCGTGCACCATGTGCGCGGGCGCCATCGTGCTGTCCCGGCTGGCGCGGGTGGTCTACGGCGCCCCCGACCCGAAGGCGGGCGCGACCGGTTCGCTGTGGGACCTGGTCCGCGACCGCCGCCTCAACCACCGACCCGAGGTGGTCGCCGAGGTGCTGCCCGCGCCGAGTGCGACCCTCCTCACCCGCTTCTTCCGGCCGAACGATTTCTGACCACGGCCCTCGGTGGGCTAGGATCAGTCTCGGTAGCGTGTCCGAGCGGCCTAAGGAGCACGCCTCGAAAGCGTGTGAGGGGGCAACTCCTCCGTGGGTTCAAATCCCACCGCTACCGCCACAGCTGGACGAACTGACCACCTGCCGACCCCGGCAGGTGGTCAGTTCGCGTTCGGCCCTCGGCGGGAATGCCTCGCAATCATCATCATTTTTTCGGATGATGAGGCAGTCCGGTCGTCTGGTTGCTCCATGCGGCGGATAGAATCCGGCAGTTGCACATGTGTGACCGCTGGGCCGAGTCGCTGCTGGGGAGGCCAAGGAGCATGGCGCAGGCGAGGAAGATCGCCGTCATCGTGCTGGTGATCTTCGTGCTCTACACGATCATCGACCAGCCGGCTCGGGCGGCCGATCTCGTCCAGGTGGGGTTCGTCGGCATATCGAACGCCGCCAAGAGCTTGGGGAAGTTCATGCACGACCTGGCCAACTGACGGCCACGGGCAAGGCGAGGAGTGGTGATGATCCGTCATCTGGTGCTGTTCAAGCTGAACGAGGGCGTCGACCGGGCCGAGGAGCGGGTGACCGCCGGCGGCCGGGCGTTCGCCGAGCTCGGCCCGCAGATCCCGGAGGTGGCCTCCTGGGAGTGCGGCTGGAACGTCACGGACCGGCCGATCGCCTACGACTTCGCCATCAACTCCACGGTCGCGGACGCCGACGCGCTGGCGCGCTACCTCGAACACCCCGCGCACCAGGCCGCGGTCGCGCAGTGGTCCGCCTTCGCCACCTGGGTCATCGCCGACTACGAGATCTGACCGCACGCCTGTTCACTGCCGGCCCCTCGCCGTCCGCGGCGGGGGGCTTCGCCATGCCCTGCCGCGCCGGGTGGCGCGCGCTCGACGTACAACCGTTCGTACAACACGGCAATATGCGGTGCTTGCACAAAGCACACATGAATTGTGATGCTATGACCGCTTTGCCCGACGTTTTCTTGACCGACGCTTTGACGGATGTTCGCCGGATGTTGCAGTCGCAGCAGGCTGGAGTGGACCGATAAGGGGTGTGGTGTGCCGGTGCCGGCCCGTACGGCGTCAACGCCAGCGACGACGTATCCGCGCGGCAGGACGCGGACGCCGAACAGCAACGCGGCCGACGCACGCGCGCTGACCCAGGTGCTCTTCGAGCAGATCGCCCGGCTGGAGCCGG
The DNA here is from genome assembly GCF_037034245.1 of Streptomyces sp. CA2R106. Lineage (NCBI taxonomy): Bacteria > Bacillati > Actinomycetota > Actinomycetes > Kitasatosporales > Streptomycetaceae > Streptomyces > Streptomyces sp. CA2R106. The sequence continues at coordinate 101,463 of NZ_JBAGKC010000002.1, forward strand.
GCACGCCCGAGCACAGCCGGGTGCGCGCCGCGCTGATCGAGGTGAACCTGCCGCTGGTGCGGTACGCCGCGGCGCGCTTCCGCAGCCGCAACGAGCCGATGGAGGACGTGGTCCAGGTCGGCACGATCGGCCTGATCAACGCGATCGACCGGTTCGACCCGGAGCGCGGGGTGCAGTTCCCGACCTTCGCGATGCCCACCGTGGTCGGGGAGATCAAACGTTACTTCCGGGACAACGTGCGCACCGTGCACGTGCCGCGCCGGCTGCACGAGTTGTGGGTCCAGGTCAGCGGCGCCATCGAGGACCTCACGGTGCTGCACGGCCGCTCGCCGACCACCGCGGAGATCGCCGAGCGGCTGCGGCTGTCGGAGGACGAGGTGCTCGCCTGCCTGGAGGCCGGCCGCGCCTACCACGCGACCTCGCTGGAGGCCGCCCAGGAGGGCGACGGCGCCCCCGGGCTGCTGGACCGGCTCGGCTACGAGGACCCCGCGCTCAACGGCGTCGAGCACCGCGACCTGGTCCGGCATCTTCTGGTGCAACTGCCGGAGCGTGAGCGGCGCATCCTGCTGCTGCGCTACTTCGGCAACCTGACACAGTCCCAGATCAGTGCTGAGCTGGGAGTTTCCCAGATGCACGTGTCCCGGCTGCTGTCGCGGAGCTTCGCCCGCCTCAGATCCGCAAATCAGATCGAAGCGTAACCCAACGGGAGCAAGCCACCTGCACAGATAAGTCGACATGACGCTACAGCGTGTTGCCGACATGTGACATTCTGCGGATAGCGCGTTTGTGACGGCCGGTCCTCCGGTATTCCAGTGGAGGAACAACCGTCGCTCGCGACGCCCGTCCGCGACCTCAAGGGGGTGGCATGTCCGTACAGTTGGGCAGTCCCAAGGTGCTTCGTACCGACGCAACCGACGCTGACGTAGCGCATGGCGCTGTGCACAGCGATGCCATCGACACCCGTACGCTGTCCCGTTCGCTGTTCCTGCGGCTGGCGGCGCTCCCGGTCGACAGCCCGGACCGCGCCTACGTCCGCGACACGCTCATCGAGCTGAACCTGCCGCTCGTGCGGTACGCCGCGGCCCGCTTCCGCAGCCGCAACGAACCGATGGAGGACATCGTCCAGGTCGGCACGATCGGCCTGATCAAGGCGATCGACCGGTTCGACTGCGAACGCGGCGTCGAGTTCCCGACGTTCGCGATGCCGACCATCGTCGGCGAGGTGAAGCGCTTCTTCCGCGACACCTCGTGGTCGGTGCGGGTGCCGCGCCGACTCCAGGAGCTGCGGCTGGCGCTGACCAAGGCGAGCGACGAGCTGTCGCAGAAGCTGGACCGCTCCCCGACCGTCGCCGAACTGGCCTCCTGCCTCGGCGTCTCCGAGGAGGACGTGGTCGACGGGCTGGCCGTCGGCAACGCGTACACGGCCAGCTCGCTGGACTCCCCGCCGCCGGAGGACGACGGCGGCGAGGGCACCCTGGCCGACCGGCTGGGCTACGAGGACAGCGCCCTCGAAGGTGTCGAGTACCGCGAGTCGCTGAAGCCGCTGCTGGCCCAACTGCCGCCGCGCGAGCGCCAGATCATCATGCTGCGGTTCTTCGCGAACATGACGCAGTCGCAGATCGGCGAGGAGGTCGGCATCTCCCAGATGCACGTCTCCCGCCTGCTGACCCGTACGCTGGCGCAGCTCCGGATCGGACTGACGTCCGAGGCGTGACCAGCGCCGGAGGCGCAGGAAGGGGGAGTGGTCGCCGCTACTTCATCGCGAGCGCGACCACTCCCACGATCACCACCAGGACCACGACCACACCGATGATCAGGCCCGCGCGGCTGCGGCTCTGCGCACGCTGCACCTGCACGGGCGGCGGCTGCTCGTCGACGAAGGCGCGGAACATCTGCGTGCTGCCGGCCGGGTCGTAGTTGTTCTCAGGGTTCGGCGAGGAGTTCGACATGCCGCCTGACCCTAGCGTGTCGGCGGAATAACCCGCACCCCCGGTTGTTGCACCTGTCATGGCTCGCATCGGCAACTCCGCACTCGACGTCTTCCCCCTCTCCCTCGGCGGCAATGTCTTCGGCTGGACGGCTGACGAGGCCCAGTCGTTCGCCGTCCTCGACGCCTTCACCGGCCGCGGCGGCGACTTCGTCGACACCGCCGACGTGTACTCGGCCTGGGTGCCGGGCAACGGCGGCGGGGTGTCCGAGAAGATCATCGGCGCCTGGCTGGCCCGCCGCGGCCGCCGGGACGACGTGGTGATCGCCACGAAGGTCGGCAGCCACCCCGACTTCAAGGGACTGCGGGCCGACACGATCAAGAAGGGCGCCGAGGCGTCGCTGCGCCGGCTCGGCGTGGACCACATCGACCTTTACTACACGCACCGCGACGACCCCGAGGTGCCGGTCGAGGAGATCATCACCGCGCTGGACGCCCTGGTGAAGGAGGGCAAGGTCCGTGCGATCGGCGCCTCCAACATCTCCGCCGAGCGGCTTGCCGCCTCCCTGGACTTCTCCGAGCGCGAGGGCCTGGCGCGGTACGAGATCGTGCAGCCCCTGTACAGCCTGGTCGAGCGCGACACGTTCGAGGGCCCGCTCGCCGACCTCGTGGCGGCCCGCGGCCTGTCCACCGCGCCCTACTACGCGCTCGCCTCCGGCTTCCTGACCGGCAAGTACCGCCCGGGCACCGAGGTCGACAGCGCCCGCGCGGGCAAGGCCGGCCAGTATCTGTCCACGCCCACCGGCCCGAAGGTGCTCGCGGCGCTCGACGAGGTGGCCGCCGCCCACGGCGCCGAGGTCACCACGGTCGCGCTGGCGTGGCTGGCCGCGCAGCCGACGGTGGTGGCGCCGATCGCCAGCGCCCGTACGGTCGAGCAGGTGCCCGCGCTGACCGCCGTCGCCGAACTGGAGCTGACCGAGCAGGAGGTGGCGGCCCTCACCGCCGCCGCGTCGTAGCGCGCCGCGGGCGGGCCGGCGGCGCCGCGGTGCGCCGCCGTCCGCCCTGTGAGGTCGCGCACTCCACCGGGCCGGGGCGCCCACGCCCTTGCGCAGTGCAACCATCGGCCATACGGTTGCTTCAGGCAATCACTTGCGCGGGCCGGCACCCCGCCCGCGCGACGTACGACTCCCGGTCGCACGGCACGCACCCGCAGCGGAGAGGTCGGGTCGTACGACACGGGCACGGGTCCTGGCGGCGGCCGGAGCAGGGGACGGCCGAGGCCGCCCGCCGGGACCTACACAGCGGCGTAGGGTGCGGGCATGGCTCCCAATATCGCCACCAACACCCGTGTCGGCCTGGACGAACTGCTGGAGTTCATCCGGCCGCGGCACCACGCCATCCTGCTCACCACCCGCGCCGACGGCCGCCCCCAGGGCTCCCCGCTCACCTGCGGGGTGGACGACTCCGGCCGGATCGTCGTCTCGACCTACCCCGAGCGGGCCAAGACCCGCAACGCCAGGCGCGACCCGCGGGTCAGCGTGATCGTGCTCTCCGACTCCTTCAACGACGCGTGGGTGCAGGTCGACGGCCGCGCTGAGGTGCTGGACGTACCGGACTCCGTCGAGCCGCTGGTGGAGTACTTCCGGAACATCTCCGGCGAGCACCCGGACTGGGCGGAGTACCGCGAGGCGATGGTCCGGCAGGGCAAGTCCATCATCCGGATCACCCCGGAGCGCTGGGGCCCGATCGCGACCGGCGGCTTCCCCGCCCGCCTCGCCTGAGCGCACCCCCGCCGCACGCACCGCGGCCCGCGGACCGGACGAGCCGGCCGCGGGCCGCGGTGTGTCCGGGCCGCGCGCTCACGCGGCCCGGACGGGGCGTCACTTCGACTTCGGCGCCGTCAGGTCGTAGACGGTGGTGCCGCCCACGGTCTTGGCGGTGTAGTGCGAGGAGACCCAGGAGCTGATGGACGACGCGGCGTTGCTGCCGCCCATCGAACTCCCGCCGAAGCCGCCGCCACCGATGAAGTAGTGGATACGGCCCTCGGAGACGTACTTCTCGAACTGCGCCAGCGTCGGCGACGGGTCGCTGCCGTTGAAGCCGCCGACGGACATCACCGGCTTCTGGGTGGCCAGCTGGTAGCTCGCCTGGTTCTGCGAGCCGACGGCCGCGGCGACCCACGTGTAGTGGCTCGCGTCCTTCAGCAGCAGCGCCTTGACCGCGGAGCTGACCTGGGCGCCGTCGAGCAGGCCGCCCATGCCGCCGGCGTTGCCGCCCATGCCGCCCTCGCCAGAGGTGCCGCCGGGGAAGCCGTTCGTGCCCTGGCCCTGGGACTGGCTGTTGCCGTTGCCCTGGCCGGGCAGCTGGCCCTGGGAGTTGCCGTTGCCCTGGCCGGGCAGCTGGCCGAAGCCGCCGCCCGGGAAGCCGCCGGTGCCGTTGCCGGTCCCGCCGGTGCCGTTGGTGCTGCCGTTGCCGTTGGTGCTGCCGTTCCCGTTGCCGGGCATGGTGCCGGTCGGCGGGGTACCGCCACCGCCGCCCGGGAAGCCGCCCCTGCCGCCGCCACCGCCGCCGCCGGGGAATCCGCCCATGCCGCCCTGCACGGACGGCCCGGCGGTCACGATGGACCCCTCGTGCCCGGTGCTCACCGTGTCGAGCGTGTACGCCGCCGGTCCGCCCAGGATCGCCGCGATCCCGACCACCGCGGACAGCACCGCGAGCCGGGCGCCGACCCGTGCCGACGCCATGCCCGGCAGCGCGCCGGCCAGCAGCGCCAGCGCGGCCACCGCGCCGGCGACGACAACCGCGACCCGCAGCCACGGGTGCCAGTCGGGGCTGCGGTGCAGCAGCGTGTAGGACCACACGGCCGTGCCGGCGACGGTGAGCGCCATCACCGAGGCGGCCGCGATGTGGGTGCGCCGCTGCCACAGCACCGACGCGCCCATGCCGACCAGCGCCGCGATGTAGGGCGCGAGGGCGATGTTGTAGTACTGGTGGAAGATCCCGGACATGTAGCTGAACGTCACGAACGTCATCAGCAGCGCGCCGCCCCAGAGCAGGAACGCCGCCCGGGTCGCCGAGGTGCGGCGGGCCTTGCGGGTGATCCACACGCCCGCGAGCAGCGCCACGAACGCGGCCGGCAGCAGCCAGGCGATCTGGCCGCCCATCTCCGAGTTGAACAGCCGGCCGATGCCGGTGGCGCCCCACATGCCGCCGCCGTTGCCGCCGCCCGGGCCGCCGCCACCGCCGACGCTGCCGGTCTCGTTGCCGGTGATCCGGCCGAAGCCGTTGTAGCCGAAGGTCAGCGACAGGAAGCTGTTGTCCTGGGAGCCGCCGATGTACGGGCGGGAGGACTTGGGCCACAGTTCCACGATGGTGACCCACCAGCCGCCCGCGACCACCATCGCGACGGCGGAGTAGAGGATCTGGAGCAGGCGGCGGCGCAGCGGGGTCGGCGCGCAGACCGCGTAGACCACGGCGAGCGGCGGCAGGATCAGCCACGCCTGGAGGGTCTTGGTCAGGAACGCGAAGCCGAAGACGACTCCGGCGATCACCAGCCACTTGGTGCGGGCGTCCTCGATGGCGCGCAGCACGCAGTAGACGGCGGTGACCATCAGCAGCGCCAGCAGCGCGTCGGGGTTGTTGAAGCGGAACATCAGCGCCGCGACCGGGGTGATCGCCAGCACCGCGCCCGCGGTCAGGCCCGCGCCGGGGCCGAACCGCCGCCGTACGGACGCGTAGAGCACGCCGACGGTGCCGACGCCCATCAGCGCCTCGGGCACGAGGATCTGCCACGAGCCGAGGCCGAACAGGCGTACCGACAGGGCCATCGGCCACAGCGCGGCCGGCGGCTTGTCGACGGTGATGGAGTTCGCCGCGTCGGAGGAGCCGAAGAAGAAGGCCTTCCAGCTCTGGCTGCCGGCCTGGACGGCGGCGGAGTAGAAGGAGTTGGCGTAGCCGGAGGCGCCCAGGTCGTACAGGTAGAGCACGAGCGTGGCGACCAGCAGGCCGAGGAAGGCCGGGCGGACCCAGGCCGGGTCCTCGGGGCGGCCGCGCCAGACGCGGCGCGGCAGGCCCCGGGCGCCGCCCGCCGACTGCGCGGCGTGCGACCCGGGTGCGGCATGGGCGCCGGCGGCGGCCGGTACGTCACCGGCCGGTACGTCGACGGCGGCCGACCGGGCGGCTGCCGACGGGTCGGCGGCCGGCTCGGCGGCGGTTCCGGCGACCGGGCCGGGTGCGGGGCCGGGCGGGCCGGCCACACCGTCCAGCGCGTGTGCGTCGCTCGGGGTGGTCATCGGGCGCTCCTCAGATCGTGGTCGTCGCGGTCGTCGTAGTCGTCGTAGCCGTCATAGCCGACGAGGCCGGCCCGGGCGGTGCCGTCCGGGCCGTCGGCGGCCGCGGCGGGGACGGGGTGGGGGGCGTAGCCGCCGTCGGCGCCTTCCTCGGCGTCGAGGACGGTCCCGGTGCCGCGGCCGTCCTGGTCGGAGCGGTCCGGGAAGAGCCAGGCGCGGAAGAGCAGGAAGCGCAGCACCGTCGCGGCGAGGTTCGCCGCGACCAGGACCGCGAGTTCGGTGCGGTGCGCGGGGTGCGGCGCCGCGGTGTGCAGCGCGGCGAGCGAGCCGCTGGTCAGCGCGAGGCCGATGGCGAACACCACCAGCCCCTGCGCCTGGTGGCGGACCGCCCGGTCCGAGCCGCGCACCCCGAAGGTGAGCCGCCGGTTGGCGGCGGTGTTGGCGAGCGCGGACAGCAGCAGCGCCAGCGCGTTGGCGAACTGGGAGTTCATCCCGTTGCGGAACAGGAAGTACAGCACCAGGTAGAACGCCGTGCTGAGCACGCCGACCGCGCAGAACCCGACCAGCTGGCGGGCCAGTCCGGGCGGCACGCCCGGCAGTTCGCGGTCGCGCGGGTCCTCCCCGAACGGGCGGCGCAGCCGGTCCAGCGCGAGCCGTCCGGTGGCCAGCGCCCTGCCCACCCGCCACACGCCCCGCAGGTCGGCGGTGGCGGTCCGCACGATGTCCACGCTGCTGTTCGGGTCGTCGACCCAGTCCACCGGGACCTCGTGGATGCGCAGGCCCGCGCGTTCGGCGAGCACCAGCATCTCCGTGTCGAAGAACCAGCCGGCGTCCTCGACCATCGGCAGCAGCCGCTGCGCGACGTCCGCGCGGATCGCCTTGAAGCCGCACTGCGCGTCGGAGAAGTGCGCGGCGAGCGAGCCGCGCAGTATCAGGTTGTACGTGCGGGAGATGAACTCCCGCTTGGCGCCGCGCACCACCCGCGAGGACTGCGCCAGCCGCGAGCCGATCGCCAGGTCGGAGTGGCCGGAGATCAGCGGGGCGACCAGCGGCAGCAGGGCGTTGAGGTCGGTGGACAGGTCCACGTCCATGTACGCGAGCACCGGGGAGTCCGATGCGGTCCACACGGTGCGCAGCGCCAGCCCGCGGCCCTTCTGCTCCAGCCGGAAGGAGACGACCTCGGGCAGCTCCGCGGCCAGGTGCGCCGCGATCGCGGGCGTCCGGTCGGTGCTGGCGTTGTCGGCGATGGTGATCCGGAAGGAGTACGGGAAGGTCTCGGTGAGGTGCGCGTGCAGCCGGCGCACGCCGGGGCCGAGGCCGTCCTCCTCGTTGTAGACGGGGACGACGACGTCGAGTACGGGGGCGACGGGCGCACCGGGCCCCGGTGGGGCGACGGTGCTCGGGCGGGTCGCGGCGTCGGTGGCATGGACTGCGGCCGTGACCGGCAGGTGCCGACGGGCGGGCAGATTGCCGAGGTTGGTTCGCATGCCATGAGCCTCGGCAACCGGCCTGTCATGGCGATGTGCCGAGGCTGAGGGCCACCTATGAGTCTGTTGGTGCAGGTGAGGCAGTTGTGACATGCGTCACCCCGGTGCCGGCCCGGGCCGGCAGCAGGACCGTGAAGACGGTGCGGCCCGGCACGGACGCCACGTCCACGCTGCCGCCGTGCGCGGCGACCACCGAGTGCACGATGGCCAGGCCCAGGCCGGTGCTGCCGGCCCCGCGGGAGCGGGAGGCGTCGCCGCGGGCGAACCGCTCGAAGACGTGCCGGCGCAGCTTCTCGGGGATGCCGGGGCCGTCGTCCTCGATCTGGAGCAGCACGTGCGCCGGGCGGCGCGCGACCGAGTCGGCCGGCCGGCAGCGCACCCGGGCGGTGACGGTCGTGCCGGGCGGGGTGTGGTTGCGGGCGTTGGCGAGCAGGTTGGCGAGCACCTGTTGCAGGCGCGGCGCGTCGCCGTACACGGTGGCCGGCTCGTCGGGCAGCTCCAGCCGCCAGATGTGGTCGCGGCCGGCCGCGCGGGCGTCGCTGACCGCGTCCACCACCAGCGGGGACAGGTCGGTGTCGGTCCGGTCGACCGGGCGGCCCGCGTCGAGCCGGGCCAGCAGCAGCAGGTCCTCCACGAGCGTGGTCATCCGGGCCGCCTCGGACTCGATCCGGCCCAGTGCGTGCTTGGTGTCGGGGCCGACCGGCTCCTGGCCGCGGCGGGTCAGCTCGGCGTAGCCGCGGATGGAGGCGAGCGGGGTGCGCAGCTCGTGGCTGGCGTCGGCGACGAACCGCCGGACCCGGGTCTCGCTCTCCTGCCGGGCGTGCAGCGCGGAGCCGACATGCCCGAGCATCCGGTTGAGGGCGGCGCCGACCTGCCCGAACTCGGTGCGCGGGTCGGTGTCGGAGTCCGGCACCCGGCTCAGCGGGGCCACCTCGCCGCGGTGCAGCGGCAGTTCGGCGACGCGGGTGGCCGTGGCGGCGACCCGGCGCAGCGGTTGCAGGGCGATCCGCATCAGGGCGGCGCCCGCGAGGCCGGCGGCGACGAGCCCGGCGGCGGTGACAGAGACCTCCACCCACAGCAGGGTGGACAGGGTGTCCTCGGTGCCCGCGGTGCTCAGGCCGACCAGGATGGTGCTGCCGTCGGAGGCGGCGGCGGCCGACTCGACGCGGTACTGGCCCAGGCCCGGGACGGTGATGCTGTGCGGCTTGCCGTCGCGCGGCACGTCGGCGAAGGCCGCGGCCTGTTTGGCGGTGAGGTCGTCGGCGACGAGCTGGCCGGTGGAGGGGCTGGTGGCGCTGACGGCGGCCTCGGTGACGGCGCCGGTGGAGCTGACGGTCGCGGCGACCGTCTCGCCGGGTTGGCCGCCGCCGGCGAGGAAGACGAAGGAGATGCTGCGGGGCAGGTCGGCGGCGCCGGTGCCGGTCGGGCCCAGCGTGCTCTGGCTGCCGGGGACGTTCTGGCCGGGCCCGGACTGGTCCGGGCGCGGGCCGTCGGCGCGCGCCGCCGTGTCGTGCACCTTCGCGTCGAGCTGGCCGTACAGGAAGTCGTGCAGCGCGAATATCGTGACCGCGCCGATCACCGCGCAGACGACGGCGACCAGGGCCACGCAGGAGGCGACCAGCCGGCGGCGCAGGGACCAGCGGCGCGGCGCCCAGCGCCTGGCGCGCGGCGGGGTGCGGGGGGGCGGGGGCGCGGGTGTGGCACCGCCCGGGGCACGGCGGTGGCCGGGGCCGGGTCCGGTGCGGGGGTCCGCGCCGGCCGCGCCGGGGCCCGGTCCGGCCGGCGCGGCCGGGCCGTGGGGGTGCGCCGTGGTCGGGGCGGGCCGGGTCACACCGGCTCGCCTGGCTTGATCAGGTAGCCGGCGCCGCGCCGGGTGTGGATCATCGGGGCGCGGCCGGCGTCGATCTTGCGGCGCAGGTAGGAGATGTACAGCTCGACCACGTTGGCCTGGCCGCCGAAGTCGTAGGACCAGACCCGGTCCAGGATCTGGGCCTTGCTCAGCACCCGGCGCGGGTTGCGCATGAGGTAGCGCAGCAGCTCGAACTCGGTCGCGGTGAGGTGGATGTTGTCGCCGCCGCGGCTGACCTCGTGGCTGTCCTCGTTCAGGACGAGGTCGCCGACGGCGAGCACGGACTCGTTGCGTACGGCGGCGGCGCCCGAGCGGCGCAGCAGCCCGCGCAGGCGGGCGACGACCTCCTCCAGGCTGAACGGCTTGGTCACGTAGTCGTCGCCGCCCGCGGTGAGGCCGGCGATCCGGTCCTCGACCGCGTCCTTCGCGGTCAGGAACAGCACGGGCACGTCCGGGGTCTGGCGGCGCAGCCGGGCCAGCACCTCCAGCCCGTCCATGTCGGGGAGCATCACGTCGAGCACCACCGCGTCGGGGCGGTTCTCGCGGGCCGAACGCAGCGCGCTCGCGCCGTCGCCCTCGGTACGCACCTGCCAGCCCTCGTAGCGCAGGGCCATGGAGAGCAGGTCGGCCAGGGGCGCCTCGTCGTCGACGACGAGGACCCGGACCGGGGAGCCGTCCGGGCGGGCGAGGTCGCCGGCGGCGGCTGCGCCGGGCGTGGTGTGGGCGGTATGGGTCGCGGAGGCGGCGGCCTGGGTGGAGCGGGTGGCCGCCGAAGAAGTGGAAGGCATACGGACACCCTGTGCACGGGCTATGAGAGCAGCCTTAATCCGTTTCTGTGAAAATTCTGAGAATCGGGCCCGCAACATGAAGCCTGGATCAAGGCGGGAGCCGGGGCCCGCCGCCCCCGCCCCCTGGCGTCCGCGCCACCCGCACCCTTGCGTCCGCCCCACCCGGCGATGGTACGAAGGAGCGAAGTCGGCTGCCGCACAAGCACGCTGACGCCACGTCACGATCGGGGGCAGGTCGCACCATGCAGGGTGGAGTCGGACTGACGGCGTATCTCGTCAACGAGTCGCGGGCCCGGCGGCCCGACCTCGCCGAGGACGGCCTGGCGGCCGCCTGGATTCCCGAGGCGCAGCGCCCGGACGTCAAGGCGCTGTGGCAGGAGTTCTCCGACGCCGTCTACCCGCACGACGACCTGGTGGTCGCGCTGCGCGGCCGCTTCATCGCCGACACCCTCGCCGAGGCGCTGCGCGCCGACCCGGACACCGTGCTGGTGGTGTGCGGCGCGGGCTTCTCCTCCTACCCCTGGCTGCTGGGCTTCCCGGTGGCGATCGAGGTGGACCTGCCGCACATGGCGGAGGCGAAGCGGCTGCGCGCGGCGGAGCTGACCGCCGACGGGACCGTACCGGCGCGTGACGTACGGCACATCGGCGCGGACCTGGCGGTGGCGGCGGACCGCGCCGCGGTGGTCGGGCAGGTGCGGGCGGTCGCGGCCGGGCGGCCGGTCGCCTACGTCGTCGAGGGCGTCGTCTTCTACCTGTCGCCGCAGGACGCCCGCGAAGTCGTCACGCTCGGTGCCCGGTTCGGTACGACCGCGGTGACCGCGGTGAGCTACTGGCCCGCGGCCGCGGCGGGCAGCGTGGTGCTGGCCGACCAGCGCGCGTGGTTCCGCCGCAGGTCCGTCCCGGAGGAGGCCAGCCACCACACGCACGCCGAGCTGGCCGCGCTGCTGGGCGCGCCGCTGGACGACCAGGGCCCGGAGGACCTGCAACGCCGCTACCTTCAGCGGGTGGTGGTGCCCGAGGCCGCCCTCATCCCGGAGTACGTCGCCGTGTCGTGGCACACCGCGGGCGCCGGCGGCCCGCACCGGGAGCACGGTGCGGACGGCTGCCCGTGACCGCCGGGGTGCTCCACCTCCAGTGCCGCGCCTACCCGTTGCACCACCGCACCCCGGCCACCGCCCTCGACCTGTTCGCCGTGCCCGGCCACGGCGAGCTGCAACCGGTGCTCGGCAGCCTGGACTCCCTCGCCTACAACCCGGACACCACCGTCGAGCTGGACCTGACCGGCCTGATCCGCCCGGCCGTCTCGCTGCCCGGCGTGGAGGTCGTCGCCTGCCGCGCCCGCATCCTGACCGCCGGCACCGTACTGGTGGTCTACGCGCTGCGCCACGAGCAGGACCTGCGGCAGCTGGAGCTGCTCGACCTCGACGCCCTGGACGCCCGCGTCAACCGCGTCCTGCGCGAGACCGACGGCCCGATCCTCAGCGCGGTGCTGACCGCCGCGGTCAACAGCGGCCTGGTGCGCAGCATCGCGCTGCGCCCCGACCTGGCGGTGGGCGGCGCGCGCTCGCCGATCGACCGCCGCTCGGCCCGCTACAACGCGCACTACGTCTGCCAGGACCCGCCGTGGCAGCGGGACCCGCGGGTGCCCGAGGTCAGCGCGGGCCCGGACTGCCGCATCCTGCTGCCGTACACCTACGCCTGGGACCACGACCCGGCCGCGCCGCTCGCCGAACTGCTGACGATGACCGAGCCGACCGACATCGCCGTCGCCCAGCAGTCCCTGCTCGCCGGGGCGCTCATCGCCGGGCGCTGGGTGCTCGGCGACCTCGCGCACGCGCACCCCGCCAGCACCGACGTACACGCTTTCCGCCGCTTCCTCGACGGGCTGTGGGCCGACTTCCACCACCTTGACAGCTACCGCGTGGAGTCCTCCCAGGCGCACCGGGCCAGCTACCTGGCCGCGCGCCTGACGATGGGCCTGGACGACACCCAGGAGCGCGCCGACAAACTCCTGGGCTATGTGAGCAGTTCGCTGCTGGCCGCCGCCTCGGAGCGGGCCGAGGCCCTGGACACCCGGCTCAACCGGGTCGCCGCCGCACTCACCGTGGTCAGCGCGGCCTCGTTCGGCCTGGACATCGCGGTGTTCGTGCTGCCGCAGGTGTCGCTGTGGACGAAGATCGGCGTGGTGGCCGGGCTGCTCGGGATGGCGACGTCCGGGCTGGTGGCGGCGATGCTGCCGGGCGCGCTGCGCCGGTCGTTCCTGCGGCGCGGGCCGGCGGCGCTGCCGGAGCCGCCCGAAGTGCTCGGGCCGGTCGTGGCCCCGCAGGCGGCCGGTACGGGCGTGGCCGGTACGGGTACGGCCGGTACGGCGCCCGCGGGGGGAGTGGCGGGAGTGGCCGCGGCGGTGGGCGCCGCGGCCGGCGCGACCGCCCTACCCGGCGCGGCGGCGGGGCCCGTCGCAGGGCCCGTCGCAACTGCGGGGGCCGACGCGGGCGACGGCGGTGGCAGCGGTGGCGGCGACCCGGGTAACCCGGGGGTGCCGCCCCAGCGCGGCCGGCCCGCCGGACCGTAGCCCGCCCGCCGGCAGCTACCGTGGAAGGACGACGGCGCAACGAGAGGACCGCTGCCCCATGAACGCCCCGACCGTACGGCTCGGCACCCGCAGCTCGCCGATGGCGCTCGCGCAGGCCCACCTGGTGGCGGACCTGCTGCGCAAGCAGCAGCCGGACCTGACAGTCGAGTTGGTGCCCGTCACCACCGAGGCGGACCGCTGGCACGGCGACCTGTCGAAGCTCGGCGGGAAGGGCCTGTTCGTCAAGCAGATCGACGTCATGCTCCAGCGCGGCGACGTCGACCTGGCCGTGCACTGCGTCAAGGACATGCCCGGCGACACCCCGCTGCCCGACGGCCTGGCCATCGCCGCCCACCTCCCGCGCGACGACGTCCGCGACGTCCTGCTCTTCCCCGCCGGGTCGCCGCGCGCGGCCCTCGGCGACCTGCCGCACGGCGCCGTCGTGGCGACCTCGGCGGTACGCCGCGCGGCGCAGCTGAGGCGGCTGCGCCCGGATCTGGAGATCGTCCGGGTGCGCGGCGCCGTCGGCACCCGGATCGACAAGCTGGACGGCCGCACGCCGGTCGACACCGCGCCGCCGGACGCCATGGTGCTGGCCGCGTCGGGCCTGGCCCGGCTGGAGTTGACCGACCGCGGCCGCCAGGTCTTCACCGTCGACGAGATCCTGCCGGCCGTCGGCTCCGGGGCGCTCGGCCTGGAGTGCCGCGCCGACGACACCGCCACCGCCGGGCTGCTCGCCCGCCTCGACCACGCGCGGACCACGGCCGAGGTCGGCGCCGAGCGCGCGATGCTGCACGCCCTGCGCGGCCACTGCAACAGCCCCATCGCCGGGCACTGCACCACCACCGCCGACGGCCGGCTCACCCTGCGCGGCATGGTGTTCTCCGCCGACGGCGGCACCGTCGTCGACGCGCGCCGCACCGCGGCGGCGGGCGACACCCCGGCCGCTCTCGGCGCCCGTGTCGCCGCCGACCTGCTTGCCGGCGGCGCCCGCGCCGTCATCGAGGCCATCCCGCACTGAGCCGGCGGCGCGGCCGGGCCGCCCCCGCTAGGCGGCGATCACGGTCAGGCGCTGGAAGCCGGTGCCGTAGTCGATCTCCAGCAGGGCGCTGCCGTCGGTCTGCGCGGCGGGCACGGTGATCGACAAGGTGGTGGTCCAGGTGCCGCCGGGCGCCAGGGCGGGCACGTCGTAGGAGGTGTAGGACTCGGTGATGCCCTGCGGTCCGGCCACGGGCCGCATGACCGTGGCGGCGCTGGTGGCGGTCCCGTTGTTCGTGACGGTGACCGGGACGCTCGTGGTGCCGCCGCGGGTGACGACGCAGGTGTTCGGGACGGTCGCGGTCACCGACAGCGGGCCGCTGCTGCCGGTGCCGGTCAACTGGCCCATAATGTAGGCGAACTGCTCGATCCAGGGGCAGTCCGCGGCCGCCGCGGCGCTGGGCTCCCACATGACGGCGCCCGTGGTCAGCGCTTGGACCTGGCTGATCTCACTGGCCAGCAGGGTGCCGCTCATGGAGGCGCCGGTGTCGGTGAACTGGGGGCTGAGGTAGGGGTAGACGGGCTGGCCGGGCGCGAGGGCCTGGTCGTTGGCGACCGAACTCTTCAGCGTGCTGGTCCAGTTCGCGGCGGTCTGGGTGCTGCCGGTGTAGGCGCGGGGCGCGAAGAAGTCGAACAGGCCGTCCTGGTGCAGCTGCTGGGTGAGCGTGTTGTTGGCGGTCTGCCAGTCGTAGCCGTACATGCCCACCGGGGCGCCGGGTTCGGCGTCGTGCGTCCAGGGGATCAGCTCGTTCTTCCACAGGTCGAAGGCGTTGGTGGCGGCCTGGCCGGACAGCGCGGTGACCACGATGTTCTCGTAGTCCAGCACGATCGGGGCGGTGGAGTCTCCGCCGAACTCGCCGACGTACGTCCTGATGTCGTTCTCGAACGTGGCCTGGTCGGGCAGCGCGCCGCCATTGGCGTAGCAGCCGTCGGCGTCGCAGGTGAAGTGGAAGGCGTCGTAGGCGACGGTCGCGCGGACCGCGCCGTACTGCGCCAGGTCCGGCTGGCCCACCGCGCGTTCGTCGGTGTAGACGGTGAATTCCGCGGCGTGCGCGGGGGCGGCGCCGGGCAGCAGGGTGGCGCCGAGGGCGGCGGTGAGTACGAGCGCGCCGGTCAGCAGGGTGCGCAGCGCGCGGATGGGGGCGGTGTGCCCGGGGGGTCGCATGGGCCTGGTCCTCTCGTCGTGGCGTGGTGGTGCCGGGGACCCGGCCGCCGGTGCCGAACTGGCGGGCGGCCGGGGGGGCGGTGACGCGGCCGGCGGGACGGGCGGCGCCGTCAGCCGAGCCGGACGGTGGTCTGCTGGGTGGCGCCCACCAGGCCGGTGAGGTCGCCGAAGACCAGGCGCAGCGTGCGGCCGGTGGTCGCGCCGGTCAGGGAGTCCGGGCGGGCGGTGACGCGGCGGACCGGGCGGTGCCAGGTGACGGTCAGGGCCGTGGCCTGGCGCGCGGGGTCGGCGACGCAGACGGTCGCGGTGCCGTCCCGGTGCTCGCGGATCAGCACGCACGCCGGGGCGCTCGCGGTGATCGGGCCGACCGTCCCGGCGGCGAAGAAGTTGACGGCGGTCAGGCCGAGGGAGGGCACATGGATGCCCTGCTGGTCACGGCAGTTGGCGAGGATCTGCTGCCGATCGCGGTCGGCGGCCCGCGCGGCGGTCTGCGCGGCGCGCGCCCCGGGCAGGACCACGTAGGAGCAGTGGGCGTCCACCGGGTCCACGCCGTGGTCGACGTACAGGGTCAGGTAGTCGCGGGTCAGCGGCGTCGCGGACTGGCCGGTGTTGATGTCGTGCCAGGAGCCGGTGCGCGGCTCGCGTACGGCGGTGAGGGTGGCGCGCTCGGGGAAGACGTATCCGGCGACGCCCTCCACGGCGGCCCAGCGCGCGCCGGTGTACGTACGCGTGCCCTGGGTGCCCGGCTGGTGGGCCCCGTCGACGGTCAGCGCGTTGGTGCCGCCGGCGTGCAGGTTGCGGTTGTCCACGACGGTGTCGACCTCGGTGCCGTCGGCGCAGGTGATGCCCGCGTCGAGGCAGACGACCGCGTCGTCCAGGCAGAACCAGGACTTCTTCCCGGTGAGGGTGGAGAACGGGCCCTGGAGGTCCTGGCCGATGGCGGCGTACTCGCCGTCGGTGGCGCCGCCGACCCAGGCGGTGGTGGGGCGGGGCTCGGCGTACGCGCCGCCCTGGCCGTCGGCCAGCGGCAGCAGCGAGGCGGTGGTGCCGGGCAGCCGGTAGGGGTCGACGGTGGGCCAGAAGCCGTCGTCGTACTGGGTGTTGTCGCTGTCCAGGTGGAGCTGGGTCATGCCGGAGCCGGTGTGCCAGCCGCGCAGGTTCTCGTTGCCGCCGGTCTCGTAGTGGCCGATGCGGTCCGAGGCCATGCTGATCGAGGCGGCCCAGCCCTTGCGGCGGTGCACGGCCCGGTCCATGGCGGGGAAGAGGCGGTGGCCCACCGGCTCGGCGGCGGCGGGCACCGAGGAGTCGCCGAGGATGCCGTCCAGCAGCGCGATGGACGCGACCGAACCGGAGGTCAGCGGGGTCGGGGTGCGCTGCAGCCAGCCCTTGACCGTGCTGTTGAGCCGGGCCCGCAGCTGCGGGTCGGCGGCGGGGGCGAGCGTGGCGAGGGTGCGCGCGAGGGACAGGCCGTCGGCGGCGCCGGACTCCGTGGCCCGCGAGACCGCCCGGCCGCGCACCGCGTCCAGCATCAGGCCGTTGTAGACGACCGGGGCGAAGGCGTCGGTGGCGGCGAAGAAGACGTTGTCCACCTGCGGGTCGCTGATCTGCCAGGAGGTGCCGGCGAGCGCGCTCATCAGCTTGGCCACGTCGCCGAGCCAGATGGCGCCGTAGGTGCCGGTGTAGGCGATGTAGGTGTGCTGGAGGAACGACCCGTCCGCGTAGAGGCCGTCGCCGGTGGTGACGAAGGGGAGGGTGGGCGAGATGGCGGCGACCCCGGTGGTGATCTTCGACGCGTCCGCGCCGAGCGCGCCGCGGATGATCAGCACCCGGCACAGGTCGAGCCGGTTCGCGCCGGTGGACACCGACGTGCCACTGGCCTGCACGATCACCGTCGGGTCGGGCACGAAGTGGTCGATCGCCGCGCAGTAGGCGGCGATCCGCGCGTCGCCCAGGGCGGGGTACAGGAGGTTGGCGGTGTCCTGGAGGGCCTGGGGCGCGCCGATCTGCCAGTCCCACCAGTTGCCGTAGCCGTACCGCGGCAGGTCGGTGGTGTACGCCTGGGCGACGACGAAGTCCATGCCGTCCAGGACCTGTTGGCGGAGTGCGGCGTCGCCGGAGCGGGCGGTGCCCGGGGTGGCGTACGCGAGGGCGAGCGTCTGGAGCCGGGTCAGGCTCGCCGTCACGTTCGCGGAGTCGGCGCCCAGCGGCAGGTCGGTGAAGAGCCGCGTCCTGGCGGCGGTGGTGTCCAGCGCGGCCGCGACGGTCGCCGCCTGGGAGTCGAGCGCGGCCAGCGCCGCGGTGTACACGGCGTCGGCCGGGTCGATCGCGCCGCCGCTGACGAGCGCGGCCCACTGGGCGCGCACCGTGGCGTACGGGTCCGCGTCCGCCGCCGTGTCGGCGTACGCCGGGGTGCCGGCGGCGCCGGTGCCGGCGAGCGCGAGGCCGAACGCCGACGCGCCTGCTGTCAGCAGCAGGCCTCGGCGGGAGACGGTGCCGTACGGGGGACGGGAAGCCATGGGCCACCTCCGGGAGCGCGGGAATGCGACCGGTTGTAGCACCGGACCGCAGCACCCGACAATGCTTTGCGCTCGGATTCAATCGTTCACAAGCAAACGAAAGGAATCGTGCCGATGCGAGCTTGGTGCCACTAGACTGCCGCTACGCCAGGCGAAACCGCCGTCGGAGGGAGCTGCCAGATGCACGCCGAGGAACGACACCAGGCGATCCTGCGCCGGGTGCGCGAGCACGGCTCGATGCGGGTCACGGACGTGGCCGGCGATCTCGGGGTGTCGCCCGTCACCATCCGCAAGGACGTGGAGGTGCTGGCGGAACGGGGCCTGCTGGCCCGGGTGCACGGCGGCGCGATGCTCCCCGAGACCGTGGCGGAGACCGCCCCGGACACCGCGGCGCCCTCCCCCGCGCCCGGGCTGCCCCTGGTGCTGGGCATGATCGTGCCGTCCGCCAGCTACTACTACCCGGACGTGATCAAGGGGGCGCGCGAGGCGGCGGCCGCGCAGGGCGCCCGCCTGGTGCTGCGGGTCTCCGACTACGACCCCGGCGAGGAGCACGCGCAGGCCCGGCAGATGATCGACGGCGGCATCGACGGGCTGCTGATCGCGCCCTCCGGCGAGGTGGGCCGGCCCGGGGCGCCGCACTGGCACGAGGAACTGCCGGTGCCGACGATCCTGCTGGAGCGCCGCCCCGACGAGAACGCGCCGGCCGTGGAGCACGTCGTCACCGACCACGTCTACGGGGCGCGGCTGGCGGTCCGGCACCTGGTGGACATCGACCGGCAGCGGATCGCGCTGCTCATGCGGGGCAACACCCCGACGGCGCCGTGGATCGAGGAGGGGTACCGCGCGGGCCTGCGCGCCGCGGGCCTGGCGGCGCCGGAGGACGGCGGTTTCATCGACCTGGGCGGCGAGGGATACGAGGCGGTCAGCTACGACCAGCCGATGACCACGTTCCTGGACGCGGCGGCGGCCGGGCGGATCGACGCGGTCATCGTGCACCCGGAGAACGACGCGCTGGCGCTGCTCCAGCGGCTGCGCGGCCGCGGCCTGGCGGTGCCGCGGGACATCGCCGTGGTCTCCTACGACGACGAGGTCGCCGCCCTCGCCGATGTCCCGCTGACCGCGGTCGCCCCCTCCAAGCACGAAGTCGGCGTCACCGCCGTGGAGTTGCTCGTGCTGCGGGTGCGCAGCCCGCACCGCCCGCGGCGCCGGATGTTCATCCTGCCGGAGCTGCACGTCCGGGAGTCGAGCAGCGTTTAGCTTCGCTTGAGTTGCGTTTTCTGTCGATACCCATTGACAACGATCGAACGTAACCGAATGATGGCCGTCATTGTGCTTCGCCTCAGCTTCGAAGGAGCAGCGCCATGACGGCACCTACTCGTAAGACCGCTGTCGCACTCGCGGCGGCGGTCGCCTCCCTCGCCCTGTGCGCCACCGCCTGCGGCGGCTCCTCGGGCACGTCGGACAGCGCCTCCGCCGGCAAGCCGGTGCAGCTCACCTACTGGACCTGGACGAAGAACGCGCAGCAGGTCGTCGACGCGTTCAACAAGACGCACCAGGACGTCCACGTCAAGTACGTGCTGGAGGCCGGCGGCGCCCCCGGCTACGCGAAGGTGATGGCCGCGGTCAAGGCGGGCAACGGCCCGGACGTCTTCAACGTCGAGTACAGCGAGCTGCCGCAGTTCGTCAGCCAGGGCTACGTCCAGGACATCAGCTCCTACGTCGGCAGCAGCGTCACCTCGCAGTTCACGCCCGGCGCGGTCAGCCTGACGAAGCTCGGCGGGAAGAACTGGGCGGTGCCGATCGACATCGAGCCCGAGATGCTCTACTACCGCAAGGACCTCTTCGCCAAGTACCACCTGACCGTCCCCACCACCTGGGCGCAGTTCCGGTCCACCGCGCAGGCCCTGAAGAAGGCCGACCCCAAGGCGGTGCTGACGAACTTCAACACCGACGACCCCACCGTGGCCGCCCTGGCCGCACAGGCCGGCGCCCGCTGGTTCGGCACCTCCGGCGACACCTGGAAGGTCGACTTCGACGACACGGGCACCCGGAAGGTCGCCGCGTACTGGCAGGGCCTCATCGACGACCACCTGGTCAGCGCGCTGCCGTCGGTCAGCCCGTCGGTCCAGGCGAACCAGGCCGGCGGCGTGCAGGTCGCGCTGATCGACCCGCCCTACCAGGCCGCCTACAACCCCTCCACGCTGCCCAAGCAGTCCGGGGACTGGGCCGTCGCCCCGCTGCCGACCTGGGACGGCACCGCCTCCACCGGCGCGCTGGGCGGGTCCACCTCCGCGGTCAGCAAGAACAGCAAGCACGCCGCCGCGGCAGCTCAGTTCGCCACCTGGATCGCCACCGACGCCGCCGCCGTCAAGGCCCGCGTCGCGGGCGGCGCCTCCAGCGCGCTGCCGGCCGTCCCCAAGCTGGTCGACGTCGCCCAGCAGGCGTTCGACAGCTCCTACTACGGCGACCAGGACCTGTACACGGCGTTCAAGGCCGCGGCCGCCTCCCTCAAGACCGACTGGGTGTGGGGGCCGACCATGGTCAGCACCACCAGCCACCTGACCGACGGCCTGAACAAGGTCGCCGACGGCGGCACCGTCGCCGCCGCCCTGAAGTCCGCCCAGAGCAAGACCGCGGCCGACATGAAGGCCGCCGGCCTGACCGTCTCCTCGGCGAACTGAGGACCGCGGACCATGGCCGTCCCCGAACCGGCCGCCAGACCGTGGCCCGCCCGCCGGGCGCCCACGTCCCGCGGCCGCAAACGCGCCGCAGCCGCCGTGCTGCTCACCCCCTTCTTCGTCCTGTTCGCCGCCGCGATGCTCGCCCCGATCGGCTACGCGATCTGGCTCAGCCTCTTCCGGACGCACCGCTCCGGCCTCGGCTTCGGCGGCACCAGCACCGTCTTCTCCGGCCTGGCCAACTACACCTCCGTACTGGGCGACCCGGCCTTCCGCAGCGGCTTCGTCCATGTGGCGCTGTACGCGGTGCTGTTCGTCCCGGTGATGCTCGCCAGTGCCCTCGCGGTCGCGATGCTGCTGGACTCCGCGCTGGCCCGCGCCAAGCGGTTCTTCCAGCTCACGCTCTTCCTGCCGCACGTGGTGCCCGGCGTCATCGCCGCCCTGGTCTGGGCGTACCTGTACACGCCCAACATCAGCCCGGTGGTGCGGGTGCTCCAGTCGGTGGGCGTCCCGTTCAACCTGAGCAGCGTCACCACCGACCTGCCCGGCATGGCCAACATCGGCCTGTGGGAGGTGCTCGGCTACAACGTCGTCATCTTCTACGCCGCGCTCCAGGCCATCCCCGGCGAGGTCCTGGAAGCCGCCGTCGTCGACGGCGCGTCCGAGGCCAGGGTCGCCTGGAGCGTGAAACTCCCCATGATCCGCACCTCATTGGGCCTGGTCGGGCTCTTCACCGGCGTCGGGGTGCTCCAGCTCTTCAACGAGCCCTGGATGATGAGCCAGAACGGCGCCGCGGCCATCACCAGCAAGTGGGTGCCGAACATGTACACCTACACCGAGGCGTTCCAGAACGCCGACTACGGCCGGGCCGCGGCCGGTTCGCTGCTCATCGCCCTGGTCAGCGGCCTGCTGTCCTTCGCGGTCACCCGCATCTCGAACCCGTGGAGCCGCGCGTGACCACCGTCGCCGACCCCCGTACCGAGCCGGACGCCCGACCCGCCGGCCACCGCCCCGCCGCACCCCGCCGGCGCCGCCCCTGGAGCACCTCCAAGATCGCGGTCAACACCGCCCTGGTCCTGGCCGCCGCCTACACCCTCTTCCCGGCCGCCTGGATGCTGCTGGCCGCGGCCAAGACCGGCGCCGGGCTGATGGCGGGCGTCTTCAGCCTCCAGGACCTGGACCTGAGCGGGAACCTGTCCCGGCTGGTCCACCAGGACCACGGCATCTACCTGCGCTGGTGCCTGAACTCCCTGCTGTACGCGGGCGGCGGGGCGGTGCTGTGCGCACTGGTCTCGGTGGCCGCCGGCTACGCCTTCGACAAGTACGCGTTCCGCGGCAAGGAGAAGCTGTTCGCCCTGGTGCTCGTCGGCGTCCTGGTGCCCACCAGCGCCACGGCCATCCCGCTCTACCTGCTCGCCTCCAAGGTCCACCTGGTCAACACCGTCTGGGCGGTGCTGATCCCCTCGGTCGTCAACCCCTTCCTGGTCTACCTCGGCCGGGTCTTCAGCGCGGGCTACGTGCCGGACGAGGTGCTGGAGGCGGCCCGCATCGACGGGGCGGGCGAGCTGCGCATCTTCTTCTCCATCGCCCTGCCGATGCTGAGGTCGGGCTTCACCACGATGACGCTCTTCCAGTTCTCCGCGATCTGGAACGGCTTCTTCCTCGCCCTGATGATGCTCTCCAACCTCAAGCTCTACCCGGTCACGCTCGGCATCTACATCTGGTCGATGCAGGCGGCGACCGACCCGTACATGAAGCCGCTGGCGATCTGCGGGGCGGTCATCGCCGTGGTGCCGGTGGTGCTGCTCTTCCTGTGCCTCCAGCGCTACTGGCGGTCCGGTCTGACCGCGGGCGCGGTCAAGTAGCGCTCGGCGCAGCGCGGTTGGCGCGCGGCGCCCCGACCTCATGCCTTCTTCTGCTTCTTCCGCTTCTCCTTCCTTCTTCCGCCTTCTTCTGCCCCGATCTGCCGAGGAGTTCCTGTATGCCCGTCCCCCGGGTGCCGTCCACACCCGCCGCGAGCGGCCGACCACGAGCGGTACTGGCGATGGACCCGCAGTTCGCCGACGGCTTCTTCGACGACCGCGCGCGGGCCCGGTTCGCCGAGATCGCCGTGTGGGACCCGGCGCTGATCGTGCACGACCTGGACGACCGGCGGGCCGCGGCGGAACTGCGCGACGCCGAGGTGATGTTCGCCAGCTGGGGGGCGCCGGTACTGGACGAGGAGCTGCTGGCCGCCGCCCCCGCGCTCAAGGCGGTGGTCTACGCCGCCGGTTCGGTGAAGGGCCTGGTCACCGAGGCGTGCTGGCGCCGGGGCCTGACCGTCTCCAGCGGGGCGTGGGCCAACGCGCTGCCGGTCGCGGAGTACACCGTCGCCGCGATCCTCCTCGCCAACAAGCAGATCCCGCAGATCCGCGAGGAGTTCCGCAGGGTGCGCGGCACCCGCCACGCGTGGCGCCACAGCTACCCGGACATCGGCAACTACCGCCGGACCGTCGGCATCGTGGGCGCCTCGCTCATCGGCCGCCGCGTGATCGAGCTGCTGCGGCCGCACGACCTCGCCGTCGTCGTCCACGACCCCTACCTCGACCCGCAGGCGGCAGGGGAGTTGGGGGTGCGGACGGCGGCGCTGGACGAACTGTGCGCGGTCAGCGACGTGGTGAGCCTGCACGCCCCCCAACTGCCCGCCACCGAGGGCATGATCGGTGCCCGGCAGCTCGCCCTGATGCGGGACGGGGCCACCCTCGTCAACACCGCGCGCGGCGCCCTGGTCGACACCGCGGCCCTCGTCCCCGAGGTCACCCTCGGCCGCCTGAACGCCGTCCTCGACGTCACCGACCCCGACCCGCTGCCGGCCGGCTCCCCGCTGTACGACCTGCCGAACGTGACGCTCACCCCGCACGTGGCCGGGTCGATGGGCAACGAGCACTACCGGCTGGCGCACTCGGCGCTGGACGAGCTGGCCCGGTACGCCGCCGGGCGGCCCTTCCGGCACGAGGTCCGGCCGGACCGGCTCGACCGGATCGCGTGAGGGCGCCCCCCGCGCATCCGCGCACCCGGCCCCCGTACGCACACCAAGCACCCGCGCCCCGCACCCCGCACTTGAAAGGCGCACCCCGATGACGGCGACCCCCACCCGGGCCCAACTCGCCTGGCAGCAGATGGGATTCGGCCTCTTCCTGCACTTCGGCGTCAACACCTTCAACGGCTGCGAGTGGAGCGACGGCACCCTCGACCCGCGGTCCTTCGCCCCCACCCAGCTCGACGCGCGGCAGTGGGCGGACACCGCGGTCGCCGCCGGGGCGCGGTACGTCGTCCTCACCGCGAAGCACCACGACGGCTTCTGCCTGTGGCCGACGGACACCACCGCCTACTCGGTGGGCTCCTCACCCTGGCGAGGCGGGCGCGGCGACGTCGTCGGCGAACTGGCCGCGGCGTGCCGGGAAGCCGGCATCGGGCTCGGGCTGTACCTGTCGCCCTGGGACCGCAACGCCCCCTGCTACGGCGACCCGGCCGCCTACGACGCCTTCTACGCCCGCCAGCTCACCGAACTGTGCACGCGCTACGGCCCGTTGACCGAGCTGTGGTTCGACGGCGCCGGGTCGGAGCACCGTACGTACGACTGGGACGCCGTGATGGAGGTGGTCGACGCCCATCAGCCGGACGCCATGGTCTTCAACATGGGCCGCCCCACCATCCGCTGGGCCGGCAACGAGGACGGCCTCGCCCAGGACCCCTGCCGCTACCTCACCGACCGCACCGGCGTCAGCGTCTACGCCGACCGCGCCGAGGAGCTGGGCGCCGCCCGCTACCTGCCGCCCGAGTGCGACGTCCCGCTGCGCGCCAACTGGTTCTGGCAGCCGGACGACCTGGCCACCCTCAAGAGCCGCGAGCACCTGGCGGCGATCTGGTACCGCTCCGTGGGGCTCGGCGCCGGGCTGCTGCTCAACGTCCCGCCCGACCGACGCGGCCTCCTCGACGACGCGGACCGCACCCGGCTGCTGGAGTTCACCGGCGACCTCGCCCGCCGCTTCGCCGCCCCGCTGCCCGCCGAGCTGACCGCCCGCGCCGACGGCACCGTCCTCGCGCGCTTCCCGGCACCGGTCACCGCCGACCACCTCGAACTGCGGGAGGAGCTGACCGGCGGGCAGCACATCGAGCACCACGAGATCCTCGCGGCGGACCGGGTCGTCGCCTCGGGCCGGACGGTCGGTGTCCGGCGGGTGCACGCCTTCCCGGCGGTCCGCACCGACGAGCTGCGCATCCGCCTGGCCGGCGGCCCGGCCGCCGCCCTCACCTCGGTCACCGCCTTCGCCACCGGCCACGAGGAGATCCCGCCCCTGTAGCCCCCGCCGCGCAGGCCCGCGTCCGGCGCTTCCCGCGCTTCCGCGCCCCGGCATCCGGCATCCGGCATCCGGCTCAGGGAAGCAGGACGATCTTGCCGTGGGTGTGGCCCTCCTCCAGCTGCCGGAACGCCTCCCGCACCTGGTCGAGCGGGTAGGTCCGGGCGATCGGCACCTCCAATTCCCCGCGGGCGGCGAGCCGGGCGAGTTCGCCGAGGACGACCGCGGACGCGGCCGCGCCCTCGCCGTAGGTCCGCGCACCGATCTCCGTCGCGGCCCGCCAGTCCCGGATGGTGTTGATCCGCTCCGGCCGCACCCCCAACTCCACGGCGAGCGCCACGTATCCGTTCCCGTACGTGTCGATGAACGCGTCGACCCGGCCGCCGGCGGCGGCCTGCCGCACCCGCTCGGCCACCCCGTCCCCGTACGGGACCGGCACCACGCCCTGCGCCCGCAGCCACGCGTGGTGCCGTCCGCTCGCCAGACCGATCACCGCGGCTCCGCGCCGCCGCGCCAGCTGGACGGCCAGCGACCCGACGCCGCCGGCCGCGCCGGACACCACCACGGTGTCCCCCGGTCCGGGGTCCACCGCGAACACGGTGGCGTACGCGGTCGTGCCGGCCACGTACAGCGACCCGGCCACCTCCCAGCCCAGCCCGTCGGGGACGGCCACCACGTTCACGTCGTCCACCACGACGAACTGCGCGTGGCTCGCCCGGCGATGGGTGAAGCCCAGCACCGCGTCCCCCACCCGGAAGCCCCGCGCGCTCGACCCGGCCGCCACCACCACACCCGCCAGGTCGCTGCCCTGCCCCGACGGGAACACCGCCGGCCACCGGTCGTGCAGCGCGCCCTGCCTGATATGGGCCTCGCCCGGCTGGATACCGGCCGCCCGCACCTCCACGAGCAGTTGTGCCGCACCCGGCGCCGGCCGCGGCACCTCCTCCACCCGCAGCACGTCGATCCCGCCGTACTCGTGGAACCGCACTGCCCGCATCACGTGACCGCCCTTCCGCCCGGGTGCGCACCGGCGAACTCCCGCCGCGCACACGTCTCCAACGACGGGCGGGGCCGATCCCTTCCGTCCGGCGGCGCCGCAGTTCCCCCGGGGCAGCCGTCGGCCAGAGTTCACCGACAGTTCGGCGGAGGAGCGTTGCCCCTGTCGCCCCTGCAACTGCCCCCAAGGCTGCCCTCTTTGGCGTGGTGGCGAGCCGCGCGCGACCCTAACGTGTGTCGGTGGAGAGCTCCACCGACACCGAGGACGGCGATGGCCATGCGCAAGGCCCGGGACGAACACCATGCGGCGAGGTCCGCGCCACCGTCCCGGCCGCCGGCCTCCGCACCGCGGCCGGGCCTGGCCGCGCTCCAGCGCAGCGCGGGCAACGGGGCCGTGGTGCAGGCGCTGCGGGACACCGGCCGCCTCCAGGAGGAGACCGAGCAGCCGGACGCCGGCGCGCAGATCAAGGACGTGACCTCCCGGGGCGGCGCACCGCTGGACCCGGTCAGGCGCGCGAAGGCCGAGTCCGTCTTCAAGGAGGACTTCTCCGACGTGCGGCTGCACACGGACACGGTGGCGCAGCGCTCCGCGGCGAATGTCCGCGCGCACGCCTACACCGTGGGCAACAACATCGTCGCCGGCTCCGGCAGCATCGACGACCGCACCCTGTTCCACGAGCTGACCCACGTCTCCCAGCAGCGCAGGGGCCCGGTCGCGGGCACCGACCGCGGCGACGGCGTGCGGGTGTCGGACCCCGGTGACCCCTTCGAGCGGGCGGCGAGCGCCAACGAGCGGCTGGCCGACACCGCGGCCCCCGTGCAGCACCACGCGGGTGACGGCCACGACCACGGGCCCGGCGACGCGCACGCCCACGGCGACGCGCACGGCGCTCCGGTGCAGCGCAGCGCGGCGCGGCCGGCCACCGTGCAGCGCGTGGCGTCGCCGGGCGAGGGCCCGGCGGAGGACGCGGAACAGCCGCGCCACCGGGTGCTGGTGGTCTGCGACGAGAGCGGGCTCGGCCTCGGCGGCGTGCCCGTCTTCAACATGGAACTGGTCAAGGGCCTGCACCACGACAACGACGTCACCATGCTCACCGTCAACGCCCGCGAGGACTACGACCACGCGAAGGCGACCAGCCAGCACGACGGCGTCCGCATCGTCAACGCCTCGGTCCCCGGGGTGAAGGAGGGCCGCGACCGCCTCGACAAGGTGGCCGGCGGCTCGCCCGACCAGTACGGGCTGCCGACGTCCGCGAAGGCCTTCGACATCGTCATCGGGCACTCCCGCTTCTCCGGTCCCGCCGCCCAGAAGATCCGCGACTCCTGGTACCCGGGCGCACGCGTGGTGCACTTCCTGCACACCAGCCCCGTACGGCTGGACAAGATCAAGAAGGAGCCGAAGAAGGGCGCCGAGAAGGCCATCAAGGAGCGCAAGGCCATGCAGCAGGCCGACCTGGTGGCCGGCGTGGGCACGCTGCTCGCCAAGGAGGCCGAACGGCTCTCGGAGGGCGTGCTGCGGGTCCCCGCGCTGCACGACTTCGTGCCGGGCACCGAGGTCGGCACGCCGGTCGCCTCGCCCGTGGCCCAGCAGGCCGACGGCCAGGTGCACCTGCCGCGGACCCTCAAGGTGCTGCTGCCCGGGCGGGCCTCGGACGAGATCAAGGGCGTCGAGGCGGCCGTCCAGGCGATCGGCATCCTGCGCCGCCCGCAGAACCAGGGCGGCCGCGGGCTCGACGTCCACATGACGATCCGCGGCACTCCGGACCCGCACGAGGACCCGGAGAAGTACGCCAAGTGGAAGGCGATCGTCGACGCCCACGGCGAGGGCGGGGTCACCATGCTCCCCTTCAGCAAGAACCCGGCGGACCTGGAGCACGACCGGGAGACCACCCACGCGGTGATCATGCCGTCGCTGCACGAGGGCTTCGGGCTGGTCGCCACCGAGGGCGCCGGCCGCGCCCTGCCGGTCCTGGTCAACGGGGAGAGCGGCGCGGCCCAGTTCCTGTCGCAGGTGACCAGCGGTTCCTTCACGGGCGTGGTCGACGCCCCCTTCGAGGTCGACTCCGCCGGCGGCAAGGAGGTCGCGGGCGGCGCCGACGCGCGGGCGCAGGCGTGGGCGGCGGCCATCGAGGGCCTGCGGAGCAACCTGCCGGGTGCGCGGGCCGAGGCCGAGGAGCTGTACGAGCTGCTCAAGGGCTACTCCTGGCGGCACGCCGCCCAGGCGCTGGTGACGGCGACCATGCGGACCGCGCCGCCCCTGAAGGACAAGTCCCGCCGCGAGGCCGAGCCCCACCGCGGCGCGGTCACCCGCCAGGGCCTGGGCGGCGCCGTGGAGGAGGTCGAGGGCAAGCGCGACAACTGGGCCCCGCACGCCTACTGGGACGGCTCCTCCCCCGAACCGGCCGGCGCCTGGGCCGAGGAGGAGCAGCTCGCCCACATGAAGAAGCTGGCCGTGGCGATGAAGTCCGGGCCCAGGCGGAGCAACACCGTGGAGATCCGCTCCCGGGGCCGCCACACCGGCATCGACGGCAAGGAGCGCCCCCGCCCCAAGGACAAGAAGGCCTGGTACTGACCCCGCCCGCCCCGCGGCCGCAGCCCCACCGCCCCCCGGCGCCCCCGCGCCCGGCGAACACCCCTGCGGCCGCGCGGCGTTGCCCCGCGCCACCACCCGCTGCCCGCCACCAACGCCGAAGGCCCCGTGGATCACTCCACAGGGCCTCTGGCCTGCTGTGCACTCGGCAGGATTCGAACCTGCAACCTTCTGATCCGTAGGATCGGGCGACCACTTGGGGAAGCTGCCTCCAGCCTGACTACCTGGTTGTCGCTGACGGTGAGCGTCGGCCTCTGTGTGCCGTCGTTGCCGTCACTGTTGCCGTCAGCTATGAGCGATGGTGCTCGCTCTCAACGTACGTGGGACGCAACGTCCGACTCACGATCGTCAGGCCCGGTGTAGCCGACCTCCCGGAGCCGACTGCCGCCGGGGGGAGCGACGATCGGGCCGACTCCAGCCAACCGAGCAATTTCATTCATTCAAGCGGTGCGGCACGAAGCGCCGGTCTATCGACCCGAGTTCTCGTAGACTCTGAGCACTCCAACTCACTCGGTGAACGGATCGCTACGACATGCCTCAAATCGCTCGTCAGGCTGGCAAGGTTGCCCGGGTTAAGAACCCCGACGCACCACGAATCTCCGGCAACCTTCGCGTCGCCGAGATGCCTAGAGACGACTTTGAGGACGACGCCATTATCAAGAGCGCCCTGTTCGACGGCGAACATCTGATTGGCCGAGAGGTTGAGGCCCTGGAAGTCGAGGGGTGCGCGTTCGAGAACCTACGCTTCACTGGTACGAGGATGATCCGCAGTCAGATCAGTGACTCTCGTATCTCCACCTGTGACTTCGCCGAGGTGTCCGCTCAGGATGTCTCGCTGATCCGCTGCACGGTGACCGGCAGCCGGATGACGGGTTCCTCATGGAAGGCTGGCACTCTCCGTGATGTGAGGTTCGAGAACTGCACCATCGCACCTGCCATGTTCCGGAGCGCCAAGCTCTTTGCCGTGGCCTTCATCGACTGCCGTATGAGCGGGGCAGACTTCCAGTTCGCAGAGATGCACAACGTGAGGTTCGCAAATTGCGACCTTACGGGGTCGCAGTTCGCCAATGTCAAAATGGGGACGGTTCGGTTCGAGAACTCGACTCTCGTTGACGTGGGTGGTGTGGCGCACTTCAAGGGCGCAACAGTGCAAGGCCCAGGGTCGATGGAACTGGCCCTGAGCCTGGCACGTGAAGTTGGTATCAACTTCGAGTAGAGATGACTTTTCGCCTAAGCGGCTACCGAGGGCCGGTATCCCGCGTGACCGGGGTCCGTGATCGTCTCGGCTGCGTGCGCGAAGTCGATGCCGGCCGCGAACCCGCACAGTTCGTCCAGAAGCATCGCACCGTAGTCGGTGAACGTGCCGCGGTGCGTGGAGAGGTCCGCGCACGCGTCCCGAAGGGACCCCGTGTAGAGGTCGATCAGGGTTGTAGTACCTCGCCGGTGTTGCAGGTACATCAGGGGCACGGTCACCGCGGCGGCGTGGAACGCCTTGTCCAGGGGCCGCCGCTGGCCGATCTTGACGGCGGACAGTGCGCGGTGCTCGTCCGCCTCCAGGCCGGAGGACGGGAGCTTGAACGTGCCGTACACCATGTCCGCCACGAACAGGTTGAGGTGCATCGCCTCGTGCGTCAGGCACTCGGCGTACTGCGGCACCTCCCACTCCGGGCCGGGGCTCATGACCACGACGCCGGGCATCTGAGAGGCGGAACCGCCTCCGTCCGCCCCCGAGTTCAGAACCACGATGTCCGTCACCAGCAGCCGCACCATGCGGTAAAGGCCCGGACTCATCTCCTCAAGGTGTCGGAGCGCCGCAGCGATGTTTGCCTTCCAGCGCTTGCGGGTGGCCTCGTCGCTTGGGGTAGCTCCATCGAAGATGTGGGCGAAGATGCCGTGCTTGAGGCAGTGGTCCGCCCAATCCCCGTCCTCGAACGTGATGGCGGCATGATTGTTGTTCTTGTCGTCGTTGTAGTGGGCAGGCAGGGGGCGGAGGGCGTTGATCGCCTTGCGGTACGCCATCGGGAGGTTGTCCGCCGACGGGTATTCGTTGCTCAGCACGGAGACCAACCGCGCGGTGTTCTCGTAGGTGTGGCCCAGGTTCATGAAGTGCACGAGGAGTGTCCCCCCTTGTAGGTGGCCTGGCACGTGCCCGGGACGGCGAGACCGCCCCGGGCACGCTTGAGAGTCAGAGCGTCAGGCTGCCGGTCAGGCGGTCCAGCCGCCCATCATGCAGTTGTTCAGGTCGCTCTGGGACGCGACGACGCGCGCCTTCACACCGGCCGTGACACCGGTCGGGTCCTCCTTGACGGCAGCCACCAGGCTGCTGAGGGTGTCATCGGAGATGGCCGGCTCGGTGATCGGCACCACGATCTTCACGGGCATGTCGTACCCCTTCCAGAATCGGATGGTTGTGCACTGACCTTGCTCACCCGCACCCGGTTGGCGCGGGAGTCGACCTGAGCTTGGGTGGTGCTGTCCCCAAGGCTCAGGGGCTCGTGGGTTCTACAGGGAGATACCGATCGACAGAAACGAGAGGCGAGCAACGCCGACCGATATGCGAGGAGGCCGCTTTGGCGGAGTACGCGGTATCGGGTCCGTGTCGGAACCCAAAATTCCGGATTTGGTCGCCAATAAGCGGAGGATCGGGGGCCTCATTAGTTGGTCTTCTTCGCCTCCCGTTCGGCCTTGCGCCTCTCGGCGCGGTTGCCGTTCGGGTTGGGGTCGACCGCCGTCTTA
This sequence comes from Streptomyces sp. CA2R106, assembly GCF_037034245.1. Lineage (NCBI taxonomy): Bacteria > Bacillati > Actinomycetota > Actinomycetes > Kitasatosporales > Streptomycetaceae > Streptomyces > Streptomyces sp. CA2R106. The sequence continues at coordinate 132,434 of NZ_JBAGKC010000002.1, forward strand.
TCCTTGCGCACGCCCCAGTTAGTCGTGGCGCCGCCCGTGTGCACGTCGGTCTTCTTACCCCGGCTCATTTTCACTCCAGTAGTCAACGAAATTTCCGCAAGCCGCATTGTCAAGGCGGCTCGGCGCCTCTTCGGGGCGCCGTTCCCTTGCCCGGACTCGAACCGGGGTCTCCGCGCCTGCTCTGCCTGATCTGGAGCGAGACTCAGGCGCATTGGGCTCTTCCTGACTGAGCTACAAGGGATGGGCGGTGCACGGTCAGTCGTAGAGGTCCCAACTGTGCGCACCCCAGTGGGACTGGAATTCGGAACAGAAATCCTCCCCATTGGTGGCCAAGCAGTCAGGGAGTAGGACAGCGGCCTGCGGTTCGCCATGGTCCCGCCAAAGAGCCCATATCGTGCCTGCGTGCGGGCCCCGCAGGTTCAGGACGACACCGTGGTGGACGGACCGTTGCGGGTGCTGTTCAAGCGTGCAGATCAGGGTGTCGAGCAAGTCGTCTTCTGTGTATCGACAGTTCGTTCCCTGTGCGCCGTGGGCAAGATTGAGCACCGTTGGCGCCAGGGCTTCCGGGACAAATGTGCGCTGGCCGCAGATCGGTCGTTGTATTTGCGGTATGGGCATCGGTTCTCCCCAATCCCTCGACGGGCGGCGGCTCCTGAGTGACGTTGCGAATTCGTCCCCTTGCCCGGACTCGAACCGGGGTCTCCGCGCGTCTGCTCTGCCTGATCATGGATTGAGGCTCAGGCGCATCGGACTCTTCCTGACTGAGCTACAAGGGGTTGGGTCTCCACCCCCGCCGCCGCGGGGGGTGGGTCGCACCTCTTCCTCCGGACCGAGGGATGGTAGAGAGAGGAAGAGGCTGCGACGGGGGTGGAGATGTGGCCTTCCCCGGCCAGCAGGGGGGCCGGGGAAGGGTGGTGCCCCACCGTCGCCGTGGCACAAGCGACGGTGGGAGTCCTGGGGTTACGGAGGCGCCCTCTTCGCGGCTTCATCGGCGAGGTCTAGGACAGCAATAGCCAAGCGTCGGGTGTAGCCCAGTGCCTCCGCGTCGGATTCGGGGCGCCGCTCCAACAGAAGTCCGCGGGTGAGGTGGAAATGCCCAGGGCTGGGCGTCGCCAGGTGCAGCATCGCGCGGAGCGTGGAGTGCAAGCCCCCCGACATGTCGGCGACCTGTTGGTCCGTCAGGTCGGTGTGCGGGTCCAGGACCTCGTCCAGCTCGTCAAGGACCGTGTCCAGGTCCCCGAGCAGGTCCGCACCGAGGCTTGTGCGCAGTGCCGTGCTCAAGCGGGCCAGCGTGGCCGGCGTGGTGCTGGCGGTAAGCACCGGCAACGTGGTCACGCGCTCACCGCCTCACTGGCGCCCCGGGATAACCAGCCGAGCGCCAGGCGACGGCGGTAGGAAGCGGGGAGAGGCAGAGCCGCCCAGACGATTTTCCCTTCGGGCGCCGTGCCAACCGCGCCCCACTGCCCCTCCGTCAGCCCCGCAACCAGCAGGAGCCCACGACCGCTCTCCGCCTCAGCCGAGGGTGGTCGGGGCACGGGACGCTTGACACTCTGGTCCCACACCCCGATGTGGAGACGGGTGTTCGCCACCCAGAGAGTCAAAGCACACTGGGGAACGGGGGGCTGTCCGCCATCTTTCTTGAACGGTATGGCGGCCTGGCCGGCGTGGCGAACGGCGTTGGTCACCAGCTCACAGACGACTGTCCCAGCGTCAAAGGACACCTCCTCAGGCATCTGCCATTTCTGCAAGACGTCCTGGGTGTGGCTCCGAGCAAAGTGGACGGCGGAAGGCTCGCAGGCCAGATCCAGCCTGCATTGAAGGAAGCTGGCAGCCATGGTCACACCTCTCACCGACGACGGGGCGCCTCGACTGGACGCCGGAGCAACTTGTTGCCCTGTCAGTGAACGAGTTGACGAGGTGCCTCGGGAGGAAGCACCGCGCCGCGTGCACTCGCAGACAACCGGAAACTTTTGAGAGTGCTGCCTCTTGACACCTTCACCCCGGCGTAACACCGTCACTACCGTGGGTGTTGTGACAGGCAACGAGTTGCTTCAGCGCAAGATCGCCCAGGCGGGCTTCACGCAGGCTGAGTTAGCTGAGGCGCTGAACGACTGGCTACGGGCGCGCGGTGAAGAGGGGACCGTCAGCGACCGTGTGGTGAGGTACTGGGTAACCGGAAAGATTCGGCGCCCCTGGAAACGCACACGGCTTGCCCTGGAGGCAGTATTTGGGTGTTCCCTGGAAGAGCTGGGCTTCGAACCGCCAGCTCAGACCAGTCCCGTACGTACTACGGAGCAGCCCGTGAACCGCAGGTCGTTCCTCAACGGCACCACTGCCGTAGCCGCGTCACCACTCCTTGGCGCCACGCCCACAGTCGGCTTCCCGGAGGTGTCGGCCATCCGCCGCAAGCTCGATGCCCTGAACGCCCTGGACCAGGAACAAGGCGGGCACGACCAGCTTGAGCGGGCAGCCTTGAGCGCCGCATCCGAGGCTCTGGGACTCCAGCAGGGAACCGCAACGCAGGCCATCCGCCGGAGACTCTTCAGCCTGGCGGCGGACCTGACAGCAACAGCCGCGTGGACAGCTCTCGACGCCCGGGCCTTTGCCCGAGCAAGGAAACACCTTGACTCCGCTCTTGTCCTGGCGGGCATGGCGCAGGACAGCGTGACCGAGCTGCGCGTGTGGAAGACCCTGGCCATGCTCGGGTTCAACACCCATCGCTACGCGGACTCCCTTGCGGCAGCACAAGCCGCACAGCGAACAGGGGTTGCCCGCCGCGACCCGATGTACGCGGCACTTGGGCACACACAGGCCGCTGTTGGGCATGCGGCCTTGGGCGATCGACAGTCCACCCTCCGTAGCATTGGTTACGCCGAAGAGGCTCTGGGCAAGGTCACGCACGCCCATCGCCCGACCTGGGTGTCCTTCTTCGGCCCAGGGGAGCTGTACTCCGTGGTGGCGAGTACGCAGCAGGACCTCTTCCGGCCGGCGGAAGCGGAAGCGGCCTCGTACCGGGCCCTTGCTGTCCTCCCTGACCAGTTCCGACGTAACAGGGCCTCCGTGACCGCTCGGCTGGCGATCTCGCTTCTGCACCAGGGGGAAGCCGAGCAAGGCTGCGCCAAGGCCGAGGAGGTCTTCGAACTGATGGATGGCCACCCGCTCCCGGGCCGTCTACGCTCCTTGATCGGGGACTTCCACCGCGATCTACTGACGAGGGCTCCCGACTCCCGGACAGCCATCGAGTGGGCAGATCGCTTCCGAACCGAATGGATCTAGCCGACGTGACCGAGCTGCGCAGGTACACCACTGAGGATCTGCCGTCGATCAGGCAAATGCTGATCGACGTACACGCCGATGCTTTCGCTGACCAGATGGACGACGAGTTTCACCGTCGCTTCCCGTGGTTTGTGGACCAGTGGGGTGGACGTAGGGACTTCGCCTGCGTAGTCGGGTACGAGGGCGACGAGCCCGTTGGGTACGCCTACGGTGCTCCGGCCACGGAAGGCCGCGAGTGGTGGCGTCCGTTCATGAATGCGCCAGATGATCCCTCTACGTTCTCCCTCTCGGAATTGATGGTCCGTCCGGCGTGGCGCAAACTGGGCGTCTCGGACGAGCTGCACAGGGCGATCCTCGACGGACGGCCGGAGGCGATGGCCGCTCTCTCTGTGGACTCCACTCATCCTCGGGTGCAAGCCCTGTACGAGTCCTGGGGTTACCGCAAGGTTGGCGAATCGCGCCCCTTTGCAGACTCCCCTCTGTACGCCTTGATGGTGGCCGATCTCCCACTCAAAGGCTGAGCCTCCCTTTCGGAAGACTATTTGACGCGCGGCCAGGTATCCACGAGTGCCGATCGCTCATATTCTTCTTGTTTCTTCGGCTTGATCATTCCTTTGTAAACGTTCGCTTAATTCCGCGCCGTTGCATGCGTCCTGGGGTGTTCAATGCTCAGCCACGGAAAGTGAGCCAGGGCGGCGGGTTGGCCGGGCGGTGTGGCGCGCGTGTGTCTCGCTGTGCCCCCGCTCGGCTTAGCCACGCTTCGTGGTTTGTGGCCGCGGCGTGGCGTGGTGGCGCGGCGGCCATGTTCGGGCGGCTGCGTTCGTGCCGTACCTGTCGGCTGGCGCTGGGTGGGGCTGGCTGGGCTGTTGGCCTGGTGCTGGGTGGGGTCTGTGCGGGGTTGTGGGCTGTCTGCTGTCGTTGTTGTCGCGCGCTGAGCGGTGGGGGCCGGCGTGAGCGGGGCGGTAGACAGGAGCGGCGGCGGCCCTGGCCGCCAGCGCGCGGCGGTCCGCGTAGCGGGCCGCCCTTGATCCAGTAAAGAAACTTTGAACAGCGCTTCGGCCGTGCGGTGTTGACGGCTGCCGCTGAGCGCCTCGCGGCTCGGGCGTGGTGTGGGCTCGGAGCACTGCCGACCTGAGTACTGCTGGCGTGTTGCCCGCCAGTGCTGCGGAGCGGTGGGCGCGTGGCGTGGGGGTGTGTAGCGAGCCCCAACATCACTGCACTGCGCAGGCAAGCGGCATGCCCTGGTGGGCGGTCTGCTCGGAGAGAGCCCTTGACCTGCATCAGTGATGTTGGTGGAAGCGGCATGGGGGACATCACTGGAGTGCGTTGCTGAACCGTGATGCGCACCCCCCGGTTTCAGTGCCCTTTTCAGTGATGTCGGCGTGCTGCCGTGTCGGGCGTCGGTCATCGACTGCCAAGCGGTCCGCAGTGCCGCCGTGCCCAGAGTCGAAAGATTTCTTCGTCTTCGTGTCACACGCGGTCGCTTGGCGGCACTTGTAGCGGGTGAACGGCACGGTTCTCACGGCACGCGGGAGGTTGATGCGTATGTGGTGCGTTTTGCTGGAGTCTGTTCCGGTGGCGGCCGGGCGCTGTCCACAGGGTGGGGATTTGAAGATGGGTCTGTCGGTCGGCTCTTCGGCCCTTGCTGCGCATAGCCAAGTTCCCGCCGGGCGGAGCACGGAAGCGATCGGTGTCTCAACCCTCGGGGCCCGGAGCCAGATTGGGGCGGTTCCTTGCTTGAGGGCAACGAGGATGGCTGTACGTCAGGAGGTGTCGGCGCGGTGGCGAAACGGAGCAAACATGACCGGTGCAGTGTGTGAGTTGTGCCACATGGATTCCGGCATGAGGGTACGCCGGAGGCAATCAGAGGGCTTCAGAGGCAATCACTTTGTCTCACCGAGCGCTGGATTTCGGTGGTGCGCGAAACGTCGGCGCTTGGTGCGTCCGGGATTCGGGTCTACAGTCCGGTCACCGGTGGGCCGCGAGTGTGGCGGGAGAAGGGAGATCGAGCCGCGCCCGGGGGTGGATAGCACGGAAAATACCGTCAGGCAAAACGCGTTTTCTGTGGATGCTTGTAGACGTCGCCGGAGCAGCCTGCGGCAGTGGGTGGCATGGATGGACGAGAAGGGGGAGGTGGCTTCGGTGGCCGGTCCGGCTCTGGTGACGCACGGCGGTAGCGGGCAGGGCGGGGCGGGTTGTCGCGTAGGGCTGCCGCATAGCACGAGATCCCGGATTCCCGTAACCGGGGATGCTCCGGAGACTTGGGGGTGCTGCCGGGGCCGCTCGGCGGTCGCATTCGGAGAATCGGGGCGACGGAACATGCAGGGGCTGTACGGACAGGATGAAAGGGCGGGGCGATGAGGCAGCAGGACCGGGAGATTCTGGGCGAGATACTGGTCCTGGCGAAGTCGCTCAGGTCAGGGATGGCGGAGTTGCGCGCGGATCTGGAAGCGGTCAGTCCTGCGCAGAGCGGTCACGCGCGTTGCGAAGCTTCTCACGCATGGCCTGAGTCTGCTTGGACGGGGGGCGCTTCGCGGTGTGGGGGGCGCGGGATTCGGTGAGTTCGGCCACTTGGGCTTTGAGTTCCCGCAGTTCGGCGTTCATCGCGCGCATTTCATCACGGATCGTGATCAGTACGTCGGTGAGGCTTGCCTCTGTCTCGACGGCCTGAGTTTCCGGCTCCTCCAGCTCGTGGCGTTCAGCTTCCTTCCACAGCCTCGCCTGTTCATGCAGGAATTCCTGGACACCTGGCGAGTCGTACACGGCGGGCCGGTCGCCCGGCTGCCTCCGCAGGGGCTCGGTGACGAAGCTGCCGCGCCCGGGCACGGTGTAGATGACGTTCTCCTCGCGAAGGACGCGGAGCGCGCTGCGGGCGGTCATATTCGCCACTCCGAAGCGTTCTTCCAGCTCGCGGTAGGACGGCAGACGCTCTCCGGCGTACTTGCCGGCCTTGATCTCCTCACGCAGGACCTCGGCAACCTGGAGATACGGCGCGCGCGGGTCGTTGGCGGAGACAGTCATGCCATCCACGTTAGCGCGCCCTAGCAGGGCTAGTACAGGCAACCCCATCACCACCCACGGCGACCGAGCTAGCCTCACTTGACACTGCTAGCCCGAGCTAGGTACAACAGTTGGACGCTCCTCGGTCGCTGTGGCCGGGACACGAGAAAGGCATGACATGGCAAACGCAATGGCACGTGTGCAGGTGGACGGCTCGCTGTTCCTGGTGGCGCTTCCGGCGGCGCCGAAGATGCGGCAGAGCGACGACGGGAAGAGCCCTGCGGTGCAGGTGTTCAACTCCGTTACGGCTGAGGCCATGGCGGTGATCTCGCTGACCGAGGTGTCCGACGGGCGCGCCCAGGTCATCAAGATCACCGTTCCGCAGTCTCAGGTTCCGGAGGGTGCGGTGCCGGGAACGCAGGTGCGGCCGGTGGGCCTGGTCTGCTCCCCGTGGGGCACCCCGGGGTTCAACGGGCAGATCAACACCGGCCTGTCCTACCGGGCCGAGCGCATCGAACTCCTCACCGCCCCCGCCCTGGCCTCGGCCGGACAGGCCCGGCCCAAGGGTTCGGAGGCGCAGAAGTGACCGGCGAGCACCAGCGGTTCACCTTCGGCCCGCCTCGGGCGTATCCGCTCACGGTCACGGGCCCCGATGAGCGGTTCAGCGAACAGCTCGTGAAGTCCATGGCGGCCTTGCTGGTCGCTCACGGCTACCCGCCGTTGGACAACCCCTACGACTGGGCGAACTTCGAAACGGCCTTGGCCGGGTTCCTGTTCCACGACAACCGGGAGGGATCATCGTGAACCCCGAAAGCATCGAACGGGACTGGCTGTTGCTGGCGGTGGCCTGCGCGGTCGGACTGCTCGCCTGGTGGGTGTTCGTGGTCGTGCGCTACCTGCGGGCCGACACCTCCACGCGGGCCAGTATCCGGCAGGCGCACCGCATCCGCCGCAGGTGGCGGCGCCTGGCCCCCATGGCGGGCCTGTCCGTCACCGACAAGACCCCCACCTTCCTCGCCTCCTTGCAGACCAAGGAGGGGCAGACGCCCAAGCCCCGCGTGCTCACGCCCAAACTCACCACGAAACCCGATCAGTTCGGCGTCATCGTGGACGCCACCTGCCTGCCCCAGGTGGGCTTGGCCGAGTACACGAAAGCCGCCCCCTACCTCGCCGACGCATGGGGAGCGGTCCGCATATCGGTCCTGCCCAACGGGCCCGGCAAGGTCCGCATGCGGGCGGTGCGCACCGACCCCATCACCGTGCCCACCACCTTCCGCCCCGACGGCAAGCAGCCGCCCGACGTGAGCGTGTGGGATCTCGGGGTGGACGAGTACGCCGAACCGGTGGCGTTGCGCATGTCCAACATCCCCGGCATGACGGTGGCCGGGCTGCCCGGCTACGGCAAGACGTCGCTGGTCGCCCGTCTGTTCTGTGCGCTGGCGCCCTCCGGGGCGGTGCAGTTCGCGGTCGCGGACGGCAAGGTCACCTCTGCGGACGAGGGCGACTACGCCGACATCGTCCAACGCTGCTTCGCGTTCGTCGGGGATGACCTGGAAGAGGCCAACGCACTGTTCAAGCGGCTGGTTGACCTGCGGCGGCGCCGCTCCACCAGCATCCGCCGGCTACTCGGGCGGCCCAACATGTGGCACGGCGGCCCCACCACGGCGTGGCCGCTGGTCGTACTCGTCATCGACGAGGCACACACCTACTTCCGTGACTACAAGGGCACCGACCCGAAGACGAAGAAGCTCGCCGCGCTGGCTGCGGAGAACGCCCGGCTCGTGGAAGACCTGGTGAAGAAAGGCCGCAGTGTCGGAGTCGTGGTCATCCTGGCCACGCAGAAGGCGACCGGGGACGCTATCCCCACGTTCATCCGGGACGTGTGCCCGGTCGGGATGTCCTTCGCTCAGAAGACCGCCGACGCCGCTGTCGCCGCCCTCGGGGAGGACATCCGGAACTGGCCCGACGCCGACCCGGTCGCCCTGCAAGACCCCCTCTACGTCGGCGTGGCCTCCATGTCGGTCGCGGGACGCCCCGGCTTCACCCGAGTGCGCACACCCCTCGTCCACCCCGACCACGTCGCGCACATCGCCGAAACCACCGCACACCTCACCGCCGACCCCGCCCAGCTCCTCGACCACCACCCCATCCCCTCGCCCCGACTGACCAAGCGGCCCGGTGGCCCCACCCGCCCGCGCAACCGTGCCCGATAACCCAACAGCAACCCACCCAGAAGAAGAAGGGAGAACACCCGCGATGGCCGCCCACTCCGACACCCTGACGCAAGCCACCGTCACCACCGTGATGGCGGTCATCGCCACCCTCGCCTTCACCTTCTCCTTCGGGAACGTCTGGGCCCTCGCACTCCGCCTGGGCATCGCCCACCCCATCGCCCCCCTGATCGCCCCCATGGTGGACCTGTCCGTCGTCGGCCTCCTGGTCGCCCTGCGCCACCTCACCCTCCAAGGAGTCCCCGCCCGCGAACTGCGCCCGGCCACACGGCTGATGCACCTGTGCGGCCTGCTCACCCTCGCCCTGAACATCGCCGAACCCCTCACCGTGCACCACTACGGACGTGCCGCCCTCGACACCGTCGCCCCCCTGCTCCTGCTCGGCTGGGGCAAAGTCGGCCCCCTCCTCCTCGGCCACTTCCACACCACCCACTCCGAGCAAGCACCGGCAACCAGCACGGTGACCGCGGCCGCCGAACCCGCAAGAGCCGCCGTAACCCAGTCGGTCACGCTCCCCGCCGGGCCTGCGAGAACACCGACGGCTTCCCCGGCCGCCCGTCCTCTCCCGGCCGCGCTGCTGGAAACCGGACGCCGGATCGCCGAGGCGCACCGCAGCGAACACGACCGCCCCATCACTGCCCCCGAGCTGGCCGCGCGCCTGCGCATCGCCCCCCACCTGGCCGTCACGCTCGCCGCTCAGCTCGACGGCTGAATCGCCCCGCCGCACCCCCTGAGAAGTCCCGGATGGGGACACCCCTGCCCGCACCACCCCCTGGCCGGGACCCCCTCCCCGCACGCCCTCAACCGCCCTGGAAGGACCCGCCGCGATGACCGCCCCCGCCCTGACCCCGGGCCTTCGTGACCTGCTAGCGCTGGCCGCCGACCCCGGCTTCCCCCAGGTACAGCAGCAAATCGAACGCCTTCAAGGCTGCACCAGCCCCGTCCAGCTCACCGGCTACTCCGCCACCCTCAACGCTGACACCGGAGAAGCCCTCCACGTCTTCTCCACCCTCAACCACCCCACTGGCCGACTCCTCGTCTCCTGCGGCAACCGCCGCGCTTCCCGCTGCCCGGCCTGCTCGCGCGTCTACGCCGCCGACACCTACCACCTGATCAAGGCCGGTCTGACCGGCGGCAAAGGCACCCCCGAGGACGTTGCCAAGCACCCCCGGATCTTCCTCACTCTCACCGCCCCCTCCTTCGGCCCGGTCCACAACCGTGACAAGAACAGCCGGGGAACCCGTCTCACCTGCAAGTGTGGGCACCGCCATGCGGCCGAAGATCCGGAGCTGGGTACACCTGTCGATCCCCGCACCTACGACTACGCGGGCGCGGTGCTGTGGAACGCCCACGCCTCCGCCCTGTGGGCCCGCTTCACCACCTATCTGCGCCGCCAGATCGCCGCCGAACTCAAACTGAAGAACGTCGCCGCGCTGAACAAGGTGCTGCGAATCTCCTTCGCCAAGGTCGCCGAGTACCAGAAGCGCGGCTTGATCCACTACCACGCCGTCATCCGTCTCGACGGTCCCGAAGGCGGCACCGAGTCCCCGCCGGCCAACGCCACCGCCGATGTCCTCACCGATGCCATCGCACCGGCGGTCAAGGCCGTCACCGTCGCCCTGGAGGATGACGAGACCGTGGGACGGCGCGTCTTCCGCTTCGGCGAACAGATCCGCATCCGGCCCATGAGCACCGACTCGGACAAGCTCACCGGCCACAAGGTCGCCGCTTACGTAGCCAAGTACGTCACCAAAGGCGCCGAAGACACCGGCACCGTAGACCGAACCGTCACCTGCCCCCACTGCAAAGGGCGCGGCTTCCGCACCACGCCCACCGGCCGCGCCGACTGCGTCGCATGCGACGGCACCGGAGAAGGCTTCCCCGTACGTCACCTCGTCGTCCAGCAGCACATCCGCCAGATCATCCGCACCGCATGGGACCTCGGCGGCTCACCCGCACTCGCCCACCTCAACCTCCGCAAGTGGGCCCACATGCTCGGGTTCCGGGGCCACTTCTCCACCAAGTCCCGCCGCTACTCCACCACCCTCGGCGCGCTTCGCAACGTCCGCCGCACGTGGCGCACCGCCGCCGCACACGCACGCATCCTCGCGGAACTGCCGCCACGAGAACGCGAGCAGACCACCACCCTCGTCAGCGAGTCCTCCTGGCAGTACCTCGGCCTGGGCTACAGCCCCGGCGAAGAACTCCTCGCCGCCCAGGTCCGCCACGTTCTGGCCCACCGAGAAGGCATCCGCCGGGAAGGACCGGTGCCCGCATGACAACGGCCGTGCTCACGGTGGACCAGGTCGCCGGTCGCCTCGGTGTCAGCCGCTGGAAGGTACACGACCTGATCCGCTCCCGCGAACTGGCCTCCTTCAAGATCGGCCGCTGCCGCCGCATCAGCGAAGCAGCCGTGGACGACTACATATCCCTCCGGACCGAACAGGAAGCTGCCTGATGTCCAAGCCGAAGAAGAACGCCAACAACGAGGGCACCATCTACCAGCGCAAGGACGGACGTTGGGAGGGGAGCGCATATGTCCTCACGACAGACGGCACGTACAAGCGGCGCAGTGTCTACGGCAAGACCTGGGACGACGCCCACGAGAAGTTGACCAAGCTCAAGGCCAACTCTCTGGACGGCCTCCCGGTCTCCACCAACAAGATGAGCGTCAGCGAGTACCTGACGTACTGGCTCGCGAACGTCGCCAAGGGCAAGGTCCGCCGGACGACCTACGTCAACTACGAGTCGCTTGTCCGCAACTACGTCACGCCCGAGTTCGGCAGGAAGAAGCTCTCCCGGCTCACCGCGCGCGACATCCGGGCCTTCCTTGCGAAGACGGCGGCAACGTGCCAGTGCTGCGCGCAGGGCAAGGACAAGAAGCGGCCGGAGCACAAGCGGCGTTGCTGCGCCCTCGGTCGGTGCTGCAAGAAGCTCCCGTCCGATCGGACCGTGCGCTTCTTGCTGGTGATCCTGCGGGCTGCTCTCCAGCACGCCGTGCGCGAAGACGAGTTGCCCCGCAACGTGGCCCGGAACGTAGAGCTGGGCATGGGGACGAGGCGCGAGATCGAACCACTGACGGTCCAGGAGGGGCGTCAGCTCCTGGGCGCAGCTCGTGACAACCGGCTGTGGGCCGCCTACGAACTGGCAGTCCGTATCGGCCTGCGGCGCGGTGAGCTACTGGGGCTGCGCTGGTCGGACGTGGACCTTCATGACGGTGTACTCACCGTTCGGCAGGCCCTACAGCGCGTCGGCGGGGAACTGCTGATCGTCGCCCCGAAGACCCAGCGGTCGGCCCGTCGCGTGGCGCTGCCGGCTGAATGTGTGACCGCGCTCCGCGCCCAGCGCGCGCAGCAGACAGCCGACCGCAAGGCCGCGGGGGACAACTGGAAGGGCACGGGGCAGGGCCTGGTGTTCACCACGAAGAACGGCACCCCCATCGAACCGCGCAACCTGAACCGGTCCTTCGAGACGTTGTGCGCGCGTGCCGGAGTCCGGAAAGTCCGCTTCCATGACCTGCGCCACACGTGCGCGTCTCTGCTCCACGAACAGGGCGCCGACGCCCGCATGATCATGGAAGTCCTCGGTCACAGCTCGATACGCGTGACCATGGACATCTACACGTTCGTGCGGCTCGACTCCCAGCGCTCCGCGTTCGACCGGGTTGGCGATGCGCTGCGGAGTGACGGCAACGAACCGGACGACGACGGCACGGCCGGTGTCCCGGTAGCGGTCTGATCGACCCCACGCCCGCCCTGTGAGGCGGTTGCCGTCAAACACTGCCGTCAACGCAAAAGCCAGAGGCCCTGTGGATCACTCCACAGGGCCTCTGGCCTGCTGTGCACTCGGCAGGATTCGAACCTGCAACCTTCTGATCCGTAGTCAGATGCTCTATCCGTTGAGCTACGAGTGCGGGGCTTCCCGGTTTTTGCGGCCGGTCGGCGTTGCGGGAACAACATTACATGAGGGGGCGCGGGAGGTGAAATCGATAAGGGGGAGGGCCGCTGAGCTGCGGAAACGGGGCCGGGGCCGGCAGCGGGGGCCCGGGGAAAAAGAAGGAGCCCCGGCCGTGGGGACGGCGGGGCTCCTGCGAGGTGGCGGAGGCGGAGGGATTTGAACCCTCGATGGGCGGTAAGACCCAAACCGCATTAGCAGTGCGGCGCCATAGACCGGACTAGGCGACGCCTCCTGATCACGTTCCCGCGTGAGCGGGCGCGTGGGGAAATGATGGCACAGCCGGGAGGGCTACGACCAATCCGAGACTACGGTACAAGGACGCGGAAGGGCAGGGCAAAGGGGTTGGCCGGGTCGGCGGGCCCCTGACGCGCCCACGAAGGAGTGGTTGACCGGGGGGAAGGGCGGCCCGGCGGTAGGAACGCGGGCATGCACTCTTCGCCGCCCGCCCCCCTGGCCCACACCACCCGCCGGACCCCCACCCGAGCCGCCCGCGCCACCCGCCTCGCCCGCTCGGCCGCCACCGCGCTGACCGCGGCCGCCGCCCTCGCCACGGCCCTCGCGGGCGCCGCGTACGGCGCCGGCCCGGCAACGCCCGCGCCGGACGGCCCGCACCACTCGTCCCCGGTCATCCGCACCACCCCGGAGCCGACCCGGCTGACCGTGGCGTACGACGACGGCGCGGGCCACCGCCGCACGTACCGGCTCCGCTGCGACGAGGCCGCGCAGACGCCGGGCGCCGCCCAGGACAGCGGGACCGGCGGCGACGACGGCACGGCCACCGACGGCAGCGGAACCGGCGGCGCCTGCTCCCACCTCGCCGACATCGGCGGCCCCGTCACCGCGGTCCGCGCCGGCGAGATGTGCTCGATGATCTACGGCGGCCCCCAGACCGCCCGCGTGACCGGCATCTGGCAGGGCCGCCCGGTCCGTGAGGCCTACCGCAGGACCAACGGCTGCGAGGTCGGCCGCTGGAACCGCATGGTCCCCGCGCTGCCCAACCCGGTGGCCGACGCGGCACGCCACGGCGCCGCCCCCGTACGCGGCTGAGCGGCGCGGGGCCGGACCCGCTCGCGCCCCCGCGCCCCGGCACCCCCGTTTTCGTGACGCACACCACACCTTCACCGTGCCCCCGCCAACCCCCCACCCCGTAACGGCACATGACCGTCCCACCCCACAGGAGCAACCCCGACCCGTACACTCGGTCTAGTGACATGGCCCGGTGGGCGGCGGCAAGATGGGCCACCCGTGACGTCAGCCGACGGCCCCGTACGGCTCAGATGAGTTCGTCCGGGCGCCGCGCCCGACCCTGCGCGCCACGCCGGGTACTGCGCCACGCGTAACAGCACATGCGGTAACAGGGAGGACGCGTCTCGTGAGCAGCAGGCCATCCAGAGGCGCTGCTCGCCTCGCATCGATCCTGGACGCACTTCCGGACGCGCTCCTGCTGGTCAACGCCAACGGCACCGTGGTCAACGCCAACGCGATAGCGCTGGAGACGTTCGAGGCGCCCGGCACCGCCCTGGTCGGCCGCGGACTGCTGGACCTGCTCCCGTCGTTCGACCCGAAGCGCATCCCCGGGTCCATGCGCAGCCCGCAGGAGGCGGCCGCCGACGACACCCGGACGAAGCCGACCCGGATGCAGGCGCACCGCACCGACGGCTCACCGTTCCCGGCCCAGGTGACGAGCGCCAACCTGGACGACAGCCGCACCCCGTACGCCGACTTCGGCAACGGCATGCCGCACTACACCGGCGACGAGTTGCTGATGCTGGTGGTCCGCGACCTGTCCGGCACCGTGGACACCGAGGCCGAACTCGCCCGCCAGCAGCGGCAGACCGAGATGATCCTGCGGGCCGCGGCCGAGGGCGTGGTCGGCGTGGACACCGAGGGCAAGGTGGTGCTGGTCAACCCGTCGGCCGCGCAGATCCTCGGCCACCGGGCGACCGACCTCGGCGGCAAGGAGCTGCACCCGCTGGTGCACCACTCCCGCGCCGACGGCTCGCCGCTGCCCTACGAGGAGACCCCGCTCGCCGACACGCTCCGCTCCGGCCGCAAGCACCGGGTCCGCGGCCAGGTGCTGTGGCGCAAGGACGGCCGCGCGGTGCCGGTGGACCTGACCACCGCGCCGGTCCGCGACGGCGACCAACTCGTGGGCGCCGTCATGACGTTCACCGACCGCACCCCGTACGACGCGCTGGCCGCCCGCACCCGGCAGCTGCGGGCGCTGCTGGACACCTCGCTGCGCGCACCGCTCGCCGAGCTGCGCGCCGAGCTGACCGGCCTCGCCGCCGACCCGGCCGGGCAGTTGTGGCCGGAGGCCAACCAGACGCTGCACCACCTCTCCGCCGGCTACGCCCGGATCACCACCCTGATCGACAACGTCCTGGACTTCCAGCGGCTGGACCGCGGCGAGGACAAGCTGCACCGCGCGGCCGTCGGCATGGACGAGGTGGTGACCGCGGCGGTCGACGGCGCGGTCGAGCTGATCGGGCCGGGCCGGGCCCAGTTCGCGGTGCACGCGGCGCCGATCGAGGTGTCGGTGGACGCCGCGCGGATGGCCCAGGCGCTGGCCCACCTCGTCGCCGACGTGGCGGGCGTGGACTCCGCGGGCAACACCGTGGCGTACGCCGGGGACTCCACCATCGTGGTCGCGGTGGCCCAGCGCGGCGACGTCGTACGCATCGACGTACGCGGGCCGAGCGCGGGCGGCGACCCGGTGCACCTGCCGCTGGCCCGCGGCATCGTGGAGCGCCACGGCGGGGTCCTCCAGACGCACGAAGTGCCCGGCCAGGGCAGCGCGTACGTCCTCGAGGTGCCGCTCGGGCTCGACCCGGAGGCGGCGCGGGCCGCCCGGGAGGCACGGGAGGCGGCCGAGGGAGCGGACGGCCCGGCGCCCGGCGACGGTACGAAGGGCGGTACGGCGGCCGGCCGCGGCAAGGGCGCCGGTGCGCACTCCGGCGGGAACGGTGACACGCAGGCAGCCGCTGCGCGCGGTACAGCCCCGGGTACGGCGTCCGGTCCGTCCGGTCCCTCCAACGGCGGGCGCGCCGCGCGCCGTTCGCACGCGGCGCCCGGCGGCGCGGCGGAGCAGCAGCGGCCGGGCGAGGACACGGGCACCGTGGTGGCGCCGTGGGCGCTGCCGCCGGGCGGAAGCCAGGACGCGGGCCGGGGACAGGCCGCGGGACAGGGCGTGGAGCACGGCGTGGAGCAGGGCGCGGCGCAGCCGTCCGGCCAGGTCGAGGCGCCGACCGGGCGCCGCCGGGCGCTGCGGCGGCCGATCGGCCGCCCGGAGCACCCGCAGGCGCAGGGCGGGCCGCACGCGCTGCCGCCGGCCCCGTCCGGTCCGCAGTCCGGCCCGCAGGGGGGGTCCGGGGTGCCCCAGCTCCCCCAAGCCCCGCAAGTCCCGCACGCTTCGCAGCCCCAGCCCCAGCCGCAGCCGCAGCCGCAGGGCCCGGGCGGACCGGGCGCCCCCGGCAACGGCACCGCCGAGGACGGCACCCGGCCGACCGGCCGCCGGGCCCGCCGCGGCCGCCCCGCCGTGGAGGAGGAGCAGCCCCCGGCCGACGGCGGCGAGCTGCGCAGCCTCCCGGCACCGCGCATCCCCAACGCCCTGCCCGCCGCCGGCACCGACAGCAGCGGCGCCACCGGCACCGACGGCGCCCGGCACTCGGGCGCCCCGCAGGACCCGGCGAACTCCCCGCACCCGCAAGGCGGTCAGCCCGCCCCCGGCACCGGCCGCAGGGGCCGCCGCGCCCTCGAAGCGGTGCCGCCGGCACCCCAGGCGCCCCAGCCCCCGCAGGCGCCGCCGCCCGCGCGGCCCGCCCCGCAGCCCCCCGTCCCCGGCATGCCCTACCAGCCCGACCCGCCCGCGCAGAGCTGGCCGCAGCCGGCCCCCGGCGCACCCGGCGCCGACCCACGCGCCGCGGCCGCCCCGGAGCCGGGCGGACCCGCGCAGCAGCCCCCGGCCGGCACCTGGCCCGACCCCGCCCGCCCGGCGAACCCGCCCGCGCCCACCTCCTGGCCGCAGGCCGGCGGCCAAGGCACCCCGCGCGCCCTCCAGGACCCGCGCGGCTCCCACGACGACGTGCCCGCCCCCCGCAACGGAGGACAGCAGGACCCGTCCCACCAGACCCACGGCCGGGCCATAAGCGTCCGCACCCTCGGCCAGGGCGTGCCCTTCGGCACCGGCGGCGACCCGAACGAGCAGACGCCCACCCAGGCCGTCCAGGCACAGCACCCGCAGGGGCTGCCCGCGCAGGTCGCCGCGGGCGGCTCCGGGCGCCGCCGCCGGCTCGCCCCGCCGCAGCCCGCCAACCCGCAGAACCCGCAGGCGCCGCAGCCGCCCGGCCCGGAGCAGCAGTCCGGCCCGGGCGGCGAGCACCAGGCCCGCCAGCACCCGCAGGCCGACCCCGACAGCGGCCAGCTCCCGGTCCGCCGGCCCGGCGACCCCCGCGGCCGCGGCCTGGCCGGCGGGGACACCGCGCTGCTGCGGCCCGTACCGCCGCTGGAGGAGCAGCAGCCGGGCCGGTCGTACGCGATCGGGGCGCCCGCGGCGGGCGCGGCCGAGGGCCCGGAGCCGCTGGACGGGCCGAACGGCGCGGTGGACGTCACCGACGTGGCCGCGGGCGAGGCCGACGACCGCCACGACGAGCCGCTGGACGAGCCGCGCCGCCTGCTGGTGTGGCCCGAGCCCGACGTCTCGACCCGGCAGGCGCTCACCGACCGCGGCTACCGCCCGGTGATCGTACGGTCCCGCGAGGAGGTGGACGCGCAGGTCGCCGAGCCGCCCGCGGCCCTGTTCGTGGACCCGCTGACCGGGCCGATCACCCGGACCGCGCTCCAGGCGCTGCGGCAGGCCGCGGCGGCCGCCGAGGTGCCGGTCCTGGTCACCGCGGGGCTGGGCCAGGCGACCCGCGAGGCCGCGTACGGCGCCGACCCGGCGGTGCTGCTGAAGGCGCTCGCGCCGCGCGACAGCGAGCAGCACCCGCCGCGGGTCCTGCTGGTGGAGGGGCACGAGCCGATCGCGATGGCGTTCGCGGCGACCCTGGAGCGGCGCGGCATGCAGGTCACGCACGCGGACTCCGAGGCCGACGCGATGACCAAGGCCGCCCAGATCCACCCCAACCTGGTGGTGATGGACCTGATGCTGATCCGGCGCCGCCGCCAGGGCATCGTGGACTGGCTCCGCGGCCACGCCCGGCTCGACAGCACCCCGCTGGTCGTCTACACCTCCGCGGACATCGACCCGGAGGAGCTGCCCCGGCTGGCCTCCGGCGAGACCGTCCTCTTCCTCGCCGAACGCTCCACCAGCGCCGACGTCCAGTCCCGCATCGTGGACCTGCTCGGCAAGATCGGCACCTGACCGCGGGCCCCGCGGCCCCGGCGGAACCGCGGGCCAGGGGCTCGGGTCAGAAGCCTCCGGTCAGAAACTTCCAGTCAGAAGCTTCCGGTCAGAGGCGGGTGACGTCCAGCTCGCCTTCCGCGTAGGACTTGCGGATGACCTTCTTGTCGAACTTGCCGACGCTGGTCTTCGGCACCGCCGGCACGACCGCCCACCGTTCGGGCACCTGCCAGTGGGCGACCCGCTCGGCGAGGAAGGCGCGCAGCTCGGGGTAGCCGGCGGTGGCGCCCTCGCGCAGGACGACGGTGGCGAGCGGGCGTTCGCCCCAGCGCTCGTCGGGTACCGCGACCACGGCCGCCTCGGCGACGTCGGGGTGCGCCATGAGGTGGTTCTCCAGGTCGACCGAGGAGATCCACTCGCCGCCGGACTTGATGACGTCCTTCGCGCGGTCGGTGAGGGTGAGGTAGCCGTCCTCGGAGATCACCCCGACGTCGCCGGTGCGCAGCCAGCCGTCCGGGCTGAACTTGTCCTCCGGCCGCAGCGGTTCGGCGCCGGCGCCCCCGTAGTACGCGGCGGCGATCCACGGCCCGCGCACCTCCAGCTCGCCGGCGGACCGGCCGTCCCAGGGCATCTCCGAGCCGTCCGGGCCGATCAGCCGGGCCTCGACGGAGGCGGGGAAGCGGCCCTGCGTGACGCGGTACCCCCACTCCTCCTCACCGGTCGCACCGGCCGGCGGGTGGGCGATGGTGCCGAGCGGGGAGGTCTCGGTCATGCCCCACGCGTGCACCAGGCGCACCCCCAGCTGCTCGTCGAACGCCTTCATCAGCGCCGGCGGGCAGGCCGAGCCGCCGATGGTGACCTGCCTGAGCGAGCTGACGTCGCGGGGCCGTTCGGTCAGCTCGCCGAGCAGCCCCTGCCAGATCGTCGGCACGGCGGCCGCGTGCGTGGGCCGCTCGCGCTCGATCATCTCGGCGAGCGGGGCCGGCTGGAGGAAGCGGTCCGGCATCAGCAGGTTGATCCCGGCCATGAAAGCGGCGTGCGGGACGCCCCACGCGTTCACGTGGAACATGGGCACGACCGGCAGTGACGTGTCCCGGTTGGTCAGGCCCATCGACTCGGCGGAGACGACCTGGAGGGAGTGCAGGTAGACCGAGCGGTGCGAGAACACCACGCCCTTGGGGTCGCCGGTGGTCCCGGAGGTGTAGCACATGGCCGCGGCCTCCCGCTCGTCCAGCTCCGGCCAGTCGTAGCCGGTCGGGCGGTCGGCGATCAGCTGCTCGTACGCGTGCACGGCGGGCCGGGCGCCCGCCAGGAGCGACAGGTCACCGTCCCCGACGACGACCAGGTGCTCGACGGACTCCATCCGCGGCAGCAGCGGGGCGAGCAGCGGCAGCAGGGTGCCGTCCACGAGGACGACCCGGTCGGCGGCGTGGTTGACGATCCAGGTCAGCTGGTCGGCGGGCAGCCGCAGGTTGAGGGTGTGCAGCACCGCGCCCATCGCGGGGATCGCGAGGTACGCCTCCATGTGCTCGCCGTTGTTCCACATGAGGGTCGCGACCCGGTCACCGCGCTCCACACCGAACTCGTCGCGCAGCGCGCACGCGAGCTGCACCGCGCGGGTGCCGGTCTCCCGGAAGGTCCGGCGCCGGGGCTCGGCCCCGGTCCAGGTGGTGATCGTGGACCGGCCGTGCACCCGCGTGCCGTGCACGAGGATGCGGGTGACGGTCAGCGGAACGTCCTGCATGGTGCTCAGCACGCGGGCCTCCGGGCGGCTCCGAGGGGTTTGCCCGCGATTCTGCTTCCATACCGCGGGGTATGTCACTACCCCCGGCCGGACCGGGCGCCCCCTACTCCGCCGTGCCGATCCCCTGCGGGACGGCCGCCCGGGGCTCCACCCGAGGGGGGTGGGGAGAACCCCCCTCCTACGACCTGAGGGTGATCCCGTGTCGGCACCTCCGGCCGATCCGCCGCCCGGGTCGCGGCTCCTACCTTGGAGCCATGACCACGCCAGTCTGCACCAGCGCCCGCCCGGCCGGCGCCAGTACGGCCAGCACCGGCCCGGCGAGCGCCGGCCCGGCCAGCGCCAGCACGTCGCAGTTCACGGCCTACGTCCGCAGCAAGGGCCCCACGCTGCTGCGCACCGCCCGCTCCCTGACCCCGAACCCGGCCGACGCGGAGGACCTGCTGCAGACGGCCCTGACCAAGACCTACCTCGCCTGGGACCGGATCGACGACCACCGCGCGCTCGACGGCTACGTGCGCCGCACCCTGGTCAACACCCGCACCTCGCAGTGGCGCAAGCGCCGGGTGGACGAGTTCAGCACCGACGAGCTGCCGGAGCCGGCCGCCGCCGGGCCCGACCTCGTCGAGCAGCAGGTCCAGCGCGACGCGCTGCTGCGGGCGATAGCCCGGCTCCCGCCGCGGCAGCGCGCGATGGTGGTGCTGCGCTACTACGAGGACATGAGCGAGGTGCAGACCGCGGAGGCGCTCGGGGTGTCCGTCGGCACCGTGAAGAGCGCGGTCTCCCGCGCCCTCGGCAAGCTCCGCGACGACCCCGAGCTGGAGCTGAGCGTCGCCTGACGGGTTCCGCGCGGGTGTCCTGCCGTCTCCCGCGGGTCCTCCCGGCTCGCCCAAGGCTCTTCCCTACCCTGACCGGCCCCTCTTCCCGGCCCGTCCGGGCTCAGCCGACCACGGCGACCGGGGCGTCCACCAGGTCGCGGTCGATGCTGAGCGTCTTCCCTCCGTGCGACTCGGTGACGGCGCCGTGGTACTGGTGGATACGCGCGTGCGGGGTCCAGGCGGACGGCGCGAGCGACGGCTCGGCGGTCAGCGTCGGACTCACGCCCCAGCGGGCGTACCAGAGCACCTGCGGCAGGTCGGCCACCCCCGCCAGCCGCGACCTCTCCATGTGCGTGATGCCCGAGTCGGCGCTGCTGTAGAAGCCGGTGACGTAACCGGCCGCCGCCACTCCCCGGTCCCAGGCCCGGATGTACGCCAGGGTCGCCGCCGCGCACGACGTGTTCCCGATGTCGTACGCCTCCATGTCGAGGTAGAGCGCGCTGCCCGGGTCCAGCCCGAACACGCCGGCCTGCCGCACCGCGTCCTCGGCCTCGCTCGCGCCCTGGGTGGCGGGCTGGGCGCTGTCGATCCGGAACGGGTTCTTGTTGGAGCCCGCCACGCACGGGCTCTGCGAACCGACGTAGATCGGCAGCAGGCTCCACCCCGCCTTCGTGGTCTGCCGCACCCAGTCCGGGGTCAGATGCGTCTGCGACGTGCAGGCGCGGGCCCGGCCGCCGAAGTAGATGCCCGCGGCGCGGTAGTCGGAGTGGGCGATCCACGCGTTCATGGTGGCCAGGTCCGGAGCCTGGCAGGTGTCGAACGCCTGCCCGCTGAAGGTGCGGCCGGCGTGGGACGGGGCCAGGCCGGGGGAGGCCGCGTCCGCGGGTACGGCCGGAAGCAGCAACCCGGTCAGCGCGAGCGCACCGGCGAGGAAATAACGGATAAACCCACTGGTTTCGGTCATTCAGTGAGTCAACGATGCTCCCGCCGCCGGGCCGCGCAGACACGCCGTGCACGGCCGAAAGCCGCGTACGGTGTTCGCGCGGGGTGGCGGCGGGTCCTTCCCGAGTCCTTCCCGGGTCCTTTCCCGAGTCCTTCCGGGGGCGGGTGGCGACCGGGCCTACGGCCTCGGCGCGCCATCCGTCCACAGGCTGTGGACAATCCGCCGGGTGTCGTGATCGGCTCCTCCCGGCCACCCCCCTCACGTGCCGGGCCCTCCCCTCCTCTGCCGGGCCGGGCACTCCCGGAGCGCTCCGGCGGGCCGTTCAGCGGGCGATCCCCCTCTGACCGCCCGACGCCCGTCCCGCACGGTGCCGCTCCGCCTTCCGCACAGTTCCCTCCCCGGGCCTCCCCGGGCCCTCCCCAGAGCCCGGGATGCGCGGCGGCTCTCGCGGACCGCCGCGCATCCCGTGTGACCAGGCCCCTTCTCAGCGGGCCGGCGCGCCCGCGGCGCCCGGCCCGCGGCTCACCACAGCGGAGAGAAGTGGACGGCCACCGTGTTCTGGTGGATGGAGGTGAAGGCCGAACCGGCCACGCTGGCGGTGTTGTTCTGGTTCGACGCACCGGCCCCGGTGGCAGCCTGCTGGGTCGTGGTCACGTTGCCGAGGTTCCCGAGCACGTTGCCACCGGAGTTGCTCACCACCGTCGCGTTCGAGTGGCCACCCGCAATGGAACCGTCGTCGGCCGCGGCGACGCCGGCGAACAGCACACCCGCGAGGGGCAGTGCCGCAACGGCGGCCAGGACACGGACGGTACGGATGCTTGCCATGGTGTTCCCTCCCAGGGGGACAGACTTTCTGAGGTGCGGAAGAGCGGCCGGCCGACCGCTCCGCCGGGGTTGCTCGGCGTCGCCATGAGCAGATGTGCCCACCCGCGCGCCCCCGATGCGCCACCATGAACCGTTTCCCTCGCACGCGTGACGATCTGTCGATAAACCCGCCTTCCGCCCTTTTTTACGGCACTTGAGGCATGCGCCCGGCTCTGACCGCGGCCCGGGTCAGGGCCCGCCCGGGGCCCTCATCGGCCCTCATCAGCCTCGCCGGTCCTCGTCAGGCCCGATCGGATCTCGCCGGCCCCCGCCGGCCCTGGTCAGTCCTCGTCGAACCACGGCCGGTCCGCCGCCCAGTGCCGCACCCACCCCGCGAACCCGGCGGCCCCTCCGGTGTGCCCGAACTCCGCGCCGAACGGCACCGCGCCCTCGCCCGTGATCAGCCAGACCTGCCCCCGGTGCGGCCCCGACACCACCAGGTGCCAGTACATGCCGCAGCCGTCCGTGCCCAGCACGACGGAGCCGTCGCCGAAGACCCGGTCGAGCAGCGGCTCGATCTGCGCCGCCGGTCTCGGGTCGTCCTCCCACACCCACCCCTCGGTCAGCGGGAACGGCCGCGCCAACTCCCGCTTGCGCCCGCCGTTCTGCCCCGCGTCGGCGCCGAGCGGCGCCAGCCCGTACTCCGGCGGCCCCAGCGCCGAGCCGTCGGCCACCTCGGCCACGAACGTCCGGTACGGCTCCGGCAGCAGCACCCCGTGCTCCGCCTCGAACCGCCGCACGCCCGCCCAGCCGAGCGCACTGCTGCCGCCGCCCGCGTCCCCGTTCCCGTCGGCCCCGCTCCCGTTCCCGTTCCCGCAGTCCACCCCGAACGCCGCACGCAGCGCGTCCAGCTCATCCGCCGATACCCTCTCCGCGTCCATACCCCATCCCTAGCACCCGCCTATGACAGCGCGGCCGCCCCGGATGCCCTACTTGATCAGCTTGCCGTTCGCGTCCAGCCCGTGGTCCTGCCAGTAGACGTCCCACTTGTCGCCCACCCGCTTCGGCTCCTGGCCCTTCGGATACCGCACCGTCCCCGGCGGCGGCTCCTCCCCCTTCGCGACGCACTGCGCCCCGCCGCCCGGCCCCACGGCGGCGACCACGTACTCGTCGCTCTGGCACTCATGGTCCCGCAGGTCCACCCCGCACGCCGTCGCCGTCGCCATCACCGCACCCGCGAGCACCAGCCCGTACGCCGCCGCCCGTCCGGCCTGCTTCCTCATTGCCATCCACTCCCCGCCGCTGGCGTTGTCCGGTCCCCTCCACCCTCACCGAACGCCCGCCACCCCTCATCGGGCCTCCTACTCAACCCGCCCTGAGCTCATCCGGTGAGTACCTGGGTGCGGGGACGCGGGTGCGAGGACACGGGTGCGCCGTGGCGGGCCGACCGGCCGGGCGGTGCGTGGCCGGGCGACCCGCCGTGGTCAATCCTGACAGAACGTCACCTCGTCCGGGTAGCAGGGTCGTTGGTGCTTGCGGCGCCGGTCTCCACATGTCCGGCGAAGCGGCGTACGTAGGCGGAGTCGGCGTCGGAGGTGACCGTGACGTCGTACCAGTGGTTCGCGGCGGCGACTCCCCAGCCCGGAACGGTGCGCGAGCCGCCCGCCGCCACGGTGTAGGTGTAGTGGTCGCCGGGGGCGTACGCGTCGGTGGCGGTGAAGGTGACCGCCGAACTCCCGGGGTTGGTGAACACCAGGGTGACCTGGCCGGCCGAGGCGTCGTTGCGCGCGGCCACCTCGGGCCCGACCGAGCCCGCCGTACCGGCCATCCGGCGCAGGAAGCCGTTCGGCCCGTACACGGAGAAGTCGTACCGCGAGGAGGCGGCGGGCATCGCCCAGGTGTCGGTGAGCGTCCTGCCCGCCTCGACCGTGTACGGCCAGGGCCCGTCCGAGCGCACCGCCGAGGTGACGAGGAAGGCGGCGCCCGCGGCACCGGAGTTGGCGAAGGTGAACTGCATCCGCCCGTCGACCGGCCTGGTCCCGACGGCCAGGTCGTACGGCAGCGCGCGGGCGTTGCGCAGCCCGGACTCCTGCGGGGGCAGGGCGCCGGCGGACGGCGGAGTCGGCACGTAGTCGCCGGGGTTGTCGTGGTTCGGCGGGGCGTATCCGCCGGTGCCCGGCAGTGTGGGCGCCGAGGCGTCGCTGCGGGTGAAGTCGAAGGCGGCGGTGAGGTCGCCGCAGACCGCGCGCCGCCACGGTGAGACGTTCGGGTTGTGCACGCCGAACCGCTTCTCGACGAACTGCACGATCGAGGTGTGGTCGAAGGTCTGCGAGCAGACCCAACCACCGGTGCTCCAGGGTGAGATGACGATCATCGGGACCCGGGGGCCGAGCCCGTACGGCCCGGCCGCGTATCCGGAGACACCGCCGGTGTACAGGTCCTGCGTGACGTCGGCGGTGGACAGCCCGCGCGCGGCGGAGGCGGGCGGGAACGGCGGCACCACGTGGTCGAAGAAGCCGTCGTTCTCGTCGTAGGTGAGGAAGACGGCGGTACGGCTCCACACGTCCGGGTCGGCGGTGAGCGCGTCCAGCACCTGGGAGACGTACCAAGCACCGTAGTTCGCGGGCCAGTTGGGGTGCTCGCAGAACGCCTCGGGCGAGGCGATCCAGGAGACCTGCGGCAGCTTCCCGTTCAGCACGTCGGACTTGAGCTGGTCGAAGAAGCCGTCGCCGTGGGCGGCGTCGGTGCCGGTGCGGGCCTTGTCGTACAGCGGGTCGCCGGGCTGGGCGGAGCGGTACTGGTCGAAGTAGAGCAGCGAGTTGTCGCCGTAGTTGCCGATGAACGCGTCGCTGGTCCAGCCCCAACTGCCCGCCGCGTCAAGGCCGGTGCCGATGTCCTGGTAGACCTTCCACGTGACGCCGGCCTTCTCCAGGATCTCGGGGAAGGTGGTCCAGCCGTAGCCCGCCTCCTCGTTGCCGAGCACGGGGCCGCCGCCCTTGCCGTCGTTCCCCGCGTAACCGGTGTACATGTAGTAGCGGTTGGGGTCGGTCGAGCTGAGCATCGAGCAGTGGTAGGCGTCGCAGATGGTGAACGCGTCCGCGAGCGCGTAGTGGAAGGGGATGTCGTTCCGCGTCAGGTACGCCATCGTCGTGGTGCTCTTCGCGGGCACCCAGGCGTCGTAGTTGCCGCCGTTCCACGCCGTGTGGGTGCCGGACCAGCTGTGGTCGAGGTCCTGGATGAACTTCAGGCCCAGGTTGTCCGCGGTGGGCCGGAACGGCAGCGTCTCGCGCCCGGCGCCGTCCGCCTGGTGGAAGACCGTCTTCCCGCTCGGCAGCACCGCGGGGCGCGGGTCGCCGAAGCCCCGCACCCCTCGCAACGTGCCGAAGTAGTGGTCGAACGAACGGTTCTCCTGCATCAGCACGACGACGTGCTCGACGTCCTGCAAGGTGCCGCTACCGGCCACCGCCGGTAACGCGGCGGCCTTCGCGATGCCACCGGTGAGCACGGACGCGGCGGCGGTACCGCCGGCGAGTTGGAGGAACCTGCGGCGGTCGATGTCGGGCACGAACTCTTCTCCTGACGGTCCGGTGGGGTCGGCCCCAGGCGGCGAGCACGCCGAACTTGCGCGAACGTGCACGCTGAGGAGGTCTTCGCGACATGCCCGCGCAGGCATGCCGCGGCAATGATGGGGACGGCCCCAGCCCGGTGTCAATGCCGCCTGACGGCTGTCACCGCCGCCTGACGGCCCGCACCACGTGCACCAGCGCCATGCAGAAGAAGACGAAGCAGACGAACGACATCACGGCGATCACGTTCTGTGTGTCACCCGTGTCGGTCTCGGCGGCGCCCCACGCGAGCAGCCCCGAGAGCACCGCCCACGTGGCCGCCCACCCCGCCGGCCACTTCAGCTTTCCCCCACCGGACCCCCCTCGACCCCCGGCGCGACCCCCGGCGCGGCCCCCGACGCCGCTTCCGACGCCGCTTCCGACCCGCACAGCCCCGTGCGCATCCGCAGATCCCATGGCGAAACCTCCCGACCCGGCTCCGAGCGAGCCCGTACCGTCGTTCCACCCTCACCATTGTCCCGCGCGTGGCGCGTATCCGCATGAGCGGGCACGTACGCGGGGCGCCGAAGGAATCGCCCCGGCCCGCGCGCCTATTCCGGGACCTGGCCGTCCGCGGCGTCCACGGTGCGCACGGCGTCCACCAGATAATCCCGGTTGACGTCGATCAGGCGGTCAAGCGCTTCCCTGGCGGCGACGAGGCCGTCGATCGTGGCGGAAAGGCGAGTCCGCTCCTGATTCATCGCGGTCAGGGCATTCCTGGCCCTTTTCACGTTGGGCTCCGTCATGCAGGGGACCATCCCGGCGATGGTTCTGCTGGACATTCCTGCGGCCAGGAACACCTGAATCAGCGTCACCCGCTGGACATGCTCGTCGTCGTAGTACCGCTGACCACTGGGCGACCTCGCGCTGACCAGCAACCCCTGCTCTTCGTAGTAGCGCAGCGATCGACGGCTTGCCCCGGTCCGGGCGGACAGTTCACCGATCCGCATCTCAACACCTCGTGTGCATTGGGTCACAGCGACTTGCCCTTGACATCAATGTGAGCGTCTAGGTTAACCCCATGACCGGCCGGCGCCCCGCCCCAGGGCATGAGGCCGCCGACCTCCCGCCTCCCGTTTCCCGCCTCCCCGAGCAGGAAGAGAAGAAGTCCGTGATCAAGTTCGTCTTCATGATCAACCGTATCGACGGGATGACCTTCGAGGAATTCGTCGACCACCACCGAAACCGCCACGCCCCACTGTTCACTTCGATCCCCGAGGCACACCAGTACGTCAAGAAGTACACCGTCTCCCACCCCGTACCCGCCGATGGCTACCCGCACCCCGCCTACGACGGCATCACCGAAATCTGGTTCGACAACTGGGCCGACCACAACGCATTCTTCGCGTCCGCGAATTACAAGGAACTGGTGAACCCGGACGAGAGCAAGTTCATCGACATGGACTCGGTCACAGCAATGGTCACCGAAGAAAAATCGATACTCTAGCCCCCCACCCAACCCGCCCCCACCAAACGCCCGATGGGGCACCCCGGCATCCGGGGCACCCCATCGAACCTGCTGAAGCGTTAGCGCTGCGGAGGCTGTGGGATTTGAACCCACGGTGACATCGCTGCCACGACGGTTTTCAAGATGACGGCCGCCGGTACCAGAGCACAGGTCTTGACCTGGCTTCATCCATCAGACGGACATTCAGCGAGGACATTCGGCCCGCGCATGGCCCGCAGCAAGTGTCCGTCACTCACCGCTCCACCAACCATACCTCGACCGCGCGAATTTTCCCCGCCTTTGAAATCTTTTTATAAGAAATCTCAGAACCTTCTCGTACATGCGAGAACTCCTCAACTGGCCTGAAGTCCGTCGCATGGAAAAATATGTCCCCGCCGCCATCCGCAGGGCGAACGAATCCAAATCCCCTATCCGCCTGCATTGTCTTTACAGTACCATAGGCGCGATCATTAACATCATTTGCTCCAATACCGAGCCATCGGGCAAGCGAAGCGCTGATAACTGACGCAGAATGAGCGAGATAACTATCCGCAGTTTTGATTTGCACACCACTCGATAGA
Source organism: Streptomyces sp. CA2R106 (assembly GCF_037034245.1). NCBI lineage: Bacteria > Bacillati > Actinomycetota > Actinomycetes > Kitasatosporales > Streptomycetaceae > Streptomyces > Streptomyces sp. CA2R106. The sequence continues at coordinate 160,178 of NZ_JBAGKC010000002.1, forward strand.
CTTCTGGCGTAATTTACCCGATCTCGGACCAGGTCATCCGCAGAAAGCCCCGTCAGATCATCCAGAACGTCTTTAAGGGATTCAAGCAATTCAAGGCAGCCACCGTAGTCTCCTCCGCCATAGCGCTTACTCGCTGCCGACGTTAGAGACTTAACATATATCTCCAAAGCCCTCGCTTTTATCTCAAGAGCTGTCTCTGGGCTACCGAGAAGAGATACGCATACCTCTCGCGCCAATCCGTCAGATCCAAGTTGCTGGTACGCCTTAGTGATTTCCAGCTTGATCACAACACTAGATGGATCGAGGGTTGCGGCTTTCTGCAGATAAGTCAGGCCAACTTGTGGCTGACCAAAGTCGCGAATCAGAAATCGAGCATAGAACCAATTCAAAGCGGAGCTATCAGAATTTAGCTCAAGGGCCTTCTCAAAAGCCAAGTTTGCACCGTGCAGGTTATGGCTGGCGATTCTAGCCATCGCCTCAAGGCGGTAGCATTCATGATAATGTGGCGCCAAATCCTGCGCGTCCTTAACTATCTGCAGTGCACGACTTACGTCCCCTTGGTATATCAGACCAAGCGCGTCTATCAGCTTTGCAGCGACACTGAAATCTTTGGCATCTCGAACATCGAGCGAATTTGCATCATACGCATTCGATTTCGACTTCAAGCTCATTTGCTCACCGTATGCAAAGAGGCTCGTGTTCCGGTCGCGGAGCCAGCGCTGTTCGTCTTCCCCTACGGGATGATGCTTTTCGAGGTAGTCCAACGCAAACTCGCTCACCTCGTACTCGGTAACTACTGCATTCCCCGCAGATGCAGTTCGCATCAAGACGAAGTTGGTCGTAATGAGTTCGAGGATCACAGATTGCAACGTCTTTACATCGAGATCATTTAGATACGCCAGCTCGGCCTGATTATGTAGTCCTGTCAAGGTCTGCATGGAACGGAGGACAAGGCGACCTGTTTCCGAAATATACCGGTACACATTTGACATACAGTAATCAAGAAGCAGGCCGCTTCTCAGAGCATCTTCAGGCCGCTGCCCAGCCTGAACGACAGAAACGAACCACTTGATGTAGAGCGGATGAGCCGACGTGCGGTCAACGATACTGCTGATCACGGATGGCCGAAGCCCCTGCAGCGACTTCACGTTTCTGATTTTCGCCAGCGCCCGGAGCAGGCTTACGGCCTCATTGTTCTCAAGCGGCTCCACTCGGATTGGGTTCTCCAGCGCGCCAATTCCGATACGGCTGGTGATTAGCACCTTACTACCGCCGGGAAGCTCACGTAGGAATTCTCTTAGCTTCGCGTCGAGGACCGTTTCCAGATTATCCAGGATTAGAAGTACCTTAAAGTGTTGCATGTACTCAAGTACTTCCCGCATTGGATCTTCAGTTGCCGCCCTCCCCCCCAGTTCCTCTGCGGCAGCTCGAAGCATTCCAAGAGAGTCTTTGACAGCCCCTTGGATGCGTTTAATCTCTCTCACTGTGAGAAGTGAGTTTCGCGCAGTAGTCCATACCACTGCGTCGAACGGGCCGTCGGGGGAATCCAGAATCTCATAGGCGGCCTTTAGGGCCAACGAGGTCTTACCGATTCCACCATCCCCGACTAGGCTAATTACTGGATACGGTCCTCGGATTGTACGAATCAGTGATCTAACGACGGATTTTCTTCCAATAAATCCAGTCTCGTCAAAGTCGGGCACAGGCAAGTTGTGCCTCGCCGAAGAATCAGGAGTGACGTCCGGGAATCTGATCTCAAGGCCAAGGACGAAAGAAGGCTCATTCTCTAGCCTAGTAAGAACATGATCTATCTTTGGAGTGTCAATATCAATCGAATTTGAGAAAAGTCTCGCTACATCCAGAACCGTGGGGAGATCATCGAAATCCAGCGGCCTCGTATGCGCCACGCGATTTCTGACGGGGATCAAATTTTGCAAACGTCGCGTGTTCTCGTGAATAAATTCCGCCTCACGCGGCTCAAGTTTTGCCCCCGCAGAGTTTAAAATCTCAAAGGAATCCGAAAAATCTACATACGGGAGCAGATCTGAAAGAGTCGGGGTCGACGTGTTTCCTTGATCTTGTGTGTACCGTCGCTGAGCATCGGCGGCACGCTTAATACCCAGAACCTGTTCAACCGGGATTCCATACATAGAGAACTCGATACGAGCTCGTAGATCTTCCTCAATTGCCGACAAGAGGGCGAAGCAGGTGAGTCGTGTTGCGCTCAATTCCATCCGTGATCCCCCTCTTGACACTGCTAGATTCCCTGGTGCGAGGGTAGAGGTGCTTGCGAGTTTTGTCTCCTATTTTGCTCAGATCGATCTACTTAGGTAGTTGATCTCAGTTGCTCCCGCCCTGCCCATCACGAGTTGTTGGGTTACCTTCTCGACGGCTCGACGGCAGCAGGAGGTCGCGGTCTGGGTGGACCTCGCCCGTCACGGAGCCGCTGACGCCGAGGTCCGCCCGGGCGGTTTCGTGGAAGGCGTTGATCGCCGCGAAGACGGCGCGGTTGCGGGTGCGCCAGTCGTCCAGGGTGCCTGGGGTCTTGCCGGTGGCTTGCCAGTCGACTTCCAGGGTGGCCGCGTTCAGCGCGTGGGCGGCTTCCACGACCTCGTCGCCCGCCAGGAGCATGATGCGCTCGAAGGCGCGGCCGCGGAGGTGGGTGGCCTCCGACAACTCCGCCCGTTGGCGCGCCTCCGGGTCGTCGCTGAGGCGGATGCCCTCGCGGTGCTCGTACAGCTCGACGGCGAGGTAGATTGCGGCGCGGACCCGGTCGACGTAGTTCTCGTACGCTTCGAGCTTCTTCGTGTCCCACCGGGTGAGCAGCTCGCGGCGGATGCGCTGGCGCTCGGTCCAGTAGTTGGTGACGTACGTGGTGAGGGCTCCCAGGAGCACCGCGGCGATGGTCAGCAACTGCTCGGACGTGCTCAAGCCCACCCCCGGTCCCCGAGTCATCAAGACGTCTTGAGGATTTTAGGAGGGCGGGCGGCTGCAAGGGGGTGGTTCCGGGGCATCGGGACCGCGAACGCTGTGGGTGGTGGCGCGGCGGCGCCCGTAGGGTGGGGACCTGCCGGCAGCGCGGAGGAGCGTACGGATGAGCAACCCCACCACGGAGGCACTGGTCACCCTGGGCCGCTGGTACGTGCGCAACGCCCCCGGCACCCTCGGCAAGGGCCCGCTGGCCGGCCGCTGGCTGAACCCGCACCTGCGGGACACGCCGCGCCGACGCGTCACCGAGACCGAGAGCGGCGCACGCTTCGCCGTCGACACCCAGGACCTGATCCAGCGCTACCTGTACCTGTTCGGCACGTGGGAACCGCGCATGACGCACTGGCTCCGTAACCGTCTGGGCCCGGGGGACACGTACATCGACGTCGGCGCGAACATCGGCTACTTCAGCGTGCTCGCCTCGCAGCTCGTCGGCCCCAGCGGGCACGTCGTCGCCATAGAGGCGTCGCGCCCCTTCCTGGACCGGGTCGAGCAGAACGCGCGCCTCAACGGCTGCACGAACATCCGCGCCGTGCACACCGCCGTCTCCGACAAGGACCAGACGCTCACGTTCATCCTCGCCAGCTCGGCGAACATGGGCGCCAACAGCATCGTTCCCTGGGACGGCCCGACCGAGTCCGTCTTCGACATGGACGCCCACCCGCTCCCGGACGTCCTCACCGACGACGAGATCACCCGCGCCCGCGTCGTCAAGATCGACGTCGAAGGGGCCGAGGGCAGCGTCGTACGGGGCATGGCCCCCATGCTCGAACGCCTACGCCCCGACGCCGAGGTCACCGTCGAGGTCACCCCCGAGCGTATGGAGCAACTCGGCGACTCGGTCGAGGAGTTGCTCGATACGATGCGCGGCGCCGGCTTCCACGTCTACCGGCTCGCCAACGAGTACGCCGCCGCCACCTACCCGACAGCGCTGCGCGGCGCCTCCGCCGTACCGATCCGCTGGCCCGGCCCGGTCACAGGCGAGAGCGACCTCATCTTCTCCCGCGTCGACGCGGAGACCCTTCCCTGAGGGATGCCATGAATCAGGGCGGCAAAACTGGTAGTCGGCGATGTCGTCCTGCGTTGCGGCTGACCTCGGGTGTTGGGCCGGTGAGGGCAGGCGGAGCGGCCATAGGTGCGTTCGCGGCGGGGTGCATGTGGCGTGGAGTCGACGGGCACTTTCGGGTGTCCGCTCCGGGCGTCTCCTCGGCCGTGTCCCGAAGGGGTGGGAGGGGCGGACGGGGGCGCATTGCGGCGCCCGGAGCGGAGTCTTCTCAGGGGGTGGGCTGGCTGGCGATGGCCAGTCCGAGGACGAGTCCACATCCGAGGGTCAGGCCGGCGATCAGCGCGATGCCGGTCCAGCCGGCTATGAAGGCGATCTTCCAGTGGCGGATCACGGGATATCGGCCTTGCCCTGGTCGCTGACGGTGGTCGTGGGGTGGTGGGTGGCCCAGTCCTCGCGGGCGGTGATGAGGGCAGGGAGGACCGTGGTCTCGAAAAGCGCTGCCTGGGCGCGGAGTTGGTCGGCGATGCGGTGGAGGTCGGCGGGGGCGAGGTTGCCGACCTCGTATTCCTCGATGATGGCGAAGTTGGCGGTGGGGATGCGCTGTTGGAGCTGCTCGGAGTAGGGGTAGCACTCGATCTGGACGACGACGTACCAGTAGCCGGGCCCGCCGAGGGCGGTGTCGGCGAGGGGGGCGAGGGGGGCGATGGGCTCGGCGGGGAGCATCTCGAAGTGAGAGTAGCTCCGCAGGCGGCGCATGGCCTGGTCGAGAGGTATGCCGGTGCGGCTGGGGTTATCCATGGACCAGTCGGGCTGGTAGCCGGTGAGGTTGATGCCCTCGGTGGTGGTGATGGTCCAGGTGTGCGGCGTGCTCTCCTGCTCCGGCGTGGTCGGCTCGGGGATGGGTTCGGGTGGACGTGGGTCGGTGGGGTGGTCGAGGTCAGCGATGGTGGGGTTCATGGGCGTGGACTCCTGTGTGGGGCTGTGGAGTTGATCGGTCAGGGTGCGGTGGTGCGGAGGGCGCGGAGGTGTTCGATGGTCTGGGCGGGGTTGAGGGCGGTGTCGCGGAGGGCGTCGTAGGTCTGGCGGAGGTGGTCGACGTCGTCGGGGTCGTCGGTGACGTGGCTGGTGAGCGCGCTGTTCGCGGCGGCCAGGTCGCGGCCGACGTGGAAGGACAGCAGGTGGATCGGACCGGCGAGGAGGTGCGGGCCGGTGTGTGCGGGGAGGATGTGGAGGGTGATGGCGGGGTCGTGGGCTGCGGTGATGAGGTGGTCGAGTTGGTTGGTCCAGGTGGCGGCGTTGCGGGCGGCTCGGTGCAGGACGGCTTCGTCGAGGACGGCGCGGTAGCGGACGGGCCGGGATGCGGTGTCGGTGAGGCGGGCTTGACGTCGTCGCAGCGTTTCGATGTGGGCGCTGAGTGCTTCCGGCCGGTGGGGACCGGAGTTGGCGAGGTGCTCGCCAGCGTAGGCGGGGGTCTGGAGCAGGTCGGGGATGGTGGCCAGGGCGAATTCCTGAATGCTGGTCGCGGCCGTTTCCAGGGCTTCCATGCCTCCGACCGCGAGCCGTTTGAGCTCTCGCTTCGCCAGTTGCCACAGCGCGACGAGCAGGCCGTCGGTGTCGTAGAAGTGGTCCAGGGTCTCGGCGACGGTGAGGGTGCCGATGCGCCCTCCGCCTTCGAGGCGGTGGAGATAGGACTGCTCGTAGTGGCACTGGTCGGCAAGCCCCTGGAGCGAGAGGCCGGCGCGCTTGCGCAGCGCGGCGAGGTGGGCGGCGTACAGGGCGCGGGCGGTCACGCCGCCGGGGGCGAGGACGAGTCCGCTCGCCGCCAGCACGCTGCTGCCGACCGGTGCGGCACCGGTAGTGGCGGGGGTCGACGTGTCGGGAGTGGTCATGAGCGGCCACCGGTGGAGGTCATGGGCCGGTTGGTCCAGTCGGAGCGGGCGTTGTCCAGGGTGGGGATGATGTCCCGGTCGAGGCGGTCGGCCAGGGTGCGCAGCTTCGCCACGAGGCCGGCCACTTCCTTCGGGCCGAGGTCGGTCAGCCAGAACTCGCCCGCGATCCGGATGTTGACCACGGGGCACCGAGGGTCGCTGCCGGTGGCGTAGGGGTTGCAGTCGATGCTGCTGCGCAGGATCTCCAACGGAGCGTCATGGCTGGTGGGGTTACCCGGCGAGTACGAGTCCAGCATCTGTCCGGGGAAGTCCACGTGGTGGGTGATGTCGGCCAGCCGCGCGGCCAGTTCCTCCGGCGGCACATCCACCTCGCTCGGGTCTTCCTGCGCCCAGCGGGGCAGGTACCCGGACACGGTGACGCCGCTGGTGGTGCTGATCGTCCACTCGCGCTTCCGGTCGGCCACGCATGACCCCGCATTCGTAGTGCCGACAGTCATCGGCTTGGTTTCCTTTCGTCGGTGGGAGCGTTGCGGCGTCGAGGAGGGACCGCAGCTCGGGTGAGGCGGTGATCAGGTGGCGTCCCACCGCCCGATCGCGCGCTCGTTGAAGGACTGGACGACTTGGCGGAGCCGTACGGTCTCCCTCGCGTCCTCGTCCACGTCAGGCACCGGGAGTCGCCCGCCACGGCTCTCCGCGACGCGCAACGCGTCCGCGAGAGCCATGCAGAGGTGCGCGACCATGACACGCAAGTCGCTCTCGGGTGGGGCCTGTTCGGCCGTGTACTTCCGTACGTTCGCCAACAGGTCGCGGCCCAGGCCGAGTTGCACGGCCTCCACGTTGTCCGCGAGCCGGGAGAGGAACGACGAGCCGCTCGCGTCCGTGTCCAGGTAGCAGGGCTTCCCGTCGGCGCCCTGCCACGGCAGGAGCCGCATCACCGTGCCACCCCTTTTCCGTCGGCCGCGGCAATGCCCCTCGAATCTCCCGAGAAGGCGGCTTCGCCCCAGATGCCGGGCAGGACGACGTGGACACAGGCGACCGTCCGACCGCCGCCCGCCGTGACCGTCCGATGGATCGCGAGCACCGGCGTACGGGCGGTGATGCGCAGCGACTGTGCTTCCGCACCGGTGGGAAACCGGGCGGTGACCTGGTCGTAGCTGTTCACCTCCGAACTGCCTTCCGCCGACACGTCCATGAGGCCGCCGAGGATGTCGTCGCCCCACGGCGAGGTCCCCGCGGGGAGCACCCGACCGCCGGACACCGCATGCGGCACGTGGACGTGCGCGAGCACCTGCGGCCCGTCCTCCCGATGGCTGAGGCACACGTACTCGGTGATCGGGTCACCCGCCGATCCGCCGAGGTGGGCGGCAAGTTCACCGGACGCGGCCCGTTCGACAACGCTGACGACGACGTGAAGACCCTCGGTACCGCCGGGATACGTGATCCGCTCCGCCGGCCGGCACACGAAGTTGCCGCGGCCCTGGAACTTCGCGATAAGGCCCTCGGCCTGCAACACGTCGAGCGCGTCACGGAGCGTCGGTGTACTGACCTGGTACCGCGCGGCGAGCCGCGTCTCCGGCGGCAGCCGGTCCCCCACGGCGTACTCGCCCGCAGCAATCAGCCGGCGCAGGTCGTCGGCGACGACCTGGTAGCGCGCGGTCACAGCGTCGCCGCGAGTCCGGGTCCGCGGCGGCTGCCGCGTCGTCGCTCCGCGGCGAGCACGTACGGACGGACGATCGCGGTCTCCTCGGCGCGGATGACGCTCCAGCGCGGAACAAGCTGCGCCGCAAGGACGGCAGGGAACAATGGAGTCGTGCGCAACTGCTGGCGCAGCAGCGGCATTTGACGGTGCCGTCCAGCGGGCGGGAAGAGCTGTCGCGCGATCCACACGGCAGCCCGGAGGAAGAGTTCGGGCATCGGTTCAGCTCCTACGGTTCAGGGTGTTCCCGGTGACGCGTGACGCGCCGGGCCGGGGGCTGTCCGCACGACCGCCCACAACTGGCGTCCGCGCGAGGTGCTGTCGGCAAAGCCGAACCGGTCGGCCGTTTCGAGGACCGCCAGAAGCTCCGGCCAGCTCCCCATGGGGAAGTCGGCCGGAACCAGCGCTTCGATCCGCACGCCGTCACCGTCGTCCGTCCGCTCGGGCCTCAGACCTACGGCCGTCAGGCGCGTGCAGATGTCGACGATGCGAGCTTCGGATGGGGGCACAGAACGGTCCTCCGTTGCCAAACAGGCACTCTCAGTGAAGCTAGTTCACTAGATTAGAGCTAGTGGACTAGATTGTCCACATGCCTGATCAGCCGCCGTATCTCCGGATCGCGGACGCCCTCCGCGAGCGCATCGCCGACCAGGAATGGGCCCCCGGCGACCGCCTGCCGTCGCGCGCCGACCTGGCCACCGCGTACGGCGTCGGCGACAACGTCATCCGCCGCGCCCAAGAGCTGCTGATCTCCCTGGGCACGCTCGAAGGCCGCGCCGGCTCCGGCACGTACGTGGCCGAGCCCCGCCAACGGCTCCGCATCGTCCGCTCCGTCTACCGCGAGCAGGCGGGCGGTTCGCCCTTCCAGTCCGACATGGCGGCCCTCGGCAAGCGCGGCACCTGGGAGAGCCGTACCGACGCCAAGATCCCGGCTCCCGCCGACATCGCGGCCCGACTCGGCATCGCCGAGGGCGACTTGTGCGTCCGCACCGCCTACGAGTTCCTCGCCGACGGCAAGCCCGCCCAGCTCTCCACCAGTTGGGAGCCCTACGCCCTCACCGCGGGCACCCTCGTTGTCCTCCCCGAGGGCGGCCCCCACGCCGGCACCGGCGTCGTCCACCGCATGGCCCAGATCAGCGTGACCGTCACCCGCGCAGTCGAGCAGCCCTCACCGCGCGTCGTGACCGCGGAGGAAGCCGCACTGCTCGGCGTCCAAAAGGGCACCCTGGCCACGCACATCCAGCGCACGTACTACGCGGAAGACGGCCGCCCCGTCGAGACCGCGGACATCGTGGTCCCGGCCAACCTGTGCGAAGTCGTCTACGAGGTCCCGGTCAACCCGTAGCCTCATCAGCGATACCGCAGCCCTAATGAGAACACCCTCATAACGATGGAGTCGTGCGTGCCCCATCAGCGCCAGCGCATCATATCCGTGCTACTCCTCATCGGGATACTCGCACTCTTCACTGGAGGGGCTGCACAGACACGCCCATCCGGGCAGAAAAAATCATCAGCCGAGGCGGATGCACAAAGAAAAAAGACGACCCGCAGAGCAGTTACACTGGCCGACGCGGTTCTCCCGTATCCCACCGGCGTAATGCACTACCCTGCCAAGAATACTGGCTACATGGACGTCGCCGGTTTCGTCAAACATGTCTACCAGAAGGACTACCAGTCCTACGAACGGACCTTCCTCGCCAACCATGGATTCATATCGGCATACTGCCGAGGCTGGATGGCTCCCGACGGATTCGAGTCCGACATCTGGCTCGCAAGGTTCTCAACCAGCGGACAGGCTCGTTACGAGTATCAGAGCGTAGCCTCCGCCTTTAAGTGGGAGAAAAGCCCTAATGTCGCATTCCCCGACCCAGCCGTAGCCGGGGAGGGGACGATGTCGCCAGAGAAAAGCAAGTACAACAAAACAGTAACTCAAATAGCAGCCTCATGGGGCGACATGTTCATCTACGTCAAAACATACAGCCCCGGCGATCCCGACAAGATCGCAACCATGACGCTCATGCAGCAAGAAATGCAGCTCTTGATCCAGAAATCGCAATGAGCGGACAATTTCCCGAAATTCTGGCCAAGTAGTCCACTCAGGCCGAGACGGACATGAGGCGGTAGTCGCGCGCTTTCGGCGAACCACTGCGCAGCCGCTTACGAAGCCCATGCCCGGCCGTAGCGTTCTGCGGACTCCATAACGTCAGCCAATCGACGAATATATGCACTATCCACGGAATCCCGCGGGCCAGAGATTTCCGATATAGGCAAACCTTGGGAAGTGAGTAAACCCGCTGTTCACGACAAGGTGCTCCCCGGGCATGCAGGCATGTTCTGACTCAATCGGCCGCGGCCAGGCGCCAACCGGTATCGGCCAACGCCTCGGCACGGGCCGCCACCACCGCCATACGGGCTTCGCGTTCGGCCTCGTCCGTGTGGCTCGGCTGGGCCGTGGCCTGGCCGGGCCACTTGCGGTAGAGGAGGCCGTACTCCCGGGTGAAGTAGCCGCGGCTCAGGGTGTTGAGGGCCAGCAATAGGCCCGTGTCCTCGGAGGCGGGGAGAGCCATCCAGCCGCCCAGAGCAAGCAGCAGGTCGCGGCGGACGAAGAGGGTTGCCGGATGGACCTGGGCGCGGAAGCCGTTGGCCTTCCAGTAGTCGACGACCGCGCCCCGGGAGAGGGGGCCGTCGGCCGGGTCACCGTCGAAGCCGGCGGTGGAGCCGTCGGGGAGAAGGTCCAGGACGCGGGAGGTGGTCCAGCCGAGTTCGGGGTCGCTCTCCAGGAGGGCCAGGTCGCGGGCGAGGGCGCCGGGGGTCAACTGGTCGTCGGCGTCGAGGACTTTGACGTACGGCCCGGAGGCGTACGCGAGGGCCATGGTGCGGGCGACGCCCGGGCCGCCGGGTCGGCCCTGGTGGAAGGTGACGCGCGGGTCGTCCGGGACGTGGGGTCGTACGACGTCGCCGCGGCCGTCCTCCTGGATGATCCAGTGCCATTCCCAGCCGTCGGGCAACTCCTGGGCGCACAGCGACTTGTAGGCGTCCGCGAGGTACGGCGCCGAGGGGGCGTGGACTGCGGTGATGACGTCGATCCGGCGATCCGCCACGGCGGTCACCACCTTCCCAGGTCGGTGACGAAGGTCATCTCCGTGCGGTCGCCCGGCAGCCGGACGTAGGAGTGCTCGACCACGCGGCCGTCGGTGTCGTACGAGGTCTTGCCCAGCACGATGAGGGCGGTGCCGGGCGGCAGGCCGAGTTCCTCGGACTCCTCGGCCGTCGGCGGGCGGGCCGATACCCGCTCCTCGATGCGGTCGAGTTCGATGCCGATGGTGAAGAGCTGGTTCTGCGTGCCGCCGGGCCAGGGCTCGTTGGTCGCGTCCAGGAGTTCCGGGTTCACGGCGACCATGTCGCGCACTAGGTAGGAGACGACGAGGTTGAAGGGGTAGTCCTCCGCCTCGTACCGGGTGCGGTACGTCCGCTCCACCATCGTGGTCCCGACCGGGACGCCGAAGATCGCGGCGAGTTCCTCGTCGGCCTCGACCTCGTCGTACACGGCGTAGAAGACGAGATCGTTCACTTCGAGCCCGGTGTCGTGCTCGGTCGACCCGGTCTTCTTCCGCTGCTGCTCCGGCTCGCGCGCCCGGTCCTTCTCCCACTTGTGCCGCAGGTTCGAGCGGAGGATCGGGGTACGAGGCTGCCGGACGAAGTTGCCGCGGCCGTGCTGCTTCTCGATCAGGCCCTCGGCCTGGAGGAGCCCGAGCGCCTGGCGAACGGTCGGCAGGCTCTTGTTGTACTCCTCTACGAGCACCGTCTCGGAGGGCAAGCGGTCACCGGCCCCCAGCTCACCTGCACGGATGCGGTCACGTAGATCGTCTGCGATCCGTTCGTATGCCTTCGCCATGCGGCTCACCGTCCTGATCATCGGCCCGCGCCAGCATACAACTCCTCAAGAGGTCTTGACGACTTAAGGAGTCGCGTGTCACAGTCACTCACGAACTCCTAAAGAGGACCTGAGGACAGGATCTCTTGATGAGTTGCTGTGCCCCGGAGCGTCCGGAGGGCCCGCGAATCGGTCCCTAAGGCAACGCCCGTTGCTTGAGAACTCCACAGAGCGCCTGAACGAACGAGTGCTTTTGATCCCGGCACGTCCGCTGCCCCGTCTCAGCGGTCGGCGGCCGCGCCGGGGGTCATGACCGCTCGTCCGTGATGAGCGGTCCCCACCACCTCAAAGGAGGGACCCGATGCATCTCGCAGTCGGCGACGTGGTCCGCGACCGCACCGACCAGGCCCTCGGCACGGTGGCTGGCCTCGCCAGGCACCCCGACGGCCCCCTCGTCGCCTTCCAGGTCGCGTCCGAACTGCACATCGCCGATCCGGGCGACCTCGACCTCGTCGCCCGTGCGGCGGTTCGGGCCACGCCTCGCCGGAACGCGGCCCGCGCCACCGGTTACGTCCTCGCCGTGCTCTTCGCCTTCGTCGCTGGCCACTCCGCGCGTGAGGTCGGCGCCGACTGGCTGCTGACCTTCCTCGCCGGCGTCGGCGGCTTCAGCGCCGTCACCACGGCCGTCCGCTGGTCGGCGCGGTTGGTGTCGCCCCGGAGGTTCCGCATCTGAGCCGCTCAGCGGCGCCCCGTCTCCGTACATGAGCAGGAGCTTCCATGCGTACGTTCACCCGTCGTAGCGAGAGCGGCGACGACTTGGAGTTAGGAGAACTCCCGGGATGCTTCCGGGAGCTGTTCCGCGGTCCGCCCGGCGTGCACGAGGCTGCGGACGAACGGGCCGCTCGCCTGGCGGTGGCCCGCGACGTACTCGCCGAGCTGCTGGACGAGGGCAACCGCGACGACCTTGCCTTGCAGGACGCCTGGTACGCCCTACGGCTCGGCGGCGCCGAGCTGCTGCGTAGCGCTGCGGTCCCGGTACGGGAGGCGGCGTGAACGCCTTCGCGAGCCTCACCCGTACCCCGGTCGCCGCGTTCGCCCTGATCGCGCTGGCGGCCTGGGCCGCCTGGCTCCTCGTCCGGCAACTGCGGCGCGGCACAACGGCGGTGCGCGTCGCCGCCCTCGCGGCGGCCGGCTGCACGGCGTACAGCGCCGACACCTCATGGCGGTTCGCCGCCGACTACCTCGACATGGCGGGAGCCACCGAGCGCGCCGCCATGTTCGGTGCGGCCGAACTCGCCCTATTCGCCACCGCGTTGCTGGCCCGGCAGAACCTGAACGGACCGAGCGCGGCTCCCGGAGTCCCCGGCGTGCTCGTCTGGGTGATCACGGGAGTGCAGATCATCCCCGCGTACGCCGAGTCCGGCCCGATCGGCGGCACCGTACGCGCCTTCGTCGGTCCGGTGCTGGCGGCACTGCTGTGGCACCTCGCGATGGGCATCGAGCTACGGCACCGCGCACCGGACACGTCGTCCCACGGAATCGGCGCCCTGCTGATGAGGGAGCTGCGGGAACGTCTGCTCTCCCGACTCGGGGTCGCCGAACGACATCGCGATGCCGCCCAGATCACCCGCGACCGCGCCACCGTACGAGCAGTGGCGCTGGCCGCCCGGCTCGCGGAGATCAGTCCGGCACGGCGAGGAAAGCGGCGCGGTCGGCGGATCGCGCGCCGGCTGTCCGTAGCTGTGGCCAAGGCGTCCGTCGGCACCGACGCCGATCAGCGCGACAAGTTGCTCGACCAGCTCGCGGCCCGCCGTCACGCGGCCGGCCTCGCGACGGTCGCGCTGCCGTCACCGTGGGCGGCGCGACCGGACCCGACAGCGTCCGCGCTGGCTCACCACGTGCGCGCGCAGATGACACGGGCGACGGCGAACGCTCGCCGCTTCCCGCTGCCACCGTTCACCGAACACCAAGCGGGGAGCACGGCTTCAGGAGAGACGCGCTCTCCCGAACGTTCACCCGCCAAGCTCGGCACCTCCGAGGCGCTGGCAGCCATCGAACGCGGTTGGACCGACGGCCTCACCGTCCGCGAGACCGCCCGCCGCGCCACCCGGGCCCCGAGCTACGTCCACAGCGTGTTCGTACGGCTCGACCGTGAACGCGGCCCGCGTCCGGTGAACACGCCGCGTTGACGCCACTCGCTTCGCGCCACCCCATCACCGGGGCCCGGCCGCTGCTTTGGCGGGTAGGGCCGAGCCCCGGCGTCCCCTCCGTGCAGGAAGGAACCACCAGTGGAACATCCCCGATCCGACGACACACCCGTGGAGACGTCCTTACCACCGCCCGACGCCGTGCCCCTGGTCGACCCGCCCGGCGACCGCCCCGGTCATGGCCTCACCGATCGCATCCACGGTGCGAAGCGCCGCCCGATCGTGCCGACGTGGGCGCGCTCACGGCGAGATCTCCGTGGCGCTGCACGGTGGGCGGGCGGATACGTCGGCCACGTCAGCGCGTATCACGCGGTCCGTCTGCCCTGGTACGCCGTCCGCCTCTCCCTTCAAGCCCCGCGTGGCACCGCACGTTTCGTCGGCGGCTCGCTGCGGTGGGTGGCCGACGCGGAAGGCGGCCCGCTGCGACAGGCCGCGGCCACGCGTGAAGACGTCGAGGAGTACCTCAAACTGTCACGGCAGCGGGACCGGCGGGTGCGGTGGCGTACGGTCGTCGGCATCCTCGCCGCCGTCTTCGGGACGGCGACCGCTCTCGCGCTGTACGTACTCGCCCCTGCGTGGGTGCTCGCTGCGGGCGGGGCGTTGCTCACCCTCGCCCTCGGCCGACTCGGGCAACCCAAAGACGCGCCGGTCATCCACCGGGCCGTGGACATCCCGAGGGCGACCAAGCTCACCAGCGACATCGTGCTGCGCGCGCTCGGCGCACTCGGCATTCCCGCGATCAACCAGGCCCAGGCCAAGGGGAATCCGGGATTCGCCTTCACCGCACCCATCACGCGCGACGGCCCCGGATGGCTCGCCGAGGGTGACCTTCCCTACGGCGTCACCGTCACCGATGTCCTCGACCGCCGAGAGAAGTTGGCGAGCGGGCTGCGGCGCCCACTCGGGTGCGTATGGCCGGAGGCGGTCCCGGATGAGCACACCGGGCGCCTGCGGCTGTGGGTCGGCGACCAGGACATGTCCAGGACCCGGCAACCCAAGTGGCCGCTCCTCGCCGCTGGTTCGGTCGACCTGTTCAGGCCGCAGCCCTTCGCGACCGACCAACGCGGACGATGGGTCTCGCAGACACTGATGTACGTCTCCGGGATCATCGGAGCCGTCCCCCGGATGGGCAAGACGTTCCTCCTGCGCCTGGTCCTGCTGATCGCCTGCATGGACCTGCGCGCCGAGATCCACGCGTACGACCTCAAGGGCACCGGCGACCTCTCGCCCCTCGCCCGCGTCGCCCACCGCTACCGGGCCGGCGAGGAAGAGGACGACATCGCCTACGCGCTCGCTGATCTCCGGGACCTGCGCGCGGAGCTGAGGCGTCGGGCCCGGGTCATCCGGGAGCTGCCGAAAGACCTGTGCCCGGAGTCAAAGGTCACCTCCGCACTGGCCGACCGAAAGTCGCTCGGCCTGCACCCGATCGTCATCGGCGTGGACGAGTGCCAGAAGTGGTTCGAACACCCCCAGCACGGCGCCGAGTTCGAAGAGCACTGCACCGACCTCGTCAAGCGCGGCCCCGCACTCGGCATCACGCTGCTGCTCGCCACCCAGCGGCCCGACTCCAAGTCGCTGCCGACCGGCATCTCGGCGAACGCCACGGTCCGTTGGTGCCTCAAGGTCATGGGCCAGATCGAGAACGACATGGTCCTCGGCACCGGCTCCTACAAGCGTGGCATCCGCGCCAACACGCTCGCTTGGGCGGACAAGGGCATCGCCTGGTTCGTCGGCGAGGGAGCCGACGCCCGGATCGTGCGGTGCGTCGAGGTCGACGCGCCGACCGCCGACGCACTGGCCACGCGTGTTCACGAACTGCGCCTGCGAGCAGGGCGGTTGTCCGGCCACGCGCTCGGTGAGGTGCCGGCCGAGAACGGCGCGGCAACGTTCGACCTGCTGACCGACCTCGTCTCCGCGCTCCCGCCCGGCAAGAGCAAGGCGTGGAGCGAGGACATCGTCGCCCGGCTCGCCGAACTCCGCCCCGAGGTCTACACGGGCTGGACGACCGAGCAACTGGCCGCCGCCGTCAAGCCGTACGGCCTCCGCACCGTGCAGGTGTGGGGCACCGCTGAGGGCAAGGGTGCCAACCGCCGCGGCCTGCGCCGTACGGATGTCCTCAAGGCCCTCGCTGAGCGCGACAGCGGTACTGCGGCCGCGTAGTTACGCGTAGCTCGGCGTAGTTGTGCGTAGTCGCCGACCGGCATGTGCGCGTAGTTGCGCGTAGGACCCGAGGCTTCGGGCCTAGCACCGCGCCCCGCTAGGTCTAGCACCTCCGCTAGCGCCTCGCACTACCTCTGACCTGGCCACTAGCTCCTAGCAGCCCACATTCCGCACGCCCTAATTCCGCCCTGGAAAGGGGTCCCATGTCTTCTCTCACGGCCGCTATAACGCTCGCCGTCCTCGCCGTCGCCTGCTACGCCGTGCTCTGCGCCGCGAGCCCGCTCGGGGTCTGCCGCAGGTGCGGCGGGTTCGGCTTCAAGGTCCGGCAGAACCGGCGCGGGCGGATCGTCCGGGGCCGGGAGTGCCGCCGCTGCCGCGGCTACGGACAGCGCGTCCGGGTCGGCCGCCACCTCTACAACGTCGCCACGCGGCTCCACCGCGAGGGCACCCGCTGACCGCCTCCGCTCGCTCCTGAGAAAGGCACCTCAATGGCTTTCAGCATCTCCGCGCTCGTCCTCTTCGGCGCGCTCGTGGCCCTGCTCATCCGCTACCGCGCCCTCGGTGCCGGCGCCGCGATCGTCGCCCTGCTCTTCGGCTTCTACCTCGCCCGCAGCAGTGCCGCCCCGTCCATCGACCAGATCATGTCCGCCCTACGCGACGCCATACCCGGCAACCACACATGACCCCAGGGGAGTTCACCATGTGCGTCCAGAACACCGCGCCCCGGCTCTCCCTGATGGCCGTCGGGGACCTCCGCGACGCCCTCACCGCCCTCGAACTCGGTCAGGGGCCCACCGCGATCACCGCGTTGATGTCCATCGACGCCGAGTCCTGGCAGGCCGTCGAACACCGCCTCGCCGCCGTCGGCGGGGACCTCCGCCAGCTCCTCGAACGCGCCGGGCTCGCGCCGGCCCCGGCCGGACCGCTGGACTGACGGCCCCCGGTACGGCTCCAACTCCCCTCCCAAAGATGTGCGTTGGAGCCGCTCCGAGGACCGGACAGCCCGGCCTGACGGACAGCCCGACGGAGGAAACCGATGCCCGAGACCACCCCGGAATGGCATCTCAGCCTCCTCGACAGCGTGCGCGCCCTCGCCGCCGCCACCGAGGAACTGCGCGCCGCCCACCAGCACGCCCGCCACACCGCCCGCATCACCGACCCCGGCCGCATCGTCCCGGTCCCCGGCCTGCTCACCATCCCCGGCGGAGACCAGCCCGTGCGTCCCCACGACGAGGCGCTGTGGCAGCTCAGCGACCTGTACATGGTCCTCGAACACCACACCCGCGACCTGTACGAGAACGCCGCCCTCGGCTACGCCCACGGCACCGCCAACGCCGTCGCCGCCGTCCTGCGCGCCGAGCGCCCCCACCACGCCGAGCTCCCCCGCGACCGCCACGGCAACTACCCCCTGGCCGCCGACGACCTCCCCGACCTCAGCAACTCCCTCACCATCCAGGCCGGCGCCCGCGACCTCACTGCCCTCCGCAACCAGCTCATCGCGTGCGAGCAGGCCCAGGACACCGAAGAGGCCACCGAGGAAACGGGGTTGTCGACCACCCTCGCCGGCACCGCCCACGCCTACGGCCAGCACGCAGAGCGCGCCCTCCACCACCTCATCCACTACGCCGACACCCACGGCTTCCTCCGCGCGAGCTGACCCCCGCGCCACCCGCCCACGCCCCCGACGAACGGAGCACATGCCCCACACCCGCGCCATCCGCGCCCACATGATCCAGTCCTACGACGGCACCGAATGGCAGGTCTTCGTCGCGCTGCCCGACGAAGCCCGCTGGCCCACCGTCCCCTTCCCCCTCGCCGACGGCATCCCCACCCTCCGCGCCCGCACCAACGCCCTCGCCGCCCTCGGCTACGCCCTGCTCGACGGCGAACACACCTGGGACTGGATGGAAACCGTCTTCGAGGGCGACCCCGACGGCACCGTCTCCCTCGTCGCCACCACCACCGTCGCCCCGACCCACCCCACCACCGACGACCACACCTGACTCGGCCCGGAGCAGCGGCCAACCGGCCAAGGACACCCGCTGCTCCGGCCTCCCACCCCGCCAAGACGGCACAGGAGGTGCCCCCAGCATGCCCAAGCACCCACCCAGCCATCCGCGCGCCGGCCGCAGTCCGGGCCACCCGAAGCCACCCCCGCGCCACCCGAGCCTCAAACTCCCGGAAGTCCTCGACGAGATCGGCATGTCCCGGTCCGCCTTCTACCGCATGCGCGCCCGCGGCAAGGCACCGAAGTGCATCCGCCTCCCCAACGGCCAGATCCGCGTCCGCCGGGGCGACCTCGACGCCTGGTGGTCGACCAACTGCCAGGACCTTTCCGACTGACCAGATCCCAGGTTTGTGCCCCTCAGCGGGGCACACACCCGCCCGGAGGTACGTCATGCTCACCTACGACGTGCGGATCTGGAGTGTCCGGAGCCGCCCGAGCAAGAGTTCGCCCTTCCAGTTACGTTGGCGCGTCGGTCCGCAGACCCACTACGCGCCTTTCGCCAACTTCACGCTCGCGGACGGCCGCCGCTCGGAGTTGATGTCCGCCGTCCGGCGCGGCGAGCAGTTCGACTCGGAGACGGGCCTGCCCGCGAGCGAACTGCGCGAGCGTCGCTCGCCCACCTGGTACGAACATGCTTGCGCCTACGCCCTCATGAAGTGGCCGCGGGCCGCGGCCAAGCACCGCGCAGGAATCGCAGAAGCTCTCACGGTCGTGACGCCTGTCCTCGTTTCCTCCACCAAGGGGATGCCGGAACGCGCACTGCTCCGGCGGGCACTTCGCGTCCGAGCCTTCCAGATGTGCCGTACGGAGGACGGCGTGGTGGCCCGCAAGGACGCGGAGTTCGTCCCCGACGACGAATCGGCAGCCCTTGTCTGGATCGCCAAGAACTCGCTCAGGATGGCGGAACTGGGGACCTCCGAGAGGATGCGCGCCGCGCTCACGGCCCTGTCCCTCAAACTCGACGGCACCGCCGCGGCGGACAACACGTTCCGTCGGCGGAGGACCACCTTCAACAACTCCCTCCGCTACGCCGTCGAGCGGGATCTTCTCGCTACGAATCCACTCTCGCGCATCGACTGGAACCCGCCCGACACCGACGACGAAGTCGACTTCCGCTACGTTCCCGAGCCTGCGCTCGCCCGTGCCCTCATCACGGCCGTGGCCGCGCAGAGTTCGCGGGGCGAACACCTCGAAGCCTTCTTCGGCTGCCTTTACTAGGCGGCCATGCGCCCTTCCGAAGCCGCCGCCCTCACCAAGAAGGCGTGCGTTCTCCCTGGCGAAGGGGACGATGAGGCGTGGGGCGAACTGGTCCTGGCCGAGTCCAGGCCCGAAGTCGGCTCGGGTTGGACGGACGACGGTGCGTCGTACGAGAAGCGCGGGCTGAAAAGGCGGGCGCGCAAGGCCACACGGCCCGTACCGATCCCGCCGGTGCTTGTCCGGATGCTGCGGGAGCACATCAGGGTCCACGGCATCGCGCCGGATGGGCGGCTCTTCCGCGCGGCCGGCGGCGGTCGCGTGCGTTCGACGGAGTACACCGAGTTGTGGCAGGGAGCACGGGAGAAGGTGCTGTCCACCGATGAGGTCGAGACCCCGCTCGCCGAAGTCCCGTACACCTTGCGGCAGGCAGGGGTGTCCCTGTGGATCAAGGCAGGTGTGGACCCGGTCGAAGTCGCCAGGCGTGCCGGGCACAGCGTCGCCGTCCTCTTCCGCTTCTACGCCAAGATCCTTCGGGGCGTCCAGCGCCACGCCAACGAGTTGATCAGCAAGGCGCTGGCCAACCAGGGGGGATGACAGAAAGTGTCCGCCGATCAGGGTGCCGGAATCTGACCACAGGTTGACCACACGCACTGGTCGGCGGTGGGACACGAGGGCATACACGCGGGACAGCAAGACCAGGTGGGGGCGGGTCTCCAGCTTCGAGACCCGCCCCCACCTGCACGTTTACCACCTCTGCGGAGGCTGTGGGATTTGAACCCACGGTGACATCGCTGCCACGACGGTTTTCAAGACCGTTCCCTTCGGCCGCTCGGGCAAGCCTCCCCGGGTGCCGGTGGGGCACCCGGGGACAGCGTATCGGGTTGTCCGGGCGGGGCGGGAAGGGGCGGGCGGGGGGAGGGAGGGCCGTCAGCTGTTGCTGTCGCCGGTGCGCTGGCCGAGCGTCAGGGTGGTGGTGTGCGAGGAACCGTCACGGGTGTACGTGAGGGTGACCTGGTCGCCCGGCTCGTGCTGCCAGATCTCACCGATCAGCGTCTCACCGCTGTCGATGAGCGTGCCGTCGAACTTGGTGATCACGTCGCCGGGCTTGAGCCCCGCCTTCGCACCGGGCCCGTTGGCGGTGATCGCGGAGCTGGAGTCCGTGGAGATCTGGGCGCCGTCGCCGTCGTACTGGGTGTTGAGGGTGACCCCGATGACCGGGTAGACCGGCTGGCCGGTCTTGATCAGCTGGGTGGCGACGCGCTTCGCCTGGTTGATCGGGATGGCGAAGCCGAGGCCGACGCTGCCGCCCTGGCTGCCGGCCGTCGAGCTGCCGCCGGGCTGGATCGCGGAGTTGATGCCGATCACGGCGCCGTCGGCGTTGAGCAGGGGGCCGCCGGAGTTGCCGGGGTTGATGGAGGCGTCGGTCTGGATGGCGCTCATGTAGGAGGCGCTGCTGCCCTCGCCGTCGCTGGAGGCGACCGGGCGGTGGACGGCGGAGACGATACCGGTGGTGACGGTGCCGGCCAGGCCGTAGGGCGCGCCGACCGCGATGGTGGCGTCGCCGACCGCGGCGTTGTCGGAGTTGCCGAGCGGCAGAGGGGTGAGCTTGACGCTGCCGGGGTTCTTCAGCTTGATGACGGCCACGTCGTATCCCTGGGCGCGGCCGACGATCGAGGCGTCGTACGTCTTGCCGTTGGAGAAAGTGACCGTGAGCTTGCCGCTGTCGGCGGCCGGGGCGACCACGTGGTTGTTGGTGAGGATGTGGCCCTGCTTGTCGAAGACGAAGCCGGTGCCGGTGTCGGACTCCTGGCTGTTCTGCGCCTTGATGGTCACCACGCTGGGCAGCGTCTTGCTGGCGATGCCGGCCACCGAGGTGGGGGCGCGGTTGAGCGCCTTGCTGCTGCTGGCGGCGCTGATCGTGGTGGAGCCGGAGTCGTCGTTGTTCTTGGCGGCGTAGTAGCCGATCCCGCCGCCGACGCCGCCGGCCACCAGGGCGGCGACCAGCACCGCGGCGACCATCCCGCCGATGCGCCGCTTGCCGCGCCCCTCGCCGGACGGCGAGCCGGGGGGCATCGGGGTGCCCCACACCGGGCCGCCGGGCGAGCCGGGGGTGCCGGAACCGGGCTGCGGCGTGGCGTACGAGGGTGTGGACGGCACCGCGTACGGGTCGTGCGCGGCCGAGCCCTCCTGGGAACCCTGGTGCTCAGGTCCCTGCGGACCCCCCTGCTGACCGGGCTGGCCGGGCTGGCCGGGTTCGCCGCCCTGCGCCGTGCCGTACGCCGCCGCGGGAGCACCGTACGCAGGCGTCGGAGCGGCCGCCGGAGCCGCCGGCTGCGCGTACTGCGGCGGCGCGGGCGGCGCGGGCTGGACCGGGTGGGCCGGCTGGACGGGCTGAGCCGGCGGCACCGGCTGAGGCGCCTCGTACGACGGCGCCTTCGCCGCCTCGTACGGTGACGGAGCCCCCTGCCCGGCCAGCGCGCTCGGCGGCGGGCCGTACGGCGACGGCGGACCGACCGGCGGCGGCGCCTGCGGCGGCACGGCGTCGGTGCGCTGCTCGCCCGGGTGGGCCGGCGCAGCGGCGGCGGGAGAGGGCGCCGGAGCCGCGGCGGGCCCCTCGGCACCCGCGTCCGGCGCCTGCGGCGGCACCTGGTCGGCGGGGGCCGGAGCGGCGGGCGGCGCGGCGGGGGCCAGCGGAACGTGCGCAGCCGGGGCACCGTCGGACGTGCCCGCCGACTCCGCAGCCGGTACGGACGACCCGGCTTCGTTCTCGGTGCTCACAGCGTTTCTCCTCAGGGTCATGACGAACGACGAAAGACATAGGGACCGATCACGTCGTGCACCCAGCATTTCCTATGACGTGTCGGACCGCCGTAAGAGGTACCTGTGCACGCGCACGCATGCCGCCGGTCGGCCGTACGGGACCCGCCGCGCACCCGGCCCTCCGCACCCCCTGCGGCGCAGGCGGCCGTGGCACAGCTCCTGGCCGCCGGGCGCACGGTGGCACCATGGCCGGGTGACGTTTGCGCGCGTGGCCCCGGAGCCGTACCCGGAGGGACGGCCGGTCCAGGTCGTCGCCCACCGGGGCGCCTCCGAGGACGTACCAGAACATACGCTCGCCGCGTACCGGAAGGCTATCGAGGACGGTGCGGACGCGCTCGAGTGCGACGTCCGGCTGACCGCGGACGGCGAGCTGGTGTGCGTGCACGACTGGCGGGTGAACCGCACGTCCAACGGCCGCGGCGCGGTGTCGTCCATGGAGCTGGCGGACCTCGCCGCACTCGACTTCGGCTCCTGGAAGGGCCAGAACGCCGACCCCGAGGCGCCGGAGCGCTTCACCCAGGACCGGTTCGGCGGCGACGGCCCGGAAAACCCGCACGCCCCGGATGACCCGGACGCCCCGCACGATCCGAACGACCCGGGCGAGCGCAGCCGGGTGCTGACCCTCCGGCGGCTGCTGGAACTCGTCGCCGACACCGACCGCAGGGTCGAGCTGGCCATCGAGACGAAGCACCCGACCCGCTGGGCCGGACAGGTGGAGGAACGGCTGCTGGAACTGCTCGGCCGGTTCGGCCTGGACCGCCCGGCGGCCGGGACGCCCTCCCAGGTGCGGGTGATGAGCTTCTCCGCCCGCTCCCTGCGCCGCGTCCACCTCGCCTCGCCCGCCCTGCCGACGGTCTACCTGATGCAGTACGTCTCCCCGCGGCACCGCGACGGACGGCTGCCGGCGGGCGTGGGCACGGCCGGCCCGAGCATGCGGATCATCCGCGCCAACCCGGGCTACGTGGCGCGCCTGCACCGTGCCGGGCACCAGGTGCACGTGTGGACCGTGGACAGTCCCGAGGACGTCGAGCTGTGCGCGCGGCTGGGCGTCGACGCGATCATCACCAACCGCCCGCGCCGGGTGCTGTCCCAGCTCGGCCGCTGAACGGAAGGCGGCCGCGTACGGCGGCGCCGCCTTCCGCGCCCTCGCCGCTGCCACCGTCACCGCTGTCACCGCCGCAGCCATCGCCACCGTCGTCACCGCCCTCCGCCTTCCGCCTTCCGCCTCCGCCGCGTTGCCGACGGGCTCCGCCGCCGTCGCACGCGAGGCGCGCGCCTCACGGGCCGAATCGTTACGCCATGCGCCGGATCGTGCCGTACCCAGGGCGTGTCCCATATCAGCCGTCAGTGTGCCGTAAAAGATCGCGCTTGGCCTGTTTCCGCTCGAGTGCCAAGGGGCATCCACCCTGTGGCGTGGGGTGAAACAAGGAGGTCTCGGGGGTGTCGTTGATGGTGGCGCAAGAGGTGCCGACGTCCACGGCCGTGGCCCTGCCCCATGGCCCGGCGGGTGTCGCGGAGGCGAGGCGCAGGCTGCGTACGGACCTGTACGCACGCGGAGTGCCCGAACCGGTCGTGGACGACGCGGTCCTGATCCTCTCGGAACTCATCAGCAACTCCTGTCGGCACGCCCGCCCGCTGGGTGACGACGTGCTCGACGGGCTCGGCGCGAGCCGCGCGGGCAGCGGCACAGGTAGCGGTACGGGCGACACCATGCGGACACCGGAGGACCGGGCGGGCGTGCAGACGCCCGCCCGCCATCCGGGCCGCCCGCAGCGACCGGAGCGCGACCCGCGGCCGCAGGGCCGCATACTCGCGGCCTGGTCGGTGGACGACGGCGGAATGCTCGTCCTGGAGGTCACCGACGGCGGCGGCCCGACCCGGCCGCGCCCGTCGAGCCCCTCGCTGACCGCCCACGGCGGCCGGGGTCTCGGCATCGTCGGCAGCCTCGCCCTGCGCTGGGGCGTGCGCGACGCACCGGGCGAGGTGACGGTCTGGGCGCAGCTTCCGGTGCGCGGCCGGCACGCCCGCCGGGACACTCCCATGGGCACCGGCATCGGCCTGCCCCTCGGGGTCCCCCTCAGCCTCCCGCTCGACCTCGCCGAGTCCCTGGACGACCTGGGCTAGGACGCTCGGCGCCGCACGAGCGGCCACCCCGCCCGTCGGCGCCGGGGTCGGCTCGTACGGCGGCCCGTCCGTCGTACGGCGGTGCCGAGGTCGTACGGCCGCGCCCCGGCACTCCTGACCCGTACGAACCAGGACGCGCGCGCGGCGCGAGGGCCGTTGCGGCGAGGACCGGGCCCGCCGACCGCTAGGCTCGCTGGCCGGAAGAACGCCGTACCGGGAGAGACCGGGAGACATCCAGCATGGCCAAGAAGCGCGCGACCGCCACCAAGTCCAGCAGCCGACAGGCGGCGGCAGGCGATGCCGTACCTGTCGTCGGCGCGCGCGAACCGTGCCCGTGCGGCTCGGGGCGGCGGTACAAGGCGTGCCACGGCCGGGAAGCGGCGCACGCCGTCACCGAGTTGGTGCGCCGCCCGTTCGAGGGGCTGCCGGGGGAGTGCGACTGGGTGGCGCTGCGCGAACTGGTGCCCGCCGCCACGGTTCCACTCACCCTGAAGGCCGAACTGCCCGAGGGCGTGCCGTCGGTGACCTTGGGCACGGTGCTGCCGATGGCCTGGCCGGCGCTGCGCCGCGACACCGGCGCCGTGCTGCTCGGCTTGCAGAACGACGCGTCGAGCGGCGACATCAGCCGCGACCTCGCGGACACCCTGGCGCGGGCGCTGACGGCGGAGCCGGGCAACCCGGTGGAGAGCCGGCGCCCCGCCCCGGACGCGCCCCGGTTGCAGGACCTGCTCGACCTGTCCGTGCCGTTCGAGCCGCAGGTGCACAGCGGCTTCGAGTTCTGGCTGGAGGACGCGAGCGCGGCCGGCGGCGAGGTGGCCGCGTCGTTGGAGCGGGCCAACCAGGCGGCGATCCCCACTGTCCGGCTGACCGGCGTGGACGCCGCGTACTGGTGCGAGACGCCGGAGAAGAACCACCTGCGCTGGGTGATGCCGCAGCCGGAGGACGACCTGCTCGACGCGTTGGCGCGGCTGCACGCCGCCGGTGCCTCGGGGCTCGGCGAGGGCACCCGGCTGGTCGGCTCCTTCCGGGCGCACGGCCTGATGGTGCCGGTGTGGGACCTGCCGGTCGGCATGTCCGCGGAGGAGGTGGAGAAGCCCGCCGCTGCGTTCGGGGAGCGGCTGGCGGAGACGCTGGGCCGTACCGGTCCGCTGACCGCGGAGGAGCGTAGGGCGCGCAGCGGCTTCACCAACCGCCAGATCACGCTGAGTTGACGCGGACGCACCCCCCGAAAGGTACCGACCAAGCGGTCGGTCAGTGATTCCGATCACAACTCCCCTGGAAACACCGGGTCATGGCCCGGCTCCCCCGAACGGGGAATTTGCTAACCGCCGAAGTCTTGTTACCGTTTGAACAGCCCGGTCGCTGGTGCATCCCCCGTCGCCAGCGGCCGGGCCTTTCCATGCCCCGGCCCGTGCCGCACCGACGCAATCCGTCGCGCCGCCGCCTTCCGGGTACTGATCTCGTCGTCCGGCCCGGTTCAGTCGTCGCCCGCGGAGCTGTCCGGGGAGGGGCTGGCGTGGGCGGTGTTGTGGCCGACGTCCCCGCGGTGCTCGACGTCGTGGCCGGAACCGGCGGTGGCCACCGCGAGGGCCAGTACGGCGGCGAGCGCGGCCGCACTCGCGAGGGCGACCCGGCGCAGGCCGTCGGCTCCCGACTGGTCGTGGCCGGCGCCCCGGGCGCGCCCCCGCCGGCCCGAAGCGTTTGACGGCTGCTGCGACTTCAAAGGGCTCACCTGCGCTCGATGTCCGGGGTACGGGTGAACATAACGCCCACCGTCCGCCGGTGGTTCCGGCGACACCCGGCCCCTACCCCGCCGAAGGCCGTCCAGCACCCTGTCGGCGGCCTGTTCCCGTCCCCGGGAGGCCGTTTTGGCGGTACGGGCCGCCCGCCCGCCGACCATCGGACCGGGTGCCGTTCAGTCGGGCCCGGTCCGTTCATCAGACCGGGTGCCGTTCATCGGGCCCGGTGCCGTTCATCGGGCCGGGACCGCTCAGTAGCGCAGCCGGTCCCCGTCGGGCGCGGTGCGGCCGGCCCGGACCAGCGCGTCGACGAGTTCGTCGATCTGCGGCAGCCACGGGGTGCGCTCGGCGGTCCGCATCGCCCGGACCGCGTCGGCCACCCGGCCGGCCCGCACCGCCGCCCTCGGCACGATCGGCACGACCGGCTGGCGCACCCACCGCAGCGGGCCCGGCAGCCCGCCGGCCGGCGGCAGCGCCACGTACCCGCCGTCGCCGTGGTAGCGCAGCGAGGTCGGCACCCATTCCTGGCGGTCGAGCAGTTCGCCCAACTCGGCGAGCGAGTAGGGCGCGACGAGGAAGATGTAGCGCGTCGGGGTGGCCACGACCGGGCCGAGCCGGCAGCCGAGCTGCCCCATCGCCTCCAGGGCGCGCGCGCCCGCGGTCGCGGGCAGGCTCGCCGCCGAGACCCGGTCGCCGGTGGCGAGCACCACGGGGGCGTCCGGCCGCCGGGTCCACCACCAGCGGACCATGCGCGGGTCGCGGGTCGCGGCCAGCAGCCCGGGATCGACCGGATGGACGCCGGGCACCACGCAGTTGGGGCGCCCGCAGGCGCAGCCGGAGTTGTGCGGGTCCTGTCTGTCGAGCCCGACGCCGGGTACCACGCGCCACTGCCACCGTTCGGCGTAGGTCAGCGCCGCGTCGACGTACGCGGTCCGCTCCCTTCGCCGAAGAGAGATCTTGCGTCGCCTTCCGAGGATCTCGCGCATCAGCGCTCGTTCCTTTCCGTTAACGCCCAGGGATCTGCCCACTGCACAACGTAACTGTCGAGCACACCGCATACGAGGCAGCGCACCGCACTGCCAGCCGAGCGTGGAACGTGGCGGAGGGTGGCGCGTCATCGGCGCTCTTGGCTCGCGCTGAACTCACCGCGCCCTGGTCGCGGGCCATGTCGCATGGTCCGTACCGGACGCCGCACCCTTTGCCACTCGGGGTTGGGTCGGCCGTCAACTGTATACGTGCTACGACGCTTGAGCCGGACTTCGGGTTCCTACCCAGCACCCGCGAAATGACGCGCTGTTGGCTGGGGCCAGTCGATCGTGCGCATACACCGGGGGCGGCTGTTTTCGGCCAACATCCGGAAAACAGAGCCGTCCGGGGCACGCTTCCGACACCACTCCGTGTACCGGGACAATCCTGGACATGCCCGCGATCGTGCGTGTAGAAGTGGGGTCTTGACAGCAGCGCAGCACACCATGGGGGTTTGCGATGCTATTCATGCAGACGCGCCGCGCATTGCGGACGAAAAGCGACGATTGTTCCACCGGCCGGCACCCGGCCGAAAGCCTTCGGCCATGAGCACCGCACGCGTCGGAAAAGTGGCCGGAAGCGAGCCGTCCGCTCCCGTCCGGGCGGACACTGGCGCCCCTGTCCCCGCACCGGCCGCCGCGGCGGCGACCGTCGCGGCCACCGCAGCCGTGATCTCCGGGCCGGGCGCTGCCGCCACCGCGGCCGGCCCCTTCCCACAGGACGCGCCGCTTCCGGTGCCGCACGCGCAGGGCCCCGCGACACGCGCGGCTCCGCCCCGCGGCACCCTTGACCACTCCCATGCCGTCCAGGACCGGCTGGCCGCCTGGGTGTGCGACCTGTCCCTGCTGCACGGCCTGACCGAGCAACTGGCGCGGACCGCCGCGCTCGACGACGCGCTGCACGAGGTACTGCGGGCGGGCGCCACCCTCGTGGGCGCCCGGCGCGGCCTGGTCACCCTCGACCCCGCGGACGGGCTGGGCCCGGCGACGGCCGTCGGGCTGGGCCTGGGCCGCAGCGACCTCGGCACCCTGGAGACGGTCCCGCTCGCCGCCGCGCGTGCCGAAACGCTGCTGCCCGACCTGCTGCACGGCCCGGGCCCGTCCACACGGCACCGCGAGGTCGCCGCGCAACTGGGCCTGGCCGCCAGCTACGCGGTACCGCTCCTCGCGGAGGGCGCCGCTGAGGACGCCGGGCAGCCCCCGGCCGGACCGGGCCCGTCGTACGAGCACACGTACGAACCTGCGTACGGCGCTGACTCCGGCACCGGTCCGTACGATGCGGCCCCCTACGATCCGGCCCCGTACGGCCCCGCTGCCGACCACAGCTCCGCTTCCGGCGACCCCGCCGACCGGTCCGCCGACCGCCCCGGCAGTCGCCCCGCCGGCCACCTCGGCACCGCCGTCTGGTTCTACGACGACCCCACCGCCCCCACCGACCGCCAGCGCCGCCTGGCCGGCCTCTACCTGCGGTTCGCCGTCGAGCACATCGCGCGCTGCCTGGCGCTTCACCGGGCCCGCGCCGCCGCCCGCGCGCTGTCCGAGGAACTGCTGCCCACCCGGCTGCCACGCGTGCCCGGCCTGCGGATGGCCGTACGCCATACCTCGGGCCCGCGCGGCGGCGGCGACTGGTTCGACGCGATGACGCTGCCCGAGGAGGCACTCGGACTCACCGTCGGCGGGGTCACCGGTGCCGGACCGGGCGCCGTCGCCGCGATGGGACGGCTGCGGGCGGCCCTGCGGGCGTACGCCGTGATGGAAGGTGAGGACCCGGTCGCAGTCCTCTCCGACCTGGAACTGCTGATGCGGCTGACCGAGCCGGCCCGCAGCGCCACCGCGCTGTTCGCGTACGCCACCGCGCTGCCGGGCGGCGGCCGCAAACTGACCATGGCGGGCGCGGGGCACTGCCCGCCGCTGATCGTCGGCGAACGCCGCTGCGAGTACCTCGAGACCTCGCTGTCCGCGCCGCTGAACATGCTCACCTGCTGGGAGGCGCCCAGCGCGGAGCTGGTCCTCCGGCCGGGCGAGAGCCTGCTGCTCTACACCGACGGCCTGCTGCACCGCACCGGGGAGCCCGCGGACCGGGCGCTGTCCCGGCTGCACTCGGCGGCGCAGTTCGCCCCCAGGAGTGTGCGGGCCGACCCGGAGGCGCTGGCCGACCATGTGCTGCGCGTGCTCCTCCCGGACGGGCGGGACCGGGCGGAGCACATGGAGGACCTGGTGCTGCTGGCCGTCCGCTTCGACGACTGACGGCCGCGAGCCCGCGGGTCCCGGGTCCACCGGCCCACGAGTCCACGAGTCTTCGGGTCTCCGGTCCGATGGGTCCTTCCGCCGTCCATTCTCCCCCTGCCGCACCCCGGCGCCGCCGGTTTTCCACAGGCCGGACCGCGGGGCGGTCCCGGTTGTCCACAGGCCCCCGGACCTGTCAGGGGCGGCGCCCATACGATGGACGAAAGGGACCATTGCGAGGAGGCAGGACGTGGCGAAGGCCGAGGACAGGCAGGACACGGCGGGGGGCCGGGGCGAGGAAGCCGAAGCGGCGGCGCGGTCCGCGGCGGGCGAGGCGGCGGGCGCTGCCGCCGACGCGTCCGGTGACGAGGTCGCCGAGGGGCAGGAGAGCGCGATCAAGACGCGCAAGAACGGGCTGTACCCCGGTGTCTCCGACGAACTGGCCGCGTCCATGAAGAGCGGCTGGGCCGACACCGAGCGGCGCGGCCTGGAGCCGATAGCCCAGGCTCCTTATGCGGCCGCGCGCCGCGCCGCACTGTCCGCGCGCTTCCCGGGCGAGCGGATCGTGGTCCCCGCGGGCAATCTGCGCACCCGCGCCAATGACACGGACTACCCCTTCCGCGCCTCCACGGAGTACGTGCACCTGACCGGGGACCAGACCCAGGACGCCGTCCTCGTCCTCGAACCGCTGGAGGAGGGCGGCCACACCGCCACCGCCTACCTGCTGCCGCGCTCCGACCGGGAGAACGGCGAGTTCTGGCTGGACGGCCAGGGCGAGCTGTGGGTCGGGCGGCGCAACAGCCTGTCCGAGGGCGAGCAGCTCCTCGGCCTGCCCTGCGAGGACGTCCGCACGATCGCCGACGTGCTGCGCGAGGCGACGGGCCCGGTGCGCGTCGTGCGGGGTTACGACGCCGGGGTCGAGGCCGCCCTCACCGACAAGGTCACCGCCGAGCGGGACACCGAGCTGAAGACGTTCCTGTCGGAACTCCGCCTGGTCAAGGACGAGTTCGAGATCGGCGAGCTGCAGAAGGCGTGCGACTCCACCGCCCGCGGCTTCGAGGACGTGGTGAAGGTCCTCGACCGCGCCCAGGCCACCAGCGAGCGGTACATCGAGGGCACCTTCTTCCTGCGCGCCCGCGTCGAGGGGAACGACGTCGGCTACGGCTCGATCTGCGCCGCGGGTCCGCACGCCACCACGCTGCACTGGGTGCGCAACGACGGCCCGGTCCGCGCCGGCGAACTGCTGCTGCTGGACGCGGGCGTGGAGACCCACACCCTCTACACCGCCGACGTCACCCGCACCCTGCCGATCGACGGCCGCTTCACCCCCCTGCAGAAGAAGATCTACGACGCGGTGTACGACGCGCAGGAGGCCGGTATCGCGGCGGTCAAGCCCGGCGCCGCCTACCGCGACTTCCATGACGCGGCGCAGCGCGTGCTCGCCGAGCGGCTGGTCGAGTGGGGCCTGCTGGAGGGCCCGGTGGAGCGGGTGCTCGAACTCGCCCTCCAGCGGCGCTGGACGCTGCACGGCACCGGCCACATGCTCGGCCTCGACGTGCACGACTGCGCCCAGGCCCGCACCGAGACCTATGTGGACGCCGTACTGGAGCCGGGCATGGTGCTCACCGTGGAGCCGGGGCTGTACTTCCAGGCGGACGACCTGACGGTGCCGGCGGAGTACCGCGGCATAGGGGTGCGGATCGAGGACGACATCCTCGTCACCGAAAGCGGCAACCGGAACCTGTCGGCGGGGCTGCCGCGCCGCTCGGACGAGGTCGAGGAGTGGATGGCGGGGCTGTCCGGCTGAGCGCCCGCGGCGCGGGCCGGACCGGTGGGGCGGCGCCCTGTCCTCGGCAGGAGCGCCCGGTCCGCTCGCGCGGAGCCGGCGTCAGGATGCTTCGAGCAGTGCGTCCTGACGCCACTTGAGCACCTTGTCGAAGGCCACGACCGTGCCGTGCCCCGGCCGGTCGTGGTACTGCACGTGGTCGACGAGGGTCTCGATCAGGAACAGCCCGCGGCCGTGCTCGGCGTACTGGCCGCGCAGCGTCAGCGGCCGGGCCGGTCTGCGGCCCCGTTCGCGCGGCAGGCCCGGCCCCGAGTCGGCCACCTCGATCCGGCAGCAGTCACCGTCGATCTCGGCGGTGACGACGTAACCCGTGGCCGAGCCGGCGTGCTCCACGGCGTTCGCACACGCCTCGGTCAGTGCCACCGACAGGTCGAAGGAGATGTCGGGGTCGACCCCCGCCGAATCCATGGTCCCCAGCAGCAGCTTCCTGGCCAGCGGGACGCTCGCGGCCTCCCGCCGCAGATGGAGTGACCACCAGATGCTCATGCTCCAGCCTCCTGGCCCCCGGCTCGACATACGGTTACGTATTGCCGCGAAGGCCCTGGAGTAAGCGCGATGTTGACGTGATGCCGCTCATTCGGCGGATGCGTTTGCCACCCGCCGGGGTGTAGATGCCGCACCGCGGGTGTGAGGGGAGCAAGGGCGCCGTAGGCGGGCGGAAGCGGCAGTGAGATGATGACGGCCGTCATGGCTGCGCCTTCCTCCGCCTCCTGCCTGCCCGCGCCCACCGTGCGCGCGGGTGCCGGGATGCGACTGCTGCGGACCGCGGTGTTCACCGCGGTCTGCGTGCTGCTCGCGGCGGCCGGGCACGCCATGGCGTCGGGCCGTACGGTGCCGGCCGCCTCGCTGGCGCTGGGCTGGCTCGCGGTCTTCGCGGTCGTCGCGCCGCTCGCCGGCCGGGAGCGCGGACTGCCCGGCATCATCGCGCTGCTCGCGCTCGGCCAACTCGCCCTGCACCTGGTGTTCAGCACCGGCCAGATGTGCGCCTCGGCCACCGGTTCCGTGCGGGGCGCCGCCACCGGCAGCAGCCTGGTCGCCGTCGCCGCCCGGCTGGTGTGCAACAGCGGCGGCGGCAGCACGGCGCTCACCCCGGGGGCCGCGCGGCAGGTCGTCCTGCGGGCCGGCCTCGACCCGGCCGGGCTCGGTGGCGCCGCGCCCGCCGGGGACACGCTGATGCCCGGCATGTCCGCCGGTTCGTCCGGCACGGGCGCCGTCCACGGCGCCCACATGTCGCTGCCCGCGATGCTGCTGTCGATGTGCTCGCTGCCCATGCTGCTCGGCCACCTGCTGGCCGCCGTGGTCGCCGGGCTGCTGCTGCGCCGCGGCGAGGCCGCGCTGTGGCGGCTGGTCCGGCTGTCGGTGCGCAGCGCCACGGAACTCGCCTCGCTGCCGCCGTCCGCGCTGCGCCGGGCCTGCGCGCTGCTGGCGGCGCTCGCCGCGGCCGTGCCCTGCGCCCGCCGACCGATACGGGGCGCCGCGTGGCCGGTGGCGGCCCGGCACCGTACCGTCTGGCTGCGGCACTGCCTGGCCAGGCGCGGTCCCCCGGCGGTCGCACTGGCGGCCTGACGCGGCGTCGGCTCCTCACGGGGAGCGCCGACGGAAGCGCGGGTCGCCCGCCGCCCTCCCACGAGTGTCTTCCTCCCCCGAGGTCCCCGCACCGCACGCCCTTGAGGACGCACGGCCGCGGAGCCCGGGCACGGGTACGCGCACGGGCTCGGGGCGGCTGCCCGCGTCATCCCGCGCACCCTGTGTGCGCGGCCCACCGTCAGCGCACCACTTCCACGTGGAGATACCCCTGCCATGAGCAGTTCCCGTATGCGCGGCCGTGCCGCGACCGTCGCCGCGCTCGCCGGCTCGGCCGTCCTGCTGGCCGCCGTACCCGCCTTCGCCCATGTCACCGTGCAGCCGAGCACGGCCGCCAAGGGCAGTTACAGCACCGTCTCGTTCAAGGTGCCGTGCGAGGAGGACAACGCCTCCACCGTCAAGCTGGAGGTGAACCTCCCCACCGACCACCCGATCGCCTCGGTGTCGATCCAGCCGGTGCCCGGGTGGACCGCGAAGGTCACCACGACCAAGCTCACCACCCCGCTGAAGACCGACGACGGCACGGTCACCTCGGCCGTCACCAAGATCACCTGGACCGGGGGGAAGATCGAGCCCGGGCAGTTCCAGCAGTTCCCGGTCTCCCTCGGGCCGCTGCCGGAGGACACCGGCACGCTGACGTTCAAGGCGCTCCAGACCTACAGTGACGGCAACGTGGTGCGGTGGATCGAGATCCCGCAGGCCGGGCAGCCCGAGCCGCAGAACCCGGCGCCCTCCCTCCAGCTCACCGAAGCGGACAGCGGCTCCGGCGCGACGCCCACCGCCACCGGCAGCGCCGCGTCGGCCCCGCAGTCCGGCACCGCCGCGGCAAGCACCACCGCGTCGGCCGGTGACAGCGACGGCACCGCCCGCGCACTGGGCATCGCCGGGATCGTGGTCGGCGTGATCGGCGTCGGCTTCGGCGTGTACGGCGGGCGGCGGCGTACGGCCCCGGCCGGCACCGGCGGCAGCGGCGGCTCGGGCTCGTCCGCGGGCGCCGGTGACGGCTCCGGTGACGGCTCCTCGCCCTCGGCCTGACCGGTCCCCTGCCGGGCGGCCGCGGTGCGCGCACCGTACGACCGCGGCCGCCCGGCCCCTTCGAGCACTCGCGAACAGGAACCACATCTCTCATGCGCACCACCGTCAAACTCGGCGCCGTCGCCGTGACCGCCTCGGCCGCTCTCCTGCTCACCGCGTGCGGGGGCTCCTCCTCCGGCAGCGACTCCAACGCCGCGGCCGTCGTGTCGACCGCCGCCTCCCAGGGACCCGGCGTCGCCCTGGACACGCCGTTCGCCAAGCCCGCGCTGGTCCTCACCGACAACCACGGCAAGCAGTTCGACCTGGTCAAGCAGACCGCCGGGCACCCGGTGCTGCTCTACTTCGGCTACACCCACTGCCCAGACGTGTGCCCGACCACGATGAGCGACATCGCACTGGCCAAGTCCAAGCTGTCCAAGGCCGACCAGGCGAAGCTCCAGGTGGTCTTCATCAGCTCCGACCCCACCCGCGACACCCCGGCCCGGCTGAACTCCTGGCTCGGCGCGATCGACAAGAGCTTCATCGGGCTGACCGGCAAGTTCAGCACCATCCAGGCCGCCGCCCGCACGCTCGGCGTCGGCATCGACCCGCCGGTCAAGGAGAAGGACGGCAGCATCACCGTCACCCACGGCGCCGAGGTGCTGGCCTTCTGGCCGAAGGACAACAAGGCCCACGTGCTGTACATGTCCGGCACCAGCGCGGACCAGTACGCGCGCGCCCTGCCGAAGATCATCAGGAGTGAGCGGTCGTGACCGCGACCAGGTCCGCGGGGCGGCGCACCCGGGTCGGCGCGGCCGCGCTGGTGGTGCTCGCCGCGGTGGCCACCGGCGGCAGCATGGCGCTGACCGGCTGCTCGTCCTCGGCAGGCTCGGCGGCGGGCTCGACGCCGGCCTCGTCCGGCGCGTCTGGCGCGTCTGGCGCGTCGGGCGCGTCGGGCGCGTCGGGCGCCGACGGCGCGAACGCCAAGGCAGGCAGTCCCGCCGCGCTCGCGATCAGCGGCGGCTACATACCGCAGCCGCTGCTGACGGACATGGCCGCGGCGTACTTCACCGTCACCAACACCGGCGGGACCGCGGCCCAGCTCACGTCGGTGACCAGCGGCCTGGCCGCGCACGCCACCTTGCACACCACCTCGAACGACACCATGCAGCAGGTGATGTCGCTGACCGTGCCGGCCGGCGGCAAGCTCACGCTGAGCACCGGCGGCGACCACGTGATGCTGGAGGACCTCACCCACAAACCCGCGGTCGGCGACAAGGTGACGCTCACCCTGCACTTCGCACACGCCACGCCCGCCGCGGTGACCGTCACCGTGCCGGTGCGCCCGACGACGTACCAACCGGAGGGCTGACCCGCCGATGGACACACGGTCGTACGCAGGACCGCCCGGCGCCCGGCGGTCGTGGCCGCGGCGCGCGGCGGCGCTGCTCGTCGGGCTCGGGGCACTGGTCGGGCTGCTGCTCGGCACCGCCGTGCCCGCCTCGGCGCACGCGGCACTGATCGGGACCGACCCCGCCGACGGGTCGGTGGTCAAGACCGCGCCGCAGCGGGTGGTGCTCACCTTCTCCGAGGGCGTGCTGCTGTCCGACGACTCGCTGCGGGTGCTCGACCCGCACGGCACCGATGTCGCCGCCGGCACCCCGGGGCACGCGCAGGGCAAGAACTCGGGGGCGACCTCGACCGTCGCCCTCAAGTCGGGCCTGGGCGACGGCACCTACACCGTCGCCTGGCGGGCGATCTCCCAGGACAGCCACCCCGTCTCCGGCGCCTTCACCTTCTCGATCGGCGCGCCCTCCCGGACCGACGTCGACCTGTCGGGCGTCGCGGCGCGCGGCGGCGGTGCGGCCGGCACGCTCTACGGTGTCGGCCGCTACGTCGCCTACGCCGGCTTCGCGCTGCTCGTCGGCGCCTCGGTGTTCCTGTCGGTGTGCTGGCCGCGCGGTGCGCTGCTGCGGCCGCTCCAGCGGATCGCGGCGACCGGCTGGGTGGCGATGGCCGCCTCCACGATCGCCTTGCTGCTGCTGCGCGGGCCCTACGTCAACGGCAAGGGGCTCGGGCAGGCGCTCGACCTCGGGGTGATGCGGGACCAGCTCCAGACCAGGCCGGGGGCCGCGCTGCTGTCCCGGCTGCTGCTGCTCGCGGCGGCCGCGGTGTTCCTCGCGGTGCTGTTCGGCTCCTACGCCCGGCGGGAGGACCCGGAGGAACGGGCGGACCTCGCCTGGGGGCTGGGCATCGGCGGCACGGTGATCGCCGTCGGCATCGCGGCGACCTGGGCGATGGCCGAGCACGCCTCGGTGGGCATCCAGCACCAGGTCGCGATGCCGGTCGACGTGGTGCACCTGCTGTCCATGGCGGTCTGGCTGGGCGGGCTGATCACGCTGCTGACCGCGCTGTGGGCGCCCTCGCTCGCGGGCCGCCCGATCGAGCCGTACGCGGTGCGCCGCTTCTCGCTGCTCGGGCTCATCGCGGTCACCCTGCTCGTCGGCACCGGTGTCTACCAGGCGTGGCGCCAGATGGGCAGCTGGCGGGCCTTCACCGACACCTCCTACGGGCGGCTGCTGCTGATCAAGATCGGGCTGGTCTGCGCGCTGGTGACCGTCGCCTGGTTCTCCCGCCGCTGGACCGCGCGGCTCGGCCGGACCCCGGCCACCGCAACGGCCGCAGTAGCGACCACGGCCACAGCCACGGCCGCTGCCGCGACGGCGGCGCCCGCCTCGGTCCCGGCGGCGGCCGCCGACCGTACGAAACCGGCGGTCGCGGCCTCCGGCAGCGGCGGTGCGGGTGGCGCGGACAGCGCCCGGGCCCAGCAACTGCGGCGCCAGCAGGCCGCCCGCAGCGCGGCGCGGGCCCGCAAGGTGCTGGCCGCGGACCCCTTCCGGGGGGCGCTGCGACGTTCGGTGCTGGCCGAGGCGGCGGTCGCGGTGGTACTGCTCGGTGTGACCACGGTCCTGTCCGGCTCGCAGCCGGGGCGGGCCGCGGAGGAGCAGAAGGCCCTGGCCCCGGCGCCGTCCGCGTCCTCCGGCACGGGCGCCACCTCCTCGGACCAGGCGCCGATCGCGGTCACCGTGCCCTATGACACCGGTGGCCCGAAGGGGAAGGGCACCGCGGCGGTCACGGTGACGCCGGGACGCGCCGCCACCCCGAACCAGGTGCGGCTCGTCCTCAAGAACACCGCCGGGACCCCGGTCGACGTGCCCGAGGTGCGGTTGGCCTTCACGCTGCCCGCGCAGAACCTCGGTCCCATCCCGATCACGCTCAAGCACACCGGCACCGGCAGTTGGACGGCGAGCGCGGCCCAACTGCCGCTCCCGGGCACCTGGCAGATGTCGGTCACGGTCCGCACTTCGGACATCGACGAGGTGACGGAGACGAAGAAGGTGAAGGTCACTTCGTGAGTGCCACGGACAGGACGGCGGGACGCTCCGCCGGGAAAACCTCCGGTCAGGTCTCAGGCGCGGGCGGGGCCGGCCCCGAAGCCGCCGAAGCGGCGGCCCGGCCCGGGGTCAGCCGCCGACGGCTGCTGGGCACCGCCGGCGCGGCGGGAGCGGCCGGGCTGGTGGTCGGCGGCGGCGCGGGCGCCGCGGTGGCCACCGGCACCCGTGACGAGCCGACCGCCCTGACGACCGTCGGCTCCGCGCACGTCCCGTTCGAGGGCGTGCACCAGGCCGGGATCGCCGACCCCGCGCAAGCGTGCGGCCACCTGGTCGCCTTCGACCTCAAGGCGGGCGCGGACCGCAAGGCGGCGGCCGCCCTGCTGCGCCGCTGGTCGAACGCGGCACGGGACATGACCGCGGCCGGCCGCCCCACCACGCCGGCGGCGTACGACGACCAGGTGGCCGACGACGCGGGCCCCTCCTCCCTGACCGTCACCTTCGGTTTCGGACGCAGCTTCTTCACGCGGACCGGGCTGACGTCCAAGCTGCCGACCGCCCTGGCGCCGCTGCCGGACTTCCCCGCGGACCGGCTCGACCCCAAGCTCAGCAACGGCGACCTGTGGGTGCAGATCGGCGCCGACGACGCGCTGGTCGCCTTCCACGCCCTGCGCGTGCTCCAGAAGGCCGCCGCCGGGACCGCGACCGTACGCTGGCAGATGAACGGCTTCAACCGCACCCCCGGCGCCACCGACCGGCCCCGCACCGCGCGCAACCTCATGGGGCAGATCGACGGCACGAACAACCCCAAGCCGACCGACGCGGACTTCGACAAGCGGATCTTCGTACCGGCGACCGGCTCTCCCGACTGGATGGCGGGCGGCTCGTACGCGGTCGTCCGCCGGATCAGGATGCTGCTGGACACCTGGGACCACTTGTCGGTGGCCGAGCAGGAGCGGGTGGTGGGGCGCCGCAAGTCCGACGGCGCTCCCCTGTCCGGCGGCGTGGAGACCACCCCCGTCCAACTCGACAAGATCAACGCCGACCGGTCGCTCGCGATCGCCGGTGACGCCCACATCCGGCTGGCCGCGCCCGCCTCCAACAGCGGTGCGGCCATGCTGCGCCGTGCCTTCTCCTACCACGACGGGATCGGCGCGGACGGCACCCCGGACGCGGGGCTGCTGTTCGTAGCCTGGCAGGCCGACCCGATGACGGGCTTCGTGCCGGTCCAGCGCAAGCTCGACGGCGCCGACGGGCTGTCCCGCTTCCTGCGCCACGAGGCGAGCGGGCTGTTCGCGGTGCCGGGCGGGGCGGGGAAAGGGGAGTACGTGGGCCAGCGCCTGCTGGAGGGCTGAGCGTCGAGCCCGCACGGCGGGAGGGCTGGCGCGCGGGCGCCCGGCGCTGGGCTCCCGCGTGTCTCGTACGTCCGTGCGACGTCCTGGGAACAACCGTACGGGACGGGCGGGTGCGGCCGCGTGGGCCATTAGGCTGAACTCATGTCGTCGGCGAGCCGTTACACGTATCTGGGGCCTGAGGGCACCTTCACCGAGGCCGCGCTGCGCACGCTGCCCGAGTCCGCCACCCGCGAGCTGGTCCCGATGGTGTCCGTGGCAGCGGCGCTGGACGCGGTGCGCAACGGCGAGGCGGGCGGCGCGCTGGTGCCGATCGAGAACTCGGTGGAGGGCGGCATCACCACGACCCTCGACGAGCTGGCGTTCGGCACCCCGCTGATGATCTACCGCGAGGTGCTGCTGCCGATCGCGTTCGCGCTGCTGGTCCGGCCGGGCACGAAGCTGTCGGACGTGAAGACGGTGACCGGCCACCCCGCCGCCCAGGTGCAGGTCCGGCAGTGGCTG
Organism: Streptomyces sp. CA2R106; assembly: GCF_037034245.1. Classification (NCBI taxonomy): domain Bacteria; kingdom Bacillati; phylum Actinomycetota; class Actinomycetes; order Kitasatosporales; family Streptomycetaceae; genus Streptomyces; species Streptomyces sp. CA2R106. Next base: position 198,829 of record NZ_JBAGKC010000002.1, read on the forward strand.
ACGACGCACCTGCCGGACGCGGTCTGGGAGTCGGCCGCCTCGAACGCGGACGGCGCCCGGCTGGTCCAGGAGTCGCGCTACGACGGCGCCTTCGCCGGCGAGTTCGCCGCTCCGACCTACGGGCTCGAACCGCTGGCCACCGAGATCCACGACGCCTCGAACGCCACCACCCGCTTCGTGCTGGTGGGCCGGCCGGCGCGGATGGCGGCGCCCACCGGGGCGGACAAGACGTCGGCGGTGTTCTGGCTGCGCGACGACCACCCGGGCGCGCTGCTCGACCTGCTCCAGGAGTTCGCGATCCGCGGGGTGAACCTGATGCGGATCGAGTCCCGGCCGACCGGCCAGGGGCTGGGGCAGTACTGCTTCTCCGTGGACGCGGAGGGCCACCTGACCGACCGGCGGGTGAGCGAGACGCTACTCGGGCTGCACCGGCGCTGCCTGAAGGTGCGGCTGCTCGGGTCGTACCCGCGTGCGGACGAGATCGCGCCCGTGGTGCGCCGCGGTGCGAGCGACGAGGAGTTCACCGCGGCGGCGGACTGGCTCAACCGGGCGCTCGACGGCCGCGCCTGAGGTCTTCCCGGGCAGGGACGGGCCGCGACCAAGGGCCGCAGTGTGACACGGCGTGACCACCACCCCGCGCCCTCTGGCGTTTGCCTTGGCTTTGCCCACCAGCCATCTTGCGAGTTGTCCACAGAGTTATCCACAGGGTCGGCGCGCAGGCTGTGGGTAACTGGGGACAAGTCGACAGTGAAAAGCGGCCAAGTCGACAAATTGGTACACAGCCGCCAGCTCGCCCCGGAGTGCGACACCTCACCCCGCGTCACCCCAAATCCCCCTCGCCATCCTCCCGGGGGAACAGATCTCACCCGAAAGTGAGTGTGGAACGGGTTTGCGCGGGGAATCCATAGCCGAACTCCGACCCCGGGAAATGATCTCTCCACTTCTCCACAGATCTCTCCCACACCCTGTGGACAACGGGCCGAGATTTCCCCACCGCCTGTGGATAACTCGGCCGCAGAGGGGCCCGCGCCCCCTCCGGTAGCGGCCTCCGCAGTGGATCAACTCCGTTTCTCCACAGGCCGACCGACCCCACCGGGCGACCGCCGGAATTGCGTTGACGCATGGCTTTATCGCCACCTTAGCTACCTTCTTTCGCTTTTCCAGCGAATCGGACATTGCACACATTGCCGCCTTTAAGTTGTCGCCTGAGCCGACTGACGCCGGGTAGCCTGTGGACCGTGATTGACCTTCGCCTGCTTCGTGAGGACCCCGACCGAGTGCGCGCCTCGCAGCGCGCCCGTGGAGAGGACGTCGCGCTCGTCGACGCGCTGCTCTCCGCCGACGAGCGGCGCAGGTCCTCCAGTACCCGCTTCGACGAGCTGCGCGCCGAGCAGAAGCAGCTGGGGCGCCTGGTCTCAAAGGCGCAGGGCGAGGAGCGCGCCGAACTGCTGAGGCGCACCAAGGAGCTGGCCGACTCGGTGAAGGCCGCGGACGCCGAGCAGCAGGAGGCTGCCGAGCAGGCCCAGCAGCTTCTGCTGCGGCTGGGCAACGTGGTGCACCCCGACGCCCCCATCGGCGGCGAGGAGGACTTCGTCGTCCTCGAGACCGTCGGCACCCCCCGCGACTTCGCGGCCGAGGGCTTCACCCCCAAGGACCACCTGGAACTGGGCGAGTTGCTCGGCGCGATCGACACCGACCGCGGCGCCAAGGTGTCGGGCTCGCGCTTCTACTACCTCACCGGCATCGGCGCCCTGCTGGAGCTGGCCCTGGTCAACGCGGCCATCGCGCAGGCCACCGCGGCGGGCTTCACCCCCGTGCTCACCCCGAACCTGGTAAGGCCCGCCGCCATGGCGGGCACCGGTTACCTCGGCCAGGTCGAGGACGACGTCTACTACCTGGAGAAGGACGACCTCTACCTCGTCGGCACCTCCGAGGTCCCGCTCGCCGCCTACCACATGGACGAGATCATCGAGGCGTCCAGGCTGCCGCTGCGGTACGCGGGCTTCTCCGCCTGCTACCGCCGGGAGGCCGGGTCGTACGGCAAGGACACCCGCGGCATCTTCCGGGTGCACCAGTTCGACAAGGTCGAGATGTTCGTCTACACCACGCCGGAGGAGGCCGAGGCGGAGCACCAGCGGCTGCTGGCGTGGGAGAAGCAGTGGCTGTCCTCCCTGGAACTGCCGTTCCAGGTGATCGAGCTGGCCTCGGGCGACCTGGGGGCCTCCGCGTCGCGCAAGTTCGACTGCGAGGCGTGGGTACCCACCCAGGGCAAGTACCGCGAGCTGACCTCCACCTCCAACACCACGCAGTTCCAGGCCCGCCGCCTCGGCATCCGGATGCGCGACAGCGACGGCACCCGGCCGCTCGCCACTCTCAACGGCACGCTGTGCGCGGTGACCCGCACCATCGTCGCCCTGCTGGAGAACCACCAGCTGGCCGACGGCTCGGTCCGGGTGCCCGAGGTCCTGCGGCCGTACCTGGGCGGGCGCGAGGTGCTGGAGCCCACCGCGGCCGTCGCGAAGTCCGCCGCCAAGTGACCGCGACCGGGCCGGCCGCGGCCGACGTCCCCGCCACCGGCCCGCTGCCGTACCGGCTGGTCGCCACCGACCTCGACGGCACCCTGCTGCGCGAGGACGGCACCGTCTCACCGCGCACCCGTGCCGCGCTCGCCGCCGTGACCGGCGCGGGTGCGGCGCACATCATCGTCACCGGCCGCTCGGTGCCCTGGACCCGCCACATCCTGGACCACCTCGGCTACCAGGGGCTCGCCGTGTGCGGCCAGGGCGCCCAGGTGTACGACGCGGGCAGCGACCGCCTGCTCACCTCGGTCACGCTGGACCGCAAGCTGGCCGCGGTGGCGCTCGCCAAGATCGAGGCCGAGGTCGGCCGCCTCTCCGTGGCGGCCAGCCGGGACGGCCTCGAGGGCGAGGTGCTGGTCGGCGAGGGCTACGTCTACAACCCCGAGCTGCCGGTCATCCACATGACCGGGAGCGACGAGCTGTGGGCCGAGCCGATCAACAAGCTCTACATCCAGCACCCCGACCTGGACGACGACGCGCTCGCCGACGCGGCCAGGGCCGTCGCCGGGGACCTGGTGGGCGTCGTCATGGCCGGCCGGCGCATCGTGGAGCTGCTGCCGCTCGGCCTCACCAAGGCGACCGGGCTGTCCCTGGCCGCCAGGCGGCTGGGCGCGGCCGCGGCCCGAACCATCGCGTTCGGGGACATGCCGAACGACGTGCCGATGTTCCGCTGGGCCGGGCACGGCGTGGCGATGGCAGGCGCCCACCCCGACCTGAAGGCCGTGGCCGACGAGATCACCCTGTCCAACGACGAGGACGGTATCGCTGTGGTGCTGGAGCGCCTCATGGGCGCGGCCGCTTCCTGACCCCTCGGGGGCCCGCGGCCTGGTCCGGGTCCGGAGGGGGAGCCGGGGTCGGGGTCGGGGGCGGCGGCAAGGGCGTCAGGGCGTAGCAGCACAGCCCGATCAGCACCGCGGTGAAGTGGCCGAGGTCGGTGAAGGTGTCGTTGTCCACCAGGCGGTAGCCGAACAGCCCGACCAGCACTACCGCGTAGGGCCAGCGCAGGCGGCGCGGCAGCCGGTAGGTAAGGACCCCGGCGACCCCCGCGAGGCCGTAGCTGACGCCGATGTCCACGGTGTACGCCAGGGAGTGCGGCAGGCGGTTGTCCCGGATGTCGAGGAAGACCGCCTTCTGGCTGAGCAGTGTGGTGCCCACGTGCGCGAAGACGGCGGTCGCGAGCCAGCGCGCGGTGCCCAGCCAGCGTTCCGCGGTGGCGTGCACCACCTCGAACAGCACCACGTACAGGGCGAGGCCGGACGGCCCCTGTATCCACAGCGCGCTGGCGACCAGCACCCGGATCGGGTGCAGGCGCAGCTCCACCAGGTTGGTGCTGACCTCGTGCAGCAGGTGGGTGCGCACATCGGCCGGCAGCAGCGCGGCGACCGTACTGGTGACCAGGATGATCAGCAGCCAGATATGGGTGCCGGGGGTGGAGCGCACCCAGGCGACGGCGGCGCGCCGCAGGTCGGCGGGGGCGGGCCGGTGGCGCGGGGCGGCCGATCCGGGGACACCGCCCTGGGACGGCGGCGTGCGGGGAGAGGAGTCCTGGACCATCCCTTCCAGTCTCGGACCGTTCGCTGTGTGCCGCAGGCGAACGCCCCGGCCGCCTGGAGTCCTCGCCTCCTGGCAGCCGGGGCGCCGCGGTTTCGGCGGGCGGTTCGCGCCGCCCTACTCGTCGCCGACCGGCTTCAGGGTGCTCAGCCGCCGCGCCGCGTACCAGGTGCCCAGGACGGTGACCGCGACGAGCAGGACGATGCCCGTCGGCAGCGACACCGCCGAGGTGACGAGGCCGCCGTGCGCGGCCTCGGCGCCGACGGCGAGCGCCCACTGCTGGACGCTGAGCGTCTGCGCGCCGGGCACCAGGTTGCCGATCACCGTCTCCCACACCAGCGCGTACACGAGCCCGACGACGACCGCGTGCCGGGTGACCACCCCGAGCAGCAGGAAGACCGCGGCATAGGCGACGGACCCGACGGCGGTGGCGATGCCGTACGCGACCGCGATGTTCGCGCTGTTGCCGTTGAGCAGATAACCCGCGAGCAGGGTGGGGACCGCGGAGAAGGCGAGGGTGACGCCGATGGCGACCAGCAGCTTGGTGCAGATGATCGTGGAGCGCCTGATCGGCTTGGCGAGGAGGTAGACGATGGCGCCGTCGTCGATCTCCGGAGCGATCGCGCCGGTGCCCGCGATGACGCCCAGCAGCGGCAGCATCGAGCTGAGCGCGAAGCCCTGGAGCATGTCGCTCGCGGTGCCGTCGTCGGCGCCGACCAGGGCGCGGACGAAGGCGGCGATGACCAGCAGCAGGACGGGCAGCGAGAAGAGCAGCAGGGCACGGCGCCGGCCGAGCAGCGCGCGGTAGGTGAGCCTGGCCACGGTGGGGTGGTAGCAGGAGAAGCCGCCGGTACGGGGTGCCGCGGGCTTGGCGGCGGGCGCGTCGGGAAGCGTGGAGGTGGTGGACATGTCGGTCGTTCCTTACGCCGTGACCAGGTAGGAGAACACGCTTTCCAGCGACTCGTCGGACGGCGAGACCGCGTACAGGCGGATGCCGTGCTCGCGGGCGATCCGCGGCAGGTACGCGGTGAAGCCGGCGAAGTCGACCGCCTGGATGCGCAGCGCCCGCTCGGTGGCGTCCAGTTCGATGCCCGCGGTGGAGCCGTGCGCGATGAGTGCCGAGGCGAGCGCGCGGTCGTCGCTGGAGCGCACGAGGTAGCGGTGCGGGCGGTCGGTCATCAGCCGGCGGATCTTGCGGAAGTCACCCGAGGCGGCGTGCCGCCCGGCGACGACGACCTCGATGTGGTGAGCGAGCTGTTCGACCTCCTCCAGGATGTGGGAGGAGAACAGCACGGTCCGGCCGTCCGCGCCCATGGCGCGCAGCAGGTTCATCAGGTGCAGCCGCTGGCGCGGGTCCATACCGTTGAACGGCTCGTCGAGCAGCAGCACCGACGGGTCGTGCACCAGCGCCGACGCCATCTTGGCGCGCTGCCGCATGCCCTTGCTGTAGGTCTCGATCCGCCGGTCCTGGGCGTACTCCATCTCCACGGTGGCCAGGGCGCGCTGGGCGGCGGCGCCGGGGTCGGCGAGGCCGTGCAGTTCGGCGTTGGCGACGACGAACTCGCGCGCGGTCAGGAAGTCGTACATGGACTCGCGTTCGGGCACGATGCCGATCTGGCGGTAGGCCTGCTCGTTGCGCCAGATGACGGTGCCGTCGAGGGTGACGCTGCCGCCGGAGGGTGCGAGGAAGCCGGCCATCATGTTGATGAGGGTGGACTTGCCGGCGCCGTTGGGGCCGAGCAGCCCGGTGACGCCCGGGCCGATGGACATGGTGACGTCGTTGACGGCCACCACGTTCCCGAACCAGCGGGAGACCGCGTTGATACCGATGGTGGTCACGACAGGCCCGCCTTCCGGTAGCGGCGGATCAGCAGCCCGAAGCTGCCCGCCAGGATCGCCAGGACGACCAGCAGGTACGCGATGCCGGCCGCCGCGTTCGGCGGCCCCGAGGCGTGGGGGAAGGAGGACGCGGCGCCCAGGAACCAGGTCTGGAAGCCGTCGATCAGGGTGATCGGGGAGAAGAGCCCGAGCCAGCCGATGACGTGCCATTTCTCCTGGTTGTCCGCGACGCCCTGCACCGCGGAGACGGCGCCGTAGCTGATCACGAACAGGGTGATCACCGCGGCGACGCCGAAGCCCCGGCGCGGGGTGACGGCCGCGATCACCAGCCCGATGCCGGCGAACAGGAGGGACAGCAGTGCTGTGGACACCAGGCCCTTCGCAAACCCGGCGGTCTGGTGGCCGAAGCTCAGCTTCGCCAGCAGTGCGCCGATGTAGAGGATCAGCAGGGGGAGCGCGGTCAGCAGGAACAGCGCGGAGGCCATCGCGGCGAACTTCGCGGCCACGTAGTCGACCGCCTCGATCGGCCGCGAGAAGTACAGCGGGGTGGTCTTGAAGCGCAGGTCGCGCGAGACGGCCTGCGGCGCCTGGGAGGCGACGAAGAGCGTGATGACCGCCTGGAGCACGATCGCGTAGCGGGTGTACTGCAGCGGCAGGTCGTTGCGGTCCGTGAAGACCGTGACCGCCACGATGATCAGCGCCGGCAGGCACATCACAGCGAGCAGCAGCATCGGCAGCACCTTGGACTTGGCGCTGCGGCCGAGTCCGTACGCGCCGCGCAGGCTCTGCACGTAGAGCGACTTGCGGGCGTACGCGCGGCCGAGGCGGGGGCCGTGGTACGGGCGGTAGCCGATGTCGTGGATGACGTCCGTGGGCGTCAGGTCGGGCTGGGTCACCGGGTGCTCCTTCCTGTGCCCGCGGGGACGGGGGCGCCGGTGCCAGTGCCGGCGCCGGTCTCCACATCCGCGTCCTCGTTCGCGTCCTCGTCCGAGAAGAGCTCGGCGATCCGGTGGCGGCGCTGCTCCATCCGCACCAGGCCGACGCCCAGTTCGGCCACCGCGTCGCGAACGGTGTCGTACGTCTCGTCGCCGGCGATGTCGACCATCAGCAGGTGGCCGGTGCCGTGGGCGGTCAGCCCGGCGGCGGTCAGCGCCGCGTACAGGTCGTCCTCGCGGTCGGTGACCTCGACGGCGAGGGAGCCCGTGGTCTGGGTGAAGTCGCTGGTGGACGAGGCCCGCAGCAGCTTGCCGCCGTCGATGACGACGATGTGGTCGCTGGTGCGCTCCAGTTCGCCGAGCAGGTGCGAGGTGACCAGCACCGAGATGCCGAAGTCGGTGTGCACGCGGCGGATCAGGCCGAGCATGTCGTCGCGGCCGACCGGGTCGAGTCCGTTGGTCGGCTCGTCGAGCAGCACCAGTTCCGGGTCGTGGACCAGCGCCTGGGCGAGCTTGACGCGCTGCTTCATGCCCGTGGAGTAGCCGCCCATCGGGCGGTAGCGCTCCTCGTAGAGGCCGACGTGGCGCAGGGTGTCGGCGGTGCGCTCGCGGGCGGCGGTGGGCGGCAGCCCGGACATGCGGGCCATGTGCACCACGAACTCCGTCGCCGAGACGTCCGGCGGGAGGCAGTCGTGCTCGGGCATGTAGCCGACCAGGGCACGGATCTCCGCTCCGTCCGAGGCCACGTCGCGACCGAGCACGGTGGCCCGGCCCTCGGTGGCCGGGGCGAGACCGAGCAGGATCTTGATCAGGGTCGACTTGCCGGCTCCGTTGGCGCCCACCAGCCCGGTCACACCGGGCGTGATGTCCACGGTCAGCCGGTCGAGCGCGGTCACCCTCGGGTACCGCTTGCTCAGGCTCTCGGTAGCGATCACATTCACGGCCCCGACGGTAGCGGGCGGCGCGGCCGCCGCGCGTCGCCCGCGGGGCGGTGCTTGCCGTACGACTCACGGTTGACCCCCCGTAGGGGTTGCCACTCGATCGGGTGAAAGCGCCGTCGGGCGGTGCCGGATGTCTTGACGTTGCCATCGGACAATGTCACATTGATCACTGACAGTGTTGGTCGGTGCTGAGGCGGTGACGACATGGACGGCGTGGACGGCAAGGGCGGGACGGCCGACGCGGGCGCGGGTACGGGCGCGCGTGCGGATACGGGCGCGGGCGTGGAAGGGGCCGGTGCCGAGCGGGAGACGGTAGCGGCGCGGGACCGCTTCGTGACCGGCGCCGGCGGAGTGCGCCTGTGCCTGACCGAGTACGGCGCCGCGGCCCCGCCCGGCGGCCCGCCGACGGTCGTCCTGGTACACGGCTATCCGGACAGCCAGGAGGTCTGGTCGGCTGTCGCCGAGCGGCTCTCCGACCACTTCCACGTGGTGAGTTATGACGTACGCGGCCACGGCCGCTCGTCCGCTCCGGACCCGCTCAAGGGCGGCTTCACCCTGGAGAAGCTGACCGAGGACTTCCTCGCGGTCGCCGGCGCGGTCAGCCCCGACCGCCCGGTGCACCTGGTCGGCCACGACTGGGGCTCCGTGCAGGGCTGGGAGTTCGCCACCGTCGCCGCCACAGAGGGGCGGATCGCCTCGTTCACCTCGATCTCCGGCCCGAGCCTGGACCACTTCGGCCACTGGATCGCACGCAGGCTGCGCCGCCCCACCCCCCGCCGCACCGGCCAACTCCTCAACCAGCTCACCAAGTCGTGGTACGTGTACGCGCTGCACACCCCCGTGCTTCCCGAACTGGCCTGGCGGGGACCGCTCGGCAAGCAGTGGCCGAAGCTGCTCGCCCGGGCCGAGAAGGTCCCGTCCGACGGCTATCCGACCGGCTCCCTCCCGCAGGACGCCGCACACGGAGCCTGGCTCTACCGCGACAACGTCCGGCGCCGGCTCGCCCACCCGCGTCCCGACCCCGTCGCCCATGTGCCGGTGCTGCTGATCACCCCCACCCATGACGCCTTCCTCTCCGAACGGCTCTACGACGACCTCGACCGCTGGGTGCCTCGGTTGACCCGGCGGACCCTGCCCGCGAAGCACTGGGTGCCGCGTTCCCGCCCCGACCAGCTCAGCCGCTGGATCACGGACTTCGTCTCCGCGGCGGAGGGCGCCCCCGCCCCTGGGGAAGAGGAGCAGGACCCCGCCCGGCGGACGGTGCTCGGCCGGGGGCTGGCGGCGGCGCGGGAGCGGTTCGCCGGACAGCTGGTGGTGGTCACCGGCGCGGCCAGCGGCATCGGCCGGGCGACCGCACTCGCCTTCGCCGAGGCCGGCGCACGGGTGGTCGCGGTGGACCGGGACGCGGAGGGCGCCGCCTCGACCGCGGCGTACGCCCGCCGGGCCGGCGCGGCCGACGCCTGGCCGGAGGTGGTCGACGTCGCGGACGCCGGGGCGATGGAGGAGTTCGCGGCCCGCACCGCCGACCTGCGCGGGGTGCCCGACGTGGTGGTGAACAACGCGGGCATCGGGTTGGCCGGCCCGTTCCTCGACACCACGGTGGCGGACTGGCAGCAGGTGCTGGACGTCAACTTGTGGGGGGTGATCCATGGCTGCCGGCTCTTCGGCCGGCAGATGGCCGAGCGCGGCCAGGGCGGCCACATCGTCAACACCGCCTCGGCCGCGGCCTTCCAGCCGTCCAAGGCGTTGCCGGCCTACAGCACTTCGAAGGCGGCCGTGCTGATGCTCAGCGAGTGCCTGCGAGCCGAACTGGCGCCGCACGGCATCGGGGTGAGCGCGATATGCCCCGGCCTGGTCAACACCGCGATCACCGGCAGCGCGCGGCACACAGGAGTCAGCGAGGAGGAGCAGGAGCGGCGCCGGGCCAAGAGCGCCAAGCTGTACGCCCGGCGCAACTACCCGCCGGAGAAGGTGGCTCGGGCCGTGGTGCGCGCGGTGCTCCGGGACACCGCCGTCGTGCCGGTCACCCCGGAGGCACGCGGGGCGCGGTTGCTGTCGCGGATGTCGCCAGGAGCTCTGCGGGCCCTCGCCCGGGTCGACCCGCCGATGTAGCCGGCCGGTGGGGGCGCCCGTGCTCCGACCGACCGCCCACCGCCGACCGCAGTCCGCCGACCAGCCACCCGTCCGTCCTGCATGGCTGCCGGCCAGCCGGCCCGCCCCGTCCACTCCACCCGCAGAACCCCGTAAGGAGGCCACACCCCGTGAGCCATGCGATCAAACCCCGCCGGGTCACCTTCGACTGGAAGCAGACGCCGCTGCACTGGATTCCGGGCGAGCCGACCGCGACCCACGTGATCAACGTGCTGCATCTGCTGCTGCCCGCGGGCGAGCGGTGGTTCGTGAAGGTGTTCAAGGAAGCCCTGCCGCTGATCACCGACGAGCGCCTGCTCAAGGACGTGAAGGGCTTCATGGGGCAGGAGGCCACGCACAGCGTCCAACACGCCTACGTGCTGGAGCACTTGACCGAGCAGCAGCTCGACACCGCGTCCTACACCCGGCATGTGGAGTGGATGTTCGACGTGCTGCTGGGCGAGCGGCCGCCGTGGGGCCTGCCGGTGCCGCGCCGCGAGTGGCTGCGCTTCCGGCTGTCGCTGATCGCGGCGATCGAGCACTTCACCGCGGTGCTGGGCGACTGGATACTGGACTCGGAGGCGCTCGACGACGCGGGCAGCGACGAGGTCATGCTCGACCTGCTGCGCTGGCACGGCGCCGAGGAGGTCGAGCACCGCTCGGTCGCCTTCGACATGTACCAGCACACCGGTGGCAAGGGCGCGGTGCGCTATCTGCGCCGGGCCGAGGGGATGGCGCTGGCCTGGCCCACCCTGTTCTACCTGTGGGTGGCCGGCGCCCGGTACCTGTTGCGCCACGACCCGCAGCTGGCGCAGGGGCGCTACCGCTTCAAGGACCACCGCGCCGCCGCCCGCCGCGGCCTGGTCCCCTCCTGGGCCTCGCTGCACGCGGCCATGCCCCGCTACCTGCGCCGGTCGTACCATCCGTCGCAGGAAGGGTCGTTGCACAAGGCGGTGGACTACCTGGCGATATCCCCGGCCGCGCAGGCCGTCGCCGGGACGACCGCCCACGACCAGGCGGCGGGACGGCCCGCCGCCTCCTGACCCATCGCACCGCACAGCAGCGAGGAGCACGACCGTGACCACCGCGGAAGAGCAGCGCGCCTACCGGATCGAGGAGTTGTCCCGCCTCAGCGGCACCACGGTCCGCACCATCAGGGCGTACACCGACCGCGGCCTGCTGCCCAAACCCGGGCGGCAGGGCCGGGCCAATGTCTACGACGACACGCACCTGGTCCGGCTGCGGCAGATCGCCGACCTGCTGGAGCGCGGGTACACGCTGGCCAGCATCAAGGAGTTGCTCGCCGCCTGGGACTCCGGGACCGGGCTCGGCGGCGTGCTCGGGCTGGTCGGGGAGGTGGACCGGCCGTGGTCCGACGAGTCGCCGGCCCGGATAGCACTGGCGGAGCTGACCGAGTCGTTCGGCGGGGTGATGGACCTGGGGGCGGTCGAGGAGGCGCTGCGGCTGGGCGTCCTGGAGGCGGTGCCCGGGCATGACGACGAGTTTCTGGCACCGAGCCCCAGCGAGCTGGCCGTCGCCGCCGAGCTGCACCGCGCCGGGGTGCCGCTGTCCGCGATCACCGGGCATCTGCAAGAAGTGCGCGGCCAGGTCGAGCACATCTCCGAGCGGTTCCTGGAGTTCACCACCGAGCACGTCTTCCAGCGCTTCCTCCAGCACCCGCCGACGGCGGAGGACGCCACCGAGGCGATCGACCTCATCCGGCGGCTGCGCCCGCTCGCCCAGCAGACCGTGGACGCCGAACTGGCGCGCGCGATGCGGCTGCGGGCCACCGAGCACATCCGGCGCCACCTGGGCGACGCCGCCCTGCAGTCGGCAGCACCCGAGCAGCAGCCCACACCCGCGCCCCCACCGGCCCCAACGCCGCCGCCCGCCCCCGCCGCTGCACCTCGTGCCGCGTCCGAGCCGGTCTCCGTCCTGCTGCCCGCCACCACCATCGGCGCCGTACGGGACCTGGTGGGTGCGGAGCGCATCGCGGAGTTCGTCGCGGCGGCCGCCGACCGTGAGGCGGCCGCCCGCCGGATGGACGCGCTGGCCGGGCGGGCAGCCGCACCATGACCCCCGGCGCCGTACGTCCCTGGCCGGCGCTGAGCGGTATCAGCCGAGCTGCCCGGGCGCCTCGATGGCGATCTGCTCGAAGATCGCGTGGTCGTAGCCGAAGTCGGAGTCGGGGATCGGCCAGTGCATGACGATCTCGTCGATCCCGGCCTCGAGGTGCCGCCCGGCGAAGTCTACGAAGGCGTCCAGCGAGCTGAACGGGGCGGCCCGGTCCGGCGTGAAGCCGGTCAGCAGCACCTTGGGCACCCCGGCCGGGTCGCGGGCGGCGTCGCGCAGCGCCGAGCCGAGCCGTTCGACCTGGTCCCGGATCGCCGCCAGCGACTGCTGCGGGGTCCCCGTCTCGTAGAGCGCCGGGTCGCCCGTGGTCACCCACGCCTGGCCGTACTTCGCGGCCAGCTTCATGCCGCGTGGCCCGGTGGCCGCCACGGCGAACGGCAGCCGCGGGCTCTGCACGCAGCCGGGGATGTTGCGTGCCTCGACCGCCGAGTAGTAGCTGCCCCCGAAGGTGATGTCGCCCTGGCTGAGCAGCCGGTCGAGCAGTTCGACGAACTCCGCGAACCGGTCGGCCCGTTCGCGCGGCGACCATGCCTCCTGCCCGAGCACCAAGGCGTCGAAGCCGGTCCCGCCGGCCCCGATCCCCAGCGTCACCCGCCCGCCGCTGACGTCGTCCAGGGTCATCAGCTCCTTCGCCAGCGGAACCGGATGCCGGAAGTTCGGCGAGGTCACGAGGGTGCCCAGCCGGATGGTCCCGGTCACCCCCGCCGCCGCGGTCAGCGTCGGGATCGCGCCGAACCACGTCCGGTCCCGGAACGGCACGCGCCACGACAGGTGGTCGTAGGTGTAGGCCGCGTGGAAGCCCAGCTCCTCCGCCCCCTCCCACACCTTCCGCCCCTCGGCCCAGCGGTAGATCGGCAGGATCACAGTGCTCAGTCGCATGCGCACGACCTTACGAGCAACGAACCCCCCCGCCAGTGGCGACACATACCGTGCCGCGCCGGCAGTCTCGTGGAAGCGGAAAACGACGCGCACACCGGCTCGCTACCCTGGCTGAGATGAGCACACGCGGCACTGCCGAGCTGGACGCGCTGATCGGGGAAGCGACCGTTGACACGTACGACGAGGTCGAGGCGGTCAACGGATTCCTGGCGGTCATCGACGAACATCTGGCCGTGCCGTTCGCCACGACCGTCCTGGGTGTCGAGGTGACCGTGGTCGAGGTCGACCTCACCAGCGACTCCCGCCTGGTTGCCCGTTGTGTCCGGGAGGGGTTCCACCAGGACATCGGCTTGGCTGAACTGCCCCTGCCCGAACCACCTCCGGACGGGGCGCGCTGGGTCGAGGCGTACCGGCGCTGGTGCGGAGTTGACGGAGTGGCCCGGACGGGCGGCGAGGCGCGGCGGAGGACGACATGAACCCTGTCGCCGATCTCGCACCGGTCCTACGACGCAGCGCCGAACTGAAGGAAGACCTCGTAGCGTTCGGGGAGGGCCGGACCTTCGAGCGGTTCCTCGGCCCGCTCCTGACGGAAGCCGCCGGCTCCGACGGCACGTTGGACGAGGCAACCGCGATCAACGTCATCGACCGCTTCCTTCTTCAGTACCGCCTTCCGGACGGCACCACCGTCACCGACCGCTTCGTCACCCGTCGGATGGACTTGACCGACCCGGACCGTCAGATGGTCCTGGCCTGGCGTGACCCGGTGGAGGGGCTCTTCGAGGTACGGGGCAAGGTCGGCGACTGTCTGCTCCTGCTCAACCTGCTCGACGACCTGGAGTACCGGACCTACACCAACGCCGGGCGGGCAGCTTTCCGCGGGGTCACGAAAGGAAGCTTCCTCGGCGCCCGACTGGTAGCCCTGACACCGTTGCCCGGCGCGTGGCTCGTCTCTGGTGCCATGTCCTCCTACCCCAGGGCCGCCGCACCGGAGATCGCCGCCGCGGCTCTCGAACTGGCCACCACCCGACCTGACCTCGTCTTCCGCAATCCCGAGAAGACCGAGCAGGGATGGCGCTCGATGCGGGAAGACCGGTCCTCCTTCACCGAGTTCTTCGGCAGCGACGAACTGGTCCTCACACCCGGGGAGGCCCAGGAACGCATCAATACCTACTACCGCCACCGGCAACAAGCAGCCACCGCCGGCCAACCGCTCGGCCGCGACCGGGGCAGACACACCGCCCCGGAGTCGCCCCTCTTCACGCTGCCTGCCGAACTGGCGGACGCGCAGACCGTCGGCGTCATCTACGACCAAGTCGACGGACTCAACTTCTACGCGGACTACGGATCGCTGCGGGACCTGTTCGCGAACCCCGACCTTCCGGGCCGCAAACACCACCAGGACCTGCTCCGCACCTATCTGCGCGAGGAGTCGATCACACCACTGCCGATCCACCGCCGGGCCGCCGCACACCCGCTGACTGTCGACACGGTGTTCCAAAAGCTCCTGCGCCAACCCGGCTTCACCTGGAGCGAGCACGGCGACGCACTCCTGCGCCGACGCAAGCCCTGGTACGACGAGAACGAACTGCGCCCCGGCGTCTCCGTCATCGGAGACCGGCTCAGTGAACTGCTCCGCATCCGCCCACGCTGAACACACGGAGAAGGTTCCGACTGTCGACCCGCGCACCGAGGACCGGCGCGGTTGAGGCGTTCTCCGTTGGTCCCATTCTCTTTTCCGCAGGTCAGCCCGTGATGCATGAACGCGGCTTGACCGAGGTCACGAGGGTGCCCAGGCGGATGGAGGTGGTCGCCCCGGCGGCGGCGGTCAGGGTCGGGATCGCCCCGAACCACGTCCGGTCCCGGAACGGCACCCGCCACGACAGGTGGTCGTAGGTGTAGGCGGCGTGGAAGCCCAGCTCCTCCGCCCCCTCCCACACCTTCCGCCCCTCGGCCCAGCGGTAGATCGGCAGGATCACAGTGCTCAGTCGCATAGGCATGACCTTACGAGCAACGAACCCCGTACCAGTGGCGACAACACATGGCCGTACCACGACGGCAGTCTCGTGGAAGCGGACGACGAAGCGCGCATCGGCTCGCTACCGCGGCTGAGATGAGCACACGCGGCACCGCCGAACTGGACGCGCTGATCGAGAAAGCGACCGTTGAGACGTTCGACGAGGTCGAGGCGGTCAACGGATTCCTGGCGGTCATCGACGAGTACCTGGCCGTTCCGTTCGCCACGACCGTCCTGGAGCGACCCGGACAGGCGGCGAGGCGCGGCGGAGGACGACATGAGCACCGTCACCGATCTCGCACCGGTCCTACGACGTAGCGCCGAACTGAAGGAAGACCTCGTAGCGTTCGGGGAGGGCCGGACCTGTCCGACACGGACCGGCAGATGGTCCTGGCGTGGCGTGACTCGGTGGAGGGGATCTTCGAGGTACGGGGCAAGGACGGTGACTGCCTGCTCCTGCTCAACCTGCTGGACGACCTGGAGTACCGGACCTGCACCAACGCCGGGCGTGCGGCCTTCCGCGGGTCACGAAAGGAGGCTTCGTCGGCGCCCGGCTGGTAGCCCTGGCACCGGCGCATGGCTCGTCTCCGGCGCCATGTCCTCCTACCCCCGCGCCGCCTTCGCCGAGTACTTCGGCATCCAGCTGCTCGGGGCCGGCCTGCGGAGATACGAGGACGAGCACGGGTCGTTCAGCGGAGACGAGTCGGGGGCCGCACGGCGTCACGCGTCCACGCGGTCCCAACCCCGCGGCTGCGGCTGCTCGGTGAGCGGGCCGCGGCTGCGGTACACGAGGTAGGGGCGGAAGAGGTACTGCACCGGCGCGCTGAACATGTGCACCAGGCGCGTGTACGGCACCACCGCGATCAGCACCATGCCGATGACCGCGTGGATGCGGTACGTCAGCGGCGCACCGGCCATCAGGTCGGTGCTGGGGTCGAGCGTGAAGAGGCTGCGGGCCCAGGGCGCGATCGTGGTGCGGTAGTCGTACCCGTGGCTGAAGGACGAGTTGGTGAGCTTGGCGTACAGGCCCATCGCGATCTCGCCGAGCAGCAGGACGTACATGAACTTGTCGTTGCGGGTGGTCGCCAGCAGCACCGGCGCGTTGGTGCGGCGCCGGTAGACCAGCAGCGCGATGCCGACGATCGCCAGCAGGCCCGCGAGGGTGCCGCCGATCAGCGAGAGGAGGTGGTAGACGTGCTCGTCGACACCGATCGCGTCGGTCCAGGACGCCGGTACGAACAGCCCCAGGAGGTGGCCGGCGAGCACGAACAGGATGCCGTAGTGGAAGACGGGCGACGCCACCGAGAGCAGCCGGGACTCGTAGATCTGCGAGGAGCGGGTGGTCCAGCCGAACGTGTCGTAGCGGTGCCGCCAGATCAGGCCGGTGACCAGCAGCGCGAAGGCGACGTACGGCAGGGCGCCCCACAGCAGGGTGTTCATCAGCGGCTCTCCGATCGGTCGGTCAGCAGCGGCAGCAGTCCGAGGTGGCCGTACGGCACCAGCCCCACCTCCTCGCTCGGCGGTCCCCCGCGGGCCATCGCCATCGCCTGCGCCCGGTCCGCCGGGGAGGCGCCGGGCAGCGTGCCGCACACGGCCTCCAGCACCCGGGCGTAGGGCGTGCCGTTCTCGGTCAGGGCCAGCCGCAGCAGTTCGAGGGCGGGCCGGTGCTCGCGCAGCAGCGCGTCGGTGCGGGTGGCCGCGCTGAACTCCAGTACCACCGGCAGGAAGTCGGGCAGGTCACCATCCACCGGGTCCATGCCGTACCGGCGGTAGTGCTCCTTGAAGCGGACCAGCGCGGCACCGCGGCGCCGGGTGTCGCCCTCGGTCCACCAGGTCAGGTGCAGGCAGTGGCGGCTGGTGAAGTCGAAGGTGGCGACGTACGCGGCCGCCAGGCCGGACAGGTCCGCCGGCGCGGCCGCCACCTCCGGGCCCCGCGCCGCCTCTTCGGCCCCCGACCCCCGCCCGGCCGCTTCGGCCACCCCCGCCGACCCGGCCCCCGCGAGATACGCGACCACCGGCAGC
Source organism: Streptomyces sp. CA2R106 (assembly GCF_037034245.1). Classification (NCBI taxonomy): domain Bacteria; kingdom Bacillati; phylum Actinomycetota; class Actinomycetes; order Kitasatosporales; family Streptomycetaceae; genus Streptomyces; species Streptomyces sp. CA2R106. Next base: position 215,852 of record NZ_JBAGKC010000002.1, read on the forward strand.
AGCGCCTCCGCCTCCGGCGTCCCCACCGCCCGCAGCGCCTCCCGGAGCAGCGGCAGCTCACCGGCCAGCTCCGCGTCCGGGTAGGCCAGCAGCCGCGCGGCCGCCTGGTACAGCACCGCCGCCCGGTACGGGATCGGCCGCGCGGCCGCCATCGCCGGCGCGCTCACCGCTCCCCCTCGTCGTCGCTGGTCTGTCGTCTGCGCAGCGCGTGGAAGCTCTCCAGGCTGACCAGCGGGAGCTGCCGCCGCCCGGAGTCCTCGCCGAACGGCCCCAGGCCGCCTCCCATTCCCGGGCCGCCCTCGCCGTCCAGCGAGCACTCCGCCGGCAGCGCCGACTCCTCCAGCCGCCGCGCGTCGCCCATGGCGGCGGTCGGGATGACGTACCGCTCCTCGTACTTGGCGATGGCCAGCAGCCGGTACATCTCCTCGATCTGCGGTCCGCTCATGCCGACCGCGTCGGCCGCGTCCGACCGCGAACCCGCCTCGGCGTCACCGAGGTTGATCGCCCGCATGTGCGCGCGCATCGCGGCGAGCTTCTCCAGCGACGCCCGCACCGGCGCCGGGTCGCCCGCCGTGAACAGCCCGGCCAGGTACTCCACCGGAATGCGCAGGGCGTCGATCGCGCCGAACAGGTTGCCCGCGTCCTCCCCGTCGAAGCCCGTCCCGGTCAGCGCCTCCACCACCGGCGACAGCGGCGGGATGTACCAGACCATCGGCAGCGTCCGGTACTCCGGATGCAGCGGCAGCGCCACCCGGTATCGGCTGATCAGCGCGTGCACCGGGGAGCGGCGGGCCGCCTCGATCCAGTCGTACGCGATGCCGTCGCGCTCGGCCGCCCGCCGCACCTCCGGGTCCTCCGGGTCGAGGAACACACCGAGCTGCGCCCGGTAGAGGTCGTGCTCGGCCGGCATCGAGGCGGCGGCCGTCACCGCGTCCGCGTCGTACAGCACGACCCCGAGGTAGCGCAGCCGGCCCACACACGTCTCCGAGCACACCGTGGGCAGCCCGACCTCGATCCGCGGATAGCAGAAGGTGCACTTCTCGGCCTTGCCGGTGCGGTGGTTGAAGTACATCTTCTTGTAGGGGCAGCCCGTCACGCACTGCCGCCATCCGCGGCAGTGGTCCTGGTCGACCAGGACGATGCCGTCCTCCTCGCGCTTGTAGAGGGCGCCGGAGGGGCAGGAGGCGACGCACGCCGGGTTCAGGCAGTGCTCGCAGATCCGCGGCAGGTAGAACATGAAGGTCTCCTCGAAGGAGGTCCGCACCTTCTCGGCGACCCGCGCGGCCTGCTGATCCCGCGCGTCCTGCCCCGCATCCGCGCCCGCGCCTACGCCTACGCCCGCACCCGCACCCGCACCCGCACCCGCACCCGCACCCGACCGTGCGCCCGCCGCCACCGGGTCCGCGTCGGCGTGCTCGACCGACCCCCCGAGGTCGTCGTCCCAGTTGGCGCTCCACTCGATCTTCATCGGCTTTCCGGTGAGCAGCGAGCGCGGCTCTGCCACCGGATAGTCCTCGCCCAGCGGCGCGTTGACGAGGTTGGCGTAGTCGTACGTCCACGGCTCGTAGTAGTCCTTGATGCCCGGCAGCACCGGGCTGGCGAAGATGTTCGCCAGCCGCGCGACCCGGCTGCCGGCCCGCAGCGTGAGCCGGCCCCGGCGGTTGAGCCGCCAGCCGCCCCGCCACCGGTCCTGGTCCTGCCAGCGCCGCGGGTAGCCCTGCCCCGGCCTGGTCTCCACGTTGTTGAACCAGGCGTACTCCATGCCGCGCCGGTTGGTCCACGTCTGCTTGCAGGTGACCGAACACGTGTGGCAGCCGATGCACTTGTCGAGGTTCATCACCATCGCGACCTGCGCCATGACCCGCATCAGTACGTCACCTCCTGGGTGCGGCGGCGGATCACGGTGACCTCGTCCCGCTGGTTGCCGGTCGGACCGAGGTAGTTGAAGGCCCAGCTCAACTGGGCGTAGCCGCCGATGAGGTGGGTCGGTTTGAGGAGCAGCCGGGTGAGCGAGTTGTGGGTGCCGCCGCGGCGGCCGGTGGACTGCGCCCGGGGGACGGCAACGGTGCGCTCCTGGGCGTGGTGCATGTACACGGTGCCGGCCGGCATCCGGTGCGAGACGATCGCGCGGGCGACGACGACACCGTTGCGGTTGACCGCCTCGATCCAGTCGTTGTCGCGCACCCCGATCGCGTCGGCGTCCTGCGGCGCCATCCAGATCACCTGACCGCCGCGCGAGAGCGACAGCATGAACAGGTTGTCCTGGTACTCGGAGTGGATGGACCACTTGTTGTGCGGGGTGAGGTAGCGGACCGTCACCTCCCGCCGGCCGTCCGGGCCGAGGGCGGGTTCGCCGAAGAGCCGGTGCAGGTCCAGCGGCGGCCGGTAGACCGGCAGCGCCTCGCCGAGTTCGTGCATCCAGTCGTGGTCGAGGAAGAACTGCTGGCGGCCGGTGAGGGTGTGCCACGGCTTGAGCTGCTCGACGTTCTGGGTGAAGGGGCTGTAGCGCCGCCCGCCGGCCTCGCTGCCGGACCACTCCGGGGAGGCGATCACCGGCACCGGCGCGGTCTGCGTGTCGGCGTACGTGATCCGCCGCGCCTCGCTGTCGGCCGCCAGGTGCGCCATGGCCTGGCCGGTCTTCTTCTCCAGGGTGCGGAAGCCCTGGACGGCGAGGCGGCCGTTGGTGGTGCCGGACAGGGCCAGGATCGCGTTGGCCGCCTTGGCCGCGGTGTCCAGCAGCGGCCGCCCGTCCGCCGGGCCGCCGCCGGTGACCGCGCCGTTGAGTGCCCGCAGCACCTCGATCTCGGTGTCCGGGCGCAGTGCCAGCCCCTTGGCGGGCAGCCCGAGTTCCTCTGCGAGCGGTCCGAGCGCGGCCATCTTCGCGGCGATCGCGGTGTAGTCGCGCTCCACGACGGTCAGCCCCGGCATGGTGACGCCGGGCACCGGCTCGCACTCCCCGCGCCGCCAGTCCAGCGCGAGCCCGCCGGGCTGGGCGGTCTCCGCGGGCGTGTCGTGCTGGAGCGCGGTCGCCACCAGGTCCCGCCGGGTGCCCAGGTGCCCGGCGGCCAGCTCGCTGAACCGCGCCGCGATCGCGTGGAAGGCGTCGAAGTCGGTTCGGGTCTGCCAGGGCGGGTCGATGGCCGGCGAGAACGCGTGCACGTAGGGGTGCATGTCCGTGCTGGACAGGTCGTGCTTCTCGTACCAGGTCGCGGCGGGCAGCGTGATGTCGGACAGCAGCGTGGAGGAGGTCATCCGGAAGTCCAGCGACAGCAGCAGGTCGAGCTTCCCCTCGGGCGCCTGCTCGTGCCATACGACGTCGCGCGGCCGGACCTCGGGGTCCGCCTCCTGCGCGCGCAGCGAGGAGTGCGTGCCGAGCAGGTGCTTGGTGAAGTACTCGGCGCCCTTGGCGGAGGAGCCCAGCAGGTTGGCGCGCCACAAGGTGAGCACGCGCGGCCAGTTGCGCGGGGCGTCCGGGTCCTCGCCCGCGAACTTCAACGTGCCCGCGCGCAGTTCGTCGACGGCCGAGCGGACCGGGTCGTCGGCGTCCCCGAGGTCGAGGGGGTTGCGGTCGAACGTCGGGTAGGACGGCATCCAGCCGGCCCGGGTGGCCTGGGCGAGGCAGTCCGCGGCGGTCATCCCGGCGAACCGGCCCCGGCCGAGGGGCGAAGCGAGCACATCGGCCGGGAAGCGGTCGTAGCGCCACTGGTCGGTGTGCAGGAACCAGTAGGCGGTGCCGATCGCCTGCCGGGGCGGCCGGGACCAGTCGGCGGCGCCGGCGAGCGTCGCCCATCCCGTCGACGGGCGGGTCTTCTCCTGGCCGACGTAGTGCGCCCAGCCGCCACCGTTGCGGCCCTGGCAGCCGGTGAGCTGGAGCAGCGCGAGGAAGGCGCGGTAGATCGTCTCGGAGTGGAACCAGTGGTTGGTGCCCGCGCCCATCAGGATCATGCAGCGGCCCTTCGACCGCTCGGCGGTGGCCGCGAACTCCCGCGCGATACGGACGCAGGCCGCGGCCGGCACCGAGGTGTGGACCTGCTGCCAGCCGGGGGTGCCCGGGGTGTCCGGGTCCTCGTACGAGGCGGGCCAGTCGCCGGGCAGTCCGGCGCGGCCGACCCCGTACTGGGCGAGCAGCAGGTCGTGGACGGTGGTGACCAGGCGCCCGCCGGGCAGCCGGAGGGCGGGCACCCCGCGGCGTACGACGGAGCCGCGCCCCTGCCCGTGCGCGCCGCCGTCGGTGTCGAAGCGGGGCAGCAGCACCTCGACGGGGACGGCGCCCTCGACGTCGAGCAGGGTCAGCGCCGGTTCGACCGCGCCGAGGTCGAGGTTCCATCGGCCCTGGCCGGAGGCGGTCCAGCGGAAGCCGACGGAGCCGCCGGGGACCGCGGGACGGCCGGTCGCGCCGTCCCAGACGACGGTCTTCCACTGAGCGGCAGCGGCATCGGCATCGGGTTCTGCGTCGGCATCGGCATCGGGCTCTGCGCCGCCGCCGGCCTCCAGGTCGGCCGCCCGCAGGAACTTGTCCGCCACATACCCGCCGCCGCCTGCTTCGCCCCCACCCTCGTGCCCGGTCAGCGTGACGAGGAACGGCAGGTCGGTGTAGCGGCGCACGTAGTCGGTGAAGAACGGCACCTGCCGGTCGACGAAGAACTCCTTCAGCACCACGTGGCCCATGCCGATCGCCAGCGCCCCGTCCGTCCCCGGGTGCGGGTGCAGCCACTCGTCGGCGAACTTCGCGTTGTCGGCGTAGTCCGGTGCGACCACGACGACCTTCTGGCCCCGGTAGCGGGCCTCGGCCATCCAGTGCGCGTCGGGCGTGCGGGTGACGGGGACGTTGGAGCCCCACATTATCAGATAAGCGGCGTCCCACCAGTCGCCGGACTCCGGTACGTCCGTCTGGTCGCCGAACACCTGCGGCGAGGCCACCGGCAGGTCCGCGTACCAGTCGTAGAAGGACAGCATCGGGGCGCCGATCAGCGACATGAAGCGGGCGCCCGCCGCGTGCGAGACCATCGACATCGCCGGGATCGGCGAGAAGCCGGCCACCCGGTCCGGGCCGTACTCCTTGATGGTGTGCACATGGGCCGCCGCGACGATCTCGACGGCCTCCTCCCACCGCGCCCGCACCAGGCCGCCCTTGCCGCGGGCCTGCTGGTAGCGGCGGCGGCGCCCGGGGTCTGCCTGGATGTCGGCCCAGGCGAGCACGGGGTCGCCGAGCCGTTCCCGCGCCTCCCGGTACATCTCCAGCAGCACCGCGCGGACGTAGGGGTAGCGGACCCGGGTCGGCGAGTAGGTGTACCAGGAGAACGCGGCGCCGCGCGGGCAGCCGCGGGGCTCGTACTCGGGGCGGTCCGGTCCGGTCGTCGGATAGTCGGTGCCCTGGGTCTCCCAGGTGATGATGCCGTCCTTGACGTACACCTTCCAGCGGCAGGAACCGGTGCAGTTCACGCCGTGGGTGGAGTTGACGACCTTGTCGTGGCTCCAGCGGTCGCGGTAGAAGCGGTCGCCCTCGCGGCCTCCTTCGAGGCGTTCGCTGTGCAGGTCGGGCGCGGTCCGGCCGCGGCGGAAGTGGCGGCCGGCGCGGAGCAGGAGGGCGCCGGGCTCGCCAGGGCCTTGTTCGCCGGAGCCTGGCTCACCGGGTCCGCCGTCGCCGGGTCGGCCGCCGGTGCCGTCGCCGGCCGACTGCCGGGCGGGCGCCGCCTGGTCGTGGCGGCCCGAGCCGTCCGTGCTCCTGCGCATACCGCCCCTTCCGGATCGGACCGCCGGCCCGCCTGCCGAACCGCCGGTCCCGCCGCACCCTGTCGGCCCTCCCAACTTGGCCGATGCCCGCCCGCCGTCCGGGCGCCACGCGCTCGGGTTCCTCCCTTCGGCCCCCCAAGGTGGCGTAGCGGCACCCCTTGCGATCCGATGAAACGGTGAGCACACCTGCGGCGCACCGCCCCGCCCACGGCTCCCCGGTCGCACGGGCGCTGGAGGGCCTGCGTACGGTGCCGCCCGGCGCGGGCGCGGCCGTGATGGCGACCGGCATCCTGTCGGTGGGGCTGCGCCTGACCGGTTACGGCGTGCTGTCCGCGGTCGCGCTGGCCGTCGCGGCCGCGCTGTGGCTGGTGCTGGCCCTCGCCTTCGTCCTCGAACTCGCCTACGACCGCGCCGGGTGGCAGGCGAGCGCCGCGAACCCGCCCGCGCTGACCGCCGTGGCGGCGACCTGCGTGCTCGGCACCCGCCTCTCGCTGGCCGGCCGGCAGTCCCTCGCCCTGGCGCTGCTGGCCGTGGCGACCGCCGCCTGGCCGTGGCTGCTGGTGTCGGTGCTGCGGCACTGGAAGCGGCCGGTGCCGGGCGTGGCGTTCCTGGTGTGCGTCGCCACCCAGGGCCTGGCGGTGCTGGGCGGCACCCTCGCGCTGGCCGGGCGCGGCGACTGGCTGGCCCGCGCGGCGCTGGCGGTCGGCTGCCTGGGAGTGCTGCTGTACGGGGAGGCGCTGGTCCGCTTCGACTTCCGGCAGGTGTTCACCGGCCACGGCGACCAGTGGGTGGCCGCCGGTGCGCTGGCGATCTCCGCGCTCGCCGCGTCGAAGCTCGTCGCCTCGCCGCTGTGGACGGGCGGCGTTCACCAGGCCCTGCGCGTGGCCGCCTTCGTGCTGCTCACGCTCGACTTCGCCTGGTACGCGGTGCTGGCCTGCGCCGAGTTCGTCCGGCCGCGCCCGGGCTACGACCTGCGCCGCTGGTCCACGGTCTTCCCGCTGGGCATGACCGCCGTCGCGGGGCTGTCCACCGGGCAGGCGGCCCATGTCGGCTGGCTGCACGGCGTCAGCAGCGTGCTGCTGTGGATCGCGGTCGCGGCCTGGCTGCTCACGGCGGCCGGGTGGGTCGCCGCGACCGCCCGGCGGGCGCACACCGCTTGAGACCCCGCCGCCCGGTCCGACACCAGATCCGCCGCCTGACCCGCAACCGCTCGCGACCGCCCGCGATGCCGTGATTGCCCCATCCGAGTGGCGTTGATGTGAATATCACCGATCCCGAGGTGCGGCGCCATGATTTGTGTGCTCGCTTCCGCATCATCGGATTAGTCAGTTCACCGGATACGAGCCAGGAAGCGAGAGGTCGATGGCTGCCGACATCAAGACGTTCTGGGGCGCGCTGCTCAGCGTGCTGCTCAAGTGCATCGCCGCACTCGGATTCACCACCGCGGACCGTGCCGCCGCCCGCGGGCGGGCCGTCGCCGCCGGCGCCGCCCCGACTGCCCCCGCCGCGCAGGTCGCGCAGGTCGCGGCGACGACCCGGGAGGAGGTGGCCGCCGGAGCACCCGCGCACGCACCGGCCGCACCGCCGAGCCGCGGGCAGGCACGCGCGGCCCGCGTCCCCGCACCGCGCCCTGCCGAATCGCGCCTGGTGCGCCGCAGCCGCGGCCGAACGCTGCCGCCCACGATGAAGCAGCGCATCGGTGCCGAGGCCCACGGCACCTCGCCCAGTGCCCGCAGCCTGCGCACCGCCGACGACCTCGACGGCCTCGACGGGTTCGGCGATCTCAGTGCCCTCGCTACCGCGGCCGGCGCCCCCGCGGCCGCCACTGCCGCCGCTGCCTCCGCCACCGACCGCGGTGCCCGCGCGCACCGCGCGAACTACACCGGTCGGTCCGGCGCCAAGGCCACCCGCGAACTGTTCACCCGCGCCGCCTGAACGCCCCGGCTGGACGCACCCCGTGCACGCCCCGCGTACTTCGCGCCCGGTCCGCCGGACCGGACCACACGGCACCTCGCACGCAGCCGACGCGACTGCGCGCTTGACCCGTCGATCCACCTGACACACGGCTTGAAACAGCGGCTCCGCTGAGCGGATCTGCGCACCCCCGAGCGGGACAAGGTTGCGGTGCGGAAGGATGGGGCAGTGACCCCAGCCACCGAGCCAGCCGAGTCCTCCGACGCCCACCACCGGCCCGAGGCCCACCCGGACCCCAGGACGGCGCCCGAGCAGAGCCGGCCAGGACGGCCCGCTGAGCAGGGCGAGCACCAACGGCACAGCCAGCACGAGCAACTCGACCTGCACCACCGCCAGACTTACGAAAAGACCTTCGCCGACCCCGGACCGCGGCTGATCGCCACCGATCTGGACGGCACGCTGCTGCGGGACGACAAGACGATCTCGCAGCGGACGACCGCCGCCCTGGCCGCCGCCGAGGACGCAGGCGTCGAGGTCTTCTTCGTCACCGGCCGCCCCCTGCGCTGGATGGGCGTGGTCGCACAGCACCTCGCCGGGCACGGCATGGCCATCGCAGCGAACGGTGCCGCGGTCTACGACCTGCGGGCCGGCACGCTGATCGAGGCGTTCCCGCTGCCCGAGGACGACGCGCTGGCGATCGCGCACGCGCTGCGTGCGGCGATTCCCGGTACCACCTTCGCGGTCGAGCGCACCTTCTGCTTCCGGCGCGAGCCCGGCTATCCGCAGATCGAGGCGGACGGCTCCGCGGCCCGCGCGGACATCGAGGAGCTGCTCGCCTCCGACCGCGAGCAGCCGCTGCTGAAGCTGCTGGCCAAGCACCCCTCCCTCGACCCGGACGAGTTCCTGGCCACCGCGCACACGCTCGTCGGCCGGCACGGCGAGGTGACCCGCTCCAGCGAGTCCGCGCTGCTGGAGATCAGCGGTACGGGCGTCAGCAAGGCCACCACCCTGGCCAAGTGCTGCGCCGAACGCGGGGTGACCGCCGCCGAGGTGGTCGCCTTCGGGGACATGCCGAACGACCTGGCCATGCTGAGCTGGGCGGGCCTGTCGTACGCGGTCGCCAACGCCCATCCGCGGGTGCTGGCCACCACCACGTACCGCACCGAGTCCAACAACGACGACGGTGTGGCCCGCGTCATCGAGCGCCTGCTCGCGGCCCGCGCCGACCGGGATGACCGCGCCGACCGGGACAGCGGGGACGGCGGGGAGAACCGCCTCCCGTAGCCCCGGCCCGCAGCGCCGCGGAGCTACACGCCCACCGGCTCCGCGGCCGTCCCCGCGCTGTCCTCGGCTCGGCGCTCCCGTTCCAGGGTCCGGCGGAAGGGCCCGTCGACGGCGGCCAGTTCGGCGTACCCGCCGCGCTGCGCCACCCGTCCGCCGGACAGCACCAGGATCTCGTCCACGGCGCCGTCCGCGAGCCCGGCCAGGCGGTGGGTGATCAGCAGGGTCGTACGACCGCGGGTGGCCGCCAGCAGGTCCGCGGTGAGGGCGTCGGCGGTGGGCAGGTCCAGGTGCTCGGCGGGCTCGTCGAGCACCAGCACGGGGAAGTCGGCCAGCAGCGCGCGGGCCAGCGCCAGCCGCTGCCGCATGCCGCCGGACAGCCGGGCGCCGTGCTCCCCGACCTCCGTGTCCAGGTCGAGGTCGAGCCGCGCCGCGGCCAGTGCCTCCCGCAGTTCGGCGTCGGGTGCGCCGGGCCGGGCCAGCCGCAGGTTCTCCCGCACAGTGCTGGCGAAGACGTGCGCGTCCTGCGCGCACAGCCCGACCAGCCGCCGTACGTCGTCGCCGTCCAGCGCCGCGGCGTCCTGCCCGGCCAGGGTGTAGGTGCCGCGCTCGGCGTCGAGGAACCTCAGCAGCACGTGCGCCAGAGTCGTCTTGCCCGCCCCCGACGGCCCGACGACCGCGATCCGGCGCCCGGGTGACAACGTCAGGTCCACGCCCTCCAGCGCGGCCCGCGACTGCCCCGGGTGGGACGCGGTCAGCCCGCGCAGCACCAGCGGATACGGTGCCTCCGGCGCGCGCTGCGGCCGTTCCGGCTCCCGTACGGGCAGTGGCGCGTCCAGCACATCGCGCACCCGCTGGGCGGCCCGGCGGCTGCGCTGCCGCTGCTGGGCGGCGAGCGGCAGGCCCGCGACGGACTCGAAGGCGGCCAGCGGCAGCAGCACCAGGACGGCGAGCAGGACGCCGTGCAGCTGGTGGGCGGTCACCGCCCGCACACCGACCCACGCGCACCCGGTCACCGTCAGGCCCGTGACCAGCGCGGTGAGCCCGGCGCCGAGCGCCGTGGCGGCGGCCGAGCGGGCCGTGATCCGGCGCAGCGCGAGGTCGGCTTCCGCGGCCCGCGCGCGGCGGGTGGGCAGGGCGCCGGCCACGGTCAGTTCGGCGGTGCCGGTGAACAGCCCGAGCACCCGGGTGGACAGCTCGCCCCTGGCGGGCGCCAACCGGTCCTCGGTCCGCCGGGCCACCGCGACGGACAGCGCCGGCACGCCGACACCCGCGACGAGCAGCCCGGCGCCCAGGACGGCACCGGCCGCGGGCAGCAGCCACCCGGTGAAGGCGGCCGCACCGAGCCCGGTCACGGCCGCGGTCACGGCGGGCAGCAGCCAGCGCAGGTAGTGGTCCTGCACGCCGTCCACGTCCGCGACCAGCCGTGAGAGCAGGTCGCCGCGGCCGGTACGGCCGAGCCCGGCGGGTGCCAGCCGCTCCAGCCGGCGGAAGACGGCCACCCGTACGCCGCCGAGCGCCCGGAAGACCGCGTCGTGGCCGATCAGCCGCTCCCCGTACCGGAACGCGGCGCGGCCGATGCCGAAGGTGCGGGTCGCGGTGACGGCGACCATCAGGTAGAGCACCGGCGGTTGCTGGGCGGCGCGGCTGATCAGCCAGCCCGAGGTGCCCATCAGGCCGACCGCGCAGCCCAGCGCGAGCACGCCGAGTGCGCAGGCCCCTGCGAACCGGGCCCGGAATCCGCGGGCCTCGCCGGCCTGGACGAAGCCGCGGACGCCGCCGGCACCGCCGCGCCGTTTGCCGCCGATGTGCGGTTCGGCTTCCGCCGCGCCTGCGGCCGCCCCGTCCGGCGCCCCGGACGGCTGCTGCCCTGCTCCGGCCGGCCCGGCGGCCCGGTGGAGTTCCCGGGCGGCGGCCGGAACCGGCCGCGCGGGCGCGTCCGCACCTATCGGATGGACGTCGTCGGCGAGGGGCAGCAGAGCGGGGCGGTGTGCGACGAGCAGCACCGTGCGGGTGGCGGACAGTTCGCGCAGGGCCTCCACGACCTCGGCCTCCGTGTCCCCGTCGAGGTTCGCGGTGGGCTCGTCGAGCAGCAGCAGCGGCCGGTCGGCGAGGAAGGCGCGGGCCAGGGCGAGCCGCTGGCGCTGGCCGGCCGACAGCCCGGCGCCGTCCTCGCCGATGACGTCGTCCGGGGCCGCGAACCCGCCCGCGCCTGCGGCGGCCAGCGCGGACCGTACGTCCGCGTCGCTCGCGTCGGGCCGGGCCAGGCGCACGTTCTCCGCGACGGTCCCGGCGAACAGGTGCGGCCGCTGCGGCACCCAGGCGATCTGCCGGTGCCAGGACGCGCGGTCGATGCCGGCGAGGTCGATCCCGTCCACCGTGATACGCCCGGCGGAGGGCTCGACGAACCCGAGCAGGGCCCGAAGCAGCGTGGACTTGCCCGCGCCGCTCGGCCCGGTGACGGCGACCGTCCGGCCGGGCGCGAGCTCCAGCGTGGTGGGCCCCAACTGCCCGTCGCGTGCCACCTCCACGTCCTCGACGCTGATGGTGGCCGTCCGCAGGTCGGGGGCCGCCACCTGGCCGCCTCCTTCGGCAGGCGCGCCCGGCAGCGCGGTCTGAAGCACCTCGAAGACCTCCTCCGCCGCCGCCAGCCCCTCGGCCGCCGCGTGGTACTGCGCCCCCACCTGCCGCAGAGGCAGATACGCCTCCGGGGCGAGCACCAGCACCAGCAGGCCCGTGCGCAGGTCGAGTTCGCCGTGCACCAGCCGCATGCCGATGCCGACGGCGACCAGCGCGACCGAGATCGTGGCGAGCAGCTCCAGCACGAAGGAGGAGAGGAAGGCGATCCGCAGGGTGCGCAGGGTCGCCCGGCGGTAGTCGTCGGTGATCTTCCGGATGTTGTCGGCCTGCGCCTTCGCCCGGCCGAAGACCTTCAGCGTGGGCAGACCGGCGACCACGTCGAGGAAGTGGCCGGACAGCCGTGCCAGCAGCCGCCACTGGCGGTCCATCCGGTCCCGGGTCGCCCACCCGACGAGCACCATGAACAGCGGCACCAGCGGCAGCGTCACCACGATGGTCAACGCGGAGATCCAGTTCGCGGTCGCGATCCGGGCCAGCACCACCAGCGGCACCACCGCGGCGAGGCCGAGTTGGGGCAGGTAGCGGGCGAAGTAGTCGTCGAGCGCGTCCACACCGCGGGTGGCGAGCGTGGTCAGCTCGCCGCTGCGCCGCCCGGTCAGCCAGTTCGGGCCGAGCGCGGTGGCGTGGGCCAGCAGCCGCTGCCGCAGCTGGGACTTGACCGCTGCCCCGGCCCGGTGCGCGCACAGCTCGGTGAGCCAGGCCACCAGCGCCCGCCCCACCGCCACGGCGGCCAGCGCGATCAGGTCGCCGCGCAGCGCGCCCGCGCCGCGGCCCTGCTGGAAGCCGCCGACCACCACGTCGGCGATCAGCACCGCCTGGGCGACGACCAGCCCGGCCCCCGCCAGGCCCAGCAGCACCGCACCGGCGAGGAAGACCCGGGTGGTCCGCGCGTATGTCATCAGCCGAGGGTCGACCGGTTTCACGTGGAACATCCCCTTTCGTGTTTCACGTGGAACACCGACGCACCGGGCCCGACCGGACCGGACATGGTCAGTGCGCCGCTTCCGCGATGTGCTGGGTGCCGATCCGCTTGCGGAACACCCAGTACGTCCAGCCCTGGTAGAGCAGCACCAGCGGCGTGGCGATGGCCGCGCACCAGGTCATGATCCGCAGCGTGTACGGAGTGGCGGACGCGTTGCCGACGGTCAGGCTCCACGCGCCGTTGAGCGAGGAGGGCATCACGTCCGGGAAGAGGGTGAGGAAGAACATCGCGACGGTGGCGGCGATCGTCACCCCGGACAGGGCGAACGACCAGCCCTCGCGCCCGGCCCGGTTGGTCCCGAGCGCGGCGAGCAGCGCGGCCAGCGCGACGACCAGGGCCGGCAGGCTGCGGCCGCCGCCGCTGTGCAGCTGCGTCCAGACCAGGAAGACCGCTGCGAGCACCGCGGTGACCAGGCCGATCCTGGTGGCCAGCGCCCGCGCCCGCTCGCGTATCGGCCCGACCGTCTTGAGCGCGGTGAACACCGCGCCGTGGAAGGTGAACAGCGCCAGCATCACCAGCCCGCCGAGCAGCGCGTAGCCGCCGAGCAGGTCCCCGAGGGTGCCGACGTACTCCTGGTGCGCGTCGATCTTGACGCCCCGCACGATGTTCGCGAAGGCCACGCCCCACAGCACCGAGGGCAGCAGCGACGTCCAGAAGATCGCGTGCTCCCAGTTCCGCTGCCAGCGCTCCTCGGGCCGCTTGGCGCGGTACTCGAAGGCGACCCCGCGCACGATCAGGCAGACCAGGATCAGCAGCAGGGGCAGGTAGAAGCCGGAGAAGAGGGTGGCGTACCAGTCCGGGAAGGCCGCGAAGGTCGCCCCGCCCGCGCTGAGCAGCCACACCTCGTTGCCGTCCCACACCGGCCCGATCGTGTTGATCAGCACCCGCCGCTCGGCGCGGTCGCGGGCGAGCAGCTTGGTGAGGACGCCGACCCCGAAGTCGAAGCCCTCCAGGAAGAAGTAGCCCGTCCACAGGACGGCGATGATGACGAACCACGCGTCGTGCAGGTGCATGTCTGTCCCTTCCCTTCCGTCGTCGATCCGTCAGTCCGTCAGTACGAGAAGGCCATCGGCCGGTCGGCGTCCGCGGCCTCGCCGGCGCTGCCGCCGGGCCCGCCGCCGATCCGGGTCGGCGGGTTCAGGTCGGCCTCGGTCAGCTCGGGCGGCCCCTGCTTGGCGTACTTCGCCAGCAGCCGGACCTCGACCACGGCGAGCAGCCCGTACAGCGCGGTGAAGACGATCAGCGAGGTCAGCACGTAGCCGACGGAGACCCCGGGGGAGACCGCGTCCTTGGTGCGCAGCACCCCGTAGACCACCCAGGGCTGGCGGCCGGTCTCGGTGAAGATCCAGCCCCAGGAGTTGGCGGCCAGCGGGAAGAGCATGGTCAGCAGCGCGATCCGCCAGTACCAGGGGGACAGCCGTGCGCCGAGCCCGACCGTGCGGGTGAGCATCAGGTGCGGCACCTCGTCCTCCCCGGTGCGCCGGTCCGGCGCGAGCCAGAAGCGGCGCCGGGTCAGCCACAGCCCGGCCGCGCCGACTCCGATGGAGACCACGCCGAAGCCGATCATCCAGCGGAAGCCCCAGTACTCGACCGGGATGTTCGGCCGGTAGTCGCCGGGGCCGTACTTCTGCTGCTCGGCCTTGTTCACGTCGTTGATGCCGCCGACGTAGCTGGTGAAGTCGTCGGTGGCGAGGAAGGAGAGCAGGTTGGGGATGTCGATGGCGACCTCGTTGTGCCCCTTGTTCACGTTGCCGACCGCGAAGACGGAGAACGGCGCGCCGCTCTGGCCGTCCCACAGCGCCTCGGCCGCGGCCATCTTCATCGGCTGCTGCTTGAACATCACCTTGCCGAGGGTGTCGCCGCTGATCGCGGTGAGCGCGCCGGCGGCCACCGCGACGACCAGCGCCATCCGCAGCGAGGAGCGCATCACCGCGATGTGCTGCTTGCGGGCCAGGTGGTAGGCGGCGATGCCGATCATGAACGCGGCGCCGGTGAGGAAGGCCGCGGACATGGTGTGGAAGAACTGGGCGAGCGCGGTGTTCTGGGTGAGGACCTGCCAGAAGTCGGTGAGCTCGGCCCGCTTGGTCTTCGGGTTGTAGTGGTAGCCGACCGGGTGCTGCATCCAGGAGTTGGCGGCCAGGATGAAGTACGCGGACAGGATGGTGCCGATCGACACCATCCAGATGCAGCCGAGGTGGATGCGCTTGGGCAGCTTGTCCCAGCCGAAGATCCACAGGCCGATGAAGGTCGACTCGAAGAAGAACGCGATCAGCGCCTCGAAGGCGAGCGGGGCGCCGAAGACGTCGCCCACGAAGCGCGAGTAGTCCGACCAGTTCATGCCGAACTGGAACTCCTGCACGATCCCGGTCACGACGCCCATGGCGATGTTGATCAGGAAGAGCTTGCCCCAGAACTTGGTGGCCCCGAGGTACTTCTCCTTGCCGGTGCGCACCCAGGCGGTCTGTAGTCCGGCGGTGAGCGCGGAGAGCGAGATCGTCAGGGGGACGAAGAGGAAGTGGTAGACGGTCGTCACGCCGAACTGCCACCTGGCGACGCTCAGTGGCTCCAGTGCGAGCTGCACGATACGTCTCCTTTGCTGCCGATACGCGTTCTGCTTGTGAACGTGAACTCATTCACAAGCAGTATCGCGCACACGCGTTCGCCCCCTTCCACCGGGGGGGTGAGAGGGGGCGAATCAGCAGGTCAGCATACTTTTCTGCATACTTTTCTGTCCGGAGCCGGTGTCGGGACGTGGTGCCAGGACGCGGCACCGGGACCCGGGCGAACCGCTACAGCTCCTTGCGGAACTCCTCCGCGGTCCGCAGCACGATGTCGTTCGCCTCGGTCTCCCCGACGGAGATCCGCACCCCCTCGCCCGCGAACGGCCGCACCGTCGCGCCCGCCCGCTCACAGGCCGCCGCGAAGTCCCCGGTGCGCTCCCCCAGCCGCAGCCACACGAAGTTCGCCTGCGTCTCGGGCACCGTCCAGCCCTGGCCGGCCAGGGCCGCGGCGACCCGGGTGCGCTCCGCGACCAGTCCCTCGACCCGCTCCAGCAGCGCCGCCTCGGCCCGCAGGCTCGCGATCGCCGCGTCCTGCGCGAGCTGGCTCACCCCGAACGGCACCGCGGTCTTCCGCAGCGCCTCGGCCACCGGGTCGTGCGCGATCGCGAAGCCGATCCGCAGGCCCGCCAGGCCGTACGCCTTGGAGAAGGTGCGCAGCACCGCGACATTGGAGCGGTCCCGGTACAGGTCGACGCCGTCGGGCACGTCGGGGTCGGTGTTGAACTCCCGGTACGCCTCGTCCAGGACGACCAGCACATCCGACGGCACCCGGTCCAGAAAGCGCTCCAGCGCCGCCCGGCGCACCACGGTCCCGGTCGGGTTGTTCGGGTTGCAGACGAAGATCAGCCGGGTCCGCTCGGTGATCGCGTCCGCCATGGCGTCCAGGTCGTGCCCCTCCGCGGCGTCCAGCGGCACCTGCACCGCCCGGGCACCGCTGATCTGGGTGACGATCGGGTACGCCTCGAAGGAGCGCCAGGCGTAGATCACCTCGTCGCCCGGCCCCGAGGTGATCTGGAGCAGCTGCTGGGCCACGCCGACCGATCCGGTGCCGGTGGCGAGGTGCCCGGCCGGCACGTCGAACCTCGTCGCCAGCTCCGCGGTCAGCGCGGCGCAGGACAGGTCGGGGTAGCGGTTGAAGGAGGCCGCGGCGGTGGCCGCCGCCTCCAGGACGCCGGGCAGCGGGGGATACGGGTTCTCGTTCGAGGACAGCTTGAAGGCGGGCCGCGACGCGCCGCCCTCCGCCGCTGCCGGGGGTCGCCCGGGCTTGTACGTCGGGATGCCGTCCAGTTCCGCGCGCAGCTTCGGGGTGGTCATGCGCCCACCCTACGAGGGCGGCCGCACCACCCGGCAGGTGCGTGCCGCCACGAAGTGCGCTGGTAGTGCGCGCCCTGGCGCACGTCCCCCGTAGGAGTGAGTTGCCGGGGTCGATAGCGGCGGGCCAATGGCCGGGCGAAGGCCGCCCGCGGCCGCCATCCGCCTCGACCGACCGCCCTGCCGCCTGCATATTCCACCTCGCATACGGCTTTCGATCTTGCAGAAACTGTTCTGCACAGGGGCCACGTCGCCGGAAGCCGTACGGACCAGTGCCGCCCTACTATCGGCTCGCCATGACAGCAGCAGGGAATCACCAGGCGAGCCGCCCCGTCGGACGCCGGCTGGAACGCGCGGGGATCAGAGACGTCGCCGCCGCCGCCGGTGTCTCGATCACGACTGTCTCCGACGCGCTCAACGGCAAGGGCCGACTGCCCGACAGCACCAGGCGCCACGTCCGCGAGGTCGCCGACCGGCTGGGCTACCGCCCGTCGGCCGCCGCCCGCACGCTGCGCACCGGGAGATCGGGCCTGATCGGCCTGACAGTGACGACATACGGCGAAGAACCGTTCACCTTCACCGAGTTCGCGTACTTCGCGGAGATGGCCAGAGCCGCCACCTCCGCGGCACTGGCCCGCGGCTACGCCCTGGTCATCCTGCCCGCGTCCTCCCGTCACGACGTGTGGGGCAACGTGGCGCTGGACGGCACCGTGGTCATCGACCCGTCCGACCAGGACCCGCTGGTGGCCGAACTCGTCCGGCAGGGCGTGCCGGTGGTCAGCGACGGCCGCCCGGCCGGCAGCCTGCCGGTGCACGCCTGGGTCGACAACGACCACGAGGAGGCCGTCCTCGGCATCCTCGACCACCTGTCCGCGGCCGGGGCCCGGCGGATCGGCCTGCTCACCGGCACCAGCACCGACACGTACACCCGGCTGTCCACCACCGCCTACCTGGAGTGGTGCGAACGCGTCGGCCAGGAGCCGGTGTACGAGGCGTACCCCGCCCACGACCCGTGCGCCGGGGCCGTGGCCGCCGACCGGTTACTCGCCCGCCCGGACCGCCCGGACGCCGTGCACGGCCTCTTCGACCCCAACGGCACCGACCTGCTCGCCGCCGCCCGCCGCTACGGCCTGCGCGTCCCCGACGACCTGCTGCTGGTCTGCTGCAGCGAGAGCGGCGGCTACGCGGGCACCGACCCGCCGATCACCACGCTGTCGCTGCAACCCCGGCGGATCGGCACCGCCGTCGTCCAGTTGCTGATCGACGCGATCGAGGGAATCGGACCCAGCCACCCCGTGCAGCAGGTCATGCCCACCGAGTTGATCGTGCGGGCGTCCTCGCAGCGGCGGGCACACCGCACCACTGTCAGCCCGCCGCGCGGCCCGGCCCGCGGGGAGGCGTGATCAGCCGTGATCCGACACGCCCGGCCGGGTGACTACGTGGCGGTTTGTCCGAGGCCCACGAAAACGAGGTGCCTGGGTATGTCACAACGCGCCAGCCGCATTCCTATGATGGGCGGATGGCGGCGCGAGCGTGGAGGGGTCGATGACTCAGGGGGCAGGTCAGGGGCATGAGCCCGACACCGGGTACGAGCCCGCGCCCGGCTACGGGACGGCGCCCGACTTCCAGCCGTCCGCCGGGTACGAACCGGGCTACCAGCCGGCCCCGGCCGGCTACGAGGGAGCACCGCCGCCCGCGGCCCCTGCCGCCCCTGCACCGGTCGCGGCTCCGCCCGGCTACGAACCGACCCGCCCCGACACCCCGCTGGTGCCGCCGGGTTACACCCCCACCGCCCACGACCTGCCGGTGATCGGCGACGCCGCGCTGCCGGGCGAGCGCCCCGGCCCGCTCTACGTGGTCGGTGACGTGCACGGCTACCTCGACGAACTCCTCGCCGCCCTGCGGGAGTCGGGGCTCGTCGACGAGGACGGCCACTGGTCGGCGGGCAGCGCCCGGCTGTGGTTCCTCGGGGACTTCACCGACCGCGGCCCGGACGGCATCGGCGTGATCGAGCTGGTGATGCAGCTGTCCGCCGAGGCCGCGGCGGCCGGCGGCTACTGCCGCGCTCTGATGGGCAATCACGAACTGCTGCTGCTGGGCGCCCACCGGTTCGGCGACACCCCGGTCAACTCCACCGGGGGCACCGCCTCCTTCCTCGCCGCCTGGCGGCTCAACGGCGGCCAGCCGTCGGACATGGAGCGGCTGGAGGACCGGCACCTGACCTGGATCTCCCGGCTCGACGCCGCCCATCTCACCGACGGCCACCTGCTGCTGCACTCCGACACCACCGCCTACCTCGACTACGGCCGCAGCATCGAGGAGATGAACGACGCGGTCACCGGCGTGCTCCAGCGCGCCGACGCCGACGAATGCTGGGACCTGTTCCGCAAGTTCACCAAGCGGTTCGCCTTCCGCGGCGACGGCGGCGCCGAAGCGGCCCGCGAGATGCTCGGCACCTACGGAGGCGAGCGGGTCGTCCACGGGCACAGCCCGATCCCCTACCTGCTCGGCGAGGGCGGGGAACCGCTCGCGGACGGCGAGTCGGCCGCGCCCGTGGTCCAGGGACCCATGGTCTACGCGGAGAACCTCGCGGTCGCGATGGACGGCGGCGTCACGATGGACGGCCGGTTGCTCGTTGCCCAACTCCCGCTGGTGGGATAGCTTCCACATTTCCTGGTTGCGCCCTGTCAAGGCCCCGGGTACCGCCCTACCATCGGCTGTATCCGTAGTCCCACCGCTCTCCGGGTATCCGGCAGAAGGCGGATGTTCCACGTGGAACACCGGCCGCACGCGGAGAGTCGGAGCATCGGGGGATGCACATGACCAGCGCTCCACACCTGCTCACCGAGGACCGCCCGGACTTCGAGCACGTCCTCGACGAGGCGCTGCGCATCGCGTTGGACGGCGTCGAGGCCCCAAGGGCCGATGACCGCGCGCCCGGCGCCCCGCTGAACGCCGAGCAGTTGCGCACCATGGCGCTCGCCGCCGCCGAGTCGATCAGCGCCCGGGCCGCCGAGGAGTACGAGGCGTACCGCCGGGTCCGGGCCGACAGCCGCGAGGCAGTACGCGAGTCCGCCCGCGCCCGCGACAGCCGCGCGTTCAGCTACGCGGCGATGGGCGTCGCGGACCGCGCCGGCTCCGGCGCCGGCTTCCTCGCGGTGCTGGCCGTGCTCACACCGCTGCTCGCCGGCGCCGCGGCACTGATATTCCTGCTGATCGGATACGCGCTCCAGGCGGTGTCCCCGGAGCCCGGGATCGCCGCGCCGCTGCGCACCGCGGGCTGGTTCTTCGCCGCGGTGACCGCCGCCTCGATCGTGCTCGGCGGCATCGGCCTGCTGATCACCGCGCTGCGCGACGGCTCCACCGCGATCCGGGACGCGCCCGACTCGCTCCCGCCGGAGGTCGCCGGGGCCCGAGACGTGTGGCAGCGCGCCCTGCTCGACCGCGGGCTGCTGCCCTTCCTCGACGACGCGCTGGCCGGGCGGGCCGTCGTGCCGCCGCCCGCCGCGCCCACCACGGGTCCGCGCATGCCGCACCTGGGCTACACCCAGCCGGACTTCTCCTCCCCGCAGCACCCGAGCCGCGGGACGGCCCACCGGCAGCCGCCGATGTGAGCCGGGGCGCCCGCACGGATGGCCGTCCCAGCTCGCGGTGGGCGTCCGCCGTTGCTTGACTGCTCCCGTACCTGGTCAGAACGGGAGAGGCCCATGCGCGTCCGCCGCCGTACGCTCGCTGCTCTGCTCACGACCGTCCCGCTCGCCGTCGCGGTGGCGGGCTGCTCCGACTCGTCCGCGGGCCAGGTGACCGGCACCCGGGGCCTCCACTTCAGCCAGACCATCGCCAACCCCGCCCAGGGCAACGGCGCCTGCCACCGTTTCGCCCCGCGCGGGGTCGACCACGTCACCAACAACACCGGCGTCGACATCTGGCTGCACAAGGGCCTGGACTGCGACGACCCGTCCGGCCGCCCCAGCACCTACCTGCCCACCACCTTCAGCGCGGGCACCGCCGAGACGCCGGGGCTGTGGCACAGCTTCTCCACCGTGGGCTGGCCGCCGCCGGTCGCACCCAACGTCGGCCGGACCGTCAACTAGCCGAGGCCGGGTCCGGCCCGTTCGCGATCGGCAGGTAGACCCGGTTGCCCGCGGCGGCGAACTCCGCGGACTTGGCGGCCATTCCGGCCCGGACCTCCTCCTCGCTGCCTGCCTCGGCGCCCGGTCCGGTGGCAGACTCTCCGCCGCCGTGCGTGCGCCGGATGTCGTGCGAGATCCTCATCGAGCAGAACTTCGGGCCGCACATGGAGCAGAAGTGCGCGGTCTTGGCCGGCTCGGCGGGCAGCGTCTCGTCGTGGAAGGCGCGGGCGGTGTCGGGGTCGAGGGCCAGGTTGAACTGGTCCTCCCAGCGGAACTCGAAGCGCGCGTCGGACAGCGCGTCGTCCCACTCCTGGGCGCCGGGGTGCCCCTTGGCGAGGTCAGCGGCGTGCGCGGCGATCTTGTAGGTGATCACACCAGTCTTGACGTCGTCGCGGTCCGGCAGCCCGAGGTGCTCCTTCGGGGTGACGTAGCAGAGCATCGCGGTGCCCCACCAGGCGATCATCGCGGCGCCGATGCCCGAGGTGATGTGGTCGTAGCCGGGTGCGACGTCGGTGGTCAGCGGGCCGAGCGTGTAGAACGGCGCCTCCTCGCAGATCTCCTGCTGGAGGTCGATGTTCTCCTTGATCTTGTGCATCGGCACGTGGCCCGGGCCCTCGATCATGGTCTGCACGTGGTGCCGCTTCGCCACGGTGTTGAGCTCGCCCAGCGTGCGCAGCTCGGCGAACTGCGCCTCGTCGTTGGCGTCGGCGATCGAGCCGGGCCGCAGCCCGTCACCGAGCGAGAACGTGACGTCGTACGACGCGAGGATCTCGCACAGCTCCTCGAAGTTCTCGTGGAGGAAGTTCTCGCGGTGGTGGGCCAGGCACCAGGCCGCCATGATCGACCCGCCGCGCGAGACGATGCCGGTCTTGCGGCGCGCGGTCAGCGGCACGTACCGCAGCAGCACCCCCGCGTGCACCGTCATGTAGTCGACGCCCTGCTCGGCCTGCTCGATGACGGTGTCCCGGTAGACATCCCAGCTCAGCTCCTCGGCGCGGCCGTCCACCTTCTCCAGCGCCTGGTAGAGCGGCACCGTGCCGATGGGGACGGGGGAGTTGCGCAGCACCCACTCGCGGGTGGTGTGGATGTTCCGCCCGGTCGACAGGTCCATCACGGTGTCGGCGCCCCAGCGGGTCGCCCAGGTCATCTTCTCGACCTCCTCCTCGATGGAGGAGGTGACCGCGGAGTTGCCGATGTTGGCGTTGACCTTCACCAGGAACCGCTTGCCGATGATCATCGGCTCGATCTCGGGGTGGTTGACGTTGGCCGGCAGCACCGCCCGGCCCGCGGCGATCTCCGCGCGCACCGTCTCCACCGGCACGTTCTCGCGCAGCGCGACGAACTCCATCTCCGGAGTGGTCTCGCCGCGCCGGGCGTACGCGAGTTGGGTGACCGGCCGGCCTGGCCGGCCGCGGCGGGGGAGCCGGGGCCGGCCGGGGAAGACCGCGTCGAGGTTGCGCAGACCGCCGCGTGGTGCGGTGTGCCTGAGCCCGTCGTCCTCCGGCCGGACCGGGCGGCCCGGGTACTCCTCGGTGTCGCCGCGGGCGACGATCCAGTGCTCCCGGAGGGGCGCCAGGCCCCGCCGGACGTCGGTGTCGACCGACGGGTCGGTGTACGGGCCGGACGTGTCGTACAGCGTCACGTCGCGGCCGTCGGTCAGGTGCACTTGGCGGACCGGTACCCGCAGGTCCGGTCGGGTTCCGCTGGAACCGGTGAGATACGACTTGTGCCAGCCGGTTTCCCGCGCGTGCGCATCCTGCATGGTCATGTGAGACCTACTCCCTACGCCGGCATTACCCGGTAACAGGTTCAGCGGTCGGCGCAGCGCTCGCCCGAAGCGATGTCAGCGCCCTCTCAGCCCGGTGCTCCGAGCTCCCGCGTTTGCAAAGGTGCTGCCAACGGTAGCCGCTGGGTGCGGACATCCACCAGGGGCCCTTGCGATGATCGGTGCGTGGACTCCCCTCAGGCCGACGAGCACGGCCCGCATCCCGCCGCACCGCACGGGCACGGCCACAGCCACGGGCACGCGCACGGCCCGGTGCCGCCGGTCTCCCGGCATCTGCGGAAGGTGATCGCGGCCGTACTGGTGCCGTTCGCGGCCGCGGTGGTGGCCGGCATGGTGCTGCTGTGGCCGGGCGGCGCGCCGTCGCACGCACGCAGCGGCGTCGGCTTCGACCAGCAGACGCGGCCGGGCAAGGTCGTCCAACTCGTGCACGTATCCTGCAAACAGGCCGGCGCCCTGCCCAACACCGACGGCACGGGCGACGGTTCGAGCAGTTCCACCGGCGCGTCGGGTACGGCGGCGGGCGGTTCGTCCACCGCGGCCCCGTCAAGTGACGCCTGCCAGAAGGCGACGATCGAGGTGATGTCCGGCCCGGACCGGGGCACGAAGTTCACCGAGATCGTGCAGCCCGACCAGACCCGCCGCTACACCAAGGGCGAGGGCGTCGTCCTGGCCTACGCCCCGGACGCCCCGAAGAACCTGCGCTACTCGGTCACCGACGTCGACCGCGGCATGCCGATCGCGCTGCTCGCGCTGGCGTTCGCGCTCGTCGTGGTCCTGGTCGGCCGGCTGCGCGGCATCATGGCGCTGGTCGCGCTGGCGATCTCGTTCGCGGTCCTGACGCTGTTCATCCTCCCGGCGATCCTGCGCGGCGACAACCCGCTGCTGGTCGCGGTGGTCGGTGGCAGCGCGATCATGCTCATCGCGCTGTACCTGTGCCACGGGGTCAGCGCGCGGACGTCCGTGGCGGTGCTCGGCACGCTCTGCTCGCTGTTCCTGATCGGGGCGCTCGGCTCGGTCTTCATCGGCTGGGCCCACCTGACCGGCAACACCTCCGACGAGACCGGGCTGATCCACACCCTCTACCCGGGCATCGAGATCAAGGGGGTGCTGCTGGCCGGAGTGATCATCGGCTCGCTCGGGGTGCTCGACGACGTGACCGTCACCCAGGTCGCGGCCGTCTGGGAGCTGAAGGACGCCGACCCGACGGCGAACTGGCGCAAGCTGTACGGGGCCGGGATGCGGATCGGCCGCGACCACATCGCCTCGGTCGTCAACACCCTGGTGATGGCGTACGCGGGCGCCGCCCTGCCGCTGCTGCTGCTCTTCTCCATCGCCCGCAGCGGGGTGTTCCAGGTGGCGAGCAGCGAACTGGTGGCCGAGGAGATCGTCCGCACCCTGGTCGGCAGCATCGGCCTGGTCGCGTCGGTGCCGCTGACGACGGCGCTGGCCGCCCTGGTGGTCAGCGCGGACCGCGGTGACCGGGGCGGTAGGGGCGGGCCGCAGCCCGGTCCGGGCGACCCGTCGGCGGCGCTCCCCGGCCAGTCCCGTCCCTCCGGTGCGGGCCACAGCCACCGCCGGAAGAAATGAGCAGCGGACCGGTGAACGGCCCGAGCCGTTCACCGGTCCGCGAGGTACCGTCCCGGCCTCGGCCGCCGGGAGGCCGACATCACCAGTCGCGCTTCTTGCCGGAGCCACCGGACGTGACCCGCTTCACCACGAACACCAGCGCGGCGACCAGGACCACGAAGACGAACACCTTGAACAGCAGGCCGATCACGAAGCTCACCAGGCTCGCGATCAGCGTGCCGAACACGACCAGGGCGATGACCGGGATGCCGATCCACTTGACCCACCAGGGCAGGCTCTTCAGCAGACTCTTCATGACGCTCTCTCGCTCCTAGGTCACTGTGCGGGGCGCACTCCGCTCCCCGGTGTCGCGGCGCGGTGCCGCTTGCGTGCCGTACTCCGACTGTAGGTCCACGAAGGGCCCCGGCGAAGGCCGGGAAGGCCCCATCCGACCCTGATCGGACCCTTAGGGCTCCGGAGGCGAGAAGACCACCATGACCCTGAGGTCCTCGGTGATGTGGTGGAAGCGGTGCGGGGTCCGGGCCGGCACGTAGACGACGCTGCCGCGCGCGACCGCGGTGGTCTCCTCGCCCACGGTGATCGCGCCGCGGCCGCTGACCACGAGGTAGACCTCGTCCTGCTCGTGCGGCTGCTGCGGGTCGCTCTGGCCGGCGTCGAGCGCGTAGAGCCCGGCCGACATGGTGCGTTCCCGCAGGAAGCGCAGGTAGGCGCCCTGGTTCGCGGCACGCTCCGCGTCCAGGTCGTCGAGCCGGAACACCTTCATTTTTCGCTCCTCCGCTGCGGTACGGCCACGGTTCCGTCGCGTCTCTTGTCCTGATGATCAGACCTGCGACGATCTCACCATGAAGAATTTCCTCGTCAAGACCTTGGCGAATGCCGCGGCCCTGGGGGTTGCGGTCTGGCTGCTCAAGGACATCACGCTCACCGGCCACTCGGTGTGGCGCGAAGCACTGACGCTCATACTCGTCGCCCTCGTCTTCGGCGTGGTGAACTGGCTGGTGAAGCCGGTCGTCAAGGTGCTGTCGTTTCCGCTGTTCATCCTCACCCTGGGCCTGATCACCCTCGTGGTGAACGCGCTGATGCTGCTGTTGACCTCGTGGCTGGCCGGCCACCTCGGCCTGAAGTTCCATGTGCACGGTTTCTGGACCGCGGTGCTCGGCGGTCTGATCGTCAGCATCGTCGCCTGGGCGATGCACCTGGTCCTCCCGGACGAGGACGACTGAGCGCAGGGCGACCGAGCACGAGCACGCGGACGAACCCGCGGGGACGACGGACACGGAGGATGAGGGCCGGATGACGCAGGACAGCACGGCGCAGCAGGCGGCGGGGGACCTCGGCGACAGCACCCGGAGTGTGCACGCCGGCCGCCCCGAGGCCAGGCCGTACGAACCGTCGCTGCCCGGTCCGGTGTTCGTCTCGCACTACCACCTGCCCGGTGAGCCCACCGGTCCGTACGCCTACGGCCGGGACGACAACCCCACCTGGGACCTGCTGGAGCAGGCGATCGCGGAGCTGGAGGCGCCCGGCGACCCGGACGCCACCACGCTCTCCTTCGCCTCCGGCATGGCGGCGATCTCGGCGGTGCTGCTGTCGCAGGTGCGCGCCGGGGACGCGGTCGTCCTCCCGTCGGACTGCTACCAGACGACGCGCGCCCTGGTCGAGCGCCTGGAGTCGTACGGCGTGCAGGTGCGGATGGCGCCGACCGCCGGTGACGCGCAGCTGCCGCTGCTGGACGGCGCCCGGCTGGTGTGGCTGGAGACCCCGTCCAACCCGGAGCTGGACGTGTGCGACGTCCGGCGGCTGGTCGGCGCCGCCCACGCGGCGGGCGTCCTGGTCGCCGTCGACAACACACTGGCCACGCCGCTGGGGCAGCGGCCGCTCGAACTGGGCGCGGACTTCTCCGTGTCCAGCGGCACCAAGGCGCTCAACGGCCACGGCGACCTGCTGATGGGATACGTCACCACGCGCAGCGCCGAACTGGCCGACTCCGTCCGCAAGTGGCGCAAGACCGTGGGCGCCATCCCGGGGCCGATGGAGGCATGGCTCGCGCACCGCTCCCTGGCCACGCTCGCCCTGCGGGTGGACCGCCAGGCGGACAACGCGCTGGCGCTGGCCCGCGCCCTGCTGGAGCGGCCCGAGGTGTCGGGGGTACGGCACCCGGGGCTGCCCGGCGACCCCTCGCACGCGGTCGCGGTGACGCAGATGCGCCGCTTCGGCAGCGTGGTGTCCTTCACGCTGCCCGACCGGGAGCACGCGGAGCGCTTCCTCGGCGCGCTGCGGATGACCTCGGAGGCGACCAGCTTCGGCAGCGTGCAGTGCACCGCCGAGCGCCGGGCCCGCTGGGGCGGGGACGCGGTGGCCCCGGGCTTCGTCCGCTTCTCGGTGGGCGTCGAGGACCCGGACGACATCGTCGCGGACGTGCGCCGCGCCCTCGACGAGGCCGCGCGCGGCCGGTAGAGCCGCGGGGCCGACGTGCCGGCCGTGATTTCCCCGGCGGCGCCACGTTTGCCCGGCGCCCGGTCGCGGCAGATCTCAGGCATGCCTCCGGACACGCTCCCACTCCCCTCCACCCGGCCGGTGGTCAAACGCACGGCCCGCGCGATCATCCTCGACGGCGACCGGCTGGTGCTGATCAAGCGGACCAAGCCCGGCCTCGCCCCCTACTGGCTCACTCCCGGCGGCGGTGTCGAGGAGGACGACACCGGGGTGCTCGGCGCGCTGCACCGCGAGATCGACGAGGAACTCGGCGGGAAGATCACCGACCCGGTGCCCGCCTTCGTCGACACCGTCGAGCACATCGCGGCCAACGGCTCGCACGGCGTCAAGGTGCAGTATTTCTTCGTCTGCCGGCTGGAGTCGATGGACCTGGACCGGCGGCACGGCCCGGAGATCGACGAGCCGTGCGGCAGCTACGAGATCGTGCGGGTGCCTTTCACCCGGATGGGACTGGCCTCCGTGGAGATCGTGCCGCTGACCCTGCGGCACTACCTGGACGCGAACATCGAAGGGGTGCTCGGGCTGCTCGGCCCCGACCTGGGCTGCTGAGGCGCCACGCCCGGGGCCCCGGTCCGTCGGCCCGCCCCCGCAAGGCCCCCGCCGCCGGTCGTACCGGCGAGGGCGGCGGTCAGGCCTCCGCCACCAGCGCGTACGCCTCGCGCAGGTCGCTGCCGGTGTACGCGTGCGTGGCCAGTCCGCTGACGTGATCATCCCCGTTGACGGCCACCGAGAGCGGGACCACGCCGAACAGCGCGGTGTCCGACAGCGAGTCGCCGTAGGCCACGCAGTCGTCGCGGCGGACACCGTAGCGGGCGCACAGCTCGTCGGCGATGGCCACCTTGGACTCGGGCATCAGGATGCCCGACAGGTCGAGGACGGCGTCCGGCGCGAAGGGGAAGGTCGGGAAGACCGAGGCCCGCGCCTCGTGGACGCCCCACGCCCGCAGCCGGGTCACGAAGAAGTCCGGCGAGAGCGACACCACCGCGCAGTGGTCACCGCGGGCGGTGATGTCGGCCCAGACCTCGCGAATCCCCGTCAGCCACGGCGCACCCGCGAAGGCGGTCGCCACGTGACGTTCCGTGAGCACGGACCACATCCGGTAGGCCTGTCGCGCAAAGTGCGGCGAGTCGATTTCACCGCTGCCCAGCGCGCGGTCCAGCTCTCGGAACTCGGCCGTCATGCCGATCTGCCGGGCGATCTCCATGCCGGCGGAGGTGCCGGGCATCAGTGTGCCGTCCATGTCGAATATGTGCAGCCGAGCCATCCTGCCCCCTTGTCGTCCCGCCAGTGTTCCACGTGGAACACTCCGCGTGACCAGCCCCCGTCCTCTGCCGGCCGTGTCAGTTGTCGGCGCCCGTCGCCGCCGTGTCCGCCGTCAGCTCCAGCCGGGGAAGCCGCCCGGTACCGGTGCCTGCCGGTCGTAGGGCTCCCTGGTGAACACGAACGACCCCACGTCGAGATGGCTGAGGGTGCCGTCATCGCGCCGCACCGCCCGAAGCGTCTCGCCGGCGTAGTAGCCGTCCTGCCCGGTCCAGGTGCCGTCCGGTTCCACGTGGAACACCGTCCCGCGGCCCTGGCCGACCAGCGGCCGCAGCTCCACGTCGCCGGAGGCGTGGACGAGCAGCCCGTACCCGCGGGTGCCCCAGTACCAGGCGCCGGCCAGTTCGAGCAGCGCGGCGTCGAGGGAGTCGGCGGGCCGCCACGGCGCGGGGAAGGCGGGTTCGGCGTCCGCGGTGATCGTCAACAGGTCGGCCGCGAGACCGCTCACGGCGGGCCCCGACGTCGCGTTGGCCAGCGCGACCGCGCCGAGCCGTTCCTCCACGTCCACCCACACCGTCGCCAGGAAGCCCGGCATCGAGCCGGTGTGGCCGATCAGGGTACGACCGTGGTGCCGCGTGATCTGAATGCCGAGGCCGTACCCGGCGCCGGGCTCACTCGCCTCGGCAGGCGCCGCCGGGACCCGCATCTCCGCCACGGTCGCCTCGGCCAGGACCCCGTCCCGACCACCGGCCAGGAACGCCGCCCACCGGGCGAGGTCGTCGACCGTCGACCACAACTCCCCGGCCGGCGCCATCAGTCCGGTCTGCTGCACCGCCTCGGGCACCATCACATCGGCCCACGGGTGCACGGCGAACCCGCCCGCCGCGGGCTGCTGCGGCAGTAGCCCGGTCCGGCCCATCCCCAGCGGGTCCAGCACTTCGCTCTGGAGGGCGTCTCCCCACGGCCGGTCCCGCAGTCGGGCCACCACCGCTCCGAGCAGCGCGAAACCGGGGTTGGAGTAGTGGTGCCGCCGCCCCGCCGGATGCTTGACGGGTGTCTCGCCGAGTACGTCCGCCAGCTCCGGCCGCAGGTCGCCCGGGGTGCGCTCCCACCACGGACCGGGCGTCTCGGAGGCGATACCCGAGGTGTGCGCGAGCAGTTGGCCGATCGTCGCTCCGCCCACCGCCGTGCCCGGCAGGTGCTTCTCCAGCGGGTCGGTGAGCGCCAACCTGCCCTCGTCGCGCAGCCGCATCACCAGCACCGCGACGAAGCTCTTGGTCAACGACCCGATCCGGTACTGCGTGTCGGTGTCCGGCGCGTGCCCCTCGACCATGCTGCACGCGCCGCTCCACACCAGCGCTCCGTCCCGCACCACCCCGCCGATCAGCGACGGCGTACGGCCCGTGGCCTGTTCCACCGCGACCCGGTGCATCAGCGCCCGCGTCGTGGTGGGCAGCAGCTCGCCCCCGTACGCCTGCGGAGAGTCGGTCGTCACCACGTGCCCCCTGCCCTTCTGCCGAGCTCCGCCCGGCACTACCGCTGATCGACATCCGCACCGACCGTACCCCTGGGAGGCGGACGGCAGGGGCGCCGGCGCCCACCCGCCACGACCACCCCGTACGGACCGCCGGAATCCCTCCGGCCTTACGTGTCAGAACGGTTGACACCTCCCACGGCCCGGCGTGACCATCACGTCGGCCCGAGAGCGCTCTCACCGCGCCATGTCCGCGCTCCGCGCCACCTGTCGGCCCCCCCAACGCGCGTGCCGTCACCCGACATCCAGGAGTACACATGAGGGTCACCCCACGAGGGCTCTCCTATCCGGCCCGTAAACGTTTCCGACACTCTCCGCGGAGTGTCGTCCTGCTCGTCCTGGCGCTCATCGCCTCGGCGTACCTCTCGCTGAACCCGGCCTCCTCCCAGGCCGCCGCACCCCAACTGCTCTCCCAGGGCAAGCCGGCCACGGCCTCCTCGGTCCAGGACGCCTTCACCGCCAACGCGGCGGTCGACGGCGACCCCGGCACCCGGTGGTCCAGCGCGGCCGCCGACCCCCAGTGGCTCCAGGTCGACCTGGGCGCCAGCCACTCCCTCACCCAGGTCGTGCTCAACTGGGAGACGGCGTACGGCACCTCGTACCAGATCCAGACCTCGCAGGACGGCACGGACTGGACCGACGTGTACTCCACCACCAGCGGCACCGGAGGCGTCCAGACCCTGGCCGTCAGCGGCACCGGCCGCTACGTGCGGATGTACGGCACCAAGCGCGTCACCCAGTACGGCTACTCCCTCTGGGAGTTCCAGGTCTACGGCTCCGGCGACGACACCCCGCCCACGTCCTGCGGCGACACGAACGCGGCCCTCGGCAAGCCTTCCAGTGCCTCGTCGACCGAGAACGCCGGCACCCCCGCGGCAGCCGCCTTCGACGGCAACGCGGGCACCCGGTGGTCCAGCGCGGCCGCCGATCCGCAGTGGGTCCAGGTCGACCTCGGCTCCTCGCAGAGCATCTGCGGCGCCCAACTGACCTGGGAGACCGCGTACGCGACGGCGTATCAGATCCAGCTCTCCGACGACGGTTCCACGTGGAACACGGTGTACTCCACCACGACCGGCGCCGGCGGCACCGAGAACCTCTCCTTCAGCGGCACCGGCCGCTATGTGCGCATGTACGGCACCAAGCGCGCCACCCAGTACGGCTACTCCCTCTGGGAGTTCACCGTCCTCACCCCGGGCGGTACCGGCACCCCGCCGACCGGCGGAGACGGCGACTGCCCTTGGGTCGGCTCGACGGCGCCGGTCGCGGACCGCGTGGCGCAGGTGATGGCGCAGATGACGAACGCCGAGAAGGTGTCGATCCTGCACGGCAACAACAACGCCTCGCCGTACATCGGCAACATCAGCGGCATCCCGTCGCTGTGCATCCCCGCGCTCGGGCTCCAGGACGGTCCACACGGCGTGGGCGACGGGCTCGGCGGCGTGACGCAGATGCCGTCCGCGAACGCCTCGGCGGCCACCTGGGACAGCGCGCTGGAGCAGCAGTACGGTGCCGCGATCGGCGCCGAGTTCGCGGGCAAGGGCGCGCAGGTGGCGCTCGGTCCGACGCTGAACATCGTCCGCGACCCGCGCTGGGGCCGCGCGTTCGAGACGTTCGGCGAGGACCCGTAC
Source organism: Streptomyces sp. CA2R106 (assembly GCF_037034245.1). Taxonomy (NCBI): domain Bacteria; kingdom Bacillati; phylum Actinomycetota; class Actinomycetes; order Kitasatosporales; family Streptomycetaceae; genus Streptomyces; species Streptomyces sp. CA2R106. The sequence goes on from NZ_JBAGKC010000002.1 coordinate 246,698, forward strand.
CTCAACGGGCAGATGGCCGCCGCCGACATCAAGGGCATTCAGAGCCAGGGCGTGATGGCCGAGATGAAGCACGTGGCCGTCTACAACATCGAGAACCCGGCGGGCACGGTGATCGTCGACGACCGCACCCTCCAGGAGCTGTACCTGCCCGCCTTCCAGGCGGCGGTGGCGCAGGGCGCGCCCGCGGCGGCCATGTGCGCGTACAGCGTGGTCAACAACGTGCCGGCCTGCCAGAACCCGGCGCTGCTGAACGTCGGCCTGTACCAGCAGGCGAACTTCGGCGGCTTCGTCACCAGCGACTGGGGCGGCACGCACTCGACGCAGGAGTCGGCGAACGCGGGGCTGACGGTGGAGATGCCCAACGGCTACTTCTACGCCGACTTCCTCGCGCAGGCGGTGGCCGACGGCACCGTCAGCCAGGCAACGCTGGACACGATGACCAGCCGGCTGCTCACGCAGTACTTCGCGTTCGGGCTGTTCGACAAGGCGCCCAGCGGCTCGACCGGCGCCACCGTCACCAACGCCGCCCACCAGCAGGTCGCGCTCCAGGGGGCCGAGGAGGGCGCGGTGCTGCTGAAGAACAACGGCATCCTCCCGCTGTCCACCGCCACCACCAAGTCGATCGCCGTGATCGGCTGGGACGGCGGCGCCGGGGTGCAGACCATCGGCGGCGGCAGCGCCACCACCACCAGTTCCGGCACGGTCTGGCCGATCACCGGCATGCAGGACCGGGTGGCGGGCACCGACACGACGGTGCAGTACGACAACGGGACCGATCTCGACTCGGCGGTCGCGCTGGCCCGCGGCTCGGACGTGGCGATCGTCTACGCGTCGGACAACTACGGGAACGAGGAACACGACACCACCACGCTGGACCTGCCCAACAACGGCGGCAGCTCGGTCAGCGACAACGACATGATCGCCGAGGTGGCCGCGGCCAACCCGCACACGATCGTGGTGCTCAACGACAACTCGGCGGTCACCATGCCGTGGCTCGACCAGGTCGCGGCCGTCTTCGAGGGCTTCTACCCGGGGCAGGAGATCGGCACGGCGATGGCCGCGCTGATCTTCGGTGACGTCGACCCGTCCGGCAAGCTGCCGGTGACCTTCCCGAAGTCGCTGGCCGACGTGCCCGCGCACACGGCGGCGCAGTGGCCGGGCACCAACGGGCAGGTCCAGTACAGCGAGGGTCTGGACGTCGGGTACCGATGGTATGACGCGAAGAACATCACCCCGCTCTTCCCGTTCGGCTTCGGCCTGTCGTACACCACCTTCGGGTTCAGCGGCCTCCAGGTGGGGGCGCTGAGCGGTGGGACGGCGACCGTGCACGCCACGGTCACCAACACCGGGTCGCGCGCCGGCACGGAGGTCGCGCAGCTCTACGTCGGGGACCCGGCGTCCACCGGTGAGCCCGTGCACCAGTTGCGCGGGTACCAGCGGGTCACCCTCGACCCGGGCCAGTCCAAGACGGTGGCCTTCACCGTCAGCGCGCACGACCTCGCCTACTGGAACACCTCGGCCGGCAACTGGACCACCGCGGCGGGCTCCTACCAGATCCTGGTGGGCGACTCCTCGCGGAACCTGCCGCTGACCGGCACCCTCGACGTACCGACCACCGTCACCCCGGCCGCAACCGCCACCACACCCGTGTCCCTGCCCAACCCGTACGGCATGAGCAGCCCGGTGCACCAGCAGGTCGACTGGGCGTACGGCAGGAACACCGACGGCACCACCTACACCGCCACCGGCCTGCCCCCGGGCATCTCCCTCTCCACCGACGGCACCTTCAGCGGAGCCGCCACCCAGCCCGGCACCTTCACCGTCACCGTCACCGGCCGCACCCCGACCGCCACCCCAGGCTCCGCCACCTTCATCTGGACCACCACCTAGCCCCACCCCCTCCCGGCGCCCCCGCCCCCACCCGGCCGGGGGCGCCCCACCGCGATCAGCCGAGCTCGGCAGCCCCGAAGCACGCAACCCCCGCACCGGTCTGCAAAGCCCAGTACCGGTCCCCGTACGACCAGTGCCACCACTCCGTCGGGTAGTTGACGAGCCCGGCAGCCGTCAGCACGGAGCCCAGCAGCTCACGGCGCGAGGTTGCCTCCCGGCTGATGTTGCCGGCCCCGGTGTAGCAGGCACCGGCGCTCTCCTCCGGCGTCGCGTTCATACGCGTACCCATGTCGAGCTCATGTCCGTCGGCGTCCGCGAGTGTCACGTCTACGGCGGCGCCCGCGCTGTGGGGAGCGATCTCCGGCGGGGACACGTAGCGGCTGGCGGCCGAGCGGATCTGTGCCGCGGACCACTCCGGGTGCACGGCCCGCAGGTCCGTCGCGTACGCGTCGAAGTAGCGGCGCTGGAGCGACGGTGGCCGGTATCCCTCGACCAACAGCAGCCGTATCCCCGGGGGCAGGTGTCCCTGTGCGTCGAGGAGCCTGTCGAGCACTCCCTGCCGTACGTGGGCGAAGGCGCCCGCGGGGTCCTGCTTCCTTTCGTCGACCAGAAGTGCGGGGCTCCGTCGTACGTCGGTGAGGGGTTCACCGCACTCCTGGAGCGGTACCGCGGCCACCCTGGCGTCGGACATCAAGACGATCTCGGTCATGGCCCGATCATTCCGTGGCGGGTGGTGAAGCGCTGCCCCGACGGCCGCACCGCACCCTTCCTTCGGGTTTCCGGTCGGGGGTGCGGTGGGATTTGGGTCAGGAGGTGAGCATGCGGGTGCGGAGGGCGGTGAGGTTCTTGCGGGTCAGGCCGAGGCCGCCGTGGGCGAGGGGGGTGGTGGCGTAGTTCTCGACGGTGCCGAAGTGGGCGGTGACGTAGTCGAGGCCGGCGTCGAGGTAGGAGGTCTCGACCTTCATGAAGGCGGTGTAGACGGCTTCCTCGTTCTGGGCGGCCGCGGTGGCGTCCGCGGAGGTGGCGCCCTTGGCGATGGCGGCCTGGTACGTCGCGTCGTAGATGCTCTTCAGCGCGCTCTGGGTGGCGGCGGAGCCGAAGGAGTAGGTGTTGCTGAGGAGGTAGTCCTCGGTGACGGTGGACTTCGAGACGCCCAGCAGCGACAGCAGCAGCGCGGAGGCCCAGCCGGTGCGGTCCTTGCCCGCGGAGCAGTGGTACAGGGTGGCGCCCTTGCTGCCGGCGATCTGGGTGAGCAGCTTGCCGAAGTCGGTGCGGGCGTTGAGCGACGAGGCCATGCTGACCTCGCCGTCCTGCATCATCTTCTCGGCCGCGGCCTCGGTGTCGATGCCGCTGGGCAGGCCGGTGCCCTGGGTGCCGCTGATGTTCAGCTCCTCCCACGCCGCACCGATCGGCACGACGTCCGCGGCGGCCGTGACCTCGTCGGGAGTGCGCAGGTCGGCGTCGAGGGTGATGCCGAAGCTGTTGACGACGACGGCGTCGGCCGGGGTCAGGGAGAGCGCGGCGGAGCGGTAGACGGCGCCCATCTTGACCCAGTGGCCGTCGGTGGTGCGGTAGCCGCCGGCGTCGCGCAGGTTCGGGTCGCTGGCGAGGTCCAGGTCGCGGATGGTGAGGGTCAGCGGGGCCCCGGTGGAGGGGACGAGCCGGACCCAGTTGCCGTGCGCGCCGGAGACGGTCAGGGTGGCGGTTCCGGCGCCGCTGCCGACCAGGGTGCGCTGCGCGTCGGCGGTCGCGCCCGCGTACACGGAGACGTGCGTGGCGCTGGAGGCCCATGAGACCTTCAGGGTGCCGACGGTGCTTCCCGCGGTGACGGAAGCGGCGGTGAAGGGGACTGCCTTGGCGGCGGGCTTCCCGGTGTTGTTTCCGGCGGCCTTCCCGGAAGCATTCCCGGATGCCTTCGCGGAAGCCTTCCCGGATGTCGGAGCCGGTGCGGCGGCTGCCGCGTCCGTCGCGGCGAACGTCCCCAGCAGGGTTCCGGTGGCCAGCAGGGAGGTGGCGGCCAGCGCCGCCCGCTTGGTGCGGGGGCTGTTGACGCGGTTGTGAGCCTCAGTCATGTGTTCGGGTCTTTCGGCTGGGGCTGCCGTCCCCTTGGGGAGGCGGCGACCTGGGCGGGCGCCCACGCCGAGCGTGAGCGGCACGGCCCGTGGGTTGCCGTGCCCCGCGATCCCAACTCATCTAGATGAGATCCCCGGGCGCACCGGATGACCCGGAGGCGACGCAGGTGTGAACGCTGGGGTGGCCTTACGGGCCCGACCAGGGCCGATTCAGGCGCCGCCGCGCTCCTCCTGCGGGCGGTAGCGCATCACGTACTTCGACCGGGACCCGAGGGCGTAGCGCCGTACGTAGAAGACCGGCGTCCCGTCCGGGTCGACGCTGACCCCGTCGCGGACCATGACGGCCGTCCCCACCCGCACCTTGAGCTGCTCGGCGACGAACAGCCCCGCCGACGCCGCCGTGAAGCCCCGCCAGTCGTTGACCCAGGTCACGCCGTACTCGCGCGCCAGCACCACCGCCAGGTGAGGACCGTCCCCCCAGCGCTGCGGCAGCGTGCCGAAGCGCCGCCGGTCGAGCCAGTAGTCGCACGGCACCGCCTGCCCGGCCTGCGCCGTCGCCGGCCCCAGGCCGTGCACCTCCAGCAGGGTGCGCACCAGCAGCAGTTCGCCCGGGTCCACCCCCAGGTGCCCGGCCGCTTCCCTGTCGCTGCTGTCGCCGAAGGACAGGACGTGCTCGACGACCGACGGCGCGGGGTCCTCCCGCGTCGCCCACTGGCCGCCCGCGGTCTCCCACCGCTCGCTGCCCGGGTCGATCGTCACCTCGACCGTGGTGGCGGGCTCGGACACGTAGGTGCCCTTGCCGTGCCGGATGGTCACCGCCCCGGCGCGCTCCAACTCGTCGAGTGCCTGCCGCACCGTCAACCGGTTGACGCCGAACTCCCGCACCAACTCCGGCTCGGACGGCAGCTTCTCGCCCGGCCCCCACTCTCCCGCGTCGATCCGGCCCTGCAACGCCGTCGACAACTGCCGGTACACAGGCACGGACTGACGAGACACGGCGCGAGGCTAACACGCCCACCACGGCGGCGCCCCGAGCGCGGAGACCTCAGCCCATCCGCGCCCGTACATCCGTGAACAGCTTGTCCAGCAGCCCTACCAGCGTCTCGCGTTCGCTCGCGGACAGGCCCGTGACGAGTTCCGCCTCACGCCCGAGCACCGCGTCGACCGAGCGCTCGATCAGCGCGTGCCCTTCTTCGGTCAGTTCGACCAGCACCGTACGGCCGCCCGCCGGTGCGGCGCCGCGCCGTACCAGGCCGCCGTCCTCCGCACGGTTCACCCGCTGCGACACCGCACCGGCCGTGACCAGGGTGCGGCGGGCGATCTCGCGGGTGGAGAGGGTGTACGGCGGTCCCGCGCGGCGGAGCACGGAGAGCAGATCGAGGGTCGCCGCGTCGATTCCGGCGGCGCGCAGCACCCGGGCGCGGTCATCGGCGAAGAGCTTGGACAGCCGCCAGATCGGCGTGACAACCTCGATCGACGTGGTCGGGGTGCCGGGCCGCTCCCGCTGCCAGGCGGCGGCGATGGCGCCGGCGGGATACGGCGGCGCGGCGCCCGGAGGCGCACCGGGAGGCGGATCTCCTGAGACGTACACGTCGGCATGGACCTCCGCTGCCACGTCCACGTCCCGGTCGGCCATGGCCGGCTCCTCCCCTCTTGCCGCTGCGACACTCACTATGTTTAGCTCTAAACGTACCAGCTCGGAAGCCACACCTCTGCTGCGAGGAGCAGACTCTTGACCCGTACTGTGCTCGTCACCGGTGGAAGCAGCGGCATCGGCCGCGCCGTCGCCGCGCGCTTCGCCGCCGACCACTGCGAGGTCGTGGTGACCGGACGGCACACCGACAGCGTCGAGCGCACCGCCCGGGAACTGGGCGTACGCGGCGTGGTCTGCGACGCGACCGACCCGGCGCGGACCGCGGCGCTCGCCGGGCAACTCGCCGCGGTGGACGTCCTGGTGAACGCGGCCGGCGGTCTGCCCGCGGCGGCCCCCGACGGCGCCCCGCCGCTGGAGTCCCTGCTCGCCGAGTGGAGTTCGAGCCTCAGCAGCAACCTGCTCAGCGCCGTGCTGACGACCGCCGCCGTACGCGACCGGCTCACCGACGGCGGCACCGTGATCAGCATCGGTTCGATCGGCGCCGAGCGGCGCGGCGGGTCGTACGGCGCGGCCAAGGCCGCCCTGGGCGCGTGGAGCACCTCACTGTCGGCGGAACTCGCACCGGTCGGCGTCACCAGCAACGTGATCTCCCCCGGTTACGTCACCGGCACGGACTTCTTCCGCGGTGGTATGACCGGCGCCCGGCACGCCGCACTGGTCCAGGAGACACACAACCTTCGGCCCGGCACTCCCGAGGACATCGCCGAGACCGCCTTCTTCCTCGCCTCCTCGGGCGCACGGCACATCACCGGCCAGACCCTGCACGTCAACGGCGGGGCCTTCACCACCCGTTGATCCGCTCCCGCGACCATTCCCGGGCGGCGCGGGTCGCGCGCCGATGAGTTTTCCGCGCCGAGCGGGTCCCATACACCGGGCACCCACGGACGGAAGGCTGGGGCATGCGGAAACTGGTCTACGGCATGAACCTGACCCTGGACGGCTACACCGCCGCGGCCGGTGACGACATCGGCTGGAGCGGGCCGAGCGACGAGCTGTTCCAGTGGTGGCTCGAGCACGAGCAGGCGACCGGCCTGTCGCTGTACGGGCGCAAGATGTGGGAGGCGATGAGCTCCTACTGGCCGACCGGCGACCGGCAGCCCGGCGCCACCGCGGCGGAGATCGAGTTCGCGCGGAACTGGCGGGACACCCCGAAGGTGGTGTTCTCCTCGACGCTCGAGGAAGTCGACTGGAACACCCGCCTGGTCACCGGCGACGCGGTCGCCGAGATCACCCGGCTCAAGGCCGAGGACGGCGGCCCGATGCACATCGGCGGCGCGACGCTCGCCGCGGCGGCCATGCGCGCCGGGCTGATCGACGAGTACGTGATCGCCACCCACCCGGTCCTGGTGGGCGGCGGCACACCGTTCTTCACCGCGCTGGACGACTGGGTGGACCTGGACCTGCTGGAGACCCGGACGTTTCCCGGCGGCGTGGTGCTGACCAGGTACGAGACGAGGCGCTGAGCAGCCCATGGGGCACGCGGCGGCCCTACGAGGAGGCCGTCAGGTGTGGGCCATGTCGACGAAGCGGGAGTAGTGGCCCTGGAAGGCGACGGTGATCGTGGCGGTGGGGCCGTTGCGGTGCTTGGCGACGATCAGGTCGGCCTCGCCGGCGCGGGGGGACTCCTTCTCGTAGGCGTCCTCACGGTGCAGGAGGATCACCATGTCGGCGTCCTGCTCGATGGAGCCGGACTCGCGCAGGTCGGAGACCATCGGCTTCTTGTCGGTGCGCTGCTCGGGCCCGCGGTTGAGCTGGGAGAGGGCGATCACGGGGACCTCCAGCTCCTTGGCGAGGAGCTTGAGGTTACGGGACATGTCCGAGACCTCCTGCTGGCGGCTCTCGGGGCGCCGGGACCCGCCGGACTGCATCAGCTGGAGGTAGTCGATGACGACCAGCCGCAGGTCGTTGCGCTGCTTGAGCCGGCGGCACTTGGCACGGATCTCCATCATCGACAGGTTCGGCGAGTCGTCGATGTACAGCGGCGCCTCGGTGACGTCCGACATCCGGCGCGCGACCTTCGTCCAGTCGTCGTCCGTCATGGTGCCCGAGCGCATGTGGTGCAGCGCGACCCGCGCCTCGGCGGACAGCAGCCGCATCGCGATCTCGTTGCGCCCCATCTCCAGGGAGAAGATCACACTGGGCATCTTGTTCGCGATGGAACAGGCCCGCGCGAAGTCCAGCGCCAGGGTGCTGTTGTGGGTGGGCACCATCGAACGCGTGGCCAGGTACATATGGTCGGGGTTGTCCACCTGCACGCAGCGCACCGGGACGCTCGGTACCTCGCGCGCGCCGGTGATGACGCGCCGCGTCAGCCGCGCGGTGCCGGGGCCCCGCCGCTCCTCGTGCAGGCGCCGCTTGCGGTCGAGGGCGAAGACGTCGTCGCCGGTCGTGAAGTCGACGGTGTACGCCGTGGACGGCTCCTGCGAGCGGCCCTCGACCGGGCCGGTCGCCGTGTCGCAGGTGTATCCGAGACTCGTCAGCAGCTCGCGGAAGCCGTCGGCCAACGCACGGTCGGCGGCGGTGAACCGCACCGAACCGGTGCCGGTGACCGTCCCACCGGTGTCGAGGAGTCCGGCCAACAGCTCCCGCCGCTGCTCGACCGAACCCCGCAGGTACGCCTGCGGAATGTGCTTGTTCCCGTCCGCCGAGGTGGTCCGGGCCGAACCGCTGTGCCCGTCCGCCAGCCGCGCGCCCAGCGTGTACGGCGGGACGGGCAGGTCGGCCGGGGGAAGGTCGAGGGGCGCGGCGTTCCGCACGGTGTGGTTGAAGCCGTTGCCGTGATCGGTGAGGCAGCGCAGTGTCTCGGCGATCTCCTTGGTCGTCCGGACCTCGGCACGGACACGTCGGCTGTCGTCCTGGGCGTGCGGCCGAGCCGAGTGGCGGGAGGCCAGTGTGTCCGTGAGCCACTGGTGGTCCGCGTCGGCGATGACGGTCGTACCGTCATCGAAGGTGACCTCGTAGCAGGGGCGTTCGGACATGACGTCGGTGGCGGCGACCACCAGGGTGTGTGTCCCGTCGGCAGCGAGCAGCTGGTCGCCGACCCGCACCTCGCCCATCGTCGTCCAACCGGTCGGCGTGGGAAGGGGCGTGTCCAGCGCCAGCGCCTTTCCCATGGCCGGGCGGGCGGCGATGACGATCATCTGGCCGGGGTGGAGGCCGTTGGTGAGGGAGTCGAGGTCCGTGAAGCCGGTGGGGACGCCGGACATCTGGCCGCTGCGGGAGCCGATCGCCTCGATCTCGTCGAGCGCGCCCTCCATGATGTCGCCGAGCGGCAGGTAGTCCTCCGAGGTGCGCTGCTCGGTGACGGCGTAGATCTCGGCCTGGGCGCTGTTGACGATCTCGTCGACGTCGCCGTCGGCGGCGTACCCCATCTGCGTGATGCGGGTGCCGGCCTCCACGAGGCGGCGCAGCACCGCGCGTTCGTGCACGATCTCGGCGTAGAACTCGGCGTTCGCCGCGGTGGGCACCGCGTTGACGAGGGTGTGCAGGTAGGGGGAGCCGCCGATGCGGGCGATCTCCCCGCGCTTGGTGAGTTCGGCGGCGGTGGTGATGGGGTCGGCGGGCTCGCCGCGCGCGTAGAGGTCGAGGATCGCGCTGTAGATCGTCTCGTGGGCGGGCCGGTAGAAGTCGGCGCCCTTGAGCACCTCGACGACGTCGGCGATCGCGTCCTTCGACAGCAGCATGCCGCCGAGCACGGACTGCTCGGCGTCCAGGTCCTGCGGGGGAACCCGCTCAAAGCCGCCGCCCTCGGCGAACCGGCCCTCGTCCGCGCCGCCGGCGCCGCCGCCGCGCTTGCGGAACTGGCTGACCGCGGGGCGCTCGTCCGGGGGGTGGTCCGCCCAGTGGTCGTCCGCGGGTTCGGGCTGGCTCATTCCCGCCACCTCCTCCCGTCCGGCCGGGTCGGCCGGACCCCGCGTGCGTATCACTCTTTCACGGCGGCGCCCCGGATTTCACGGCGGCACAGCCGACCAACGAGCCTCCCGGCGCACGCGCTTCGCGGAGTCGGGGACGGTCCACGCTAGGCCCACCGGCGGCCCACACCAAGCCGGTTATCCACAGGGGGTGTGGATGACGGGCGCATACCTGTGGAGAACTGGCCCCAACCTGTGCACGACCCTTGGGACAGTGCTGTGGACAACCTTGCGAATCCGCCACCATGACGGCTCTGACCTGCGACTTCTTCGTCCATAGCCTGTGCAGGAGAAAAACTTCGGCCCCCGGATCAAGATCATGACAAACAACGCGGAGGAGATCACTCTGCGCAGTCGCCCGTAATGATCAGATCGCGACTTCACCTCTTACTTGTGGACGGTTAGGATATCCCGCTGTGAGCCCCGAGCCCCCCACCGTCCACCCGCCGACGCCGCGCGAACCCGCGCGGCCGCCGACGTCCGTGCGCCGCCGCCACGACCGGGAGATCGTCGCCCTCGCGCTGCCCGCCTTCGGCGCCCTGGTCGCCGAGCCGCTTTTCGTCATGGTGGACAGCGCGGTTGTCGGCCATCTGGGCACCGCGCAGCTCGCCGGACTCGGCGTCGCCGCCGCTCTGCTCACCACGGCGGTCAACGTCTTCGTCTTCCTCGCCTACGCCACCACCGCCGCCGTCGCCCGCCGCGTCGGTGCCGGCGACCTGCCCGCGGCCCTGCGGCAAGGCATGGACGGCATCTGGCTCGCCCTCCTGATCGGCGCCCTGGTCATCGCCGCGGTGCTGCCGACCGCCCCTGACCTGGCCGGGTTCTTCGGCGCCTCGCACACCGCCGCCCCGTACGCGGCCACCTACCTGCGGATCAGCTCGCTCGGCATCCCGGCGATGCTCGTCGTGCTCGCCGCGACCGGGGTGCTGCGCGGCCTCCAGGACACCCGCACCCCGCTCTACGTCGCGGTGGCCGGCTTCACCGCGAACGCCGGGCTCAACGCGGCGCTCGTCTACGGCGCCGGGCTCGGTATCGCGGGCTCCGCCTGGGGCACCGTCATCGCCCAGAACGGTATGGCCGCCGTCTACCTCGCCATGGTGGTCCGTGGCGCCCGCGCACAGGCCCCGGACGCCTGGCGGTCGATGCTGCGCCCGGACGCCGCCGGGATACGGGCCTGCGCCCGCGCCGGCGTACCGCTGCTGGTCCGGACGATCAGCCTGCGGGCGGTCCTGATGATCGCCACGGCGGTCGCCGCGCGGCTCGGCGACACCGAGATCGCCGCCCACCAGATCACCCTCACCGTCTGGTCGCTGCTCGCCTTCGCGCTGGACGCCATCGCGATCGCCGGGCAGGCGATCATCGGCCGCTACCTGGGCGCCGGGGACGCCGAAGGGGCGCGGGCGGCCTGCCGCCGGATGATCCAGTGGGGAGCGATGTGCGGCGCCGTGCTCGGGCTGCTGGTGGTGCTGGCCCGGCCGCTGGTCGGACCGCTCTTCAGCTCCGACCCGGACGTACGCCGCGCGCTCGCGTCGGCGCTGCTCGTGGTGGCGCTGACGCAGCCGGTGTGCGGGGTGGTGTTCGTGCTGGACGGCGTGCTGATGGGCGCGGGCGACGGGCCGTACCTGGCCGGGTCGATGCTGGTCACGCTCGCGGTCTTCGCACCGGTCGCGTTCGCGGTACCGGCGGCGGGCGGCGGTCTGACCGCGCTGTGGTGGGCGATGGGCCTGATGATGCTCACCCGTTTCGCCGCCCTGTGGCTGCGGTCCCGGTCCGGCCGCTGGGTGGTGACGGGGGCCAGCCGCTGACCCCGGGCACGCGAAGGGCCGGCTCCCACCGGGAGCCGGCCCTCACTGGTCTCGCACGGCCGGCACGCTCCCCGTGTTTCACGTGGAACATGCCGGCCAGGCCGGTCGAAACCGGCCCGATACCGCGTTACGCGGCCACGACCTCCAGGTCGAGGACAGCCTCGACCTCGGGGTGCAGTCGCACCGAGATCTTGTGCGCGCCGAGCGTCTTGATGGGCGAGCCCACCTCGACCCGGCGCTTGTCGACCTGCGGGCCACCCGCGTTCTTGATCGCCGCGGCGATGTCGGCCGGGGTGATGGAACCGAAGAGGCGACCGGTGTCACCGGCGCGGGTGCTGAGCGTCACGCGGACGCCCTGCAGCTGGGCCTTGACGGCGTTCGCGTCCTCCAGCGAGTGGATCTCGCGGATGCGCCGCGCACGGCGGATCTGCTCGACGTCCTTCTCGCCACCCTTGGTCCACGCGATGGCGAAGCCCCGCGGGATCAGGTAGTTGCGGGCGTAGCCCGGCTTGACGTCCACGATGTCGCCGGCGGCACCGAGGCCGCTGACCTCGTTGGTGAGGATGATCTTCGACATGCTGGTCACCCTCTCCTTATCGCGCCGTCGAGGTGTACGGCAGCAGCGCCATCTCGCGGCTGTTCTTCACCGCGGTGGCGACGTCACGCTGGTGCTGCGTGCAGTTGCCGGTCACGCGGCGGGCACGGATCTTGCCGCGGTCGGAAATGAACTTCCGCAGCATGTTCGTGTCCTTGTAGTCCACGTACACGGTCTTGTCCTTGCAGAACGCGCAGACCTTCTTCTTCGGCTTGCGCGGGGGCGGCTTCGCCATGGTGTCTCTCCTGTGAGCTCAAGAAGTGTGTGAGGGTCCGCCCTCTAGAAGGGCGGCTCGTCCGAGTAGCCGCCGCCGGAGGAGGAACCGGAGCCGCCGCCCCAGCTGCCTCCGCCGCCACCCTGGCCGCCGGCCGGTGCGCTGGTGGCCCAGGGGTCGTCGGCGGGAGCCCCGCCGCCGCCCTGCTGGCCGCCCCAGCCGCCTCCGCCGCCGGCCTGGCCACCGCCACCACCGCCGCCGCCGTAGCCGCCCTGCTGGCCGCCGCGCCCGCCGCCGCCACTGGTCTTGGTGACCTTGGCGGTGGCGCTGCGCAGGCTGGCGCCGACCTCGTCGACGTCCAGTTCGTAGACCGTCCGCTTGACGCCTTCACGGTCCTCGTACGACCGCTGCTTCAGCCGGCCCTGCACGATGACGCGCATACCGCGCTGGAGCGACTCGGCGACGTTCTCCGCCGCCTGGCGCCAGACCGAGCAGGTGAGGAAGAGGCTCTCGCCGTCCTTCCACTCGTTGGTCTGCCGGTCGAAGGTGCGGGGGGTGGACGCGACGCGGAACTTCGCGACCGCCGCACCGGAGGGGGTGAAGCGCAGCTCGGGGTCGTCGACGAGATTGCCGACGACCGTGATGACGGTCTCGCCTGCCATTGGGATGACCTCTCGACTGCTTGGGGGGCGGTGCGGTGGTGGTGACTGCTACTCGGTGGTCCGGTCCGGGCGTGCCCGGTACTCGGTGGTCCGGGAGATCCGGATCAGTGGAGTTCCGGACGCAGGACCTTGGTCCGCAGCACCGACTCGTTCAGGTTGAGCTGGCGGTCCAGCTCCTTGACGACCTCGGGCGTGGCCTTGAGGTCGACGACCGAGTAGATGCCCTCGGGCTTCTTGTTGATCTCGTAGGCGAGACGACGACGGCCCCAGGTGTCGACCTTCTCCACGCTGCCGCCGCCACTGCGGACGACGGCGAGGAAGGACTCGATCAGCGGGGAGACAGCGCGCTCCTCAAGATCGGGGTCGAGAATGAGCATGAGCTCGTAGTGACGCATAGGGGAACCCACCTCCTTTGGACTCAGCGGCCACGGCGTTTCCGTGGCAGGAGGGTTTGGCTTGCGTCGCAACGGTAGCGCGGGCCACCGACAGCGCTTCCGCGCCACCGCAGCCCGGCGAAAGTACCGGTGCAGACCGCCCAGCGTACCCGGGTCGGTCCCCCGGGTTGAAATCCGCCCGGTTATGCCCCCAATCTGTATACATCGGGTGTGGCCGGCGCTACCTTGCGCCACCTCTCCATCACGGAGGTGCCCCATGGCACAGCAGCACACAGCCCAGACGTCCGAGCCCCGGACCCGCCACCGCCTCACCTTCAACACCGACGGCAGGCGCCACCCGCTGGAGAACTCGCTCCTGACGGTCACCGTCGTCCTCGGCGTCGTCGCGGTCGTCACGGCCGGGTTCCGCAGCATGCACCTGGTCAGCTCGGTGACCGGGCTGGCCGGCATCCTCACCGGCGCCTGGGGGCAGTACATCTCGGTCACCACCGCCGAGCGGTTCGCCCTGATCATCGGCCTGGGGATGTCCGCCCTCGGCTTCTACCTGGGCGTCGCGCACGGCGGCTTCTCCTAGAGCAGTAGCGGGGGCGCTCCCCTCCCGCAGTAGGCTTCGGGCCAGCAAAAGCCCGCAGTCGGAGCATGGGGAGCGCCCCGTATGAGCCTGTCCCTGAGGACCATCAGTCGCGAGCAGCACCTGGCGTACATCCAGAGCCTGCCCTCGGCGAGCCACTGCCAGGTCCCGGCATGGGCCGATGTGAAGAACGAGTGGCGTTCGGAGAACCTCGGCTGGTTCGACGACGCGTCCGGGCAGTTGGTCGGTGTCGGCCTGGTGCTCTACCGCCAACTCCCGAAGGTGAAGCGGTACCTGGCGTACCTGCCCGAGGGCCCGGTGATCAACTGGTACGCGCCGAACCTCGACGAGTGGCTGCAGCCGATGCTCAAGCACCTCAAGCAGCAGGGTGCGTTCACCGTGAAGATGGGCCCGCCGGTGATCATCCGCCGCTGGGACGCCGGCGCGGTCAAGTCCGGCATCGCCGACCCGAACGTCCTGCGGCTGCGCGACGTCGAGGCCACCTACGTCGAGCCGCGCGCCTTCGAGGTCGCCGACCGGCTGCGCCGGATGGGCTGGCAGCAGGGTGAGGACGGCGGCGCCGGCTTCGGTGACGTCCAGCCGCGCTACGTCTACCAGGTGCCGCTGGAGAACCGCTCGCTGGACGACATCCTCAAGGGCTTCAACCAGCTGTGGCGCCGCAACATCAAGAAGGCCGAGAAGGCCGGCGTCCAGGTGGTCCAGGGCGGCTACGACGACCTGCCGGTGTGGCAGAGCCTCTACGAGATCACCGCCACCCGCGACCACTTCCGGCCGCGCCCGCTGTCGTACTTCCAGCGGATGTGGACCACGCTGAACGGCGAGGACCCCAACCGGATGCGGCTGTACCTGGCCGTGCACGAGGGCGAGGCGGTCGCCGCGGCCACCATGCTGACCGTGGGGCAGCACGTGTGGTACTCCTACGGAGCGTCGGCCAACCACAAGCGCGAGGTCCGCCCGTCCAACGCCATGCAGTGGCGCATGCTGCGCGACGCGTACGCGATGGGCGCCAGCGTCTACGACCTGCGCGGCATCAGCGACTCGCTGGACGACAAGGACCATCTCTTCGGCCTGATCCAGTTCAAGGTGGGCACCGGCGGCCAGGCTGCCGAATACTTGGGCGAGTGGGACTTCCCGCTCAACAAGCTGCTCCACAAGGCACTCGACATCTACATGTCGCGCCGCTGACCGGCCGACTCTCCGTCCGGACCGGTTCCGGGCGGAGCACCGAAGAAAGGTCCTGACCAGGCGATGGCGCTCACCCTCTACGTCGACACCACACGCTGGCGTGCGCACCAGCGGTCCGTGGTCGACCAGTTCCCGGGCATCGTGCCCGTCTGCAAGGGGAACGGCTACGGCTTCGGCCACGAACGGCTCGCCGACGAGGCGACCCGGCTGCGCTCCGACATGCTCGCGGTCGGCACCACGTACGAAGCCGCCCGGATCAAGGACTACTTCGGCGGCGACCTGCTGGTGCTCACCCCGTACCGGCTCGGCGAGGAGCCGGTGCCGCTGCCGGACCGGGCGATCCGGTCGGTCTCCTCGGTGGAGGGCGTGCGCGGCCTGGTCGGCGCGCGCGTGGTGATCGAGGTGATGAGCTCGATGCGGCGGCACGGCGTCTCCGAGGACGACCTGGTCAAGCTGCACACCGCGATCGACGACGTGCGCCTGGAGGGCTTCGCCATCCACCTGCCGCTGGACCGTACCGACGGGACCGACGCGGTGGAGGAGGTCTTCGGCTGGATGGAGCGGCTGCGGGCGGCCCGGCTGCCGCTGCACACGATGTTCGTCAGCCACCTCACCGCGTCCGAACTGGCCGCGCTCCAGCAGCAGTTCCCGCAGACCCGGTTCCGGGCGCGGATCGGCACGCTGATGTGGCTGGGCGACCACGACGCCACGGAGTACCGCGGCGCGGTCTTGGACGTCACCCGGATCGCCAAGGGCGAGCGCTACGGCTACCGGCAGGAGAGGGCGGCCGCCGACGGGCATCTGGTGGTGGTCGCGGGCGGCACCTCGCACGGGGTGGGCCTGGAGGCGCCGAAGGCGGTGCACGGGCTGATGCCGCGCGCCAAGGGCGTGGCCCGGGCCGGGCTGGCCACGGTCAACCGCAACCTGTCGCCGTTCGTGTGGGCGGGCAAGCAGCGGTGGTTCGCCGAGCCGCCCCACATGCAGGTGTCGATCCTGTTCCTGCCCAGCGACGTGGCGCCGCCCGCGGTCGGTGACGAGCTGGTGGCGCACCTGCGGCACACCACCACCCAGTTCGACCGCATCGTGGACCGCCAGTCCGCCTGACGCGTCGCCGGCCCCAGCGGCTCATCGGCCCACCGGCCCCGGCCGGCCCCGCAGACCCCGCGGGCCCCGCGGCCCGCCCCAGGGCCCGCCGGAGCCGCACACGGGCGCTCAGCCGCCGTACGGCCCGCCCTCGGGACGGGGCCCGCCGTCGGCGTACGGCACCGGCGGCGCCGACGCGTGCTGGGGCTCGTGCACGGGTGAGCCGAGGACGAAGACGTCCTCGGCGCCGTCCAGCACCCCGCCGGCCGGGTCGTCGGAGCCGTCCTGCCGCAGCACGTCGTACTCCGGGCGCAGGATGTCGCGGACCACCAGCGCGCACAGGTAGAGCACGCCGAGCAGGTGCACGCCGATCGCCAGGTGGTACGCGTCGGCGGTCAGGCCGTGGTGCTTGGCGCTGTTGAGGTACGCCAGCCGGTACCAGATGCCGAGGAAGTACAGCACCTCCGCGCCCTGCCAGATGGCCAGGTCGCGCCAGCGCGGCCGGGCGAGCACCGCCAGCGGCAGCAGCCACAGCACGTACTGCGGCGAGTAGACCTTGTTGCTGATCAGCAGGGCGGCGACCACCAGGAAGCTCAGCTGGCCCAGTCGCGGGCGGCGCGGGGCGTACAGCGCGAGCGCGGCGATGCCCACGAACAGCAGCAGCATCAGGGCGATGCCGTACTCGTTGACGCCGTCGAGCGTGTCGCCGGAACGGTCCCGGACGATCATCCACAGGGAGCCGTAGTCCGTGCCGCGGTCCTTGCTGAAGGTGTAGAACTGCGCCCAGCCGTGCGGCGCGAGGGCCATCACCGGCAGGTTCACCACCAGCCACGCGGCGATCGCGGCGCCCGTGGTGCGGCCGAACTCCCGCATCCGGCCCGCCCGCAGGCAGAGCAGGAAGAGCGCGACGAGCAGCAGCACCGGGTAGAGCTTCGCGGCGGCGGCCAGCCCGATCAGCACACCGGCCAGGCCCGGGCGGCTGCGCGACCACGCCAGCAGCCCGCCGGCCGCCAACGCCACCGCGAACAGGTCCCAGTTGATGGTGGCGGTCAGCGCGAGCGCGGGGGACAGGGCGACGAACAGGCCGTCCCACGGGCGCCGCCGGTTGGTACGGGCCACGCACACCACCAGCGCGACCGCGCAGACCATCAGCATCCCGGAGTTGGCGATCCAGAACACCTGCGCGCTGTGCTGCCCCGAGCCGGGCGGGGTCAGCCAGGAGGCCACTTCCATGAACAGCCCGGTCAGCACCGGGTACTCGAGGTAGTGGATGTCCGCCGAGCCGCTGAGCGTGTCGGGGATGCGGTCGAAGTACGGCACCAGGTCGGCGCCGAAGCCGCGCTGGGTGTACATGTGCGGGATGTCGGAGTAGCAGGCGTGCGCGTACTGGAGGTCGCCGGGCGGCGGCTGGAACCAGCCGCCCGAGTAGCAGGACGCTTTCTGCGCCATGCCGAGCGCGAACATGGCGATCACCACGAGCACCATGATCCGCAGCGGGTTCCACCAGGGGTGCCCGGCGAGCGCCCAGCGGCCGGCCGGACCACCGATGAGCTCACTGCCCGCCGCGGCCACCGGGTCCTCGTCCGTGGGGCGGACGGCGGCCCGCCGCCGGTCGTCGTCTGCTCGGTAGCGCACGCTCGTCATGGCGCCATCCTGCCGTACCGGACTGTGTACGCGAGAGCCCCCGGTACCGTCACGGTCGTCACGGTCCCGGGGGCTCTCGGGGTCCTGCACCGGCTGTTCGGCGCCGGCGTCACCGCCGGGGCGTCACCGCCGGGTCCTCGCAGCCGGGTGGGTCATTGCGTGCTGGTTGTCCCCCCGCGGCCGGTACCGCCGTTCCCGTTGCCGTTGGTACTGCCGCTGCTCGTCCCGGTGCTGCTGCCGCCGCCGGTGTCGCTGGTGGTCGGTGACGTGGTGGGCGAGCTCGGGCAGCCGAAGATGGAGGTGCACGGCGTGGTCGGGGTGTCCGACGGCGTGGGCGAGTCGGTCGGCGAGGGCGGGGTGGTCGGGGGTGTCGTCGGCGGGGTGGTCATCGTGGTGGTCGGCGGGGTGGTCGTCGGCGGCGCGGGCGTCGGGCTCGACACGTTGCCGTAGATGATCTTGCCGATCTCCTCCGACGGCTTCTCGAAGTCCTTCTTCGGCTGACCGGCCATCGCGGAGGACATGTAGTCCTTCCAGATCTGCGCCGGGAAGGAGTCACCGTGCACCTTCTGGGCGCCACCGGTGCCGTACATCGCGAGGAAGGAGTTCTGCTTGCCGTTGTGCACCTGGTCGTCGCGGCGGAACATCACGATCGAGGTGGACAGCTGCGGGGTGTAGCCGTCGAACCAGGCCGACTTGTTGTCGTCGGTGGTACCGGTCTTGCCCGCCGCGGGCCGCCCGTCGGGCAGCTGCGCGGGGGTACCGGTGCCCTTCTTGACCACGTCGGTGAGCATGCCGGTGATGGTGTCCGCGACCGTCGGGGAGAAGGCGACCTTGGTCTGGAGCTGGTGCTTGTAGATCTGCTTGCCGTTGTGGACGACCGTGGACACCGAGTACGGGTCGTTCTGCCGGCCCTGGTTGTCGAACGTGGCGTAGCCGTCGGCCATCCGGATCGCGCTGGGCGAGGAGGTGCCGATGGAGTACGTGACGCTGTTCTTGTAGTCGTCCAGGCCGTTGGAGGCGTCGGCGACCAGTCCGGCGGAGATCGCGGCGTCGTGCACCTTGTCCGTGCCGACGTCCTGGCCGAGCTGGACGTAGGGCGAGTTCAGCGACTTGTCGAGGGCCACGCGCAGGGTGACCCGGCCGTAGTCGTCGCCGTCGTCGTTGGGCTGGCGCCACTGGAACGGCTTGTTGTCCTTGTCGTAGCCCACCCACGGCTTGCCCGTGTAGTCGTCGATGAGCTGGTTGTCCTTACCGCTGAAGACGCTGTCCGGCGAGACCAGGGTCCGTTCGCTCACACTCTGGGTGGCCGGCCCCGAGGGATCTCGGACGCCGTAGGTCATCGCCGCGGCCAGCACGTACGGCTTGAACGTCGAACCGACCTGGGCACCGGTCTCGTCCGCGTTGTTGGTGAAGTGCTTGGTGGCGTCGGTGCCGCCGTAGATGGCCACGATCGCGCCGTCCGACGGGTTCACCGAGGCGCCGCCGAACTGGACGTACTTGTCCATGTCCTCGCCGTTGACCACGTGGGTGCCACCGGGCTTGATGTACTGCTTCTGCACCTTCTTGACCGCGGCTTCCATCGCGTCCACCTTCTTCTTCTGGAAGGTGGTGTGGATCTGGTAGCCGCCCTGGGCCAGCTGGTCCGCGGTGAGGATCTTGTTGTTGATCACGTAGCTCTTGGCGAGGTTGACCATGTAGCCGATCTGCCCGGCCATCTGCGCGTTCTGCTTGACCGGGTCGGGCATCGGGTAGGTGGTGTACTTCGCCCGGTCGGTGGCGGACATCAGCTTGTCCTTGACCTCGAGGTCGAGGATGTCCTTCCACCGGATCATCGAGTTCTTCTTGTTGCTCGCCGCCGTGGCGATCGGGTCGATGCTGGTGTTGCCGGCGGGGTCGTAGTACGTCGGGCCCTTGAGCAGCGCGGCGAGGAAGGCGCACTGGCTCGGGTTGAGCTTGATGGCGTCGACGCCGTAGTACGTGCGGGCCGCCGCCTGGATGCCGTAGGCGCCGCGGCCGAAGTAGGAGGTGTTGAGGTAGCCCTCCATGATCTCGGACTTCTTCATCGTCGCCCCGACCTTGATCGAGATGAAGAGTTCCTTGAACTTCCGGCTGAGGGTCTGCTGCTGGTCGAGCCGGGTGTTCTTCACGTACTGCTGGGTGATGGTCGAGCCGCCCTGGGTCTCGCCGCCCTTGGCCATGTTGACCAGTGCGCGGGCGATGCCCTTGGGGTCGATGCCGCGGTCGGTCTCGAAGGTCTTGTTCTCGCCGGCGATCACCGCGTTCTGCATCGCCTGGGGGATCTCGTCGATCGTGATGTTCTGGCGGTTGACCTCACCGCCGGTCGCGATCATCTGACTGCCGTCGGCCCAGTAGTAGACGTTGTTCTGCGCCTGGGCGGCGAGGTTCTCGTTGGGCACGCTCACCATGGCGTACGCGATCCCGATCAGCCCGACCAGCCCGCCGACGAAGCCCACGCACAGGGCCGCGACCTGGCGCCAGGACGGCATCCAGTGGCGCCACCCCACCTTGCCGTAGCGGGGGTAGTCGATGAACCGCTTCTTGCCCGGGCGGCGGCCGCCGCGCCCGCCGGGGCCGCTCGCACTGCCGGCCGCGGCGCCGCCACCGGGTGCCGCACGGCGCCGGCCGCCCTTGCCGCGCCCCTGAGCGGCCCGGCGGGCGGCCGCGCGCCCCTCGTACGGCTGCTGCGGCTCGTCGCCGCCGCCCACGCCGCCGCCCACGCCGCCGGACGGCGACGACGAGGAGTACGCACCGCCGGCCTGCGGGGTGTCTCCGGGCGGGGGCCCTCCAGCGGCGCGCCTGCCACCCGGGGGAGGGGGCGTCGGCGGCTGCTGTCCCCCGCGCCGGGCGGCAGCACGGCCGCCTGACGGCGACTGCGGCGGCTTGCGACGGTGCTCGCTCATTGAACAGCTACTCCTCGACAGGCGGGATCGCCTGAAGGCATCGGTGACATTCCGGTCGGGTCCCCCTGCGCGCGGCTGGATCGGGCCGCACTGCACCAAGGATCATGACGCGTCCTGACGCCGCGGGGTTCCCGGTGCTCCGCATGGCGAACAGAGTACGCACGGTCAAATGCCGCTCGGCGCGAACGTTCGTCACATATCGGGCAGTTGGCTGCTCACAGGTTTGCCGATGTGACGCCGGTCACCGTAACCCGCCTTGCATGATGTCTCAGCCCGTTCTATCGTCACGATGTATCGGCTCGATACATCGGGTCGACACACACGCAGCACATCCGATCGGGAGACGAGGGGACGAGGGATTGAGCAAGCGCTCCGGAATCCTCGAGTTCGCGGTTCTCGGTCTGCTGCGTGAGTCCCCGATGCACGGCTACGAGCTGCGCAAGCGGCTCAACACATCGCTCGGGGTGTTCCGCGCCTTCAGCTACGGGACGTTGTACCCGTGTCTGAAGCTGCTGGTCGCCCAGGGGTGGCTGATCGAGGAATCCGCGCTGGACGGCGACCCGCTGACCGCGCCCCTCGCCGGCCGCCGAGCGAAGATCGTCTACCGGCTGACGGCCGCGGGCAAGGAGCACTTCGAGGAGCTGCTCTCCAACTCCGGCCCGGACGCCTGGGAGGACGAGCACTTCGCCGCCCGGTTCGCCTTCTTCGGCCAGACGTCGAAGGACGTCCGGATGCGGGTGCTCGAAGGGCGGCGCAGCCGCCTGGAAGAGCGCCTAGAGAAGATGCGCGGGTCATTGGCCCGCACCCGCGAGCGGCTCGACGACTACACGCTCGAGCTCCAGCGGCACGGCATGGAATCGGTCGAGCGCGAGGTCCGGTGGCTCAACGAGCTGATCGAGACCGAGCGGGCCGGACGCGTGGAGCGCCCGGCTTCCGAGCGGGACGTCTAGACAACAACCAAGAGAACGGCGGCCGACCCGGGATCGGGGAACCGCGTGACTATTTCACAAGGAGCAACCGGTATGGGTTCGGTCCGCGTAGCCATTGTCGGCGTGGGCAACTGCGCCACCTCGCTGGTGCAGGGTGTCGAGTACTACAAGGACGCCGAACCGGACAGCAAGGTGCCTGGTCTCATGCACGTGCAGTTCGGTGAGTACCACGTGCGTGACGTCGAGTTCGTCGCCGCCTTCGACGTGGACGCGAAGAAGGTCGGCCTCGACCTCGCCGACGCCATCGGCGCCAGCGAGAACAACACCATCAAGATCGCCGACGTCCCGCAGACGGGCGTGACGGTCCAGCGCGGCCACACCCTCGACGGTCTCGGCAAGTACTACCGCGAGACCATCGAGGAGTCCGACGAGACCCCGGTCGACGTCGTCCAGATCCTCAAGGACCGCAAGGTCGACGTCCTGGTCTGCTACCTGCCGGTCGGCTCCGAGGACGCGGCGAAGTTCTACGCCCAGTGCGCCATCGACGCCAAGGTCGCCTTCGTCAACGCCCTCCCGGTCTTCATCGCGGGCACCAAGGAGTGGGCGGACAAGTTCACCGAGGCCGGTGTGCCGATCGTCGGCGACGACATCAAGTCCCAGGTGGGCGCCACCATCACGCACCGCGTGCTGGCGAAGCTCTTCGAGGACCGCGGTGTGGTCCTGGAGCGCACCATGCAGCTGAACGTCGGCGGCAACATGGACTTCAAGAACATGCTCGAGCGCGAGCGCCTGGAGTCCAAGAAGATCTCCAAGACGCAGGCCGTCACCTCGCAGATCCCCGACCGCGACCTCGGCGCCAAGAACGTGCACATCGGCCCGTCCGACTACGTCCAGTGGCTCGACGACCGCAAGTGGGCGTACGTCCGCCTCGAGGGCCGCGCGTTCGGCGACGTCCCGCTGAACCTGGAGTACAAGCTCGAGGTCTGGGACTCCCCGAACTCCGCCGGCGTCATCATCGACGCGCTGCGCGCCGCGAAGATCGCCAAGGACCGCGGCATCGGCGGCCCGATCCTGTCGGCGTCCTCGTACTTCATGAAGTCCCCGCCGGTGCAGTACTTCGACGACCAGGCCCGCGAGAACGTCGAGAAGTTCATCCGCGGCGAGGTCGAGCGCTGACACCCCGTCCGGTCCGTACCGCCGGCCACCGTCCGGCAGCCGTGCACGCTGAAACGGTGGCCGGTGGGACGGCGATGTGACGGTCGGTGGACCGACCCGATCGACTGAGCAGAGCCCCGGGGTACGTCCCCGGGGCTCTGTCCGTCGTGTGAAGGTGTGCACATGGGTGTTCTGCGTGACCTTCGGGTGCTGCTGCGGCTGCCGGACTTCCGGCGGCTGCTGGCGGTACGGCTGCTGTCGCAACTCTCCGACGGCGTCTTCCAGGTCGCGCTGGCCGCCTACGTGGTCTTCTCGCCCGAGAAGCAGGCGTCGCCCGGGGCGGTCGCCTCCGCGATGGCGGTACTGCTGCTGCCGTACTCGCTGCTCGGCCCGTTCACCGGTGTGCTGCTCGACCGCTGGCGGCGGCGCCAGGTGCTGCTGTACTGCAACGCGCTGCGGGCCGTGTTGTCCTGCGGCACCGCCGGGCTGATCCTGCTCCATGTGCCGGACTGGCTCTTCTACCTGTCCGCCCTGTCGGTCACCGGCGTCAACCGGTTCGTACTCGCCGGACTGTCCGCCGCGCTGCCGCGGGTGGTGGACGGCGAGCGCCTGGTGACGGCGAACTCCCTGTCCCCCACAGCGGGCACGCTCGCCGCCGCGGTGGGCGGCGGCGCCGCGTTCGTGGTGCACCTCTTCCACGCCGCGGGAGCGGGCGCCGACGCGGCCACCGTATTGCTGGCCGCCGCGCTCTACCTGTGCGCGGGCCTGTCCGCGCTCACCCTCGGCCGCGACCTGCTCGGCCCGGACCTCCGCAGCGGCCGGACCCGGGTGCTCGCCGAACTCGCTGGCACCGCGCGCGGCCTCGCCGCGGGACTGGGGCACCTGCGGCAGCGACCGGCCGCCCGCTCGGCGCTCTCCGCGATGACGGCGATGCGGTTCTGCTACGGCGCCCTGACCGTCACACTGCTGATGCTCTGCCGCTACGCCTGGTCCGACCCGTCCGACAGCGACGCCGGTCTGGCACTGCTCGGTGTCGCGCTCGGCCTGTCCGCCGCCGGCTTCCTCGTCGCCGCGGCCATCACCCCCTGGGCGACCGTCCGGTTCGGCACCAGCCGGTGGATCACCCTCTGCTCGGCCGCCTCCGCGGTCCTGCTGCCGCCGCTGGCGCTGCCCTTCACCCGGGCCCCGATGATGGTGGCCGCCTTCGCGCTCGGGATCACCACACAGGGCGCGAAGATCGCCACGGACACGGTCGTACAGACCCACGTCGACGACACCTACCGCGGCCGGGTCTTCTCGCTGTACGACGTGGCGTTCAATGTCGCCTTCGTCGGCGCCGCCGCGATCTCCGCGCTGATCCTGCCGTCGGACGGCCGGTCACCGGCGCTGGTGGTCGCCCTGGCCCTGATCTACGCGTCGGTCGGCTATGCGATGTTCCACGTGGAACATCGGCAGCATCGGCCGGTGATGTTCCACGTGGAACATGAAGCGGAGGAGAGCGGCTGAGGCGCGGGGGCGCGGCGCGAGGCAGGGCGGCAGGCGGCAGACGGCACCGCAGGGAGGCGTGAAAACGGGTCGATGTTCCACGTGGAACATCGACCCGTCGGATGCTTGCGGCCTGTCGTCCACCGCGGCCGACGGCCGTCGGCCGCGCAAGGGATCAGCCCTGCGCCGCCCACCACTCCTTGAGCGCCGCCACGGCCGCGTCCTCGCCGAGCGGGCCGTTCTCCAGCCGCAGCTCCAGCAGGTGCTGGTACGCCCTCCCGACCACCGGCCCAGGCGGCACCCCGAGGATCGCCATGATCTGGTTGCCGTCCAGATCCGGCCGGATCGCGTCCAGCTCCTCCTGCTCCTGCAGCTCCGCGATGCGCGCCTCCAGCCCGTCATACGTGCGGGCCAGCGCCGCCGCCTTGCGCTTGTTGCGGGTCGTGCAGTCGGAACGGGTCAGCTTGTGCAGCCGCTCCAGCAGCGGGCCGGCGTCGCGCACGTAGCGGCGCACGGCCGAGTCGGTCCACTCACCGCTGCCGTAGCCGTGGAAGCGCAGGTGCAGCTCGACCAGCCGGGAGACATCCTTCACCAGCTCGTTGGGGTACTTGAGCTTCGTCATCCGGGACTTGGTCATCTTCGCGCCCACCACCTCGTGGTGGTGGAAGGAGACCCGGCCGTCCGGCTCGAAGCGCCGGGTACGGGGCTTGCCGATGTCGTGCAGCAGCGCGGCCAGCCGCAACACCAGGTCGGGGCCGTCGGTCTCCAGGTCGATCGCCTGCTCCAGCACCGTCAGGGTGTGCTCGTAGACGTCCTTGTGCCGGAAGTGCTCGTCACGCTCCAGCCGCAGTGCCGACAGCTCGGGCAGCACCTGGTCGGCCAGGCCGGTTTCCACCAGCAGCCGCAGGCCCTTGCGGGGGTGGTCGGACAGCAGCAGCTTGTTCAGCTCGTCCCGGACCCGCTCCGCGGAGACGATCGTGATGCGGTCGGCCATCGCCGTCATCGCGGCGACCACCTCGGGGGCCACCTCGAAGTCGAGCTGCGCGGCGAACCGGGCGGCCCGCAGCATCCGCAGCGGGTCGTCGGAGAACGACGACTCGGGGGTGCCCGGTGTGCGCAGCACCCGTGCGGCCAGGTCGTCCAGGCCGTGGTGGGGGTCGACGAACCGGGTCTCGGGCAGCGCCACGGCCATCGCGTTCACCGTGAAGTCCCGACGGACCAGGTCCTCCTCGATGGTGTCGCCGTAGGACACCTCCGGCTTGCGCGAGGTCCGGTCGTACACCTCCGACCGGTAGGTGGTGACCTCGATCTGGAAGCTCCGGGGACGGCCGTCCCCGGCGGCGGGCACGTCCTTGCGGGCGCCGACCGTGCCGAAGGCGATACCGACCTCCCACACCGCGTCCGCCCACGGCCGCAGGATCTTCAGCACCTGCTCGGGCCGGGCGTCCGTGGTGAAGTCCAGGTCGTTGCCGAGCCGGCCGAGCAGGGTGTCCCGGACCGAGCCGCCGACGAGGGCGAGCTGGAAGCCGGCGGCGCTGAACAGCCCGCCGAGCTCTTCGGCCACCGGCTCGACGCGGTGGTGGGCCTGCGGGGACTGGGCGGCATTGCTGACGTTCGGCACAACGTCAAAGGGTACGGGGCCCGGGCGGGCGCCCGCGCGCCGGTTTCCCGAGAGCTGTGGCCTATCTGTGGCGGACGCCGGGCACTTGGACACCCCCGCGATCGTTAACATGCCACCACGCACTTCCGCAGGACGCACAACACATACGGACGACCGACCGGTGGCACTCACCGGCAGACGACGAACAAGGGACGGGCGAGCGCGTGGGCGAGGCGGCACAGGCAGCCGGTAGGGCTCCGACGGCACCGCGCCGGCGGTGGCTGCGGGGCACAGCACTGCTTGCCGGAGCCGCGCTCCTCACGGGCCTGCTGCAGGCCGTGGGAGCCACCGCCTCGCACGCCGTCCCGGAACTCGCCGCGACGGCCGCCACCGGCTCACGTGCGGCCGCGGTGACCATCGACGACCTGAGCCCGCGCATCCCGACCTCGGGCAGCACGATCACGGTGAGCGGCAGCGTCGTGAACAACGGCAAGTCCAAGATCACCGACGCGCGGATGGCCGCCCACGTGGCGCCCGGCGGCGCGGTGCACACGCGCAGCGCGCTGGAGAGCGAGGAGTCCAGGACCGGCTTCGACGTCGCCCTGGACGGCAAGGACATCAACGGCCACCAGGTCGACATGCCGGACCTGGCTCCCGGGCAGAGCGCGCCGTTCACCATGAAGATCCCGGTGAGCGCCCTCTACTTCGGCGACTCCGGGGGCGTGTACGTCGTCGGCATCGCCCTGGACGGCCAGAACGCCGACGTGGCCGCCGACCACGTCGTCGGCATCAAGCGGATCTTCCTGCCCTGGTACGGCAACAGCGGCGGCGCCAAGGCGACCAAGCTCACCAACCTGTGGCCGCTGACCGACCGGCCGCACATCGACCCGCGCGGCGACAGCGACTCCCAGCAGAGCCCGATCTTCACCGACGACGACCTGGTGAAGGAGCTGAAGCCCGGCGGCCGGCTCGGCCAGATGGTCAAGCTCGGCAGCACCCTGCCGGTCACCTGGGTCGTCGACCCGGACCTGCTGGCCACCGTGGAGGCGATGACGAAGCCCTACCGGGTGGCCGGTTCCGGCGGCGACGTCACCAACCCCACCCAGGGCACCGGCTCGGCGGTCGCCAAGCAGTGGCTGAACTCACTCAAGTCGGCGGTCGCGGGGCACCAGGTGGTGGCGCTGCCGTTCGGCGACCCGGACATCGCCTCGCTCGCCCACCACGCCAAGGGCACGACCAGCGACCTCGACCTGGTGAAGACCGGCACCGCGCTCGGCAAGACCACGGTCGACCTCATCCTCGGTGTGCAGTCCGTCACCAACGTGGCCTGGCCGGTCGACGGCGCGATCGACTCGTCCGTGGTGTCCGTGGCGCGCTCCTCCGGAGCGAAGCAGATCATCACCCGCAACGACTCCCTGCGGGAGCACGCGAGCCTCGACTACACCCCGACCTCGGCCCGCTCGATCGGGAGCGGCACCACCGCGGTGAACACCGACGCGGCGCTGTCCACGGCCTTCGACGGCGACATGGGCACGCAGCAGAGCTCCACCCTCGCGGTGCAGGACTACCTCGCGCAGAGCCTGCTGATCACCCTGGAGGCGCCGGACACCCAGCGCAGCATCGTGGTGGCGCCGCAGCGGACGCCGAGCATCGCGCAGGCCAAGGCGATGGCGACCGCGATCGACGCGGCGGACGGCAGCCAGTGGGCCGACTCGTCCGACTACGGCAGCGCGGTGAAGGCGACCGCCGACCCGCGGGCCAACCACAAGGTGCCCTCGTCGAGCTCCTACCCGAAGTCGCTGCGCAAGCAGGAGCTGCCCACCGACGCGTTCCGGCAGCTGCACCAGGTCCAGGTCAACCTCAACGACTTCGTGGTGATCCTCACCATCAAGGACCGCGTGACCGTGCCGTTCCGCAACGCGATGCTGCGGGCGACCTCCACCGGGTGGCGCGGCGACGCCGCCGGGGAGAAGGCGTACCGCGACTCGGTCGGCACCTATCTCACCGACCTGATCGGCTCGGTCCACATCCTGCAGAAGTCCGACCTCACGCTCTCCGGACGCAGCGGCACCATCCCGGTGACCGTGAAGAACGAGCTGGGGCAGCAGATCAACGGCCTGGTGCTGCGGCTCAGCTCGAACTCCAACATCCGGCTCAAGATCAAGGACCCCCAGCAGCCGATCACCATCGACGGCGGCCATACCCGTACCCTGAAGTTCCAGACCACGGCGAGCGCCAACGGTCCGGCGCAGATCACCGCACACCTCTACACCCAGAGCGGCGCGCTGTACGGCGACACGGTGGACTTCAAGGTCCAGCTCACCAACGTCACCGACCTGGTGATGCTGATCATCGCGGCCGGTCTGCTGCTCCTGGTGCTCGCCGGGGTACGGATCTATCGTCAGCGCAAGCGGCACGCGGCCGCCGAAGGCGGCGCGAACGGCGGCACCGGCGGCGGAGCGGACGGCGACGACGGTGGTGACACCGACGGCACCGGCCCCGAGCACCCGGGTGACCCTGCAGCTGACACCGGCCAGGACAGCACCGAGCCGTCCCCGGCAGGTGAGAAAGTGGACGGGTAGCCAGCGGACAATAAGGTGGGGCACTGATGAACGCGCCGTACGACGGTGACCGCGACGCTGCGGGCCAGATGCCTCACACGCCCGGCCAGCACCCCGCGCCACCCGATCCCTATGCGCAGGACGGTTACGCCTACCAGCAGCCGTACCCGCAGCAGCAGTACCCCCAGCCGGGCCCCGCGGGGCCCGGCCCCTCCGGCGACCAGTTCTACGACCAGTACGGCCAGTACGACCAGTACGGCCGGCCGGCGGCCCCGCAGCAGCACCAGCAGCAGTACCCGTACAACCCGCAGGCGCAGCAGCAGCACGGCGGCCAGCAGTGGCAGCCGGCCGGCTACCAGCCGATGACCTACGGCGACAACCCCGCCTCGCTCTACGTCGACGACCTCGGGCAGACCGGCGCGCTCCCCGTCTTCGACTCCTACGAGCACCTCTTCCGCGACCAGCAGCAGGGCGGCTACCCCGCGCAGCAGGACCCGCAGCAGCAGGGCCAGGGCTACCAGCAGGCGTACCAGCAGCCGCAGGACCCGCAGGGCTACTACCAGCAGCCCCAGCAGCCGGGCTACGACCAGTCCTACGGCTACCCGCAGGCCCCGGGCGAGGCCGCCGGCTACGCCCAGCCCGGGTACGAGGAGCAGCCGTACGGCCAGCCGACGACCTACCAGGGCGACCACCCCTACGGGCAGCAGGGCTATGCCGACCCCCAGCAGCCGGGCCCCACGCAGTACGGCCAGGGCACCGGGGCCGGATACGCCGATCCGCGGCAGGCCGATCCCCGGTACGCCCCGGCGTACCAGCCGCAGCCCGGGCAGCCCGTGCCCACGGGGGCGCCGGCCGGCGGCCCCGCGGACGGCACCATGCAGATGCCGCCGCGCGACGCCACCGGCCCGATCCCGGTCGTCGCGCCCGCCGCCGCCGGCGGCAAGGCCGGCAACATCCTCAAGTCCAGCGCGCTCATGGCCGCGGGCACCCTCGTCTCCCGGGTGACCGGCTTCGTGCGCACCCTGGTCATCGCCGCCGCGATCGGCGTGGCCACCCTCGGCGACTCCTACGCGGTCGCCAACACGCTGCCGACGATGATCTACATCCTCACCATCGGCGGCGGCCTGAACTCCGTCTTCGTGCCGCAGCTGGCCCGCGCGATGAAGAACGACGCGGACGGCGGCTCGGCGTACGCCAACCGGCTGCTGACCGTCGTCATGGTGGCGCTGGGCGGCATCGTGGCCGTCACGGTGGCCGGGGCGCCGCTGCTGATCAAGCTGATGTCCCCGAAGATCGCGCAGAACCCGGACTCGTACGACGTGGCGATCGCCTTCGCCCGCTACTGCCTGCCGACGATCTTCTTCATGGGCGTCCACGTGGTGATGGGCCAGGTGCTCAATGCCCGCGGCCGGTTCGGGGCCATGATGTGGACCCCCGTGCTCAACAACGTCGTGGTGATCTTCACCTTCGTGATGTTCATCTGGGTCTACGGCCCCTTCAGCAGCACGCGGATGGACTCCGGCACGATCACGTCGCAGGGCGTCCGGCTCCTCGGCCTGGGCACGCTGCTGGGCCTGGTGGTCCAGTCGGTGTCGATGCTGCCGTACCTGAGGGACGCGGGCTTCAAGTTCCGGCCGCGCTTCGACTGGCGCGGCCACGGCCTGGGACACACCGCCAAGCTCGCCAAGTGGACGTTCTTCTTCGTGCTGGCCAACCAGGCGGGCCTGATCGTCGTCACCGAGCTCGCCACCTGGGCGGGCGCGGACGCCGACAAGAGCGGCTACCAGGGCACCGGCATCACCGCCTACAACAACGCCCTGCTGATCTGGCAGATGCCGCAGGCCATCATCACCGTCTCGGTGATGGCGGCGGTGCTGCCGCGGATCTCCCGGGCGGCGGCCGACGGCGACATCGCGTCGGTCCGCGACGACATCTCCTACGGCCTGCGGACCTCGGCGGTGGCGATCGTGCCCGCCGGCTTCGCGTTCCTGGCGCTGGGCGTGCCGATGTGCGGCCTGCTGTACGCCAGCACCGGTGCCGAGTCCGCCCGCAACATCGGCTTCACCGTCATGGCGTTCGGCGTCGGGCTGATCCCGTTCTCGGCCCAGTACGTGATCCTGCGCGGGTTCTACGCCTTCGAGGACACCCGCACCCCCTTCTACAACACGGTGGTGGTGGCCGCGGTGAACGCGCTCGCCTCCGTCGTCGCCTTCCTGGTGCTGCCCACCCGCTGGGCCGTGGTCGGCATGGCCTTCTCCTACGGCCTCGCGTACGCGGTCGGGGTCGGGGTGGCCGCCAAGCGGCTGCGGGCCCGGCTGCAGGGCGACCTGGACGGGAGAAGGGTGATGCGCACCTACGCCCGGCTGGCCGGCGCCTGCCTGCCTGCGGCGGTGCTGGCGGGGATCGCGGTGATCGTCATCCTCAAGGCGCTCGGCGGGGGCGCGGCCGGCTCGCTGGCCGCCCTCGTCGTCGGCGGCGGGCTGATGATGGGCGTGTTCGTGATCGCGGCGAAGCGGATGAGGATCGAGGAGATGACCGCGATGATCGGGATGGTGCGCGGCCGTCTGGGCCGCTGACGGACCGGATGGGCGTTCCTCTTCCCTCCCGCACAACCTTCTCGGTGGACTGTGTGTCGTGCAGAGAGCCGGAGTGCGGGCACAATTGTCATCGGCGTGACGTGAGAACGTGCAATGGATGGGGAGGCAGGAACGACGGTGGCGGATCGGAGCACGGCCGCCGTCGGAGTGGCCAACGAGGGCGGCGAGGCTTCGTCCTCCGCCCGGCAGGGCGGCACTCCCGACGGCACCACGACGGACGAGCAGACCAGCGGCACCGCCGAGGACACCACAGCCCAGGAGCAGCCCGACACCAAGCCCGCCGTCGAACCGATCGCGGGGCCGCCGAGCGAGAGCACAGCGCAGGACACCGTGCAGTTCGACGCCGCGGCCGACGACGAACCTGAAGCCGCCGAAACCGCCGAAGCGTCCGAGCCGGCCGAACCGACCCGGCATCTCGCCGCCGGCAGTGCGACCAAGGCTGCCACCAAGACCGCGGACGCGCCGTCCGCGCCCGCACCGACCCCTGCCAAGCCCCGGATCGCCGCCCCCGATCTGCACAGCGGCCACAAGCTCGCCCGCCGCTACCAGCTCGCCGAGTGCGTGACCCGGGTCGACGGCTTCAGCAGCTGGCGCGCGGTCGACGAGAAGCTGCGCCGGGCGGTCGGGGTGCATGTGCTGCCCGCCGACCACCCGCAGGCCCGCCCGGTGATGGCCGCGGCCCGCTCCGCCGCGCTGCTCGGCGACCCCCGCTTCGTCCAGGTCCTCGACGCCGTCGAGGACAACGACCTCGTCTACGTGATCCACGAGTGGCTGCCCGACGCCACCTCGCTGGCCGACCTGCTCAGGACCGGCCCGCTGGAGGCCCACGAGGCCTACCAGATGGTCAGCCAGGTCTCCCAGGGCATGGCGGCCGCCCACCGCGAGGGCCTGTCGCACCTGCGGCTCGACCCCGGCGCGGTGCTGCGCACGGTATCCGGCCAGTACCGCATCCGCGGCCTCGCCGTCGCGGCCGCCCTGCGCGGCATCACCTCGGACCAGCCGCGCCGGCAGGACACCGAGGCGATCGGCGCGCTGCTGTACGCCGCGCTGACCCAGCGCTGGCCCTACGAGGAGGACGAGCACGGCCTGACCGGCCTGCCCAAGGGCGTCGGGCTGATCGCGCCGGACCAGGTCCGGGCCGGCGTCCACCGCGGCCTGTCGGAGATCGCGATGCGCGCCCTCGCCAACGACGGTGCCACCGCCTCCCGCGAAGAGCCGCCCTGCACGACCCCCGAGGAGCTGGCCAAGGCCGTCGCGGGCCTGCCGCGTGTCCGGCCGCCGGAGCAGCCCTCGCCGGCCTACGGTGTGGCGGCGCTCCAGCGGCCCCCCGCACCGCCGGGCCCCCGTGCCCCCCGCCAGGCGCCGGTGCCGGCCGGACCGCCGCCCGCACTGCCCGGCCGCACCGGGCAGGCGCTCAAGTGGGCCGTGGCCGCGCTGCTGATCGTCGCCATCGGCCTGGGCAGCTGGCAGCTCGCGGACACCCTCCAGTCCCGGGAGGGCGGCTCCGCCACTCCCACGCCCACCAGCCAGAAGGGCGGCCAGGCGCAGACAGGACCGACCGCCGGACCGCTCACCATCGCCACGGCCAAGGACTACGACCCGTTCGGCTCGGACGGCAGCGAGAACCCGGACTCGGTCAAGTTCGCCTACGACGGCAAAGCGTCGACCTCCTGGGAGACCAGCTGGTACACCGACGCGCACTTCGGGAACCTCAAGTCCGGGGTGGGGCTCATCCTGGACCTGGGCAGCACCAAGAACGTCAGCAACGTGAAGGTGGACTTCCTCGGGCAGACGTCGGTGGACCTGATGGCGGCGCCCGCGTCGACTTCTACGATGCCGACCGACTTCAGCGCCTTCAGCAAGGTCGCCAGTGGGAGCGGCACCGAGGTGACGCTCACCCCGAGCAGCAAGGTGTCCGCCCGCTTCCTGCTGGTCTGGCTCACCGCGCTGCCGCCCACCTCGGACGGCCACTTCCGCGGCCAGGTGTCCGAGGTCCACGTCACGGGCAGCTGATCACTCGACGGTCGGCGGATGAGGGGGCCTGCGGTGGAGGGAAGCGCGCTCGGTGACGCCGAGCTTCTGGCCCGTCATGTCGCGGGCGATCCCGACGCCTTCGGGGAGCTGGTACGGCGTCACCGGGACCGGCTCTGGGCGGTCGCCCTGCGCACCCTGGGGGACCGGGAGGAAGCCGCTGACGCGGTCCAGGACGCCCTGGTGTCCGCCTTCCGCTCCGCCCACACCTTTCGGGGCCAGTCGGCCGTCACCACCTGGCTGCACCGCATCACCGTGAACGCCTGCCTGGACCGGGTGCGCCGGGCCGCCTCCCGCCGTACGTCGCCGGTCGCGGACGAGCAGCACCTCGACGCTCTCCTCGAGCCGCACGAGTCCGCGGAGGCACCGGCGGAGCGCGGTGAGTTGCACCGGGAGTTGCTGGCGGCGCTCGCCACCCTCCCGGTGGAGCAGCGTGCCGCCCTGGTTCTCGTCGACATGCAGGGTTATCCCGTCGCCGAGGCCGCCGCAGTCCTGGACGTACCGGTCGGCACCGTGAAGAGCCGCTGTGCCCGCGGCCGGGCCAGGCTGCTGCCGCTCCTGAGCCATCTGCGGGCCGGGGCGGCACAGCCGTCGTCGCCGGCCACGTCCGTCGCGGGTGACCGGTCCGCCGCGGACGGGCCGCCCGTCGACCGGCCGCCCGGGCCGCGGTCCGCCGCGGGGAGCGGACGGAACCGGGCGGAGGGGACAGCCGTCCCACCGACAGGCTCGACGCAGGACGGAGGTGGACACCGATGACATCGGCACCCGAGAACGGGGGACATCCCGAGGTCGCGGAGATCTCCGATCTGACCGAAGACCTGCTTCCACCGGAGCAGGCGGCACAGGTCCGTCGGCATCTGGCGGGCTGCCCGACCTGCGCCGACGTGCTGACCGCCCTCACCGAGATCAGCGGGCTGCTCGGGGAGCTTCCGGTGCCCGAGCCCATGCCCGCGGACGTGGCTGCCCGCATCGACGCGGCCCTGGTCGTCGAGGCGGCGGCCGAAAGCAGCGCGGCCGACGTTCCCCAGCGCGATGTTCCACGTGGAACGTCGGCGGGTGGGGCGAGTCGTGTTCCACGTGGAACATCGACCTTCCCCGCGGCCCCGGACGGTCGTCCTGCCGCGGGCACGGGTCCCGGACGGGCCGGCCGGACACGGCGCCGGAGCATCGTGCTTGCGGCCGGCTTGGCGGCCGGTGCAGTGGTGCTCGGCGGCGTCGTCTACGGCGTGGTGTCGGCCGGAAGCTCGTCAAGCGAGGGTTCCAGCACGTCCGATGCCCGGCGGGTGGCCTCCGCTCAGGTGTCGGGGTCGATCGAGGAGCAGGTGCGGCAGTTGCTCGCCACGCCCTACTCGCCGAACCGTGCCGCCGGCGGTGACGGCGGCACGACCGTGGCACCCGATCTCGGCAACACCCCGATGATCGAGGGGAACGGCACCGGTCCGGAGGCGGGCACACCGAGCCACGGGCAGAAGCAGGATCAGAACGGGACCGACGCGCCCTCCTGCGTGCTCAAGGCCACACAGCGGAGCGAGACGCCGTTGGCGGTCGGCGCCGACCGCTTCCAGGGCACCGCGTCCTATCTCGTGGTGCTGCCGCACCCGGCCGACAGCAGCCAGGTGGACGCGTATGTCGTCGATGCCTCGTGTTCGGCCGGCAGTCCGGGCACCGTGCTCTTCCAGAGCACCTATCCGCGACGCTAGGGGGCCTCCGCCCCGGCTCCGAGGGCGCGCACGAGCGGCGTACCGACAGGGGAATGCGCGGCCCGTAGTATCCGTTAGGCAGGACGAGAGTCCAGCCAGGGCCCCGCAGCAGTTCGCAGAGACGAGGAAGACATCCGTGACCGACGTCCGTAATGTGATCATCATCGGCTCAGGGCCCGCGGGTTACACCGCGGCGCTCTACACGGCGCGTGCCTCTCTCAACCCGCTGGTCTTCGAAGGCTCCGTGACCGCGGGTGGAGCGCTCATGAACACCACCGAGGTGGAGAACTTCCCCGGGTTCCGGGACGGCATCCTCGGACCCGACCTGATGGACAACATGCGGGCTCAGGCCGAGCGGTTCGGCGCGGAGCTGATCCCGGACGACATCGTCGCAGTCGACTTCAGCGGTGACATCAAGACGGTCACCGACTCGGCCGGGACGGTCCACCGGGCACGGGCGGTCATCGTGACCACCGGTTCGCAGCACCGCAAGCTGAACCTGCCCAACGAGGACCAGCTCTCCGGCCGCGGCGTCTCATGGTGTGCCACCTGCGACGGCTTCTTCTTCCGCGACCAGGAGATCGCCGTCATCGGCGGTGGCGACACCGCGATCGAGGAAGCGACCTTCCTCTCGCGGTTCGCGTCGTCGGTGAAGATCGTGCACCGCCGGGACACCCTGCGGGCGTCCAAGGCGATGCAGGAGCGGGCGTTCGCCGACCCGAAGATCTCCTTCGTCTGGGACAGCGAGGTGAAGGAGATCAAGGGCGAGGGCAAGCTCGCGGGCCTGACGCTGCGGAACACGAAGACCGGCGAGACCTCCGAGCTGCCGGTCACCGGGCTGTTCATCGCGATCGGCCACGACCCGCGGACCGAGCTGTTCAAGGGCGTGCTCGACCTGGACGCCGAGGGGTACCTCACCGTCCAGTCGCCGACCACCCGCACCAACGTCCCCGGGGTCTTCGCCGCGGGCGACGTGGTGGACCACACCTACCGTCAGGCGATCACCGCGGCCGGCACCGGCTGTTCGGCCGCGCTGGACGCCGAGCGCTACCTCGCCGCGCTCTCCGATGCCGAGAAGACCGCCTGACCTCGCGTCAGCGCTTTCTGACCCTCCATCCGCACCCGAAACTGAGGAGGCCCACCGTGGCCGAGAACACCGCGGGCAGCACCAAGCCCAAGCCCGTGACCGACGCAACCTTCGCGCAGGAGGTCCTCGCCAGCGACAAGCCCGTGCTGGTCGACTTCTGGGCCGAGTGGTGCGGCCCGTGCCGCCAGATCGCCCCGTCGCTCGAGGCAATCGCCGCGGAGCACGCGGACGCCATCACCATCGTGAAGCTCAACATCGACGAGAACCCGGTGACGGCCGCCAAGTACGGCGTCATGTCGATCCCGACGCTGAACGTCTACAAGGGCGGCGAGGTCGTCAAGACCATCGTCGGTGCCAAGCCGAAGGGCGCCCTGGTGAAGGACCTGTCCGACTTCATCGGCTGACCTTCGCCAGGCCGGTCGGCCGGTAGGACAACGGCGGCGGTCGTGTTCCACGTGGAACACGACCGCCGCCGTTCTCGTT
Organism: Streptomyces sp. CA2R106; assembly: GCF_037034245.1. Classification (NCBI taxonomy): domain Bacteria; kingdom Bacillati; phylum Actinomycetota; class Actinomycetes; order Kitasatosporales; family Streptomycetaceae; genus Streptomyces; species Streptomyces sp. CA2R106. The sequence goes on from NZ_JBAGKC010000002.1 coordinate 282,949, forward strand.
GTCCGCGGAGCGATCAGAGCGGCCGTAGCGCCGGCTCCTTCTGCACAGCCCCCAGCAGGCGGTCGATCGCCATCTCGACGTCCTCCCGCCAGGAGAGCGCGGTGCGCAGTTCCAGCCGCAGTCGGGGGAAGCGCGGATGCGGCCGTACCGTCTTGAAGCCGACCGCGGTCAGATGGTCGGCCGGCAGCACGCAGTCGGGAGACTCCCATGTCGCGTCGCCGAACGCCTCGATGGCCCGAAAACCCCGGCGGACCAGATCCTTGGCGACGGTCTGCACCAGCACCCGGCCGAGCCCCTGCCCCTGGTACCCGGGAATCACCCGGGAGGTCATCAGCTGGACGGCGTCACCGGACACCGGACTGGTGGGGAAGGCGGTGGAGCGGGGCACGTAAGCGGCAGGAGCGTAGAGCACGAAGCCGGCCGGCATCTCGTCCACGTAGACCAGACGTCCGCAGGAGCCCCACTCCAGCAGCACCGCGGAGATCCAGGACTCCTTCTCCAACGCGGGGCGGCCCGCCTTGACGGCCGCTTCACCGCTGACCGGGTCGAGCTCCCAGAAGACGCAGCGCCGGCACGGCATGGGAAGGTCGGTGAGGTTGTCGAGCGTGAGCGGTGCGAGCCGACGTCCCATCTGGCGAAAGACCCCGTTCCTGTCAGCCGACCAGCCTGTCGGCACCCCGGCGCGCCCTGCCGGGGTGCCGACAGGTCACTCGGCGCTGTCCTCGGCTTCGTCACCGTCCTCGGCTTCGGCCTCCAGCCGGTTCTCCAGGACCTTGCCCTCGCCGGGGGCCATCGATCCCAGGATGCGCTCCAGATCCTCTATCGACGCGAACTCCACGACGATCTTTCCGCGCTTTTGACCAAGGTCGACCTTCACCCGGGTGTCGAAGCGGTCGGAAAGCCGGGTGGCCAGATGGGTCAGTGCCGGGGAGACCCGACGGCCTGCCCGCGGTGCGGCGGCCTTACGGGTGCTCGTGGGACCGCTGTTCGCCAGCGTCACGATCTCCTCGACCGCGCGCACCGACAGTCCCTCGGCGACGATCCGGTGGGCCAGCCGGTCCTGCTCCTCGGCGTCCTCCAGCGAGAGCAGCGCCCGGGCGTGGCCGAAGGAGATCACCCCGGCGGCGACCCTGCGCTGCACCGGCGCCGACAGCTTCAGCAGGCGCAGCGTGTTGGAGACCTGGGAACGGGAGCGGCCGATCCGGTCGGCCAACTGCTCATGGGTGCAGGCGAAGTCCCGCAGCAGCTGGTCGTACGCCGCGGCCTCCTCCAGCGGGTTCAGCTGGGCCCGGTGCAGATTCTCCAGCAGGGCGTCGAGCAGCAGCTTCTCGTCGTCGGTGGCCCGGACGATCGCCGGGATGCGCTCGAGACCCGCCTCCCGGCAGGCCCGCCACCGGCGCTCGCCCATGATCAGCTCATAGCGGCCGGTGTCGATCTGCCGCACCACCACCGGCTGGAGCAGGCCCACCTCCTTGATGGAGGTGATGAGTTCATTGAGGGCGTCCTCGTCGAAGACCTCCCTCGGCTGCCGCGGGTTCGGGGTGATGGTGTCCAGCGCGAGTTCAGCGAAGTAGGCACCGGTGACCGGCACCTCCACCCCGGACACATCCGGTTCTGTTCCACGTGAAACAGGGATGTCCACGGGTGCGGGCACGCTCTCCGCCGCTCGGCGGTCGGTCAACCCGGCCACCTTGGCCGCAGCGACCCCGCGGTCCGGTACCAGCACAGGCTGGCTCGCGGGTGCGGCACTGGCCGGCTGCGGCGCCGCCGGGATCAGCGCGCCAAGACCGCGGCCGAGCCCTCTGCGTCGATCACTCACTGGATCCCCTCCGACATGCTGTGCGGGTTGTGCTCTTGGTGCTGTTCCGGGTCGTACTCGACCGTGACGTTGCCGGGCAGGCCCCGCAGGGCCATCTCGCGGGCCGCCTCCAGGTAGGAGAGAGCGCCGCTGGAACCCGGATCGTAGGTGAGCACGGTCTGGCCGTAGCTGGGGGCCTCCGAGATACGCACCGATCGCGGGATGCTGGTGCGCAGCACCTCCTTGCCGAAGTGGGTGCGCACCTCCTCGGCGACCTGGGCGGCCAGCCGGGTCCGGCCGTCGTACATCGTCAGCAGGATCGTGGAGACGTGCAGCCTCGGGTTGAGGTGGGCACGGACCAGATCGACGTTCTTCAGGAGCTGGCCCAGGCCCTCCAGCGCGTAGTACTCGCACTGGATCGGGATGACCACCTCGGCGCCGGCCACGAGGGCGTTCACCGTGAGCAGGCCGAGAGAGGGCGGGCAGTCGATCAGCACATAGTCCAGCGGCTGTTCGTAGCCCTCGATCGCCCGCTGCAACCGGCTCTCGCGCGCGACCAGGGAGACGAGTTCGATCTCCGCGCCCGCCAGGTCGATGGTGGCGGGGGCGCAGAAGAGCCCTTCGACATCGGCGACCGGGACCACGACGTCGGAGAGCGGCTTGCTCTCCACCAACACGTCGTAAATCGAGGGGACTTCGGCGTGGTGGTCGATGCCGAGGGCGGTGGAGGCATTGCCCTGCGGATCGAGGTCGATCACCAGGACCCGCCCGCCGTGCAGGGCGAGGGAGGCCGCCAGGTTGACGGTGGTAGTGGTCTTCCCCACCCCGCCCTTCTGGTTGGCGACGACCATCACCCGGGTCTGGGCGGGCCGGGGCAGCCCCTCACCGGCGCGACCGAGCGCTTCCACGGCCAACTGGGCCGCGCGCCCGATGGGGGTGTCATCCATGGGAGGCAATGTTTCACGTGAAACACCGCTCCCGTACCCCGGGGGCCCGGACAGGGGTCCTCCGGCGGTTTCAGCTGAGCGGGGACCGGGGACCGGATCGGCCATCGGCCCCGCGATGTTGGCGTCGGACCGCAAGGACTCACTCTCCTCGACTTCAGGCTCGCTATGAGAAGAGCCTGCCATGCCCGAGGGGTGCTGAACCAGCGAGCCCCGGCTGCCTGTGGATAAATCCCGGGAACCGTCCACAGTCGGGGCCTTCTTCACCGGTTTGGTGGCGTGCGCTTCGGCCGCGGCACGGCCACGGTTGAGAACTCCGGGGAGCAGCGAGCGACGTTTCACGTGGAACACGATGCACAGCGGTACGACGCCAACTCCGCAGACACTCCGGATCGTGCGGTTTTGGCCGGTTGGATGGCGTAGAAAGCCGGTCCGAGCGGGCGACGTCAGCGCCGGCGGCGTCCGCCGCCTCCGTTGCGTGAGGCGCGATGTGCGCGCGCTGCCTTGGCCCGCCGACTCGCAGCCCGCACCCCACCGGGGCTCTCCCCGACCTGGACCCGGACCACGGTGGAGAGCGGATCGACGATGCCCTCGCCGACCTGCACCACGCTCGCGCCCACCGCGCCGAGCCGGCCCAGTGCCGCCCGGGCCGTCTTCAGCTCCTCCTCGGCGGTGTCGCCCTTGAGCACGGCCATCTCGCCGTGCGGGCGCAGCAGCGGCAGCCCCCACCCGGCCAGCCGCTCCAGCGGCGCCACCGCACGGGCCGTCACCACATCCACCGTCGGCAGCAGGCCGACCATCTCCTCCGCCCGACCCCGGACCACCGTGACGTTCTCCAGACCGAGCACCCTGACCACCTCGTCGAGGAAGGTGGTCCGCCGCAGCAGCGGCTCCAGCAGGGTGATCTCCAGGTCCGGCCGCACCAGCGCCAGCGGGATGCCGGGCAGCCCGGCGCCGGACCCGACGTCGCAGACCGACACCCCCTCGTCGATCACTTCGGAGAGCACCGCGCAGTTCAGCAGGTGCCGCTCCCACAGCCGGGGCACCTCGCGTGGGCCGATCAAGCCGCGCTGGACACCCACGTCCGCCAGCAGCCCGGCATAGCGCAGCGCGTCGTCGAAGCGATCGCCGAAGACCTCTCTGGCCTGCTCGGGCGGCGCGGGAAGCTCCGCTGCTGCCTCGGTCACGGAGGCGGTCCTTTCCTCGAAGTCCGCGCCTTGGTCGCCCAAGCGCTCGGAAGGCAGACGTACACCATCAGAGTTACAAGGTTCGGCCCCGTCTGCGAACAGACGGGGCCGACGGGTTGGTCACGCGCGCGTGCGCGGCGGGTCGGTCGGGATGCTACGCGGGCAGGACGACGACGCGGCGCTGCGGCTCCTCGCCCTCGGACTCGCTGCGCAGCCCGGCCGCGGCGACCGCGTCGTGCACGACCTTGCGCTCGAACGGCGTCATCGGGTCCAGCTTCACCGGCTCGCCGGTCTGCTTGACCTCGGCTGCCGCGCTCGCGCCGAGCTTCGCCAGCTCGGCCCGCTTCTGAGCCCGGAACCCTGCGATGTCGAGCATCAGCCGGCTGCGCTCACCGGTCTCCCGGTGCACCGCGAGCCGGGTCAGCTCCTGGAGCGCCTCCAGGACCTCGCCGTCCCGCCCGACCAGCTTGTTCAGATCACGGGTGCCGCTGTCACCGATGATCGACACCGACGCGCGCTCGCCCTCGACATCCATGTCGATGTCGCCGTCGAGGTCGGCGATGTCGAGCAGGCCCTCGAGGTAGTCCGCCGCGATCTCGCCTTCCTGCTCCAGCCGGGTCAGGCCGGCCGGACCGGCGTCGGGTGCCGTGGTCGTGTTGACGTCGCTCACGCCTGGACTCTCCTCTTACTTCTTCTTCGACAGGTTGCCCGGCTTGGGCTTCGCGCCACCGGACTGCTTGCCCGAAGCGCCGCCGCCTTGCTTGGTGCTGCCCGCGCGGGGCGCACCGGCCCGAGGAGCACCCGCGCGGGGCGCGCCCTTGCCGCCACCGGACTGCTTGCCACCGGACTGCTTCGCACCGCCGGAGCCCCCGGAGCCACCAGCCGCCTTCGCACCGCCGGAGCGGCCGGCGCCACCGGAGTCACCGGCGCCGCCGGAAGCCCCTGTGGCCGTCCCGGCACCACCGCCGCTACGGGTACTGGTGGCGGTGCCACCGGAGGTCCGCTGGGACTTGCTCTGCCGCTTCGGCTGGGTGCGGTTGGCGCGCGCCTGCTCGACCGCTTCCTTCGCCTTGATCTCCTCCGGCGGCTCCACCAGCTTGCCCTTGGCCCGCAGCCGCTCCTGCCGCTGCTTGAACGCGAGGCTGCCCGGGGTGGGGTTGCGGCGGATGACGACGAGCTGCTGCGCCATGGTCCAGACGTTGGTGGTCAGCCAGTACAGCAGCACACCGACGGGAGCGATGATGCCGAAGCCCGCGAAGATCAGCGGGAACACGTACATCAGCATCTTCTGCTGCTGCATGAACGGCGTGTTCACCGACATGTCCACGTTCTTCGTCATCAGCTGGCGCTGCGTGTAGAACTGCGAGAACGACATCAGCACGATCATGATGATCGTGACCGTGCGCACCTCGGCGTGGCTGGTGTGCAGGTGCGCCAGGGTGGCGGTGCTGTCGAGGAACTTCGCCGGCAGCGGGGCGCCGAAGATGTGCGCCTTGCTCGCGCTCTCCACGAGGTTGCTGTGGATCACGCCCACCTCGTGGCCCTTCGCCACGTTGCTGAGCACGTGGTACAGGGCGAAGAAGAACGGCGACTGGATCAGGATCGGCAGGCACGAGGAGAGCGGGTTGGTACCCGTCTCCTTGTACAGCTTCATCATCTCCTCGGACTGCTTCTGCCGGTCGTTCTTGTAGCGCTCCTGGATCGCCTTCATCTTCGGCTGGAGCACCTGCATGTTCCGGGTGGACTTGATCTGCTTCACGAAGAGCGGGATCAGGGCCGTCCGGATCAGGACCACCAGGGAGACGATGGACAGACCCCACGCCCAACCGCTGTCCTTGTCGAATACCAGGCTGTACAGCGAGTGGAACTGGACGATGATCCACGAAACGGCGTCATAGAGGGGGTTCAAGATCCCCACGGTCAGGCTCCTTGGGCGTGAGAGGGTCCGGTGGGCTCGGGCGTGACGGGCCCGTCGGAGCCGCCCCGCAGGTAGCGGCGCAGCAGTTCGTGCCATCGCGGTCGCTTACGCGGCGGGACGTGGTCCACGCCACCCGGCGACCAGGGGTTGCAGCGCAGGATGCGCCACACGGTCAACCCGGTCCCCTTGATCGCACCGTGCCGGTCGATGGCCGTGTAGCCGTAGTGCGAGCAGGAGGGGTAGTAGCGGCACACCGGTCCGAGCAGCGGACTGATCGTCCACTGGTAGATCTTGATCAGTGCCAGCAGCGGGTACTTCATCGAGCCACCCTCCCCTCGGCGTCGCCACGGGCGTCACGGCCCAGCAACCGCTGGAGCGCGGCGTCCAGGTCGAGGGCTAGCTGTGCGTGGTCCGCGCTCCCCGCGTCGGGGAGCGCGCGTACTACCACAAGGCTACCGGGGGGCAGCAGCGACAGACGCTCCCGCACCAGATGACGCAGTCGGCGCCTGACCAGGTTGCGCTGCACGGCGTTGCCGACGGCTTTGCTTACGACGAAACCCGCACGCGCCGGGGGAGCGTCTCCCCCTGGCGTGTGCGGGTCCGTGGCGTCGCGGCGCAGATGGACGACCAGTAGCGGGCGACCCGCCCGGCGTCCCCGGCGAACCGCTTCGCCGAAGTCCTGGCGCCGCCTCAGCCGATTCTCGGTGGGCAGCACGGCATGAGACCTGTGGCAATCAGGCGGACAGGCGGGCGCGGCCCTTGGCGCGGCGGGTCGAAAGGATCGCGCGGCCGGCACGGGTACGCATACGCAGACGGAAGCCGTGGGTCTTGGCGCGGCGACGGTTGTTCGGCTGGAAGGTGCGCTTGCTCACTCGGGGGCTCCAGAGGATCGGGACGGCAGCGGTGCGTCGCCTGGCTGTCACCGTGCGCCCACGAGGAAGCTCGCGGACTGATCGGGTGTACCGCTTTGACAACCACCCGGAGGCCTGAGACTCCCGGAAGATCTTCGCCCATCGGTAGGCAGGCGGCAGCAGCCATCGACAACTCGACCTCGATACGGTACGTGCGGCTAGGCCATCCGGTCAAACCCGGCCTGCGACACCCCGAGGTTTGTACACAGCCTGTGGACAACGACTTGAACCGCGCACACTGGCCTGACTACCGTGACTGGACTCCGGACCCATCCAGGTAGCGAACTTCCTCCACTCCCCGCCCCTTCCGGAGGTTCACACTTTCGCGGGAGTTCTCCGCACCACCCGAGCGACCCGAGAGAGCGTGCACTGTGGCCGACGTGACTGCCGATCTTGCCGCAGTGTGGCCACGGGTGCTGCAGAAGCTGCTGATGGACAGCGAGCTGAAGCCCAAGGACACGGAGTGGTTGCAGCGCACCCAGCCGCTGGCCCTGGTCGCCGGCACCGCGGTGCTCTCCGCGCCCAACGAGTTCGCCAAGAACGTGCTCGAGGGACGGCTGCTGCCCCTGATCACCAAGGTGCTCAGCAGTGAGTTCGGTCACTCGGTCGGCATCGCGATCGCGGTGGCCTCGGGCGGCGACCAGGAGCAGCCGCCCCCGGCCGAGCCCGCCGAGGAGCGCGACCCGCGCGCGGACCGCCCGCACGACAGTCGAGACAGCAGAGACGGCCGCGACAGTCGGGACCCCCTCGGCGCCCGCGACCCGCACGAACTGCGGATGCGCCCCGCCTACCCCGACGAGCACCAGGACTGGCAGCAGCCCAAGCTCGGCAGCTGGGGCGTGCCCGCCCCCGTCGACTTCCAGGACCGCGAGCCGTACGAGGTGCGCCGCGATGCCTACGACGAGCGCCGCTCCCCCCGGGACGGCTACGACGGCGGCCGGTCCGAGTCGTACGACAGCCGCCCGGAGCCGTTCGAGGAGCGGCGCTATCTGCCGGAGCCGCGCGACTCCTACCCGAACGTGCCGCACCAGGGGCACCAGCCCCAGGGCCGCCCCGGTCCGCAGACGTACGTCCCACCGCCGGCCGCCTACCAGCAGGCGCCCGTGGTGCCGGCCGCGCGCAGCGAGCAGCCGGGCGGCGGGAGCGGCTCCGGCGGCAGCAACGGCGCGGTGGAGCCGACCGCCCGGCTGAACCCGAAGTACCTCTTCGACACCTTCGTGATCGGCGCGTCCAACCGCTTCGCGCACGCGGCCGCGGTCGCCGTCGCCGAGGCGCCCGCCAAGGCGTACAACCCGCTCTTCATCTACGGGGAGTCCGGCCTCGGCAAGACGCACCTGCTGCACGCGATCGGGCACTACGCCCGCAGCCTGTATCCCGGCACCCGGGTGCGGTACGTCAGCTCGGAGGAGTTCACCAACGAGTTCATCAACTCCATCCGGGACGGCAAGGCGGACGCGTTCCGCAAGCGGTACCGGGACATGGACATCCTGCTCGTCGACGACATCCAGTTCCTGGCACAGAAGGAGTCGACGCAGGAGGAGTTCTTCCACACCTTCAACACCCTGCACAACGCCAACAAGCAGATCGTGCTCTCCTCCGACCGGCCGCCCAAGCAGTTGGTCACCCTGGAGGACCGGCTGCGCAACCGGTTCGAGTGGGGCCTGATCACCGACGTCCAGCCGCCGGAGCTGGAGACGCGGATCGCGATCCTGCGGAAGAAGGCGGTGCAGGAGCAGCTCAACGCCCCGCCGGAGGTACTGGAGTTCATCGCCTCGCGGATCTCGCGCAACATCCGCGAGCTGGAGGGCGCGCTGATCCGGGTCACCGCCTTCGCCAGCCTCAACCGGCAGCCGGTCGACCTCCAGCTCACCGAGATCGTGCTCAAGGACCTGATCCCGGGCGGCGACGACTCGGTGCCGGAGATCAGCGGCACCGCGATCATGGCGGAGACGGCCGCGTACTTCGGGCTCGCGGTGGACGACCTGTCCGGCTCCTCCCGCAGCCGGGTACTGGTCACCGCGCGGCAGATCGCGATGTACCTGTGCCGCGAGCTGACCGACCTGTCGCTACCGAAGATCGGCGCGCTCTTCGGGGGCCGCGACCACACGACGGTCATGCACGCCGACCGCAAGATCCGCTCGCTGATGGCCGAACGGCGCTCCATCTACAACCAGGTGACGGAGCTGACCAACCGCATCAAGAGCTGACGCGGGACCGGCCGCGCGCCGTACGAGCGGTCCTCAGCGCGCCGAAAAAGCCGCACACGCCGTCCGCGCACCCACCCACGAGTGCCCCGGGAGCCCTGCTCCCGGGGCACTCGCCGTTTCCCGCTGTTCGATTACGCCCGGCAGAGATCCGTTTTTCCACAGGAAGGTGGACGAAGCGTCGTCCACAGCCTGTGCACACCGGAGTTGTCCAGATTCGTCTCCACAGGCCGGCTGCCGCAAGGGACATCGGCCCAGCTCAGCCGCATGTGGAAATGTGGGTAACCCATATCCACAGACTGTGGATGAAACGGGCAACGGTGCACCTGGGTCGAGGAGTTGTCCACCGCCTACCCACAGGATGCCCTGGGTTGTACACAGGTTCGGGCCGCTTCTCCACATCTCTGTCCACTGTTCGGCAACGCAACACGGTTAGGGGCACGAACGAGTGAAAGCCGTCACACCAAGGGGGTGGGTTGGCCTGGGGAGAACCCGGGTATTCCTGGGGATGGAGCTGGGGACAAGTCGGGGTGCCCTGTGTATGGGGTGTGCACAACTTTCCGCCGTCCACAGCCGCCCCTGGTTATCCACCGGCGTCACCCACAGGCCCGGTGGATAAAAAACCGCCCCTGACCTGCACAGGAACCGGTTATCCACGGTATCCACACCCCCTACTACTACGACTACACCTAGAGAGCTGGGAAGTCGTTTCGAAGCGGGGGCTGTGCACAACTCGGGCCGGTGCCGCCCCGCCGCTCGGATCACGGCTTGACGCCAAGCCGCACCTGCTGTCAGTCCTGTGCGTCAGACTGGTCCCCGACAGCCAGCAACAAGCAGGAGGCGGTTCCGGTGAAGATCCGGGTGGAGCGCGACGTACTCGCCGAGGCAGTGGCTTGGGCAGCCCGCAGCCTCCCGGCCCGTCCCCCGGTGCCCGTGCTCGCCGGGCTGCTGCTCAAGGCCGAGGAGGGCAAGCTCAGCCTCTCCGGCTTCGACTACGAGGTCTCGGCGCGGGTCTCGGTCGAGGCGGAGGTCGACGAGGAGGGCACCGTGCTGGTCTCCGGCCGGCTGCTCGCCGACATCTCCAGGGCGCTGCCCAACCGCCCCGTGGAGATCTCCACCGACGGCGTGCGGGTCACCGTGGTCTGCGGCAGTTCCCGCTTCACCCTCCACACCCTCCCCGTCGAGGAGTACCCGGCGCTGCCCGCGATGCCCACCGCCTCGGGCACCGTCCCCGGTGAGGTCTTCGCCGCCGCCGCCGCCCAGGTCGCCATCGCCGCCGGGCGCGACGACACGCTGCCGGTGCTCACCGGTGTGCGGATCGAGATCGAGGGCGACACCGTCACGCTGGCCGCCACCGACCGCTACCGCTTCGCGGTCCGCGAGTTCCTGTGGAAGCCGGAGCAGGCCGACATCTCCGCGGTCGCCCTGGTGCCCGCCAAGACCCTCCAGGACACCGCCAAGTCGCTCACCAGCGGCGACACCGTCTCCATCGCCCTGGCCGGCGCCGGTGAGGGCGAGGGGCTGATCGGCTTCGAGGGCGCGGGCCGCCGCACCACCACCCGGCTGCTCGAGGGCGACCTGCCGAAGTACCGCACCCTGTTCCCCACCGAGTTCGCCTCGGTCGCGGTGATCGAGACCGCGCCCCTGGTCGAGGCGGTCAAGCGCGTCGCCCTGGTCGCCGAGCGCAACACCCCGGTGCGGCTGAGCTTCGAGCAGGGTGTGCTCACCCTGGAGGCCGGTTCCAGCGACGACGCACAGGCTGTGGAAAGGGTCGAGGCCAAGCTCGACGGCGACGACATCTCGATCGCCTTCAACCCGACCTTCCTGCTCGACGGCCTCAGCGCGATCGACTCCCCGGCCGCCCAGCTGTCCTTCACGACCTCCACGAAGCCGGCCCTGCTCAGCGGCCGACCGGCCGTCGACGCCGAGGCCGACGAGGCGTACAAGTACCTGATCATGCCGGTGCGCCTGTCCGGCTGAAGCCCGGACCGCGGGGCGACGTAGGCTCGTGGTCGGACCGGGCCGGGCTCAGGCAGTCCCGCCGGGTACCGCGGTCACGCGCCATGCGTTACGCGTCGAATGCTTCGAACGAAGGGTCAGTGATGGAGCTCGGTCTCATCGGTCTCGGCAAGATGGGCGGCAACATGCGCGAGCGCATCCGCCGCGCCGGCCACACCGTCATCGGGTACGACCGGAACCCGGACCTCGCCGATGTCCACAGCCTCAAGGAACTTGTGGACTCGCTCCAGGGTCCGCGCGTGGTGTGGGTGATGGTCCCCGCCGGCAAGGCCACCCAGTCCACCATCGACGAACTGGGCGAGCTGCTCTCGCCCGGCGACCTGGTGGTCGACGGCGGCAACTCCCGCTGGACCGACGACGAGAAGCACGCCGAGCAGCTGGCCGCCAAGGGCATCGGCTTCGTCGACTGCGGCGTCTCCGGCGGCGTGTGGGGCCTCGCCAACGGCTACGCGCTGATGTACGGCGGCACCGCGGAGGACGTCGCCAAGGCGCAGCCGATCTTCGACGCGCTCAAGCCCGAGGGCGACTCCGGCTCGGTGCACGCCGGCAAGGTCGGCGCCGGCCACTTCGCCAAGATGGTCCACAACGGCATCGAGTACGCGATGATGCAGGCGTACGCCGAGGGCTGGGAGCTGCTGGAGGCGGTGGACTCGGTCACCGACGTCCGCGAGGTCTTCCGCTCCTGGAAGTCGGGTACGGTGATCCGCTCCTGGCTGCTCGACCTGGCCGTGGACGCGCTCGACAAGAGCGAGCACCTGGAGAACCTCCGCGGCTACGCGGACGACTCCGGTGAGGGCCGCTGGACCGTGGAGGCCGCGATCGACAACGCGGTGCCGCTGCCCGCGATCACCGCGTCCCTCTTCGCCCGGTTCTCGTCCCGCCAGGACGACTCGCCGCAGATGAAGATGATCGCCGCGCTGCGCAACGAGTTCGGCGGCCACGCGGTCACCGCGGCCGAGTAGGCCGCGCGGCGGTTCTCGTACCGCACGTCACAGCAGGGAGGTCGGCGCATCGGGCGCCACAGCACGAGATGCACGTAGCGCACCTTTCGCTCGCCGACTTCCGCTCCTACGCCCGGGCCGAGGTCCCTCTCGACCCGGGCGTCACGGTCTTCGTCGGGCCCAACGGGCAGGGCAAGACCAATCTGGTCGAGGCGGTCGGCTATCTGGCCACCCTCGGCAGCCACCGGGTCGCCGCGGACGCGCCCCTGGTACGGCTCGGCGCGGAGCGCTCGGTGGTCCGCGCCCAGGTGGTGCAGGGCGACCGGCAGCAGCTGGTCGAACTGGAGATCAACCCGGGCCGCGCCAACCGGGCCCGGATCAACCGCTCCTCGCAAGTCCGGCCGCGGGACGTACTGGGCATCCTGCGCAGCGTGCTGTTCGCCCCGGAGGACCTGGCGCTGGTCAAGGGCGACCCCGGCGAGCGGCGGCGCTTCCTCGACGAGCTGGTCACCGCCCGCGCGCCCCGGCTGGCCGGGGTCCGCTCCGACTACGAGCGGGTGCTCAAGCAGCGCAACACCCTGCTGAAGTCCGCCGCGCTGGCCCGCCGGCACGGCAGCCGGGCGGCCGCGGGCAGCGCGGGCCGGACCGGCGGCGCCGACCTGTCCACCCTGGACGTGTGGGACCAGCACCTGGCCCGCGCCGGCGCCGAACTGCTCGCCCAGCGGCTCGACCTGGTCGCCGCGCTCCAGCCGCTGGCCGACAAGGCGTACGAGCAGCTCGCGCCCGGCGGCGGCCCGGTCGGGCTGGAGTACCGCGGCTCGATCGGCGACGAGAGGATGGCCGGCGCGACCGGCCGCGAGGACCTGTACGGGCGGCTGCTGGAGGCGCTCGGCGAGGCCCGCAAGCAGGAGATCGAGCGCGGTGTGACCCTGGTCGGACCGCACCGCGACGACCTGGTGCTCAAGCTCGGCCCGCTCCCGGCGAAGGGCTACGCCAGCCACGGCGAGTCGTGGTCGTACGCGCTCGCGCTGCGGCTGGCGTCGTACCAACTGCTCTGCTCCGACGGGCGGGAGCCGGTGCTGGTGCTGGACGACGTGTTCGCCGAGCTGGACACCCGGCGCCGGGAGCGGCTGGCCGAACTCGTCGCGCCCGGCGAGCAGGTGCTGGTGACGGCCGCGGTCGACGACGACGTGCCGGGCGTGCTGGCGGGCACGCGCTTCGCGGTGCAGAACGGAACGGTGCAGCGGGCATGAGCGAGGGCGAGCGGGCACGGGCCCGGCAGGAGGACGGCGCCGGAGCCGTACCCCGGCAGGAGGGCGCGGCGCCGGGCGGAGGGGAACAGCCGGCGGCAGGCGGCGCCTCGGGGGTGGACCTCGCCCGGGTGGCGCTGCGGGCGGCGAAGGAGCAGGCGCGGGCCAGGGGCGCGGCGGCGGTGCAGAAGAAGCAGGCCCGCCGGGGCGGGCTGCGCAGCGGCGCCCGGGCGGACGGCCGCGACCCGCTGCCGCTGGGCGCGGCGATCAACCGGCTGATCACCGAGCGCGGCTGGGAGGCGCCGGCCGCGGTCGGCGGGGTGATGGGCCGCTGGCCGCAGCTGGTCGGGCCGGAGGTGGCGCTGCACTGCGCGCCGGAGCGGTACGACGAGGACGAGCGGGTGCTGACCGTGCAGTGCGACTCGACGGCGTGGGCGACCCAGTTGCGGCTGCTCGCTCCGACACTGGTGGCGCGGCTCAACGCCGATCTCGGGCAGGGCACGGTGCGGATGATCAAGGTGCTGGCACCGGCCGGTCCGAGCCGGTCGTACGGCAGGCTGCGCGCGCCCGGCAGCCGTGGTCCGGGTGACGCGTACGGGTGAGCGCGCAGGCGCACGGATGCCCCTGCTGAGCGTAGTGGGAGGTTGACAGCCGGAAGCCCTGGACGCCCTCGTGAGCGGTTTCGGCACCGGGGCCGCGTGTAGGGAGTCGGCCGAGGCGGGGTTCGGTCGGCACATGGGAACTCAGGTACCGGCAAAGCCCCACTCATGTCGGCGCTACCGGTAGACTGGTACGAGACCGCCCTCCCCTGGCAGTCCGGCGAGTCCGGCAGGGGTACCCCAGCGGAACCGTCGAACCACAGTCAGAACATCGCAGCCGATCCCACCGCGGTGGGACCCGGCTCGTGCTGTGCCAGAAAGGGCGCTTCGTGGCCGATTCCGGCAACCCCAACGAGAACTCCAACAAGTCCTACGACGCCAGTGCGATCACCGTGCTGGAGGGACTCGAGGCGGTGCGCAAGCGCCCCGGTATGTACATCGGCTCGACCGGTGAGCGGGGCCTGCACCACCTCGTGCAAGAGGTCGTGGACAACTCGGTCGACGAGGCGATGGCCGGCTTTGCCGACACCATCGACGTCACGATCCTCGCCGACGGCGGCGTGCGCGTGGTGGACAACGGGCGCGGCATCCCGGTCGGCATCATCCCCTCGGAGGGCAAGCCGGCCGTCGAGGTCGTGCTGACCGTGCTGCACGCCGGCGGCAAGTTCGGCGGCGGCGGCTACGCGGTCTCCGGCGGTCTGCACGGCGTCGGCGTCTCGGTGGTCAACGCGCTGTCGACGCGCGTCGCCGTCGAGGTCCGCACCGACGGGTACCGCTGGACGCAGGACTACAAGCTGGGCGTGCCGACGGCGCCGCTGGCCAAGCGCGAGGCCACCGAGGAGACCGGCACCTCGGTCACCTTCTGGGCCGACCCGGACATCTTCGAGACCACCGAGTACTCCTTCGAGACGCTCTCCCGGCGGCTGCAGGAGATGGCGTTCCTCAACAAGGGCCTGCGGATCGCGCTGACCGACGAGCGCCCCGACCACGTGGACGAGGAGGGCAAGCCGCTCTTTGCCTCGTACTACTACGAGGGCGGCATCGTCGACTACGTGCGGTACCTCAACTCGCGCAAGGGCGAGATGGTCCACCCCACGGTGATCGACATCGAGGCGGAGGACAAGGAGCGGCTGCTGTCGGTCGAGGTCGCCATGCAGTGGAACACCCAGTACAGCGAGGGTGTCTACAGCTTCGCGAACACGATCCACACCCATGAGGGCGGCACCCACGAAGAGGGCTTCCGCGCGGCCCTGACCGGCCTGGTCAACCGCTACGCGCGGGAGAAGAAGCTGCTGCGGGAGAAGGACGACAACCTCACCGGCGAGGACATCCGCGAGGGCCTGACCGCGATCATCTCGGTCAAGCTCGGCGAGCCGCAGTTCGAGGGCCAGACGAAGACCAAGCTCGGCAACACCGAGGCGAAGACGTACGTGCAGAAGGTCGTGCACGAGCACCTCACCGACTGGCTGGACCGCAACCCCAACGAGGCCACGGACATCATCCGCAAGTCGATCCAGGCGGCCACCGCCCGGGTCGCGGCCCGCAAGGCGCGGGACCTCACCCGCCGCAAGGGCCTGCTGGAGTCCGCGTCGCTGCCGGGCAAGCTGAGCGACTGCCAGTCGAACGACCCGACGAAGTGCGAGATCTTCATCGTCGAGGGTGACTCCGCCGGCGGCTCGGCGAAGTCCGGCCGCAACCCGCAGTACCAGGCGATCCTCCCGATCCGCGGCAAGATCCTCAACGTGGAGAAGGCCAGGATCGACAAGATCCTGCAGAACCAGGAGATCCAGGCGCTGATCTCGGCCTTCGGCACCGGTGTGCACGAGGACTTCGACATCGACAAGCTGCGCTATCACAAGATCATCCTGATGGCGGACGCCGACGTCGACGGCCAGCACATCAACACGCTGCTGCTGACCTTCCTCTTCCGGTTCATGCGCCCGCTGGTGGAGGCCGGACACGTGTACCTGTCCCGCCCGCCGCTGTTCAAGGTGAAGTGGGGCCGCGACGACTGGGAGTACGCCTACTCCGACCGCGAGCGCGACGCGCTGGTGGAGCTGGGCAAGCAGAGCGGCAAGCGCATCCGCGAGGACTCAATCCAGCGCTTCAAGGGCCTCGGCGAGATGAACGCCGAGGAGCTGCGGGTCACCACCATGGACATCGACCACCGTGTGCTCGGCAAGGTCACGCTGGACGACGCGGCGCAGGCCGACGACCTGTTCTCCGTGCTCATGGGCGAGGACGTGGAGGCGCGCCGCACCTTCATCCAGCGCAACGCCAAGGACGTCCGGTTCCTGGACATCTGAGTCGGCCCCGACTTCCGGCCGTGTGAAAGGACTATCAGACAGCGATGGCCGACGAGACCCCCAACACCCCTCCCGTGCCCGATCTCCCCGCGTCCGAGATGGACGAGCGCAACGAGTCCGGGGGGCTGCGCATCGAGCCCGTCGGGCTCGAGACGGAGATGCAGCGCAGCTACCTCGACTACGCGATGTCCGTCATCGTCTCGCGCGCCCTGCCGGACGTGCGCGACGGCCTGAAGCCCGTGCACCGCCGGGTGCTGTACGCGATGTACGACGGCGGCTACCGGCCGGAGAAGGGCTTCTACAAGTGCGCCCGCGTCGTCGGTGACGTCATGGGCACGTACCACCCGCACGGCGACTCCTCGATCTACGACGCGCTGGTCCGGCTGGCGCAACCGTGGTCGATGCGGATGCCGCTGGTGGACTCCAACGGCAACTTCGGCTCGCCGGGCAACGACCCGGCCGCCGCCATGCGGTACACCGAGTGCAAGATGGCGCCGCTGGCCATGGAGATGGTCCGGGACATCGACGAGGAGACCGTCGACTTCACGGACAACTACGACGGCCGCAACCAGGAGCCGACGGTCCTGCCGTCCCGCTTCCCGAACCTGCTGATCAACGGGTCGGCCGGGATCGCGGTCGGCATGGCCACCAACATCCCGCCGCACAACCTGCGGGAGGTCGCCGACGGCGCCCAGTGGTTCCTGGCCAACCCGGACGCGACGTCCGAGGAACTGCTCGACGCGCTGATCGAGCGGATCAAGGGCCCGGACTTCCCGACCGGCGCCCTGGTGGTCGGCCGCCGCGGCATCGAGGACGCGTACCGCACCGGGCGCGGCTCGATCACCATGCGCGCGGTCGTCGAGGTCGAGGAGATCCAGAACCGGCAGTGCCTGGTCGTCACCGAGCTGCCGTACCAGACCAACCCGGACAACCTCGCGCAGAAGATCGCCGACCTGGTGAAGGACGGCCGGATCGGCGGGATCGCGGACGTCCGCGACGAGACCTCCTCGCGCACCGGCCAGCGGCTGGTGATCGTGCTCAAGCGCGACGCCGTCGCCAAGGTGGTGCTCAACAACCTCTACAAGCACACCGACCTCCAGTCGAACTTCGGCGCCAACATGCTCGCGCTGGTCGACGGGGTGCCGCGCACGCTCTCGCTGGACGCGTTCATCCGCAACTGGGTGAACCACCAGGTCGAGGTCATCATCCGGCGTACCCGGTTCCGGCTGCGCAAGGCCGAGGAGCGCGCCCACATCCTGCGCGGCCTGCTCAAGGCGCTCGACGCGATCGACGAGGTCATCGCGCTGATCCGGCGCAGCGACACCGTCGAGACCGCGCGCGAGGGCCTGATGGGCCTGCTGGAGATCGACGAGATCCAGGCGAACGCGATCCTGGAGATGCAGCTGCGGCGGCTGGCCGCCCTGGAGCGGCAGAAGATCATCGCCGAGCACGACGAGCTCCAGGTGAAGATCAACGAGTACAACGCGATCCTCGCCTCGCCCGAGTTGCAGCGGCAGATCATCAGCGAGGAACTCCAGGCCATCGTCGACAAGTTCGGCGACGACCGGCGCAGCAAGCTGGTGCCCTTCGACGGCGACATGTCCATCGAGGACCTGATCGCCGAGGAGGACATCGTCGTCACGATCACCCGCGGCGGCTATGTCAAGCGCACCAAGACCGAGGACTACCGCTCGCAGAAGCGCGGCGGCAAGGGCGTGCGGGGCACCAAGCTGAAGCAGGACGACATCGTCGACCACTTCTTTGTCACAACCACGCACCAATGGCTGCTGTTCTTCACGAACAAGGGACGCGTCTATCGCGCCAAGGCGTACGAGCTTCCGGACGCCGGACGGGACGCCCGAGGCCAGCACGTGGCGAACCTGCTGGCCTTCCAGCCGGACGAGCGGATCGCCCAGATCCTGGCCATCAAGGACTACGAAGCGGCGCCGTACCTGGTGCTCGCCACCAAGTCCGGCCTGGTGAAGAAGACCGCGCTGAAGGACTACGACTCCCCGCGCTCCGGCGGTGTGATCGCGATCAACCTGCGGGACGCCGGGGCCGCCGAGGAGGGCGCCGCGGCCGAGTCCGACGAGCTGATCGGCGCCGAGCTGGTCTCCGCCGAGGACGACTTGTTGCTGGTCAGCCGCAAGGCGCAGTGCATCCGCTTCACCGCGACCGACGAGGCGCTGCGGCCGATGGGCCGGGCCACCTCGGGGGTGAAGGGGATGAGTTTCCGCGCGGGTGACGAACTCCTCTCCATGAACGTGGTGCGGCCCGGTACGTTCGTCTTCACCGCCACCGACGGCGGCTACGCCAAGCGCACGCGGGTCGACGAGTACCGCGTGCAGGGGCGTGGCGGGCTCGGGATCAAGGCGGCGAAGATCGTCGAGGACCGGGGCTCGCTGGTCGGTGCGCTGGTGGTCGAGGAGACCGATGAGATCCTTGCCATCACGCTCAGCGGTGGCGTGATCCGGACGCGGGTCAACGAGGTCAGGGAGACCGGTCGTGACACCATGGGCGTCCAGCTCATCAACCTCGGCAAGCGGGACGCGGTGGTAGGTATCGCGCGCAACGCCGAAGCGGAGGATGATCCGGACGGCGTGGAGTCCGACGGCGTGGCGCCGGAAGGCGCGGAGTCCGGTGAGCAGGACGGCGTGGTGGCGCAGGCGGCCGCGGCGGACGACACGAGCACGACAGGGCATGACACTGCGGCCCCGGGTCAGACCCCCGCGGCCGGTGAAGCAGAGGAGTAAGCCGTGAGTGGAGCCATGGGCGCCGCGGGCGGGTCCGGTAGGACGGGTGGCGCCCATGGCGCCGGCCGCACGGGCGGTGCCCATGGCTCGGCCGGGAGCACCGGCCCGGCCGGCGCTGCGGACCGCAGCGGTCCGCAGGAGGGGGGATACACCGTGACCGACACCCGTCAGTCGCCGCACCAGCCGCCGGCCGCGTACCCGCCGCCTCGGCCCTCGGACGCGCCCGGTGGCACCGGGACGTCCGCCGCGGCCGCCGGGGTGCGCAGACCGCGGCCCGCGGCCCGTACGGCGCCGCGTACCCGCAAGGCGCGGCTGCGGGTGTCCAAGGCCGACCCGTGGTCGGTGATGAAGGTCAGCTTCCTGCTGTCGATCGCGCTGGGCATCTGCACGATCGTCGCGGTGGCCGTGCTGTGGATGGTGCTCGACACCATCGGCGTGTTCAGCGCCGTGGGCTCCACCATCAGCGACGCGACCTCCACCGAGGGCGGCAAGGGCGGCTTCGACCTGGTGAGCTTCCTGTCGCTGTCCCGGGTGCTGCTGTTCACCACGGTGATCGCGGTCATCGACGTGGTGCTCGCCACCGCGCTGGCCACTCTGGGGGCCTTCATCTACAACCTCTCCTCGAACTTCGTGGGCGGCGTGGAGCTCACCCTGGCCGAGGACGAGTAACCGATTTTGGGGCTCGGCCCCTGGTGCGCTAATCTTTCCGTGCAGCGCGGGGCTATAGCTCAGACGGTTAGAGCGCTTCCCTGATAAGGAAGAGGCCCCAGGTTCAAGTCCTGGTAGCCCCACTCGCAGACAGGCGGTTCGGTCCCTGAGGGACCGGGCCGCCTTTGTCGTTCCCCGGCGGGGTGTCGGGCCCGGCCTCGGCGGTGGCGCGACGCCCTACCCGTTTTCGATGCCAGGTAACCATTCGGTATCGGCCGCTGTGTATAGTCGGGCGGGTCAGAAGCTCGTCTCACGCAAGAAGGAGGAGGGTCAGGCGATGAAGAAGATTCTCCTGATCGCCCTGGCCGCCGTCGCCGGGCTGTTCGTGTACCGGCAGATCCAGGCGGATCGCGCCGAGCAGGACCTGTGGACGGAAGCCACTGACACGGTCCCGGGTGGTTCCGGCTCAGACGTGTGAGATGCCGTGAGCAGCGCGCCGAGAGGCGCGAGGGCGGTCTTCGGGCCCCGGTCGCACAGCGCGGCCGGGGCCTTCGCCGTTCCCGCCCGTTCCGATACGGTGCCGGTGCAGCTACGGTGCCGCGCATCGCACTCTGATCGGCTCCGATCGGTCCCGGTCGGTTCCCCGGTCGGAGGGGACGGGAGCAGGGGATGAAGCGCACGACGTTCGGCGTGGCCGCGGCCTTAGTGGTGCTGGCCGCCGCGGCGACCCCGGCGGTCGCGGACGGCGGGACGACCACGTCGCCGGACACCTCCTCGTCCTCGGCGTCCTCCGCCCCCTCCGGTGCCACCGACACCGCCACCGCCCCGGCCACGCCGACCGCCCCGGCCACCTGGCAGCCGCAGGGCCGCGTGCTCACCGGAGCCGCCACCACGGCCGACGCACCCGTGCTGAAGGCGGGCACCACCTACCAGGACACGATCAAGCCCGGCCAGACGCGGATGTACACCATCCCCCTGGACGCGGTCTCCTCCGCCTACGCCTCGGCGTTCGCCCTGCCGCCGACCGGCGTGAAGGTGGCCTACAACGACGGCATCGAGCTGAAGTTCACCAGCGCCGACGGGACGCAGTGCGACAGCCGCGAGGCGCACTTCGACGACGACGGCGACGCCCGCCCGGTCGGCACCGCGGTGCAGCGCGTGGCCAGCGGCGGTTACGGCTCCTGCGAGGTCGCCGACCGGTACACGCTCCAGGTGCACCGCACCTCCGAGGCGGGCTCGGACCAGGCGGCCTGGCCGCTGGAGCTGCGCTACGTCCTGGAACCGCCGCTCAAGGCGGGCGCCGACCGGCAGTCCGCACCGCCCGACGTGACCGCCACCGCCTCCCCGACCCCGCTCACCACCGGCACGACGAAGCCGGCGAGCGGCGGCACTTCGTTCGAGACCGCGGCCGCGCTGCGGACCGGCATCTGGAAGGACCAGGTGCTGCCCGGCGAGACGCGCTTCTACAAGGTGGCGGTCGACTGGGGCCAACAGGCCACCGTCTTCGCGGACTTCTCCAGCGCGCCGCTGATCGGCAGCTCCCTCAACTTCGTCAACACCGGGGTCCGGCTGACCTCCTTCAGCCCGGTCCGGCAGTACGTCGACGGCGACGACGGCTCCTACTCCGGCGCGCAGACCTCGCTCGACACGCAGGTGCCGACGGTGTCCTACGCGAACCGCTCCTCGGACGACGACACGGTCCAGCGGGTGCGGTACGCGGGGTGGTACTACGTCGCGGTCACGGTGCACCCGGACGTGGCCAAGCAGGTCAGCGGGGCGGTGCCGGTCACACTGCGGGTCCAGGTCTCCGGTACGGCGCAGGCCGGTCCCCCGTACGCCGGGGACCCGGGCGCGGCCGGGATCGGCGTCGACGCCCACGCGGCGGCCTCGGCCGACGGCACCGCGCCGTCGGCCGCCGGCACGGCCGGCGGGGCGCCCGCGGTCCCGGGGCTGCGCATGGTCGCGTACGGGGCGTTCGGGCTCGGCACGCTGCTGCTGCTCGTCCTGGCGGTCTGGTTCGGGGCGGCGCGGCGGCGGCCGGCCAGGGGCTGAGCCTCAGGAGGCCATCAAGGCCACGACGCCGATCGCGAAGCAGAGCAGGGCGAGGACCAGCATCGGCACCGCGACCTTCGCCGGGGGGCCGGGTTTGGCACGGCGGGCCGGGAGGGCGGCGGAGGCGGTGTCGGCGGTGTCCGCGGTGCCGGTGGTGGTGCCCGGCGCGGTGGAGGCGGTCGCGGGGGTCGGAGTCGGGGCCGCGGTCGCGGGGGCCGGGAAGGGTTCCGGCGGTGCGGGGTGGTTCAGGCGGGTGGGCGGGTGCGTCGGGGGCTCCGGCGGAGCGGCGGGCGCGGGCAGCGGTACGGCCTCCACGGCCGCGTGAGCGGTCGGGGCGGCGTGGCGGGGCTGGCGGCGCCCGCCGGGCGGCTGCGGGGCGGGCAGGGGCTCCACAGGGGCCTCGACGGGCATCTGCGGGGGCGGCACCGGGGTGGCGGGTGGCGTGGGGGGAGCCGCGGGCGGGGCGGGAGGCATGGGCGTGGGGGCCGTGGTGGGGCGGGCGGGGTAGCCCGGCAGGGGCGCCGCACCGTATCCGGCCGGGTGGCCCTGGCCCGGGTGCCCCTGGCTCGAGCGGTCCTGGTCCGGCGGCAGCGCCGGTGGCGGGGGGACGGGAGTGGACGGCGGGGCGGCCGCACCGGCGGGCGCCGGCGCGGTGACCGCCCGGTCCGCGGTCGGCCCGTCCGGGCCGAACCCCGCGGGCAGCGGGCCGATCAGGTCGAAGATCTCCACCGGTTCCTCGCCGGACCCGTCCTCCGGCAGCAGCTCCGACGCGGCCGCCAGCGCCTTGCGCGCGCCCGTCGCCGTACGGAACCGCGCGTACGGGTCCGGCTGGAGCAGGGTGCCGACCACCTGCCACAGCGGGCCCGGCACGCCCAGCGGCGCCGGGGGCATGCCCATCTCCAGGAACCGGTCCTGCACCGCCTGGGCGTCGGGTTTGCGCCCGCCGAGCAGGTAGAGCGCGACGAGCCCGGTCGCGTACAGGTCCGCCGCGAAGTCCGGCTCGGCGCCGAGCAGTTGCTCCGGGGCGAAGTAGCCGGGCGTGCCGACCACGTAGTTGGCCTCGGTGAGCCGGGCGTCGCCCTTGCGCATCGCGATCCCGAAGTCCGACAGCCGTACGTGCGGGGGGCGGGTGCCGGTCGCCTCCAGCAGGACGTTGGCGGGCTTGATGTCCCGGTGGATGACGCCCTCGGCGTGCACCGCGCTCAGCCCGGCGAGCAGCTGGTCGAGCAGCACGCAGACCAGGCGCGGCGGCAGCGGGCCGTACTCCGCGACCAGGTGCGACAGCGAACCGCCGCACACCAGGTCCATGGTGAACAGCACCTTGTCGTCGTCCGCGGCCCAGCTCGCCGGGGCCAGCACGTGCGGGTGGTCGATCCGCAGCGCCTGCTCCCGGACGAAGCGCAGCAGCGCGTGGGCGTCGCTCTGCTGGAGCAGCTTCGCCGCCACGTAGCGCCGCCTGCGGCGGTCCCACGCCCGCCACACCGCTCCGACCCCGCCGCGTCCGATCGGGTCCACCAGCTCGTACCGACCCGCGAAGACCTCGCCCATCGCCTGCCGTCCGCCCTCTTCACCGACCTCGATCCCGTCGGACCAGACTCTGCCAGGGCCGCCCACCCGGGCGCGAGGGTGTGTCCCACCCATCCCGCCCACAACCCGTTTCGGCTCGCCCCCCTCCACCCGGTACGCTGTCTGCCACACGGGGCCTTAGCTCAGTTGGTAGAGCGCTGCCTTTGCAAGGCAGATGTCAGGAGTTCGAATCTCCTAGGCTCCACTCGTGTGCGCGCAGACCGTCGGCCCCCTCACCCGGGATGGGTGAGGGGGCCGACGGCGTGTGGGCCGGGTGCGGCGGCCGGGCGGTGGGGTGCGGGGGCTGGGGGTCGGGGTGGGGGTGGGACAGAATCGGGGGGTGGTCATGTTCGGGGTGTTGGGGGCGACGCGGGCGGTCGGGGCCGACGGCGCCGAGGCCGCGTTGGGCGGGCCGCGGCGGCGGGCGGTGCTGGCGCTGCTCGTGCTGGAGGCGGGGCGGGTGGTCGCCGCGGAGCGGCTGATCGACGGTCTGTACGGAGCGGGCGCGCCGGCCGGGGCGGCCAACGCGGTGCAGTCGCAGATCTCGCGGTTGCGGCAGGTGCTGCCGGTGGCGGTGGAGGGGCACCCGGCGGGGTACCGGCTGGCGGCGGAGCGGGAGCAGGTGGACGCGTACCGGTTCGAGCGGCTGGCGCTGCGCGGGCGGGAGGCGCTGGCGGCCGGACAGCCGGGCGCGGCGGCCGAGTTGCTGGCGGACGCGCTCGGGTGGTGGCGCGGGCCCGCGCTGGCGGACGTGGGGGACGCGCCGTTCGCGGTGGCCCAGGCGGCGCGGTGGGAGGAACTGCGGCTGGGGGCGGTGGAGGACCGGGTCGAGGCAGGACTGGCGCTCGGCCGGCATCGCGATGTGGTGGCGGAACTGGGGGAGTTGGTGGCCGCGCACCCCCTGCGGGAGCGGCTGCGCGGCCAGTTGATGCGCGCGCTGTACGGCAGCGGGCGGCAGGCCGAGGCGCTGGCGGCGTACGAGGCGGCCCGGCGGGAGCTGGCCGACGCGCTGGGCGCCGACCCGGGCCCGGAGCTGTCCGCGGTCCACCTCGCGGTGCTGCGCGGAGACCCGTCGCTGATACCGGACAGGCCGCGGACGCGGGAGGAGCGGGAGGGGCCGGGCGCAGCCGCAGCCGGGCCCGCACCCGTACCGCCCCGGACAACCGCGCATGTTCCACGTGAAACACGCGCGGAGGCGCATGTTCCACGTGGAACAGCGCCGCACGCCCGCCGTGCACATCCGGAGTATCCGGAGCGTCCCGAGCCTCCGGAGCACCACGAACTTCCCGCCCGGCTCACCAGCTTCATCGGCCGCGAGGAGGAAATCGCCCGGATCGGCGAGCAGTTGGCGCATGGCCGGCTCGTCACGCTGATCGGCCCGGGCGGCGCCGGGAAGACCCGGCTCGCGGTGGAGGCGGCCCGCCGCCACCCGGACGGCGTGCGGTTCGTGGAGCTGGCCGGGCTCGACGACGGCGCCGCCCTGGCACGGGCCGTCCTCGGCGGCCTCGGGCTCCGCGAGGGCGGGCTGCTGCCGACGTCCGGCCCGGGCGCCGCCGCGCCGGACCCGCTGTCCCGGATCACGGCCGCCCTCGCCGACCGCCCGCTGCTGCTGGTCCTGGACAACTGCGAGCACGTCGTCACCGAAGCCGCCTACTTCACCGAGCGCCTCCTCGCCGGGCTGCCGCTGCTGCGGGTCCTCGCCACCAGCCGCGAAGCGCTCGGCATCGACGGCGAGGCGCTGTGCCCGGTGCCGACCCTGCCCCTGCCGCAGCCCGGCACGGACCGGGAAGGAGCGCTGGCCTCCCCCGCCGTACGCCTATTCGTCGAACGGGCCACCGCCGTGCGCCCCGACTTCGACCCGGTCGCCGACCCGGCGAGCGCGGACGCCGTGCTGCGGCTGTGCACCGCCCTGGACGGGCTGCCGCTGGCGATCGAGCTCGCCGCGGCCCGGCTGCGCTCGCTGTCGGTCGTGGACATCGCCGCCCGGCTCGGTGCGCTCCCCGACCGCGACGGCGACGTGGTCCCGTACAGCCTCGGCATACGGCCGGACGCGCTCTTCCGGCTGCTGTCCCGCGGCAGCCGCACCGCCCAGCCGCGCCAGCGCACCCTGCGCGGCGTCGTGGAGTGGAGCTGGGAGCTGCTGCCCGCGGACGAGCGGGCGGTGCTGCGGCGCGCCTCGGTGTTCGCGGGCGGCTGGACCCTGGATGCCGCGGAGGCGGTCTGCGCCGACCCGGAACCGGCCCACGGCGACCCCGCCGGCGCGGACCGCATCGACCCCGACGACGTGCTGGACCTGGTCGCCGCGCTCGTGGAGAAGTCCCTCGTCGTCGCCCAGCAGCCGGACGTGTCCGGCCGGGTCCGCTACCGCGTGCTGGAGTCGATCCGCGCGTACGGCGCCGAGCGGCTGGCCGAGGCGGGCGAGACCGACCGCACCCAGCGCGCCCACATCGCGCACTTCCTGCGCTTCGCGCTCGACGCGGACCCGCACCTGCGCCGCGCCGAGCAGGTGGAGTGGCTGGCGCGGTACGCCGAGGACAACGACAACTTCCGGGCGGCCCTGCACCGCGCCCAGGCTGCCGGGGACACCACCGCCACGATGCGGCTGGTCGCGGCCCTGTCGTCGTACTGGCTGCTGCGCGGGGTGCGGTACGAGGGGGTCGCGGCCGCCCGGCAGGTGCTCGCGGCGCTCGGGCCGCACCCGCCGGAGGGCATGGAGGAGGAGTTCGCCCTGTGCGTGATGGCGGTGCTTGGCGCGCTCTCCGACCCGGACGCCTACGCCGAGCACGTGGCGGCCGCCACCGTCGTCGTGGACCGGATGCACCGGGTGTCCCGGCGCTTCCCCGTCCTCACGCTGCTGTGGGCGCCGTTCGCGGGTGTGCCGGACGCGAGCGAGGACACCGTCGCGGTGCTGGAGGAGTTCCTCGCCGAGCACGACGACCCGTGGTACCGCGCGCTCGGCCACCTCGGCGCCGGCTTCCAGGCGTGGATGACGCACGCCGACACCGCCACCGCCCGGCGCGAGTGCACCCGCGCTCTGGAGTACTTCACGGCCGAGGGCGACCGCTGGGGCATGATCACCTCCCTCAATGTGCTCGCCGACCTCGCGGACTACGACGGCCGGCTGCCGGAGGCCCTCGCGTCGCTGGGCCGTGCGCTGGAGCTGGCGCAGGAGCTGGACTCCGCCCTGGACATGGCCGAACTGCTCTGCAACCACGCCGCGTACAGCCTGCGCGCGGAGGAGTACGACGCGGCGCGGGCGTACTGCGAGCGGGCCGTGCTGCTCTCCCGCCGGGCCGGCTCGCCGGAGACGCTGGCGATGGCCCACGTCGGGCTCGGCGAGGCCGCCCGGCTGTCCGGCGATCTGGCCACCGCGCGGGCGCTGTGCGAGCAGGCGCTTTTGGAGTGCCCGCGCGGCTGGTTCTCCAGCGACGGCATCCGCTCCACCGCGCTGCGCGCCCTCGGCTGGATCGCGGTGGCCGAGGGCGACGCGGCCGCCGCCCGGGACCGGTTCAGGGCCGCCGCGGCGGACAGCGGCAGCGGTGCCATGGAGTTCCCGATGTCCGGCGCGCTCCTGGCGGTGGCCGCCGCGGGGCTCGCGGTGCTGGTCGACGAACCGCGTCGGGCCGCACTGCTGCTGGGCGCCGCACACGCGGTGCGCGGCAGGCCGCCCGGCGGACCCGACGTACGCGCCACGGCCGCTGCGGCCCGAAGAGCCCTGGGCGACGGGCCGTACGAGGAGGCGTACGCGCGCACCCGCGCCTTGGACCGGGCCGCCGCGCTCGCCCTGACCACGGAGTACCTGACCGGCGGGTGACCCGTCCCCCGCCCCCGCGCGAAGGGCGCGACCACCGCTCCGGGGCACCGCCCCGACCTGCGCCGACACCCGCTGTCAGCCCGCGGTGCGCCGACGGTCAGCCCGCGGTCAGCGCCCCCGCCCACGCTCGGTGCCATGACGACGACAACTCCCGCCCCCGCCTCCGGCGCCGTGGCCGACGGCCGCCGCTGGGCGGTCCTCGCCATCTGCTGCGTGGCCGCCGCCCTCCTCGGCATCGACAACAGCGTCCTGAACTACGCGCTGCCGAGCCTCACCGACCAGCTCCACCCCTCCTCGACGCAACTGCTGTGGATCGTCGACGTGTACGGCTTCGTCCTCGGCGGGCTGCTGATCTTCGCCGGCAGCCTCGGCGACCGGATCGGCCGCAAGCGGCTGCTGCTCCTCGGCGTGGCCGGCTTCGGCGCCGCCTCCGCGCTCACCGCCTACGCCGACGACCCCGGCCTGCTGATCGCGGCCCGCGCGCTGCTCGGCGTCGCGGGCGCGACGATCATGCCCTCCACGCTCTCCCTGGTCCGCAACGCCTTCACCGACCCCCGGGAGCGCACCACCGCGGTCGGGGTGAGCAGCGGCGTCGGCGCGGCCAGCTTCGCGCTCGGCCCGGTCGTCGGCGGCCTGCTGCTCGACCACTTCTGGTGGGGCTCGGTCTTCCTCATCAACGTGCCGCTGATGGCGCTGGTGCTGGTCGCGGGCGTGATCGTGCTGCCGGAGTCCAGGAACCCGCACCCCGGGCGGCTGGACTGGGCCGGCGCGCCGATGTCGATCGCCGGGATGCTCGGCATCATCTACGCGATCAAGACCGCGGCCCGCGACGGCGTGGACCAGCCGGCGGTGTGGATCACCGCGGCCGTCGGCGCGGTGTCCCTGACCGCCTTCCTGCGCCGCCAGCGGCGGCTCGCCGAGCCGCTGCTCGACCTGCGCTTCTTCCGCAACGCCGCGTTCACCGGCGCCCTGGCCGCGAACGTGGTCGCGCTGTTCGCCTCGTCCACGCTGTCGCTGGCCTGCTCGCTCTACTTCCAGGTCGTGCACGGCTGGTCGCCGCTCATGGCGGGACTCGCGCTGCTGCCGGGGCCGCTGTCCGCGGCCTTCGGGGCGCCGCTGTCCACGGTCCTGGTCCAGCGCGCCGGCCGGGCCCGCACGGTCGCGCTCGGCCTGCTGCTGATGTCGCTGAGCACCGCGGCCTTCGTCCGGGTCACCCCGCACACCGGCTACTGGCACCTGCTGCCGCTGCTGGTCGTCAACGGCCTCGGCGTCATCTTCACCTTCGCCGTCACCTCCGACACCATCCTGGCGAGCGTGCCCAGGAAGCGGGTGGGCGCGGCGGCGGCGATCTCGGAGACCGGCACGGAGCTGGGCAGCGCGCTCGGCATCGCGATCCTCGGGTCGGTGCTCACCACGCTCTACCGGAACGACCTGCACCTGCCCGCGCTGCTCGGCGCCGGCCACCGGTCGGCGGCCCGCGAGTCCGTGGCGGGCGGGGTGCAGACCGGCCGGCAGCTCGGCGGCGCGACCGGCCGGCAGGTGGTGGACGCGGCCCGCGCGGCGTTCACCGGCAGCATGCACGTCACGGTGGTGGCCGCCGCGGCGGTCATGCTCGCGGGCGCGCTGTTCGCGCTGCGCACCCTGAAGGACGTCCCCGCGGTGCTCGACCAGCACGTGGAGGACGCCGACCCGGCCGGCGCCGCGACCGCGCCGGCACCCGCGGCGACGGCCTGAGCCCGGCCGCGGACCGCGCCGGCGGGCGGGCAGTGGGTGGCGGGCGGCGGGCGGACCGGCGGCGGCTCCAGGCCACGGCCTAGTGGCCGCCGCCCTCGCCGTTCTCGCGCCTGCGGTCCGCCTCCGCCTGCTTGGCCCGCACTTCCTCGTCGAGCTCGTCCGCCCCGGGCGAGCCGTCGACGTGGTCGACGGTGTCCGGCGAGGAGCCGTTCAGCGAGCCGGACTGCGGGTCCACCACGGTGAGGGTGGTGGTGCCGGGCATCGGGGAGCGCTCGCCGGTGTCGGTCGGCTCCGACGGCTCGACCAGCCACTCGGGGTTGTTCTGCTTGTTCCACCACTTCCACGCGGCCAGCGCCGCGCCGCAGCAGACGGCCACGAGCACCACGTCGCGGGCGGCCCGCCCGGCCTTCGCGCGCCGCATCCGGCGGCGCACCAGCCGGTCGATGTCGCCGGCCGACACCTGGCCGCGCAGGGCCTGCAGGGCGGCCCCGCCGCGCAGCACCACCTCGTCCTTGGCCGGACCGGCCGCGGAGCGGGTCGCGGCGACCGCGGTGGTCACCTTCGGGGCGGCGTAGTCGGTGGCGGCCCGCGCGCCCTCCGCGGTGCGGCGGGTCGCGGTCTCCACGGCGTTGGCGGCCTTCGGCGGCATGGCGGCCCACACCTGCTCCCGGGCCTGGTCGACCCGGGGCGCGAGCTTGGCCTCGTACTGCTGCCGGGCGACGGCGCCCGCCTGGCGGCCGTAGACGCCGGCCTGCCGACCGTACTGCCGGCCGTAGACCACGGCGTTCTCCTTCGCCGCGGCCGCGTACGGTGCGGCCACCTCCGCGGCGTGCCGCACGCTGTCCTTCGTCACGTCGGCCGCGTGGCGCACGCTGTCGATGCGGGTCACAGGAACCTCCTCCTCGGTGGTTCGGTGGCGTACCGTCCTCGCCTGTCCATCCGCTTCGAAATCATGCCCGGCCGACCGGTGTACGGCATGTGCGGCAAGCCATCCGGGTCAGTCGGCCCGATTCCCCTCGTACCGGCCGCCCCAGCAGCGGGCAGGGCCGGGGACCGGGCCCACGGCACCGTCCGGGCCGTGCAAGGATTTGTCCCTTGTCAGCGAAGAATCATGGAAGGTAGAACGTGGCCGAGCAGCTCTACGCCACCTTGCGGACCAACCTCGGAGACGTCGTGATCCGGCTGCTGCCGAACCACGCCCCCAAGACGGTCGCGAACTTCGTCGGGCTCGCCGAGGGCACCCGGGAGTGGACCGATCCGCGTACCGGTGACCCGTCGCACGAGAAGCTCTACGACGGCACCGTCTTCCACCGGGTCCTGTCCGGCTTCATGATCCAGGGCGGCGACCCGCTGGGCGACGGCACCGGCGGCCCGGGCTACGAGTTCGCCGACGAGTTCCACCCCGACCTGGCCTTCGACCGGCCCTACCTGCTGGCGATGGCGAACGCCGGGCCGGGCACCAACGGCTCGCAGTTCTTCGTCACCGTGGCACCGACCACCTGGCTCACCCGCAAGCACACCATCTTCGGCGAGGTCGCCGACGACGCCAGCCGGAAGGTGGTGGACGGCATCGTCGGCACCCCGACCAACCCGCACACCAACCGCCCGCTCAGCGACGTGGTCCTGGAGACGGTGCTGATCGAGCGCCGTACCTCCTGACCGCCCGCCCGCGACCGCCGATCCCGTAGTCTTCGGGGAACGCCACGCCCCGCCCGCACGTACTCAGAGGGCGGGGCGTACGAGTGCACAGCCCGCACAGGGCGCGCGCACAGGCGCGCAGGGTGTCGTCGGGTGTCATCAGGGAGTGGACGTCATGGACCAGCCGGTCTGCTGCTATCGGCATCCCGACCGGGAGACCGGCATCCGCTGCACCCGGTGCGAGCGGCCGATCTGCACCGCGTGCATGGTCAGCGCCTCGGTCGGCTTCCAGTGCCCGGAGTGCGTGGCCCAGTCCCACCAGGCGGGTCCGGGCGCCCCGCGCCATGTCTCCCAGCCCCGTACCGTGACCGGCAGCCGGGTCGGCCGGGGCGACCCGTTCCTGGTCACCAAGATCCTCATCGCGGTCAACGTCGCGGTGTGGCTGGTGGAGTTGGCGGCCGGCGGGGGCGCCACCGGCAAGGTCGCCTCGGACTACGGGCTGTACGCGGTGTGCCTGCACGACCAGTTCGGCCACCATGTCTGCGGCGGCGCGGCCGACGGCCAGTGGTACCGGGTGATCACCTCGGCGTTCCTGCACGAGCGCACCAACCCGCTGCACATCGGCTTCAACATGCTGACGCTGTGGTGGATCGGCGCCCCGCTGGAGCAGCGGCTCGGGCGGCTGCACTACATCGCGCTGTACCTGGTCTCCGCGCTGGGGGCGAGCGCCGCGGTGCTGCTGCTCGCGCCGGACGCGCTGACCATCGGCGCCTCGGGGGCGATCTTCGGGCTGTTCGGCGCGACCGCGGTGTACATGCGGCGGGCCAACTACGACATGCGGCCGATCCTGATCCTGCTCGGCCTGAACATCCTCTTCAGCTTCACCTGGAGCGGGGTGAGCTGGCAGGCGCACGTCGGCGGTCTGGTGGCCGGGACGCTGGTGGCCATAGGGATGCTCTACGCGCCGCGGGAGCGGCGGTCGCTGGTGCAGTGGGGGTCCACGGCGGCGGTGCTGCTGGCCTCGGTCGCGCTCATCGGCGTGGCTGTGGCGCAAGTCACGCCCTGACCGCCGCACCGGCCCGTGTCCCTGGCGTTGATCCGACGTTATCCACAGCGGGACCGCACCTGTGAAGAACTTCCGCCATGTTGTGCACAACCCGTGTGCACGACGTCACGTGGTCCGGTTCGACCGGGTTTTCCCGGCCCGATCGACGAAAGACCGGTGGCCGCCGTGGCGACCACCGGTCGTACCGGCGTCAACTCCGTAGAGGTTATCCACAGATCTTCCGACCTTTTCCCCACTGTGGATAACCGTGTGGACAAGTGCGGGGGACCATGCCCGACGTGCTGCTTCCACCGTGTCGATGTGCTACTTCCACTGGGTGGAGACGACGAAGCCGCCGGCGATGAAGCCGAAGCCGACCACGATGTTCCAGTTGCCGAACGCGTCCACCGGAAGGTCGCCGCGGGTCACGTAGAACAGGACGATCCAGGCCAGCCCGACGACGAAGAACGCCAGCATCAGCGGCGCCACCCAGCCGCGGTTGCTGAGCTTTATCGCTCCGGCGTTCTTGCTGGGGGGCGGGGTGAAGTCCGCCTTCTTGCGAATCCGTGACTTCGGCACGAGAGAACTCCTGTCGATGCGCTGCGTGACCGCGCGGTTCTGTGGGGTCAGCCCGGCGGGTGAGGGGCGGTGGGAGGCGGTGCCGCTCCCGGACGTCCGTTAGCGTAGTGCTTCCCTTGGGTTGTAAGGAGAAGGGTATTTGGTGACCGGAGCCGGTGGCACCTCCCCAGCCCCTACATCTCGTGGGACATCCCGCGGGACCTCCCGCACGGTAGCGCTGCGCGCACTGAGCGCGGGCGTCTTCGCGCTGGCCGGGCTGATCTTCTGGACGAGCTTCGACACCGCCAAGGGTGTGGACATCCGCAGCGACGACCCGCTGCCGAAGCTGTCGGACAACATCCGGGCGAAGAACGCGCAGAACGAGAAGCTGGAGCGGCAGCTCGCCGGGGTCCGCTCCGACGTGGACGGCCTGACCCGGCAGGGCAGCGGCCTCAGCGCCGCCGACCGGGCCCGGATCGACGCCCTCGGCAAGGCGGCCGGCACCGCGCCGCTGACCGGCCCGGCGCTCCAGGTCACCCTCGACGACGCCCCGCCGAACGCCACCGCGCTGGTGCCCGGCGTGCCCGACCCGCAGCCGAACGACCTGGTCATCCACCAGCAGGACCTCCAGGCGGTGGTCAACGCGCTGTGGCAGGGCGGCGCCCGGGGCATCCGCGTCATGGACCAGCGGCTGATCGCGACCAGCGCGGTCCGCTGCGTCGGCAACACCCTCATCCTCCAGGGCCGGGTGTACTCCCCGCCCTACCGGATCACCGCGGTCGGCGACCAGAGCCGGCTGCGCAAGGCCCTCGACGCCAGCCCGGCGATCCGCAACTACCTCCAGTACGTGCGGGCGTACGGACTCGGCTGGAAGGTGGCGGCGTCCGGCCGGACCACCCTGCCCGGCTACACCGGGTCGGTGGACCTGCGCTATGCGACGCCTGTGGACCAGCAGTGAGCCGCCCCGCCGCCGGCCCCCGGCATCCCGTGCGCGCGGCCCGATCCCATGCCGAAGCTTTGTCCCATGGACGTCCCTTGGTCGCCGATCTCCCTTTACCCTGTTGCGGGGACCCGGAAGGAAGGCACCGCATGTACGGCTGGATCTGGCGACATCTGCCGGGCAACGTGTGGGTGAGGGCGTTGATCTCACTCGTGCTGGTCCTCGCGGTCGTCTACATCCTCTTCCAGTACGTGTTCCCGTGGGCGGAGCCGCTGCTGCCGTTCAACGACGTCACCGTCGACAACGGGATGACCTCAGTCCAGCACGGAGTGGCCGCCTTCCGATGAGCGCACGCATCCTCGTGGTCGACAACTACGACTCCTTCGTCTTCAACCTGGTCCAGTACCTCTACCAACTCGGCGCCGAGTGCGAGGTGCTGCGCAACGACGAGGTCGGACTCGCGCACGCCGACGAGGGGTTCGACGGGGTGCTGCTCTCCCCCGGCCCCGGCACCCCCGAAGAGGCCGGGGTGTGCGTGGACATGGTCCGGCACTGCGCGGAAACCGGCGTACCCGTCTTCGGCGTCTGCCTGGGTGTGCAGTCCATGGCGGTGGCCTACGGCGGGGTCGTCGGCCGCGCGCCGGAACTGCTGCACGGCAAGACCTCGGCGGTGCTGCACGAGGGCTCCGGAGTCTTCGCCGGGCTCCCCTCGCCCTTCACCGCCACCCGCTACCACTCGCTCGCGGTCGAACGGGACACGCTCCCGGACGAGTTGCGGGTGACCGCCTGGACGGAGGACGGGATCGTCATGGGGCTCCGGCACCGCGAAGCCGCCGTCGAAGGGGTGCAGTTCCATCCGGAGTCGGTGCTCACCGAGTGGGGGCACCGCATGCTCGCCAACTGGCTGGCCGAGTGCGGCGAACCGGGAGCGGTGGCCCGCTCGCACGGACTGGCCCCGGTGGTCGGGACGGGCACCCCGGCCGCGGGGGCCGCGAGGTGACCACGCTCCGGCCGGAGCGACACTCCGACGGCCCGATGTCGTACGAGGACACCGGGCAGTTCGAGGTCGCCGTCGGACAGCTCGCGGACCCGCTGAACGACCCGCTGCCCGGCCGGGCCCCGGCGGGCGGCAGCACACCTCAGCAGGGCCCGCCGCAGGGCGCCCCGCAGGGGCCCGCGCACGGTGCCGCGCCCCCTGGCCCGCAGCAGGGCCCGACGCAGGGCCCGCCGCAAGGCCCCGCGCCGGGCTCGCCGTGGTTCCGCGCGCCGGGGCGGGCCCCGCAGCAGCCGGAGCCGGCGAGCGCACCCCCGCCGATGGCGCCGCCACCCGTGACCGCCCCCGGCCCGGCACCTGCCCCGGCGTCAGGGCCCGTCATGGCACCCGGCACGACGCCTGGCACGGCGCCGGCCCCTGCCGCTCCCGCGGCCGCCGTGCCTTCGCCAGAGCCGAGGGCATCCGGGCCGGCGCCCGACGAGACCGCGCAGCTTCCCCAGTTCACCGACACCGTGCCCATCGAGGCGGCCCAGGCGGCTGAGGCGGCCCAGGCCGGGGCCGCCGCCACGGCCGCCACCTCCGCCGCGGCACCCACCCCCGGGCCGGTCCCTGCCGAGGGCGGCCGCGCCGCCCGGCGCAAGGCGGCCGCCCGCGGCGGCCATCGCGCCCGGGGCCGCGGCGCCGCCGCAGCGCCCGCCCCCGCGGCCGACGGTGAGCAGCCGGCCGCGCCGCTGAGCCGGGTCGAGGCCCGCCGGGCCGCGAAGGCCGCCAAGGACAGCCCCGCGGTGGTGATCAGCCGGATCGTCGGCGAACTGTTCATCACCGTCGGCGTCGTGATGCTGCTGTTCGTCACCTACCAGCTGTGGTGGACCAACGTACGGGCGCACGCGCAGGCCAACAGCGCGTCGCACAACCTGGAGCAGCAGTGGGACAACAGCACCGGTGACGGCAGCCGGGACGCGGGCACCTTCTCGCCCGGCCAGGGCTTCGCGATCATGTACATCCCCAAGCTGGACGTGAAGGCCCCGATCGCCCAGGGCGTCAGCACCACGAAGGTGCTCAACAAGGGCATGATCGGCCACTACGACGGCGAACCGACCAACACCGCGATGCCCTGGGACAAGACCGGCAACTTCGCGGTCGCCGCCCACCGCAACACGCACGGCGAGCCCTTCCGCTACATCAACCGCCTCGTCCCCGGTGACAAGGTGGTGGTGGAGACGTCCACGACGTACTACACCTACACCGTGACCAGCTCACTGGCGACCACCCCGCCCAGCAACATCAGCGTCCTCGACCCCGTGCCCCCGGGCTCCGGCTTCACCGGGCCGGGCCGCTACATCACGCTCACCACCTGCACGCCCGAGTTCACCAGCACCAACCGGCTGATCGTCTGGGGCAAACTGACCGAGGAGCGGGCGCGCAGCAAGGGCAAACCCGACGCGCTCGTCAATGGCTGAGGGCGCGACAACAACAGAACGGAACAGCGTGACCACCGAGAACCGCACCGGGCGGGGCCGTGTCGCGGCCGTCATCAGCGTCGTCGGCGAGGTCCTCATCACCGTGGGGCTCATCCTCGCGCTGTTCGTCGTCTACTCGCTGTGGTGGACGAACGTCGTCGCCGACCGGCACGCCCGCAAGGAGGCCGCGAAGGTCCGCCAGGAGTGGGCCCAGACGCCGTCGGGCGGCGGCAACAGCGCCCCGCGCGGCCTGGACACCAAGGACGGCATCGGCTTCCTGCACGTGCCCGCGATGGGCCGGAACTACGAGGTACTGGTGAAGAAGGGCACCTCCACCAACGTGCTCAACGAGGGGGTGGCCGGCTACTACACCAAGCCCACCCCGGCGGCGATGCCCTGGGACAGCACCGGCAACTTCACCGTCGCCGCGCACCGCGACGGCCACGGCGCGAAGTTCCACAACATCGACAAGATCCACACCGGCGACCCGATCGTCTTCGAGTCCAAGGACACCTGGTACGTCTACAAGGTCTACAAGGTCCTCGACCAGACCTCGAAGTACGACGTCGCGGTGACCGACCAGGTCCCGAAGGAGTCCGGCAAGAAGACGCCGGGCCGCTACATCACCCTCACCACCTGCACGCCCGTCTACACCTCGCTCTACCGCTACGTGGTGTGGGGCCAGCTGGTCCGCACCGAGAAGGTCGACGCACAGCGCACCCCGCCGCCGGAGCTGAAGTAGCTCCGGCGGCGGGGCGCGGGGTGCCGGGCGGCGCGGGCGGAGGAGCGGCTGCCTACTGGCCGAAGCCGTTGCCGCCGAACGCGGTCAGCGTGATCGTCTGACCCTCCTGGAGCTGGGTGCCGGCCTGCGGGTCCGTCTGGACCACCTTGGCGTTGTCGGCGGCCTGCCCGCCCTGCATGTTGACCGCGTTGATCTGGAGGTTGAGGTTGAGCGCCTGGAGCGCCGCCTTGGCGTCGCCCACGTTCTTGCCGGCGAGGTCGGGCATGGTCGCCGGCGCCTGGGTCGTCGGCGCCGGGCCCGAGGAGACGGTCAGCACGATCTGGGTGTCCAGTGACTGCTCACCCGCGCTCGGGTCGGGCGTCTGGCTGATGACGTCGCCCTGCTGGGTCTCGTCGGACGGCTGGTCGGTGCCCCGGCTGATGTTGGTGAAGCCCTGCGCCTTGAGGGCGTTGACCGCGTCGTCGTAGGACTCGCCCTTGACGTTCGTCGGGGTGGCCTTCTTCGGCGCCACCGCCACGGTCAGGGTGATCGTCGAGCCCTTGGCGGCCTTGGTGCCGCCCTTCGGGTCCTGGCTCATGACCGTGCCCGGGTCGACCGTGGTGGAGGTCTCGGACTTCTGCTGGACCTGGAAGCCCTGCTTGGTCAGCTCGGTGTTCGCGTCGTCGAACTTGTCGTTGGTCACATCCGGCACCGCGACCGGCGCGGCGCCCTTCGACAGGTTCACGGTGACCGTCTTGTCCGACGGGATCGCCGAGTCCGCCGCCGGGTCCTGCTTGCAGACCAGGTCCTTGTCGACGTTCCCGCAGTACACCGCCGGGCCCTTGACCAGCTTTATGCCGACGTTCCCCGCCTTCGCCTGGGCGTCGGTCAGCGACACGTTGGTGAAGTCCGGCACGGTGCCGCTGTTGTTGGCGTGCCCGCCGAACAGCGACTTGCCGAGGAAGATCGCGCCGATCAGCACCAGCACGGCGGCGATGACCAGCAGCACCGTGGAGGTGTTGCTCGACTTCTTCTGCCGGCGCCGGTCCGGGCGGTCCTCGTAGCCGTAGCCGCCGTCGTCGTCGCGGGCCGGCGGCAGCATCGAGGTCTGCGGGTCAGTCTGCGGCGGCATCGCCGTGGTGGCCGCGGTGTCGCCGTACTGGTGCGGGTAGCCGTAGCCGGCCGCGCCCATCGCGACGGTCGCGCCGACCGGCTGGCCGTCCAGTGCCGCCTCGACGTCGGCCCGCATCTCGTCGGCCGACTGGTAGCGGTAGTCCGGGTCCTTGGTCAGCGCCTTCAGCACGATCGCGTCCATCGCCGGGGTGACCTCGGGGTCGTACACCGACGGCGGCTGCGGCTCCTCGCGGACGTGCTGGTAGGCCACCGCGACCGGCGAGTCGCCGACGAACGGCGGCCGGACGGTCAGCAGCTCGTACAGCAGGCAGCCGGTGGAGTACAGGTCGGACCGGGCGTCGACCTGCTCGCCCTTGGCCTGCTCCGGCGAGAGGTACTGCGCGGTGCCGATCACCGCGGCGGTCTGGGTCATCGTCATGCCGGACTCGCCCATGGCGCGGGCGATGCCGAAGTCCATGACCTTGACCTGGCCGGTGCGGGTCAGCATCACGTTCGCGGGCTTGATGTCGCGGTGCACGATGCCGGCCCGGTGGCTGTACTCCAGGGCCTGGAGGATGCCGACGGTCATCTCCAGGGAGCGCTCCGGCAGCAGCTTGCGCCCGGAGTGCAGCAGTTCGCGCAGCGTGGAGCCGTCGACGTACTCCATCACGATGTACGGGATCGAGACCCCGTCGACGTAGTCCTCGCCGGTGTCGTACACGGCGACGATGGAGGGGTGGTTCAGAGAGGCGGCCGACTGGGCCTCACGGCGGAACCGGGCCTGGAAGGACGGATCGCGGGCGAGATCCACCCGGAGCGTCTTCACGGCAACAGTGCGGCCGAGCCGGGTGTCGTGGGCGAGGTACACCTCGGCCATGCCACCGCGGCCGAGCACCGAGCCCAGCTCGTACCGGCCGCCGAGGCGACGCGGCTCTTCCATAGCTCTGCCCTCTCCTCAATCCCGCAAGCTCAACCCGACATGTGAACCTGTGCCCTATGCCTGCTCGGGCCTACGCTACCGGGCGCTCCGCGCGCACATCGGGCTCGGCGGCCCGCCGATATCCGACCGGTATCTGCCTGCGACCCGATCCGGACGTGACGTGTCTCTCACTTGTCGAGCACCGCTTCCATGACCTTCTTGGCGATCGGGGCGGCGTACCCGTTACCGGAGACGTCGCTCTTCGCGGAGGCGTCCTCGACCACGACCGCCACGGCGACGGGCGAGCCCTGGTCGGTCTTGGCGTAGGAGACGAACCAGGCGTAGGGGATGCCCTCGTTGTTGACGCCGTTCTGCGCGGTACCGGTCTTGCCGCCGACCGTCACACCGCTGATCTTGGCGTTGCTGCCGGTACCCGAGTTGACCACGGTCTCCATCATCGACTGGAGCTTCTTCGCGTTCTCCTCCGACAGCGGCTGGCTCATCTTCTTCGGCGAGGTCTGCGAGATGGTGCTCAGGTTCGGCGCCACCAGCTTGTCCACCTCGTACGGCTGCATCAGCGTGCCGTCGTTGGCGATCGCGCCGGCCACCATCGCCATCTGCAGCGGCGTCGCGGTGGTGTCGAACTGGCCGATCGACGACTGCGCGACGTGGTCGTCGCTCATCTTCGTGTCGAAGTTGCTGGCGTCCGCGCGGACCGGGATGAACTGCTCCTCGTTGAAGCCGAACTTCTCGGCCTCGGAGACCATCCCGTCCAGCCCCACCTCGTTGCCCAGCTTGCCGAAGACGCTGTTGCACGAGTACTTCAGCGCGTTGCGCATGCTGGCGTTCTTGCAGGGGATGTCGCCCTCGTTGGGCAGCGGGGTGGTGGTGCCCGGCAGCATGTACGGGTCGGGGGAGTCCGTGGCGGAGTCGATGTCGGTGACCTTGCCGCTCTCCAGCGCCGCCGCCGCGGTGACCAGCTTGAACGTCGAGCCGGGCGGGTAGGTCTGGCGCAGCGCCCGGTTCAGCGTCGGGTCGTCCTTGTCGCTCTTCTTCTGGACCGCGTTCCAGTTCTTCTCGTCGGTCAGCGAGTTGCCCGCGAAGGAGTTCGGGTCGTACGACGGGGTGCTGGCCATCGCCAGGATCGCGCCGGTGCGCGGGTCGAGCGCCACCACGGCGCCCTTCTTCTTGCCGAGCCCGTTGAACGCGGCGGCCTGCGCCTTGGCGTTGAGGGTGGTCACCACGTTGCCGCCCTGCTTCTGCTTGCCGGTGAGCAGGTCGACGGTGCGGTTGAAGAAGAGCCGGTCGTCGTTGCCGGTGAGGAACTTGTCCTCCACGCCCTCCAGCATGGAGGTGCTGTACGCCTGCGAGGCGTACCCGGTCACCGGCGCCCACATCGGGCCGTCGGTGAAGGTCTGCTTGTACTTGAAGTCGCTGCCGGTGGTCGTGGTGTGGCCGGTGATCGCCTTGCCGTCCACGATGATGTCGCCGCGCGGCTGGGCGAACTGGTTGATCGCCACCCGCCGGTTGTTCGGGTCGCTGGAGAGCTGGCCCGCCTGGACGTACTGCACGTAGTTCACGCGCACGAGCAGGGCGAGGACGAGGAGACCGCAGAAGACCGCGACCCGTCGCAGGGGCTTGTTCACTGGCTGCGCACCACCTGGGTCGCTTCGGAGTCGGGGGAGGGCGCGGGGCTCGGCGCCGGGCGCCGCGCGGTGTCGCTGATCCTGAGCAGGAGCGCGACCAGCGCCCAGTTGGCGATCACGGAGGAGCCGCCCTGGGCGAGGAAGGGCATGGTCATACCGGTCAGCGGGATGAGCCCGGTGACGCCGCCGGCGACCACGAAGACCTGGAGCGCGAAGCCGCCGGACAGGCCGACCGCGAGCAGCTTGCCGAACGGGTCGCGGGCCGCCAGCGCGGTCCGCATGCCGCGCTCGATCAGCAGCCCGTACAGCAGCAGGATGGCCATCACGCCG
Source organism: Streptomyces sp. CA2R106 (assembly GCF_037034245.1). NCBI lineage: Bacteria > Bacillati > Actinomycetota > Actinomycetes > Kitasatosporales > Streptomycetaceae > Streptomyces > Streptomyces sp. CA2R106. Next base: position 322,957 of record NZ_JBAGKC010000002.1, read on the forward strand.
GCCAGGCCCAGTTCCTCGCCGACGGTGGCGAGGATGTAGTCGCTCTTCGGGGCGATGCCGCCGATCAGCCGGCTGTAGCCCTCGCCGAGGCCGGAGCCGAACAGGCCGCCGGAGCCGAAGGCGTAGCGGGACTGCGCGGTCTCGGTGACGCCGCCGTTCTGGAGGGCGAGCGGGTGCAGCCACTCGTGGACGCGGACCTTGACGTGCGCCTCGGTGGTGCCGACCATCACCGCGCCGCCCGCGCTGAGCAGCAGGCCGAAGACGATCCAGCTGGTCCGCTCGGTGGCCACGTAGAGCATGATCACGAAGAGGCCGAAGAAGAGCAGCGAGGTGCCGAGGTCGGTCTCGAAGACCAGGATCAGCAGGCTGAACAGCCAGATCACCAGGATCGGGCCGAGGTCGCGGCCGCGCGGCAGGTACAGGCCCATGAAGCGGCGGGAGGCGAGCGCGAGGGCGTCGCGCTTGACCATCAGATAGCCGGCGAAGAAGACCGCGATGACGATCTTGGCGAACTCACCCGGCTGGAGCGAGCCGACGCCGGGAATGGTGACCCAGATCCGGGCGCCGTAGACCGCGGGGAAGAAGATCGGCGAGATCAGCAGGGCCAGCGCCACGATCATCGAGATGTACGTGTAGCGCTGGAGGATGCGGTGGTCCTTGAGGAAGACCAGCACCAGGGCGAAGAGCGCCACCCCGAGCGCGGACCACATCAGCTGCTTGGGGGCCATCGCGCCGCCGAGCTGGGGGGTGGTGATGGACGGTTCCTGGTCCAGCCGCCAGATCAGCACCAGCCCGAGGCCGTTGAGCAGGGTCGCGATCGGCAGCATCAGCGGGTCCGCGTAGGGCGCGAACTTGCGGACGAGCAGGTGCGCTATGCCCGCGATGCAGCCCAGGCCGAGGCCGTACTCCGCCAGGCCCGCCGGCACGGAGCCGTGCTTGGCGAGCCCGGCGTCGGCGTACGCGAAGACGGGGATCGCCACCGCGAAGAGCAGCATGACCAGTTCGGTGTTGCGGCGGTTGGGCGCGCCGATCGACGTGATCGTCGTGGTGTTGCTGGCGCTCATGACGAGCCGAACCTTCCTGCTGCTCCCGGTGCCGGCACTACTGCTGGCCCGTGTCCGTGTCCGTGCTGCACTCGCCGGCCAGCTTCTTCTCGTCCGGCGTCAGGGAGGCGCTCGGGGAGGGGGTCGGGGTGGTGGTGATCTTCTTCCCGCCCTTGGTCCCCTCGGCGCTGCCGGAGCCGACCGAGTTCTCGGCGTTCTTCGTCGCGTCCTTGGCCTTGTCGGCCAGGCTGGTGGCGGTGGCGACCTTCTTGCAGACCTCGGCCTGCTGGGCCAGCTCGTCCGCCTTGTCGTCCGCCTGCCCCAGGCTGCTGGTGGCGATGGTGTCCTGCACCTGCTTGCGCTGGTAGGACGGCAGGTACTTCAGCGGGATGTCCGAGCGGTCGCGGTGCACCTTGGACAGGCTCAGGCCCACGAGTTTCTGGTTGATGCCCTGGTAGACGGCGACGTGGTCGCCCTTGGCGCCCACGTAGTACTGGTTCTGGGTCCAGGAGTACGCCCCGTACAGCCCGCCGGCCACGACCGCCAGCACCACGACGCTGATCAGGGTGCGCTTGGGCCACTTGCGCCGGGCCGGCTTGTCGAGGTCGCCGTCGTAGGCGCCGAAGGAGCCGGGCGGGGTGCCGGGCACCGGGTCGCCGCTGCCGGGCGGCCCGAAGGTGCCGGTGGGCCCGGCCTGGTGCGGGGTGCGGCCCAGCTCCGAGGCGCGGCCGGCCGGGGTGTCCAGGTGCCGCGGGTCGTGGGGCTGCGACTGGTGTTCGGCGACCGCGCCGACCACCACCGGGGTGTCGTTGAGCTGCGCGGCCTGGGTGTCGCCGTCGTCGGTGTCGAGCACGTCGGCGACGATGCAGGTGATGTTGTCCGGGCCGCCGCCGCGCAGCGCGAGCTGGATCAGCTCCTGCACGGTCTCGTGCGGGGCCTGGTAGCCGCCGAGGGTGTCCTCCATGGTCTGGTGGCTGACCACCCCGGACAGCCCGTCGGAGCAGATCAGGTAGCGGTCGCCGACCCGCACCTCGCGGATGGACAGGTCGGGCTCGACCCGCTCGCCGCTGCCCAGCGCGCGCATCAGCAGCGAGCGCTGCGGGTGCGTGGTGGCCTCTTCCTCGGTGATCCGGCCCTCGTCCACCAACCGCTGCACCCAGGTGTGGTCCTGGGTGATCTGGGTGAGCACACCGTCCCGCAGCAGGTAGGCGCGGGAGTCGCCGACGTGCACCAGCCCGAGCCGCTGCCCGGTCCACAGCAGGGCGGTGAGCGTGGTGCCCATCCCCTCCAGCTGGGGGTCCTCCTCGACCATGTGCAGCAGCTGGTCATTGGCCCGCTGCACCGCGGTGCCGAGGGAGGTGAGGATGTCGGAGCCGGGGATGTCGTCGTCGAGCGTGACGATGGTGGAGATCACCTCGGAGGAGGCGACCTCGCCGGCGGCCTGGCCGCCCATGCCGTCGGCGATCGCGAGCAGACGGGGGCCGGCGTAGCCGGAGTCCTCGTTCCCCTCGCGGATCATGCCCTTGTGCGAACCGGCGGCGAAACGCAGGCTCAACGACATGCGTACCTCCCCCGTCGGTTCCGGGTACATCCGCACGCTGCCCACCCTCTCGCTCGCGCGTCGTGGCTTCGCTGCCCCATTGTGCGACTACTTCCGCAGCTCGATGACGGTCTTGCCGATGCGGATCGGCGCGCCCAGCGGGACCGGGGTGGGCGTGGTCAACCGGTTGCGGTCCATGTAGGTGCCGTTGGTGGAGCCCAGGTCCTCGACGATCCACTGGCCGTCGGTGTCCGGGTAGATCCTGGCATGCCTGCTGGACGCGTAGTCGTCATCGAGCACAATCGTCGAGTCATGTGCCCGGCCCAGGGTGATCGTCTGGCCCTGGAGCGCCACCGTGGTGCCCGCCAACGAGCCCTCGGCGACCACCAGTTTGGTGGGGGCGCCGCGCCGCTGGCGGTTGTTCTGCGGCTGCTGGCGGGGCGGCGGCGCCTGCTGCTGGCGCTGCTGCGGCGGGCGGGACCGGTCGTCGGCCCGGCGCGAGGCGCGCTGGGTCACCCGGGTCCCGAACAGGTCGCTGCGGATCACCTGGACCGCGACGATGACGAACAGCCACAGCACGGCGAGGAAACCCAACCGCATGACCGTCAGGGTCAGCTCTGACATTGCCCCCGCTTCACCCTTCGGCTTGCCTGTACACGATGGTGGTGCTCCCCACGACAATGCGGGAGCCGTCGCGGAGCGTAGCGCGCTGGGTGTGCTGTCCGTCCACCACGATGCCGTTTGTCGACCCGAGGTCCTGGACGACGGAGGGGGTGCCGACCCGGATTTCGCAGTGCTTGCGCGATACGCCCGGATCGTCCACCCGGACGTCGGCCTCGGTGGAGCGGCCCAGCACGAGGCTGCCGCGGGAGATCTGGTGGCGGGTGCCGTTGATCTCCACCCAGCGCCGGACGCTCGCCGCCGGCGAGCCCGCGGGCACGCCGGTGCCGGGCAGCCGCGTCACCGGGGCGCCGCCGCCCGGCGGCGGGGCGGCCGGCATCGGGGGCAGGCCGGCCGGGCGCGGCGGTGCGGCGTGCCGGTCGGGCGCGGGGCGCTCGGGGCGCTGCTGGTACGGCGGCGGGGCCGGCGCCTGGTAGGACTGCTGCGGGCGCGCGGGCGGCGGCTGGTGGCCGTGCGGGGCGTGCGGCGCGGGCGGGCGCTGGGGCTGGGGCTGGTGCTGGGGCTGGTGCGACTGCGGGTGCTGGGACTCGCTGGACGCCAGGGTGCGGCTGCGCACCCGGTACAGCCCGGTGTCCAGGTCGTCGGCCCGCTCCAGGTGCACCTTGATGGTGCCCATGAACGTGTAGCGCTGCTGCTTGGCGTAGTCCTTGACCATGCCGGCCAGTTCGTCGCCGAGTTGGACCGCGTACGGGCTCAGCCGCTCGTAGTCGGGAGCGCTCAGCTCGACGATGAAGTCGTTCGGCACCACGGTGCGGTCGCGGTTCCAGATCGTCGCGTTGTTGTCGCACTCACGCTGTAGCGCACCCGCGATCTCCACGGGCTGCACCTCGCTCTTGAAGACCTTGGCGAAGGTGCCGTTCACCATGCCCTCAAGCCGCTGTTCGAAACGCTTCAGCACACCCACCGGGCACCTCCCTCCTCCGGATCGTCCGTCGGCTCGATTCCGATACTGCTTACTGATCGTATCCACGCGTGGGAAAAACCCGTGGTTCCCCGATCTTGACCGGGTGGGCAGTGTCCACCCTCACACCGCGCCGCGCCTGCGCTCCTCCCACCCACAGCGATGGTAGTTGGGGCCGCTGTGCGCGGCTCCGGACCGGCCCCGGGTGCGGGCCGTCCCCACCAGTGTCCCCAGTGTCCCGCACCGCCACGCCCCCGCGTGCCGCCCGCCGGGCACCGCGGGAAACGGATGTGAACGCACGGCTTGCGGCGTGCTAATCTTCTGCATGTCGGACGGGGTTCCCACCAGCAAGACCTACCGGTCGAAGTCCAGGTGAGAAGCCCAACGGCGGCACCCATGCGCGGGTGGCGGAATAGGCAGACGCGCTGGATTCAGGTTCCAGTGCCCGAAAGGGCGTGGGGGTTCAACTCCCCCCTCGCGCACCAGCGGAAGCACCCGGTGTTTCCAGGCAGGACCCGGACAGGGCGGCATCGTTCTTCGATGCCGCCCTGTTCTGCGTGCGGGTCGCGGTGGCAGCCGGGCGGGAACCCGGGCAGGGTGGTGTGCGTTGAATCCGTTGGGCAAAGGAATCGTCAAGCGGCGTGGCCCGCGCCGAACCGAGCAGGGAGATCCAGCATGGGTGTCAGCCTCTCCAAGGGCGGCAATGTCTCGCTGACGAAGGAGGCCCCCGGACTCACGGCGGTCACCGTCGGCCTCGGGTGGGACGTGAGGACCACCACCGGCAGCGACTTCGACCTCGACGCGAGTGCGCTGCTGCTCGACGCCTCCGGCAAGGTCGTGTCGGACAAGCACTTCGTCTTCTTCAACAACCTCAAGAGCCCGGACGGCTCCGTCGAGCACACCGGTGACAACCTCACCGGTGAGGGCGAGGGCGACGACGAGTCGATCAAGGTCAACCTGGCCGGCGTGCCGGCCGAGGTCGACAAGATCGTCTTCCCGGTCTCGATCTACGAGGGCGAGACCCGGCAGCAGAGCTTCGGCCAGGTCCGCAACGCGTTCATCCGCGTGGTCAACCAGGCGGGCGGCGCGGAGATCGCCCGCTACGACCTGACCGAGGACGCCTCGACCGAGACCGCGATGGTCTTCGGCGAGCTGTACCGCAACGGCGCGGAGTGGAAGTTCCGCGCGGTGGGCCAGGGGTACGCCTCCGGCCTGCGCGGCATCGCCCAGGACTTCGGGGTCAACCTCTGACGTAGTCCGCTGCTCGCGTCCGGCGCGAGCAGGCCGCGGGGCCGCGGCCGCCTGTCGTGCGAACGACGGGTGGCCGCGGCCCCGTTGGCGTGGGTGGCACGCGTTGTCTTACGGGTGTTGCCTTGTCGACATCCCTTGTGCGGGTCCCTTGTGCGGGTCCCTTGGGCGGTCGCCCTCAGGCGGCGAAGCGCGCGGCGAGCGTCTTGGCCTTCTCCGCCGCGTCCTCGTGCGCCTTCGCCTTCGAGGCGTCCGCGGCGTCGATCAGGGAGGCCATCGCCGGGTTGACGCGGGCGAGCGTCAGCTCGGGGATCACGAAGTGGACCTCCAGCGACAGCATCCCGGTGAGCACCTTCTCCAGGTAGGTCGCCGCGAACTCGAAGCTCTCGCGCGGGGTGCCGGGGCCGTAGCCGCCGCCACGGGCGGTCACGACGGTGACGGGCTTGCCGGCGACCGAGCCGCCCTCGCCCGCGGTCCGCCCGACCACGATGACCTGGTCCAGCCACGCCTTGAGGGTCGAGGGGATCGTGAAGTTGTACATCGGGGTGCCGATGAGGATCGCGTCCGCGCGCTCCAGCTCGTCGGCCAGCTCCTCGCGCAGGGCGACCGCGGCGGCCTGCTCGGGGGTGCGCGACTCGGCCGGCACGTTGGTGCCGATGATGCCGTCCGCGGTCAGGTGCGGCACCGGCGCGGTGGCCAGGTCGCGGTAGATCACGGTGCCGCCGGGGTGCTGGCTCTCCCACTCCTTGCGGAAGGTCGCGGTGACCTCGCGGGAGACGGAGGTGTCGTGGAAGGCGGACGAGTCGATGTGCAGCAGCGTGGCCATGGTGAAGCCTCTTCGTCATCAAGGGATAAGGGCTGGGATCGGCGCCGCGCTCGGTGGGCTGATGACGTTCTCCGACGTCAGCGGTGCCGCAAGTTCGTACGTAGCTATTTTTAACACAGAGACTTACTTTTTTGCAGCGCTAGGGGTGTGACGGAGTACGCTGTGGCCATGGAACGGGGACAGCAGGTGCGCCCGGGTGCCCCCTGTCGAGGCGTGGACGTCGCGCTGACCAGGGTCTTCGAGTTGTTCGGCAAGAGGTGGACCGGGCTGATCGTGGCAGTGCTCACACACCGCCCCGCGTACTTCGCCGAGATCCGCCGGGCCATCCCGCGGATCAGCGAACGCATGCTCTCCGACCGGCTGACCGAACTCGCGGACGCCGGACTGGTGGTCCGCGAGGTCGATCCCGGCCCGCCGCTGCGGGTCAGCTACGGACTGACCGAGGCGGGGCTCGCGATCCGGCCCGCGCTGGGCGAACTCACCCGCTGGGCCGAGACCTACCTGCCCGACGACGTCCCCTGCACCGAGCCGGACCCGGCCGCGCTCGACGGCGACCAGGAGGCGGGTGGCTGCGCCACTGCCTGACGGCGCGCGCCGGCGAGGTCACGGGTGTACCGCGGCGTCCTCGTTGTGGCGCACCAGGTAGGCGGCGAACCGCTCCAGGTCGGCCGGGTCCCACCCGGCGAGCCGCTCCTTGAACGTCTCCTGCCGCCGCACCCGGGCCGCCGCCAGGCTCGCCACGCCGCGCGGCGCGAGGTGCAGCACCTGCACCCGGTGGTCGGTGGGGTCGGTCCGCCGCTCCAGGAAGCCGTCCCGCTCCAGGGCCGCCACCTGGCGGCTGACCGTCGACTTGTCCAGCAGGTAGTGCGCGGCGAGGTCGGTGGCCCGGCAGCCCTGCTGCTCCTCCAGGTGCGCGAGGATGGTGTACGCGACCAGGGACAGTTCGGGGTGCATGCGGGCGGCGGTGGCGCGGGCGCGCCGGGCGAACGCGGTCAGCTCGCGCTGGATCACCTCGAGCGAGGCGGTGGTCTCGGCCGGCGGGGCGGGGGTCGCTGCTGCGGACATCGCGGTCACACTCCTGCCGGGGCGGCCGCGGCCGGGTGCCGGCGGCGCAAGGTTGTAAAATGCAACGATATCAGCTACCCGTGCGCCCGCAGTCCCGCCCGCACTCCGACCCGCAGTCCGCCCGCTGCTCGCTTGCGGTCCCCGTCAGGAGGGCAGCGGCAGCTCGAACCACACCACCTTGCCGACCGCCTTCCGGCTGGTACCCCAGCGCCGCGACAGGTTCGACACCAGTCCGAGCCCGCGCCCGGTCACGTCGTCCGCCTCCGCGCGCCGCAGCTGCGGCAGGTTGTGGTTGTCGTCGCTCACCTCCACCAGCAGCTTGCCCACGCGCATCAGCCGCAGCTCCACCTCGTAGGACGCGGCCCTGATCGCATTGGTGACCAGTTCGCTGACCAGCAACTCCGCCACGTCCGCGAGGTGTTCCAGGCCCCACTCGGACAGCTGGCGGCGGGTCAGCTCGCGGGCCCGGGCCACCTCGGCGTCCTCGATCAGCAGGCTCCAGCGCACCACGTCCTGCGGGGCGACCCCCTCGAAGCGGGCGACGAGCAGCGCCACGTCGTCGTTCCGGTCGTCGGAGTGCACCTGGGCGAGTATCTGCGCGCACACGTCCTCGGGGGACTGCTGCGGCTCGATCACGTTGGCGCACAGCGCCGCCAGCCCCGCGTCGATGCCCTGGCCGCGCACCTCCACCAGCCCGTCGGTGCACAGCACCAGCCAGCTGCCGTCCGGCGCCGGGACCTCCACCGTCTCGAACGGCACCCCGCCCACCCCGATCGGCGCGCCGCCGGGGATGCGCAGCAGCTCGCCGCGCCCGTCGGAGCCGGCCAGCACCGGCGGGATGTGGCCGGCGTTGGCGAGGGTGAGGGTGCGGTGGATCGGATCGTAGATCGCGTAGACGCAGGTGGCCAGGTGCTCGGTGCCCAGCCGGTGGGCGAGGTTGTCGAGGTGGCGCAGCAGCTGCGCCGGCGGCAGGTCGAGCCCGGCCATGGTGATGACGGCGGTACGGAACTGGCCCATCACGGCCGCCGCCTGGAGCCCGTGGCCCATCACGTCGCCGACGATCAGCGCCACCCGGCCGCCGGGCAGCTGGATCGCGTCGAACCAGTCGCCCCCGACCTGGGCCTGCCGGTCTCCCGGCATGTAGTGGTGCGCGATGCGGACGCCGGGGATGCGCGGCGGCCGGGTCGGCATCATCGAGCGCTGGAGTGTGGCCGCGGCCCGCGACTCCTGGCGGTGCAGCCGGGCGTTGTCGATGTGCACGGCGCCGCGCGCGACCACCTCGGCGGCGGTCGCCGCGTCCCGGACGTCGAACGGGCGGCGGCCCGGGCCGCGCAGGAAGTAGACCCGGCCGAGCACGGTGCCGCGGGCGGTCAGCGGCGCCACGATCAGCGAGTGGCCGGCCATCAGCGGCCCCAGCGCCGGCACGCCGAAGTCGAGCGCGATGTCCGGGGAGAGCGCGGGGTCCACCACGGGCACCAGCACCGGGTCGCCGAGCCGGGGCACCATGTCCCCGGCCGGGAGTGAGACCAGCTCGCCCTCGGGCACCGCCACCTCCCACACGCCGGCCGGTTCGGGCAGGGCGGTGGCGACCCGCCGGACGAGCACGGTGTCGGACGGGCGGTCGCCCTTGGGCGGCTCGGTGTCGGAGAAGAGCTGGTCCACGACGAGCACCGAGGCGAGGTCCGCGAAGCGCGGCACGGTGACGGAGCACAGCTCGCGGGCGGTGGTGTCCAGGTCGAGGGTGGAGCCGATGAAGGAGCCGGCGGCGCGCAGCAGGGCGAGCTGCTCGTCGAGGGCGTTGCCGGGGTGGGGGACGGTGGCGGGCGCGTGCCGGTCGCCGCGTCCGGCGACCGCGGGGCCAGGGGAGCCGTTGTCCGACGGCGGGGACGGCGCGCGGTTCGGAGCATGATCCGGTGCGTGGTCGTGGTCCGGCCGGTTTCCGGGCTGATGATCGGACGGTACGGGCGCGGCCGCCGCCTTCCGCTTCCTCTTCCGCCCGGCCGGGGCGGGGTACGGCGTGAGCGAGGGCGGCGGCACCGCCGTGAGCGCGGACGCGCTGGACGCGTCGCCGTCGCCGTTGCCGCCGCTGCCCTCCTGCTCCGCGGCGGCGACCGTACGGCCGCCGGGCGGCAACTCCCTGCGGACGGCGCGTACGGCGCTCTCCGCGCGGGCGGCCGCGGCGAGAGCGGCGTGCTCCTGCGGGACGACGGGCAGCCGGACGCCGTCCTCGACCTCCAGCGCCGGTGGCCCGAGCGCCGCGATCTGCCGCACGATCCGGTCCAGCCGGCCCGGGCTGGCGCCCGGCAGCACCGCGGCGAGCCGGCCGGCCGCCGCCTGCCCCGCCGCCGGGTCGGCGCTCGGCGCGAGCACCGCGGCGACCGCGATGTCCTGGCGCTGCGGCCCCTCCGCGCCGTACGGCAGCAGCCGGCCGCCGAGCGCGAGGCGCAGCCCGCCGGTGCGCAGCGGCTTGGCGTGCACCGCGATGGCGAGCAGGCTGCGGCCGCCCGGCTCGACCAGCCGGTAGGTCCACCACAGCACGTCCTTCAAGGTGCCGTCGCGGTCGGTGGCGGCCAGCGCCCCGGCCCAGGAGGAGACGGTGACGTCGTCCAGCAGCTCCAGGGTGTCCTGGCGGGCCGCCGCGGGCCGCTTGTCGGTGTGCCCGGCGGCCGGGCGGGTGGTGCTCAGCAGGCCCGCCGCGCGGTGGCCGAAGACGTGCTCCCAGCGGTGGCCGAACAGCTCCTCGGCGCCGCGGTTCCAGTACGAGATCCGGCCGTCGGGGTCCACGCAGAGCACGGCCAGCCGCAGCAGGGCCGCCAGCCCGGGCGGGGCCGCGGTCGCCGGCGCGGGGGCCGCCGCCGGCGCGGAGGCCGCGGCCGGTGCGGGGGCCGCGGCCGACGGGGGCAGCGGCGGTGCGGGCAGGCGGACCGGCGGCAGCGGTGCGGGCCGTATCACGGGCACGGCCGCCGTGGCGGGCCCGGCCGGGGGCGCGGCACCTTCGGAACGAGCGGTGGGGCGGTCGGTGTGGCGGTCAGGTTCGGTGGCATCGGGATGCCGGATGATCTCGTCCAACGTCGTGCACCTGCGGTCCGGCGCTGTGGTTCCGCGCTGAGTGAGCTGGGTCAGGGGTCGTCCGGCTTTCAAGGCAAGCACGAAACGGCCGATTCGGTCGGCAGATCGGCCGGATTGGTGCCCGTGTGGGGCATGGTGACGACCCGTCGGATCGTAGGACCGCCGCCGGGCGCGCGGGCCGGGGCGGGCGCCCGGCGCCGGCCCCGCACCCCGCGGACCGGGCCGCCCGCGGGACCGGTCGGGGTGCGTAGTCCGCGGCCGCGCGCGACCGCGCTCCCGGCATGATCGACCGTAGAGGGCCTACGCTGTCCGGGTGACGAACACCTCCGGACCCGGACCGTCCGCCGCCTCCGCGCCGTCTGCCGCCGCCGACGGGACCTCAGCCGACCCGAGCGCCGACCCGGCCGCGGGCCGGTCCGCCGCCGCGGGGGCCGCGTACGTGGACACGGAGGGCCAGGAGCGCCTGGCGAAGGCGGTGCGCGCCGCCGAGCAGGCGCTGATCGAGTTCGAGATCGCGGTGGAGACCTTCCGCGTCGAGGTGGAGAACTTCTCCCGGCTGCACCACCAGCGGCTCGGCCCGATGTACGCGCGGCTGGACGAGCTGGACGCGCTGATCGCGGAGGCCGTCGCCGCGCACAGCGGCGACCGGGCCGACATCGAGCGCGCCTGGGAGGCGCGCGCCCTGGTGATGCCGATGCCCGGGGTCGAGGAGCTGTTCGGCGGGCTGCTGGGCGCCGACGGGGTGCGGCCGGTGGAGGACCCCAACCCGCCGCGCCGGGTGCGCCCGGGCAAGGAGGCCCAGCGGCTGTACCGCGAGCTGGTCCGCAAGGCGCACCCCGACCTGGCGCAGGACGACGCCGAGAAGGAGCGCCGCAGCGGCTTCATCGCGCGCGTCAACGAGGCGTACGCCTACGCCGACGAGGCGGGACTGCGCGAACTGGCCGCCGAGTGGGACGCCGGACCGGTGCCGGTCACGGACCTGCCCAGCGAGGCCGAGGTGCTCTACGCCCGGCTGGAGTGGCTGGCCGAGCGCAAGGAGAAGCTGGCCGCGCTGGCCGCGGAACTCGACGAGAGCGCCATCGGGCAGATGATGAAGCTCGCCCCCGACGACCCGGACGCGCTGCTCAACGAGATCGCCGAGCAGCTGCTCACGCAGGTGTCGCAGCGCGAGGCCCGGCTCGCCGAGCTGGTCCATGGCGCCGCCGGCGGCTGAGGTAGCTTTCCAGTAGCCCGCGGCGCCGCCTTGGTGCCCGCGGCCGCCGTACGTCCCTGATCGTGCAGTTCCGTGTCCCAGGAGGCCGCGTCCGATGTTCCACTCCCAGCTCCCCGCGGTGGACGCCGCCGCCGTGCCGGCCGACGCGACCCTCCTGGACGTCCGGGAGGACGACGAGTGGGCCGCCGGCCATGCCAAGGGCGCGCTGCACATCCCGATGGGCGAGGTCGTCGGCCGGCTCGCCGAGCTGCCCGAGGGCGGCACCGTCCACGTCGTCTGCCGGGTCGGCGGGCGCTCCGCGCAGGTCGCGCAGTATCTGATCGCGCAGGGCGTGGACGCGGTGAACGTCAGCGGCGGCATGCTCGACTGGGAGGCCGCCGGGCGCCCGGTCGTCGACGACAGCGGCGCCGAGGGCTACGTCCTGTAGCGCGCCGCCCCTACCGCATCCGTGCCTTGGCGCGTCCGTATCTTCCTGCGCCTGTGGATAACTCGGTAAGGTCACCGCCGGGGTCCCGGGGTGGCTAGGGTCGGCACCCGGGCGCAGCGGAGAGCGGGGAGGGTCGGATGGGGCCAACGGAGGGGCCGCCGCCCAGTGTGGCGGGGTTGTCGCTGCCCGGGCGGATAGTGGTGGCGCTGGTCGTGGGCGCGGTCGCGGTCGGTGCGCTGTTCCACCTGGCGATGGTGTTCCTGTACGTGGCGCCCTCGAACACGCTCAGCAAGGAGCACGCGGCCGCCGTCAACGACTACATCTACCCGGAGTTCGAGCAGAACTGGAAGCTGTTCGCCCCGGACCCGCTCCAGCAGAACGTGCACATCCAGGCGCGCGCCGAGGTGAGCAAGCCCGGCGGCGGCACCGAGACCACCGGCTGGGTGGACCTGACCGGCATGGACATCGCCGCCATGCGGCACGACCCGGTCCCCAGCCACACCCAGCAGAACGAACTGCGCCGCGCCTGGGGCTACTACACCGACACCCATGACGCCCAGGAGCAGCCCACCAATCCCGTGGGCGGCGACCTCAGCCGCACCTACCTCCAGCGCATCGTCCAGGGGCGGCTGGGCACCGAACTGAACGGGGGCACCGTGGTCCGGGTCCAGGCCCGTGCGGCCACCACCCCGGTCGGGCAGCCGACCTGGAGCGCCGCCGGACTCTCCCGGCCGACCACCCAGTACCGCACGCTCCCCTGGTGGGTCGTCGACGGGTCCACGGGGACGGGTACGACCACGACTTCCACGACTCCCACCACGACCCCGACCACGACTTCCACCTCCACCACCACCGCCCGGCAGGGGGCCTCCTCATGAGCACGCCCGGCGGCCGCACCGAGGCCCGCGCCGGGCGGCACGTCCCGGCGACCCCCAGCTTCGCGAGCGTCAGCTCCGCGCTCGACCGCGCCGTCACGCGCGGGCTCACCCGCGTCACCGGCACCGCCATCGGCGCGTACCAGAGCGCGGTGGTGCGGATCGGCGTCTCGCTGACCTGGCTGCTGTTCCTGCTGCGGGAGTTCCCGCACCGCGGCGCGCTCTACGGCCCGCACAGCGCCTGGGGGTTCGACCTGGCGCAGCGGCTGCTGGCCGGCAACCACGCGTTCAGCGTGCTGATGTGGAGTGACAGCCGCGCCTGGTTCGAGATCGGCTACGCCTTCGCGATCCTGTCCAGCGCCGCGCTGGTGCTCGGGTGGCGGACGCGGACGTCCGCGCTGATGTTCATGGTCGGGGTGCTGTCGCTGCAGAACCGCAGCGTGTTCATGGGCGACGGCGGCGACAACGTGGTCCACATCCTCGCGATCTACCTCGCCTTCACCCGCTGCGGGTTGGTCTGGTCGCTCGACAGCCGCCGCGCGCGGCGCCGGGCGGAGGCGGCCCGGGCGAAGGCGGAAGCGGCGGAGGCGGCAGCGGCGGAGGAAACGGCGGCCGAGGAAGCGCCGGAGCCCGTCGGGGCGGACGCACCCGCACCCGCACCCGTAGCCGCGGCCGCCCCCGTCGCCGCGCGCGCCGGTGTCGATCCGGTCGGCATCGCGCTGTGGGCGGTGTTCGGCGCCGTGCTGCTCGGCGCCACCCTCGGCGGCAAGCTCAGCGACGGCTGGGACCTGGTCTTCTGGGCCTGCTGGGCCGGTCAGGCGGTGTGGTGGGCGGTACGCCGCTACGCGCCCGGCGAGCCGCGCACGGTGCTCGAGATCGTCGCCAACGTCGTGCACAACGGCGCGATGCTCGTGATCGTGGCCGAGGTGTGCCTCATCTACTCCACCGCCGGCTGGTACAAGATCCAGGGCAGCCGCTGGCAGGACGGCACCGCGCTGTACTACCCGCTGCACCTGGACGACTTCACGCCCTGGCCGGCGCTGTCCCACACGATGGCGAGCCACGCCGTGGTGGTCATGCTGATCACCTACGGCACGGTGATCGTCCAGGTCGCCTTCCCCTTCACCCTTTTCAACCGCCGGGTGAAGAACGTGCTGCTGGTCGGGATGATGATCGAGCACGCCTCGATCGCCGTGGTGCTGGGGCTGCCGTTCTTCTCGCTGGCGATGATCTCCGCGGACGCGGTGTTCCTGCCGACCGGGTTCCTGCTGTGGGCGGAGTACCAGGCCGTCAGCCGCCGCCGGGTACGGGAGTCCGCCGCGGGGGTGCTGCCCGGGCCGCGCGTCGAGGCCCCGGCCGAGCCGGCCGTCGGCCCGCCGCCGTCCGCCCTCACCTGACGGCCGTACGGGTCAGGCGCCGGCCGGCCCGTAGGGTGGGCGCATGACCGAGGACGAGGCCGCGCGGGCGGAGGGCGGCGCGGCCGCGGTGCGCGCATGGCGGGCGGCGGGGCCCGGCTGTGTGCTGCTCGACGGATTCCACGCCCTCAAGCACGCGCTGCGCTTCGGCGCCGACGTGGCGGTCGCGGTGACCGCCGACCGGCCCGGGCTGCTGCGGCTGGCCGACGGGCTGGCGCCCGACCTCGGCGCGGAACTGGCCGCGCGGGTCGCCGAGGTGCCGGGCGAGGTGCTGCGCGACCTGGTGCCCCGGGTGCATCCGACCGGGGTGGCCGCGCTCGCCGTCCGCCGGGATCGGGCCGCGAACCTCGCCGCGCTGCACCGCCTGCCCCGGCTCGCCCCGCTGGTCGTGCTCGACCGGCCGCGCAACCTCGGCAACGTCGGCGCCGTGGTCCGCCTCGCGGCCGGCTTCGCCGCCACCGGGGTGGTCACCACCGGCGACCTCGACCCCTGGCACCCCAACGCCGTACGGTCCGGCGCCGGGCTGCACTACGCGACCGCCGTCGAGCACGCCGGTCCGGCCGAGCTGCCGCCGGGGCCGCGCTACGTCCTGGACCCGGAGGGCGCGGACATCCGCGACACCGGGCTGCCCGACGGCGCGCTCGTCGTCTTCGGTTCCGAGCGGCACGGCGTATCCGCCGAGCTGCGCGACCAGGCCGACGAGCTGGTCTCCCTGCCGATGCGCGCGCAGGTCTCCAGCTACAACCTCGCCACCAGCGTGGGCATGGCGCTCTACCACTGGGCGGCGACCTCGCGCTCGCCGCTGGCGCCCGGGCGCGGCTGAGCCGGGAGGCGGCCCGGCCCGCCGCGGTCCACGCGCGGGGCGCCGGGCGCCGCTCAGGCCGGGCGGCGCACCTCCACCACCCGGAAGCGGTTGGCGACGAAGGCGCCGTCGCACAGTGCGGCGTTCGCCGCCGGATTGCCGCCCGAGCCGTGGAAGTCGGAGAACGCGGCGGTCTGGTTGACGTACACCCCGCCGGTGAGGTTCAAGGACAGCTGGGCGCACTCCTCGAAGCAGACCTCCTCCAGCTCCCGCTCGACCTCCTCGGACGTGGTGTAGCCGCCGACGGTCATGGCGCCCTGGTCCCGGATGCTGCGGCGCAGCAGCTCCAGCGCGGCGGTGGTGGAGTCGACGGCCACGGCGAAGGAGACCGGCCCGAAGCACTCCGAGAGGTAGGCGGACTCGGCCTCGGGCTCGGCTCCGTCCAGCGCGATGATCGCGGGGGTGCGGACCACGGCGTGCGGGAAGTCGGGGTGGGTGACCTCGCGGGAGGCCAGCGCCACCCGGCCCAGGCCCGGGGCGGCGTCGAGACGGGCCTTGACGTCGGGGTTGACCAGCGCGCCGAGCAGGGCGTTGGCCCGGCTGTCGTCGCCCAGCAGCTTGTCGACCGCGGCGGCGAGGTCGGTGACCACCTCGCCGTAGCCGCGGTGGCCCTGGTCGGTGTCGATGCCGTCGCGGGGGATCAGCAGGTTCTGCGGGGTGGTGCACATCTGGCCGCTGTACAGCGACAGCGAGAAGGCGAGGTTGGCGAGCATGCCGGGGTAGTCGTCGGTGGAGTCGATCACCACGGTGTTGACGCCGGCCTTCTCCGTGTGGACCTGGGCCTGCCGGGCGTGGGTCTCCAGCCAGTCGCCGAAGGAGGTGGAGCCGGTGTAGTCGATGATGCGGATCTCGGGGCGCAGTGCGAGGGTCTTGGCGAGCCCTTCGCCCGGGCGGTCGACCGCCAGGCAGACCAGGTCCTTCGGGTATCCCGCCTCGGCGAGCACCTCGCGGGCGGTCTCGACGGTCAGCGCCAGCGGCAGCACGGCCCGGGGATGCGGCTTGACCAGCACCGCGTTCCCGGTCGCGAGGGAGGCGAACAGGCCGGGGTAGCCGTTCCACGTCGGGAAGGTGTTACAGCCGATGACCAGGCCGATGCCGCGGGGCACCGCGGTGAACGTCTTGCGCAGCCCGATCGGCTCCCGCTTGCCCTGCGGCTTGGTCCACTCCGCGCTCTCCGGGGTGCGGACCTGCTCCGCGTACGCGTACGCGACCGCTTCCACGCCGCGGTCCTGCGCGTGCGGGCCGCCGGCCTGGAGCGCCATGGTGAACGCCTGGCCGGTGGTGTGCGTCACGGCGTGCGCGAACTCCTGGGTCCGCGCGTTGATCCGCGCGAGGATCTCCAGGCAGACCAGGGCGCGGACCTCGGGCCCGGCCACCCGCCAGGCGGGCACGGCGGCGCGCATGGCCGGCAGCAGCACGTCGGGGTCGGGGTGGGGATACCGGATGCCCAGCTCGATGCCGAACGGCGACCGCTCCTCGCCCACCCATGCGTCGGTGCCCGGCTGGTCGAGCGGGAACTCGGCGCCCAGGCGCGCTTCGAAGGCGGCGCGGCCGGCCTCCGCGTCGGGGTACGCCTTGGGGTGCTCGGGGTGCGGTGACCAGAACGCGCGGGTCCGCACGGCCTCCAGCGCCCGGTCGAGGGTGCCGCGGTGGCGCTCGACCAGGAGCTCGGTGGACAGATCGGCGGTCATGGGACCAACTCCTCGTCGAGCTGGGCTGAGTGGTGGGGACACGGCTAGATTAACCGAATGTTCGGTCGGGACAAGGGGGACCGTCCCGGCCTGTGGAAAACTTCCGCGTCCGCGCCGCGGGCGCCGCGCGGACGACGTCGTCGACCCCGGCGAGGAGAGAGCGAACGTGACCGCACCAGATCTGACCAGCACCGTTGCCGTGGTCGGCGCCGGCACCATGGGGCAGGGGATCGCGCAGGTCGCGCTGGTCGCCGGGCACCGCGTCCTGCTGCACGACGCGGTGCCCGGCCGGGCCTCCGCCGCGGTGGAGGCGGTCACCGCGCGGCTGGACCGCCTGGTGGAGAAGGGCCGGCTCGGCACCGAGGAGCGCGCCGTCGCGCTCGCCCGGCTGGCGCCGGCGGCCACCGTCGCGGATCTGGCGCCCGCCCGGCTCGTGGTGGAGGCCGTGGTCGAGGACCTGGCCGTCAAGCAGGCGCTCTTCGCCGAACTGGAGCAGGTCGTCGCGGACGACTGCCTGCTGGCGACGAACACCTCCTCGCTGTCGGTGACGGCGGTGGCCGGCCGGCTGCGCCGCCCGGGCCGGCTGGTCGGGCTGCACTTCTTCAACCCGGCGCCGCTGCTGCCGCTGGTCGAGGTCGTGGCGGGCGCCGCGGGCGACCCGGCCGCCGTGACCGCCGCCTTCGACCTCGCCGCCGCCTGGGGCAAGACCCCGGTGCGCTGCACCGACACCCCCGGCTTCCTCGTCAACCGCGTCGCCCGCCCCTTCTACGCCGAGGCGCTGCGCGTCTACGAGGAGCGCGCCGCGGACCCGGCCACCATCGACGCGGTGCTGCGCGGCAGCGGCGGCTTTGCCATGGGCGCGTTCGCGCTCACCGACCTGATCGGCCAGGACGTCAACGAGGCGGTCACCCGCTCGGTGTGGGAGGCGTACGGCCGCGACCCGAAGTTCGGGCCGTCGCTGGCGCAGCGCCGGCTGGTGGAGTCCGGGCGGCTGGGCCGCAAGACCGGGCGCGGCTGGTTCCCGTACGGCCCGGCGCACGCAGCGGCCGAGGTGGCGGCCGCCACCGAGCCGCACACCGCGGACGCCGCCATGGCGCCGGAGTACGTCACCCTGCGCGGCTCGCTCGGCCCGGCCGCGGAGCTGGCCGCGCTCGCGGCGGAGGCACGGGTGGAGGTGCGCCGGCAGGAGGCCGTCCCCGGGGCGCCGGACGGGTTCGTGCTGCCCGGCGGCGTCACCCTGCGGCTGGCCGACGGGCGGCTGCCGGGCGAGCCGTCGATCCAGTTCGACCTGGCGCTGGACTACCGGGCCGCCGCCAGGGTGGCGATCGCGCCGGGCGCCGGGGTGCACGCGGACGCCGTGGCCGCGGCGACCGGCCTGTTCCAGGCCATGGGCAAGGAGGTCAGCGTCATCAGGGATGTGCCCGGCATGGTCGTCGCCCGCACGGTGGCGATGCTGGTGGACTTCGCGCTGGACGCCGTGGCCCGCGAGGTGGCCTCCGCGCACGACGTGGACACCGCGATGCGGCTGGGCGTGAACTACCCGCTCGGGCCGCTGGAGTGGGGCGAGCGGATCTCGCTGCCCTACGTGCGGGACCTGCTGGACGGCCTGCACGCCTGGTACCCGACCGGACGCTACGCGCCCAGCCCGGAACTGAGGCGGCGTGCGGCGGCGGCCCCACCTGTGGTCTGCTCATGACCATGCCCAAGCGCGACACCTACACGCCGGACTCGCTGCTCGCCGTAGCGGTCGAGGTCTTCAACGAACGCGGCTACGACGGCACCTCCATGGAGCACCTGTCGCAGGCGGCGGGGATCTCCAAGTCCTCGATCTACCACCACGTTCGCGGCAAGGAGGAACTGCTCAACCGGGCGGTCGGCCGCGCCCTGGAGGGTCTGTTCGGCATCCTCGACGAGACGGGCGCGACCGCCGGCCGCGCGGTGGACCGGCTGGAGTACGTCACCCGCCGCACCGCGGACGTGCTGGTCGAGGAGCTGCCGTACGTCACCCTGCTGCTGCGGGTGCGCGGCAACACCGGCACCGAGCGGTGGGCGATGGAGCGGCGCAGGGAGTTCGACCAGCGGGTGGCAGCCCTGCTGGGGGACGCCGTCGCCGAGGGCGACCTGCGCGCGGACATGGAGCCCCGGCTCGCCACCCGGCTGCTCTTCGGCATGATCAACTCGGTGGTGGAGTGGTACCGCCCGGACGGCCGCGGCTCCGCGCAGGCCGAGCAGCTCGCGGACGCGGTGGTGCGGCTGGCCTTCGACGGGCTGCGCATACCGCCGGACGCCTCTCAGACCACCGGGTAGCCGCTCG
Source organism: Streptomyces sp. CA2R106 (assembly GCF_037034245.1). NCBI lineage: Bacteria > Bacillati > Actinomycetota > Actinomycetes > Kitasatosporales > Streptomycetaceae > Streptomyces > Streptomyces sp. CA2R106. The sequence continues at coordinate 342,127 of NZ_JBAGKC010000002.1, forward strand.
GACCGCCCTCGCGCTCCGGCCAGTCGCCGACCACGAGGTCGGTCTCCTCGAAGACCAGCAGAGTGCGGCTGCTGAGCACCTCCTCGATCGCCTGGAGCCGGGTGAGCACCAGCTCGCGCAGACTGCGGTTGTCGACCGTGTGGACCAGCAGCAGGACGTCGAAGTCGCCGCTGACCAGTGCGATGTGGACGACCCCCGGAAGAGTGACGAGTTTCTGCCGTACCGTGCGCCACGAGTTCTGGACGATCTTGAGCGTGATGTACGCGGAGGCGCCGTGCCCGGCCCGCTCGTGGTCGATCCGGGCGCTGAACCCCCGGATCACCCCGTCCTCGACGAGCCGGTTGATCCGGGCGTACGCGTTGGCGCGGGAGACGTGCACCCGCTCGGCCACGGAGCGTATCGACGCCCGGCCGTCCTCCTGGAGCAGCCGTAGGATCATGCGGTCGATCGGGTCCAGCGGGCGGACCCCTCGTGCGTCGTCGGCCATTCGTTCTCTCGCCATCCCCCCGCGACTGCCTAGCATGGACGTACTGGTTCCATCTCAGGCTGTGCAGAACCGTTTGTCCACAGGCCGAACCACCCCGTAGCCAAAATGCCTCCGGCGACCGAACAATCGGTTGGGAGAGCGGGACCCGCTCGCCGACCCGACCGACACCGGTCACCGATCACGAGGAGGTGCTCGCGATGACCGTCCTGGACACCCCCGCCTGGCGCCCGCGCACCGAGGCCGGGCCGCTGCTGCCCGACCAGGAGCCGTTCCGGCTGCTCGGCACCCCCGAGGCCGCCCGGCTCGCCCCCGAGCTGCTCACGCGGCTGTACGGGCAGCTCGTCCGCGGCCGCCGGTTCAACCGGCAGGCGACGGCCCTGACCAAGCAGGGCCGCCTCGCGGTCTACCCGTCGAGCACCGGCCAGGAGGCGTGCGAGGTCGCCGCCGCGCTCGCGCTCGACCCGCTGGACTGGCTCTTCCCCAGCTACCGCGACACCCTCGCGGTGGTCGCCCGCGGGGTGGACCCCGTCGAGGCGCTGACACTGCTGCGCGGGGACTGGCACACCGGCTACGACCCGCGCGCGGCGCGGGTGGCGCCGCTGAGCACCCCGCTGGCCACCCAGCTGCCGCACGCGGTGGGTCTCGCGCACGCGGCCCGGCTCAGCGGGGACGACGTGGTGGCGCTGGCGATGGTCGGCGACGGCGGCACCAGCGAGGGCGACTTCCACGAGGCGCTGAACTTCGCGGCCGTCTGGCAGGCCCCGGTCGTCTTCCTGGTGCAGAACAACGGCTTCGCGATCTCGGTGCCGCTGGCCAAGCAGACCGCCGCTCCCACCTTCGCCCACAAGGCGGTCGGCTACGGCATGCCGGGCCGTCTCGTGGACGGCAATGACGCGGCTGCCGTCCACCAGGTGCTCACCGAGGCGGTGGCGCGGGCCCGCGCCGGCCGCGGCCCCACCCTGGTCGAGGCGGTCACCTACCGGATCGACGCGCACACCAACGCCGACGACGCGACGCGCTACCGCGATGAGGACGAGGTCGCCGCCTGGCGCGCGCACGACCCGGTCATCCTGCTGGAGCGCGAGCTGACCGGCCGCGGCCTGCTCGACGACGCCCTGCGGCAGCGCGCCGCCGACGACGCGGAGGCGCTCGCCGCCGACCTGCGCGCCCGCATGCACGACGACCCGCGGCTGGACCCGGCGGACCTGTTCGCCCACGTCTACGCCGAACCCACCCCGCAGTTGCGCGAGCAGCAGGCCATGCTGCGAGCCGAACTGGAAGCGGAGCAGCGGTCATGAGCCCTGCCTCCCAGGCGGCCGCCCCCGCCGCGGCACCGGACGCTCCCGCCGCGTCCGCCGCCCCCGCAGCCAAGCCCGCCACCATGGCGCAGGCGCTCAACCAGGCGCTGCGGGACGCGCTCGCCGCCGACCCGGCGGTCCATGTGATGGGTGAGGACGTCGGCACCCTCGGCGGCGTCTTCCGGATCACCGACGGCCTGGCCCGCGACTTCGGCGACGACCGGTGCACCGACACCCCGCTCGCCGAGGCGGGCATCCTCGGCGCCGCGGTGGGCATGGCGATGTACGGGCTGCGGCCGGTGGTCGAGATGCAGTTCGACGCCTTCGCCTACCCGTCGTTCGAGCAGTTGGTGAGCCATGTGGCCCGGATGCGCAACCGCACCCGGGGCGCGCTGCCGCTGCCGATCACGATCCGCATCCCCTACGGCGGGGGCATCGGCGGCGTCGAGCACCACAGCGACTCCTCCGAGGCGTACTACCTGCACACCCCCGGGCTGCACGTGGTGACGCCCGCGACCGTCGAGGACGCCTACGGGCTGCTGCGGGCGGCCATCGCCTCCGACGACCCGGTGGTGTTCCTGGAGCCCAAGCGGCTGTACTGGTCGAAGGCCGACTGGTCGCCGCAGGCGCCGGCCCCGGTGCCGCCGATCGGGCGGGCGGTGGTGCGGCGCGCCGGCCGCGGCGCCACCCTGATCACGTACGGGCCGTCGCTGCCGGTGTGCCTGGAGGCAGCCGAGGTGGCGAAGGAGGAGGGCTGGGACCTGGGCGTGGTGGACCTGCGCAGCCTGGTGCCCTTCGACGAGGAGACGGTCGCGGAGGTGGTGCGCGGCACCGGTCGGGCGGTGGTGGTGCACGAGTCGTCCGGGTTCGGCGGCGCGGGCGCGGAGATCGCGGCGCGGATCACCGAGCGGTGCTTCCACCACCTCCAGGCGCCGGTGCTGCGGGTGGCGGGCTTCGACATCCCCTACCCGCCGCCGATGCTGGAGCGGCACCACCTGCCCGGTGTGGACCGGATTCTGGACGCGGTCGGCCGCCTCCAGTGGGAGGAGGGGTGATGGCCGCGGTCAAGGAGTTCACCCTGCCCGACCTCGGTGAGGGGCTCACCGAGGCGGAGATCGTGCGGTGGCTGGTGGAGGTCGGCGAGGTCGTCGCGGTGGACCAGCCGGTGGTCGAGGTGGAGACCGCGAAGGCCGTGGTGGAGGTGCCCTGCCCCTACGGCGGGGTGGTCACCGCGCGGTACGGCGCGCAGGGCGACACCTTGGCGGTCGGGCGGCCCCTGGTGACGGTGGCGGTCGGCGCGGACCCGTCCGCGGAGCCGTCCGGGAAGGACACCGCCGCCGAGGACGAGGGTTCGGGGAACGTCCTGGTCGGCTACGGCACCCAGGCCGCGGTCAGCCGCAGGCGCGCCCGGGTGCGCGCGGTGAGCGCGGCGGTCGGACACGAGACGGCGGCGGCCCCGAGTACGGCCGGGCCCGCGGCGAATGCGGCCGGGCCCGCGAGGAGTTCGGCCGAGCCCCCGCGCGGGGACCTCGCTCACACCGACGGCGGACCGGTCGCGGTCATCTCGCCGCTGGTGCGCCGCATCGCCCGGGAGAAGGGCCTGGACCTGCGGACACTGACCGGCAGCGGCCCCGACGGGCTGATCCTGCGGGCCGACGTGGACCGCGCGGCGAGCGCCCTCGCGGGGGCCGGGACCGAGGGCGGCAGCGTTCCGGCGGCAGCGGCCCGGCCGGCCGTCGACGGCGAGGTGCGGGTCCCGCTGCGCGGGATACGGGGCGCGGTCGCGGAGAAGCTGGCGCGCAGCAGGCGGGAGATCCCCGACGCCACCTGCTGGGTCGACGCCGACGCCACCGCGCTGCTCGCCGCCCGCGCGGCCATGAACGCGGCCGCGGGCGAGGCCGGCACCCGGATCTCGGTCCTGGCGCTCCTGGCCCGGATCGTGACCGCCGCGCTGGCCCGCCACCCGGAGCTGAACGCGGCGGTCGACACCGCGCGCGGCGAGATCGTCCGGCTGCCCGCGGTGCACCTGGGGTTCGCCGCGCAGACCGACCGCGGGCTGGTGGTGCCGGTGGTGCGGGACGCGCAGGCCAGGACCACGGCCGAACTGGCCGCGGAGATCGCCCGGCTGACCGAAGCCGCCAGGACCGGCGCGCTGACGCCGGCCGAGCTGACCGGCGGGACCTTCACCCTCAACAACTACGGCGTGTTCGGCGTGGACGGCTCCACGCCGATCCTCAACCACCCCGAGGCGGGCATGCTCGGGGTCGGCCGGATCGCGGCCAAGCCGTGGGTGCACCAGGGGGAGCTGGCGGTGCGGCAGGTGGTGCAGCTGTCCTTCACCTTCGACCACCGGGTGTGCGACGGCGGCACGGCGGGCGGCTTCCTGCGGTTCGTGGCCGACTGCGTGCAGGACCCGGCGGTGCTGCTCGCCGCGGTCTGACCGGCATACTCGCGGGCATGACGACGCGCTACGACGCGGTGGTGCCGGCCGGCGGCGCCGCCCGCCGGCTCGGCGGCACCGACAAGCCCGCGCTGGCGGTCGGCGGCCGCCCGCTGCTCGACCGGGTGCTCGCGGCCTGCGCGGCCGCGGGCGCCACGGTGGTGGTCGGCCCCCGGCGGCCGACCGCCCGGCCGGTGCGCTGGGTCCGGGAGGAACCGCCCGGCGGCGGACCGGTCCCGGCGCTGGCCGCCGGGCTCGCCGCGCTGGACGCCCCCGGGCCGGACACGCCGGGCGCGGACGTGGTCGTGGTGCTCGCCGCCGACCTGCCCTTCCTGACCCCGGCCGCGGTCGGCGCGCTGGCGGACACCGCGGCCGCCGCCGAGCGCGGGGCCGACGGGGTGCTGCTCACCGACGCCGGCGGGCGGGACCAACCGCTCGCCGCCGCCTACCGGGTGGAGCCGCTGCGCCGCGAACTGGCGCTGCTCGCGGGGGAGTACGGCAGCCTCGGCGGGTTGCCGCTGCGGCTGCTCACCGGCGGGCTGGCGCTGCGCAGGATGGCCGACCCGACCGGCGACGCCTCCTTCGACTGCGACACCTGGGCGGACGTCGCGGCGGCCCGGGCCCGCCTGGAGCGCCGGCCCGAGGGGTGAGCCTGCGTGGCGCCCGCGCCGGGATCAGGGACGATGGGCCTGTGTTGGACGAATGGATCGCAGCAGCCAAGACCGAACTGGGCATCGACCTCGAGGTGGACACCGGCGTCCTGCTCGACCTCGCCCGCGACGCGGCCCACGGGGTGGCGCGGCCGGCGGCGCCGCTGACCACGTTCCTCGTCGGCTATGCCGCAGGCCGCGCGGGCGGCGGCCCGGACGAGGTGCGCGCGGCGGCGGAGAAGGCCGCGGCACTGGCCGTACGGTGGGCCGAACAGGCCGAACAGGCTGAACAAGCTGCCGCGGCGGAGCAGAACGGACCGAGGGCCGGCACCGAGGGCGCCCCGGAATGAGTTCGCCAGGCCCCGGCACCGGACCCGACGGCAACGGCTCCCCCGAAGCCCCGCCCGCCGCCGAGGACATGGACCCCAGCCTCGCGGAGCTGACCGCCGACCCTTCGGTGCGGGCGTACCTGGAGGGCCTCGGCCTCACCGACTACCTGCGCCGCCGCACCCACCCGGCCCCCGCCGCACCGGAGACCGGCGCCGACCCCGGCCCCGACTCCGACCCCGACTCCGACCCCGACAGCGCCCCGCACCTGCACGCCCCCGCCTCGACCGTCTTCCGGCGGTCGGGCACCGCCTGGCTCAGGGCGCGCCACACCGCGCTGACCGCCGCGCGCCGGCTGGACCCGGTGCATGTCCCGCTGAGCGACGAGGCGTTGGGCACCGCGCTCGCGCACGGCCTGGCGGCGCTCACGGACCTGCCGCCGTTCGACTCCTCGGCGATGGACGGCTGGGCGCTCGCCGGCCCCGGGCCCTGGCACCTGACCGGGCAGGTGCTCGCCGGCCAGGCGCCGCATGCCCACCTCGCCGACGGGCACGCGGTGCGGGTGGCGACCGGAGCCGAACTCCCCCCGGGTGCCGTGGCGGTGCTGCGCAACGAGCACGGCGCTGTCGAACTGCGGCCGGACGGCGAGTGGTTGCAGGTCGCCGCGGACCAGCCGGTGCCGGTGCCGGGCCAGGAGGTGCGCAGGCGCGGCCAGGAGTGCCGTGCGGGCCAGGAGTTGCTGCCCGCGGGGGCGACGGTGACACCCGCGGTGCTGGGGCTCGCCGCGGCCGCCGGGTACGACGACCTGGCGGTGGTGGCCCGGCCACGGGTCGAACTGCTCGTCCTCGGCGACGAGTTGCTGGCCGCGGGCCGGCCGGGCAAGGGCCTGGTCCGCGACGCGCTGGGCCCGATGCTGCCGCCGTGGCTGCGCGCGCTGGGCGCGGACGTGGTCGCCGTACGGACGCTGCCGGACGACGCGGAGGCGCTGCGCGCGGCGATCGCCGATGCCGTCGCGACCCGCGGCGCGCACCTGGTGGTCACCACCGGCGGCACCGCGAGCGGCCCGCGCGACCACGTGCACGGCGCGCTGGCCCGGCTCGGCGCGCGGCTGCGCGTGGACGGGGTGACCGTAAGGCCAGGGCACCCGATGCTGCTCGCCGAGTTCCCGTGCGGCCCGTACGGGACCCCGGGCCCGGGCGGCACCGCGGCCGCCGCGGAGGGGGAGGACACCGGGGCCGAAGTCCCGCCCCGCAGAAGCCATTTCATCGGCCTGCCGGGCAACCCGCTCGCCGCGGCCGCCGGGGTGCTGACGCTCGTCGCGCCCCTGCTGCGTACGCTCGGCGGACACCCCGCCCCCGCGTCGTACACCGCGCCGCTCACCGAGGACGTCGGCGGGCACGCCAGCGACACCCGCCTGGTGCCGGTGGTGTTCGACGGCCGGGCGGCCGCGCGGCCGCTGCGCCACGCCGGTTCGGCGATGCTGCGCGGGCTGGCCGGCGCCCACGGGATGGCGGTGGTGCCGCCGGGCGGGGCGGCGGCGGGTCAGGAGGTCAAGGTGCTGGACATCGGGATGGCCGACACGGCTCGGGGGAGCGCGCGGTGAGGCTGCCCCGTGGTTCCCGCGGCGCGGACGGGACGGGCCCGGAGCCGTATCCGCCGTACCCCGAGGGCGACTTCGCGGGCCACGGCGGTGTCGAGGGCGGCAGTGGGGTCCGCACCGCGTACCGGGTGCTGCTCCCGCGTCCGGCGGCCGGGCCGCTCAAGCAGGTGATCCGCCGGCTGCTGCTCGCGCTGCTGGTGCTGGTGATCACCGTGGCCGTCGTCTACGTCGGCCGCGGCGGCTACCACGACGCCGCGGGCGGCTCGTTGTCGTTCCTGGACGCGCTCTACTACTCGACGGTGACGCTGTCCACGACCGGCTACGGCGACATCGTCCCGTACAGCACCGCGGCGCGGCTGACCAATACGCTGCTGGTGACGCCGCTGCGGGTGGTCTTCCTGATCATCCTGGTCGGGACCACCCTGGAGGTGCTGACCGAGCGCACCAGGGAGCAGTACCGGCTCAAGCGCTGGAGGAGCGCCTTGCACGACCATGTGGTGATCGTCGGGTTCGGGACGAAGGGGCGGTCCGCCGCGCAGACCCTGATCGGGCGGGGCGTGCCGCAGGGGCGGATCGTGGTGGTGGACCCGGTGCCGAAGGTGGCGCAGGCCGCGGCCGACGAGGGGTTCGTGACGGTCAGCGGCGACGCGACCCGCAACGAGGTGCTGCTGCGGGCGGAGGTCGGCCGGGCCCGGCAGATCGTGATCGCCGCGCAGCGCGACGACACCGCGGTGCTGGTCACGCTCACGGCGCGGCAGCTCAACGGCACGGCGCGGATCGTGGCGTCCGTGCGCGAGGAGGAGAACGCGCCGCTGCTGCGGCAGTCCGGGGCCGACGCGGTGATCACGAGTTCGAGTGCGGCGGGGCGGCTGCTCGGGATGTCGATGCTCAGTCCGAGTGCGGGCCGGGTGATGGACGACCTCATCACGTACGGCAGCGGGCTGGATCTCATCGAGCGGGCGGTGGAGCCGGCCGAAGTCGGCAGCGCGCCCAGGGAGTTGGCGGACCTGGTGGTGTCGGTCCGGCGCGGGGAGGAACTGCTCGGCCATGACGACCCGCAGTTGGGGGCGCTGCGGGCGGGGGACCGGCTGATCGCGATCCACCGGACGACCTGAGACCCGGCCGTGCCCGCGCGCCCGCCGCCGCCCTGCCGGGTCAGCGGCGGAGGACGTCGCCGGCGGTCGCGGGGAGGCGGGTGGCGTTGGTGGTGGCGGCGAGGGCGGGCAGGGCGAGTAGGGCGAAGGCGGCGCTGTAGGAGAGGGCGGGGGAGGCGTGGCCCAGGAGGTGGTGGGTCAGGGGGGAGCCGAGGCGGAGGGCGACGGGGGCGGCGGCGACGCCGAGGCCCGCGGCGGTCTGGGTGGCGGTCGCGTTGAGGGTGTTGGCGTCGCGCATGCGGTCCGCGGGCACGTCGGCGAATGCGAGGGTGTTGTAGCCGGTCAGCCCGACGGAGCGGGCGGCGCCGCTGAGGGTGACGAGGGCGCCGATCAGCCACAGGGGCGTGCCCGAGGTGAGGAACGCGCAGCCGGCCATGGTGGCGGCCAGCACCACGCCGGAGGCGGCCAGCATCGTGCGGTAGCCGAAGCGGCCGAAGAGGAAGCCGGTCGCGGGCTTGATGCCGATGTTGCCGACGAAGACGAAGAGGACCAGCGCGCCCGAGCGCACCGCACTCCACCCGAAGACCTCCTGGAAGAGCAGCGGCAGCAGGAACGGCACCGCGGCGACCGAGATCCAGAAGGCCGAGCCGCCCGAGACGGACGCGCGGAACGTGTGCGTGGTGAGCGTGCCGAGGTCGATCAGCGGGTGCGCGGCCCGCCGCAGGTGCCGCAGCGCGAGCGCGATCAGCAGCAGGGCGGCCGTGCCGAGACCGGCGGCGAGCGGCAGCGGCGTGCCGGAGTCCGCCAGCAGGTGCCCGGCGTACGTCAGCGCGCCCAGCCCCGCCGACGTCCAGACCAGCCCGAGCCAGTCCAGCGGGCTCGTCCCGGTGGCCGGGCCGCCCTCGATCAGCCGCCAGGCGGCGGCGAACGCGACCAGCCCGAGCGGGATGTTGATCAGGAACAGCCAGTGCCAGTTCGCGTACGTGGTGATCACACCGCCGAGCAGCGGCGCCGCCACCGGCGCGATCAGCGCGGGCCACACGATGTACGACACGATCCGCGGGATGTCGGGCTTGGCGGCCCCCGACAGGGCCACCAGCCGTCCGACGGGCACCATCATCGCGCCGCCCGCGCCCTGCAGGACGCGCAGCGCGACGAGTTCGCCGAGGTCGGACGCGGCGGCGCAGGCGAGCGAGGCGGCCGTGAAGAGCACGATCGCCGAGAGGAAGATCCGGCGCGCACCGAACCGCGCGGTGAGCCAGCCGCTCAGCGGCACCAGGACGGCGAGGGTGAGGACGTAGGCGGTGACGACCAGGCCGACCGCGGTGGCGGAGACGCCGAGGGACGCGCCGATCCGGGGCGCGGCGGTGGACACGATGGTGCCGTCGAGGTTCTCCATGAAGAAGCAGCCGGCCACGAGCAGCCCGACGGCGCGCTGCCGCGGGCTGATCCCGGTCCGGGCCCCCGGACCGATGTCCAGGTCCGCGCTTGCGCCCTGGTCCGTGCGCTGCTGTCCAGGTCCCGAGTGCTTCGGTGCGTTGATCACGTGTTCAGCGTGCAATCCGGCCACCGTTGATCACAAGGTCCTGGTTGTCATACAACCATTGCATGGCACGCAACGTTCGGTGCCAGACTGGCCGCATGCTCCTGCCGGACATGAACCTGCTGCCCGCCCTGGACGCGCTGCTCCGCGAGGGCAGCGTCACAGGCGCGGCGGCCGTGATGAACGTCTCCCCGTCCGCGATGAGCCGGACCCTGGCCCGGCTGCGCCGGGTGGTCGGCGACCCGCTGCTGGTGCCCTCGGGCCGCGGGATGGCGCTGACCCCGCGGGCCCGGGAACTGCGCCCGCAGGCGGCCGCCGCGCTCGGCCAGGCGCTGGCCGCGCTGCGCCCGCCTCCCCCGGTCGACCTCGCCGAGGTGCAGCGGGACTTCGTGATCCGGACGAACGACAGCGTGGCCGTGGTACTCGGCGCCGCGCTGCTCGCCAGGGTCGCCCGCGAGGCGCCGGGGGTGCGGCTGCGCATCCTGCCCGAGGGCGACGAGGACCCGGCTGACCTGCGCGACCGGGTGGACCTCGACCTCGGCGCCCTGCCCGAGACTCCGCCGGACGTGCGCACCGCCCACCTCGCCGAGCACCGGTACGTCGCCGCTGTACGGCCCGGGGGCGACTCCCCCGCGCGCGGCCCGGCATCCGCCCCGCTCTCCCCCGCCGGCTTCGTCGCCCTCCCCCACGTCACCGTCTCCCGGCACGGCCGCGCCCGCAGCGTCATCGACGACCGGCTCGCCGAACTCGGCCTGGAACGGCGGGTGCTGGCCACGGTGCCGACTTTCGGTGCGGCCTGCTTCCTCGCGCTGGAGACCGACGCGTACGCGATCGTGCCCTCCGGGTTCGCCGAACGCGCCGCCGCCGCACTGCGGTTGGCGGTGCACGAGATCCCGCTGCGCCTGCCCGCGGTGAGGTTCGACATGTCCTGGCACGTACGCCACGACGCCGACCCCGCGCACCGCTGGCTGCGCGACACCCTGGCCGTGCTGGCCGGCGACAGGCCCCGCGCGCTCGTGGGGGAGCGGCCCGCGGCGGAGTAGCCTGCCTTCGCATGTACGCGATGACGATTCCCCAGCCCGGCGGCCCGGACGCGTTGACCTGGGCGGACGTACCCGATCCGGTGGCCGGCACCGGTGAGGTCGTGGTCGAGGTCGCGGCCGCCGCGGTGAACCGCGCCGACCTCCTCCAGCGGCAGGGCCACTACGACCCGCCGCCCGGTGCCGCGCCCTACCCCGGGCTGGAGTGCTCCGGCCGGATCGTGTCCGCCGGCCCCGGTGTGTCCGGCTGGGCGGTCGGCGACGAGGTGTGCGCGCTGCTCGCGGGCGGCGGCTACGCCGAGAAGGTGGCGGTGCCCGCCGGCCAACTGCTCCCCGTACCCAAGGGCGTCGACCTCGTGACGGCGGCCGCGCTGCCCGAAGTCACCGCCACCGTCTGGTCGAACGTGTTCATGGTGGCCCATCTGCGGCCCACCGAGACGCTGCTGGTGCACGGCGGGTCCAGCGGGATCGGCACCATGGCGATCCAGCTCGGGAAGGCGGTCGGCGCGCGGGTCGCGGTCACCGCGGGCAGCCCGGAGAAGCTCGACGCCTGCCGGGAGTTGGGCGCGGACCAGCTGATCGACTACCACCGGCAGGACTTCGTCGCCGAGCTCGGCCCCGACGGCGCGGACGTCGTCCTGGACCTGGTGGGCGCGAAGTACCTGGACCGCAACATCGACGCGCTCGCGCCCGGCGGCCGCCTGGTGGTGATCGGCATGCAGGGCGGCGTGAAGGCCGAGCTGAACCTCGCGAAGCTGATGGCCAAGCGGGGCGCCGTCGCCGCCACCACGCTCCGCGCCCGCCCGCCGGCCGAGAAGGCGTCGATCGTTGCGGCGGTCCGCCAGCACGTCTGGCCGCTGATCGAAGCGGGCACGGTGCGGCCCGTCGTCGACCGCGCGATCCCGCTCGCCCAGGCCGCCGACGCGCACCGGCTGATGGAGTCCAGCACCCACATCGGGAAGATCCTGCTGACGGTCTGAGAACGGCGAGCCGCGGACGTACCACCGCCCGCCCGTAATGCCGTATTCGCCACATCATGTGACGCTTGTCCTATACACGGCGGGTGCGGGAGGCGCGAACGTGCGGTGGGCGGCGGAGCACAGGCGGGGCCGGGTTCGGCAAGCGGCGGTGGGCACGGCGGTGCTGGGCGCCGCGCTGCTCGGTACGGCGGCGCCGACGTGGGCGGCCGAGGGCGCGCCGCACCCGGGCGCACATCAGCAGCACAGTCCGGGCCGCCCCGGCCCGGCCGCACCTCGACCGGCACCCTCGGCCCCCTCCGCCGCGGGTTCCGGTACGGGTACGGTCGCGGGTTCCGGGGCCGGCTCCGGTCCTGCGTCCGGTCCGCACGCCGGGTCCGCCGCTCCCGGCGGCCCCACCGCGCCGCCCGCCGCCCGTCCGCAGGCCCCCGTCCTGCCCCGCCCGCTGCCCCTGACCGGCGCCGGCACCGGCCTGACGCTGCCGGGCTTCGCCGCCGGCGGCACCGCCGTACCGGACGCCACCGCTCCCCCGGCGCCCGCTGCGCCGCCCGCCCCTGCCGGCCCGGCCGCGCCCCACCCCGCGCAGACCCCGGCCCGTCCGGCCGCGCCCGCCACCGCCCCCGCACCACACCACCCTGGCCACGCCGCGCCCACCGCGAAGGCGAAGGCGAAGACAGAAGCAACGGCGAAGACGCGGACCGCGCCCGCCGCCGGAACCCCCCGCGCGCCCCGGCCCCCGCACACCCCGCTCCACCGCCCCACCACCGGCGGCGCGCCCCAGGCCCCGGCCGGCACCGGCGCCGGAGAGCCCGCCGCCACTCCGTTGCCGTCGTCCCAGGCGGGCGCGGCCCGGCCCGCCGCGGAGCAGGCCGACCGGGCCGACCAAGCGGTGCCACTCGTCACCGCGGGCCGCCCGGTGCCGCGGGTGACGACGCTCGGCACCGGCCTGGTGCTGGTCGGGCTGGGGCTGGGGTTCCTCGGGGTGCGGCTGCGCCGCCCGTGACCGCCGCCCGTGACCGGCGTCCGTGACCAACGTCCGACCGCGGTGGACAACGGCTCCGGGCCGTGCCCCGTCCCGGGGTCGTGGCTCGCGGCGCCACTGCGGGACAATGGCCGTATGGAGATGCCGATGAACGAACGGTCGACGGAGAACGCGCAGAACCCGCAGGTCCTGGTCGTCGGGCCGGACGGGATGGCGCTCGGCGGCTCGCCGGGCGAGGGCGAGGAGCCCCGTGAGATCCCGGTGACGGAGATGGTCGAGCAGCCGGCGAAGGTGATGCGGATCGGCAGCATGATCAAGCAGCTCCTGGAGGAAGTGCGGGCGGCTCCTCTCGACGAGGCCAGCCGGGTCCGGCTGAAGGAGATCCACGCGGGCTCGGTCAAGGAACTGGAGGCGGGGCTCGCCCCGGAGCTGGTCGAGGAGCTGGAGCGGCTGTCGCTGCCGTTCACCGACGACAGCGTGCCCAGCGAGGCCGAGCTGCGGATCGCGCAGGCGCAGCTCGTGGGCTGGCTCGAAGGGCTCTTCCACGGCATCCAGACCGCACTGTTCGCCCAGCAGATGGCCGCGCGGGCCCAGTTGGAGCAGATGCGGCGCGCCCTGCCGCCCGGCGCGGGGGGCCTCGAGGAGGAGCAGCAGGGCGGTCCGGCGGGCCGTTCCGGCGGGCCCTACCTGTGAGCACCGCCCCGCGGTGACACCGTGAGCGACAGCGAAAGGGGCCCTCTTCCCGCGGGAGGAGGGCCCCTTCGCCATGTGCAGGGGGTGCGGGGGTGCGCGGCCTGGCGGCCGGCGGTCAGTCGGAGCTCTTGCCCGTCGACACCCAGATGGTCACCGGGCCGTCGGTCTTCGGGTCGTAGTCGTCGTCGGCGGACGGCGACTGGCTCGTCACGGAGCCCTTGCCCCACAGCTGCTCGTTGGTGTGTTTGATGGTGTACTTCCAGCCCGCGGCCTTCATGCAGGCGACGACCGAGTCGACGTAGTCGGTGTGGAAGTCCGGCATCGTGGCGACGTCGGGCTTGTCCGGGTTGATGAAGTCGTTGTGGGCGTCGGTGCACTCGTTGGTCTCGATGGTGCGGGTCTGGTCGCCCTGGACCACGTCGTCGCTCGCGGACGCGCTGGCCGTCGCCGACGTGCTGGTTTTGACGTCCGGCTGGGCGGTGTGGTCCGCGGTGGTGTCGCCGCCCCCGCCGCCGCCGGTCATGGCGACGACCACGCCCACGATCACCGCGATCGCCACCACGGCCACCACGACGCCCACGACCAGCGGGGTGTTGGACGACCGGCCGCCGCCGCGGCCCGGCCGGTTCGGCGCGCCCATGCCGGGGCCGCCGGGGACCCCCGGGCCGTTCATCGGGTGCTGCTGCGGCACCGGGGCCGGCGCGAGGTTGTACGCGGGGGTGGGCGGCGGGGTCTGGGCACCCTGCTGCGGGTAGCCGTACGCCGACGGCGGCGGGGTCGTCGGCCCGTAGCCCGGCTGCGGGGTCGGCGCGTACGGCGTCTGTACCTGCTGCGCCGGGGGCGGCACCTGACCGGGCTGGGCCGGGAAGACCGACGCGGCCACGCCCTCGCCGCGGTTGCCGCCCACCGGGTTGCCGGTGATCACCGGCATGGCGCCGCTCTGTGTGGCGCCCAGCACCCGTTCGATCTCGTCGTGCATCGCGTCGGCGGTCGGGAAGCGCTCGGCCGGGTTCTTGCGCAGCGCGCGGGCGATCAGCGCGTCGATGGCCGGGCCCAGCGCCTGGTTGACCGTGGAGGGGACCGGCGGGGTCTCCTGCACGTGCTGGTAGGCCATGGCCAGCGGCGAGTCCGCGTCGAACGGCAGCCGCCCGGTGAGCAGTTCGAAGAGCATGCAGCCGACCGAGTACAGGTCGGAGCGCTCGTCCACGCCGCGGCCGAGGGCCTGCTCGGGCGAGAGGTACTGCGGGGTGCCGACCACCATGCCGGTCTGCGTCATCGACGTCACACCGGACTGCATGGCCCGCGCGATGCCGAAGTCCATCACCTTGACCACACCGCGCCGGGTGACCATCACGTTGCCCGGCTTGATGTCGCGGTGCACCAGGCCCATCTCGTGGCTGACCGCCAGCGCGGCCAGCACATCGCCGGTGACCTTCAGCGCCTTGTCGGCGGGCATCGCGCCGAACTGGGCGATGTCCGCGGCCAGTACGTCGCCCAGCGGCTTGCCCTCGACGTACTCCATCACGATGTACGGCACCATCTGGCCGTCGATCATGTCCTCGCCGGAGTCGAAGACCGAGACGATGTTGGTGTGGTTGAGCTTGGCGACGGACTGGGCCTCGCGGCGGAAGCGCTCCCGGAACGACTGCTCGGTGCCGAGGTTGGTGTGGAGGGTCTTGACGGCCACGGGCCGGTCCAGCACCGTGTCGTGTGCCAGGTGTACGGACGCCATTCCGCCCTGCCCGAGCAGGTCGCGCAGTACATACCGCCCGCCGCCGACCGAGCGCCCCGTGAACCCGCCCTGTGTGGCGTCCCCGCTCATCAGTACTGCTACCCCCTGGAAGTGGACCGGGACAGACCAGTCCCCGAGCTTGCCCGCCAAGTCTCGCTTATCGCACCTGCACGTCAAGTTCGTTGACCATCTCGTCACCTGATACGCATCGTCCGCGCACAATGCGGTGACCTTTGTACGGCAGCCGGACGCGCACCGGATCACCCTGCGGAAAAGCGGTACGGTGGCGCACCAGGACAGCGACAGCAGCGACGCGTACGACAGGCCCGCAGCCACACGGCTCGCACGACATGGACGGACGACGAGGACTGATGGTCGACCCGAACGAGACGGCCGCCGGCATCGAACCGTCGGAGGCAGGCGGTCCCTGGGGCCCCGGAGCGGTGATCGGCGACGGCCGGTACCGGCTGACCGGACGGCTGGGGCGCGGCGGCATGGCCGAGGTCTTCGCGGCGGAGGACGTCCGGCTCGGCCGGATCGTCGCCGTCAAGCTGCTGCGCTCCGACCTCGCCGAGGACCAGGTGGCCCGGGCCCGCTTCACCCGCGAGGCCCAGTCGGTGGCCGGCCTCAACCACCACGCGGTCGTCGCGGTCTACGACTCCGGCGAGGACATCACCCGTACGGGTACCGTCCCCTACATCGTGATGGAGCTGGTCGAGGGCCACACCATCAAGGACCTACTCACCGGGCCCACCCCGCCGCCGGTCGACCAGGCGCTGCTGATCGTCTCCGGTGTGCTGGACGCGCTCGCCTACAGCCACCGCGCCGGCATCGTGCACCGCGACATCAAGCCCGCGAACGTCATCATCACCACCACCGGCGCGGTCAAGGTGATGGACTTCGGCATCGCCCGGGCGCTGCACGGGGCGGCCAGCACCATGACGCAGACCGGCATGGTGATGGGCACCCCGCAGTACCTCTCCCCCGAGCAGGCGCTCGGCAAGACCGTCGACCACCGCAGCGACCTGTACGCGACCGGCTGCCTGCTGTACGAACTGCTGACGCTGCGGCCGCCGTTCGTGGGCGAGACCCCGCTCTCGGTGGTCTACCAGCACGTGCAGGACGAGCCGCAGCTCCCGTCGCAGATCAGCGACCGGGTGCCGCCGGAGCTGGACGGCCTGGTGCTGCGCTCGCTCGCCAAGCAGCCCGAGGCCCGGTTCCAGAACGCCGAGGAGATGCGGGCGCTGGTCGGGTACGCCCACCACACCCTCCTCCAGCAGGGCGGCTGGACCGGCGGCCAGTGGAACACCGGCGCGGTCACCGCCGTCACGCCCCGCCAGACCGGCACCGCGCCCACCGTGGTCGCCCAGAGCGGCGGCCACCCGCAGAACGGCTCCACCGCCGAGATCGGCCCGCTGCTCGGCGGGATCTCCGGGGTCGGCGGCGACGACGACGTGCACGGGTACGGCGAGAAGCCGCCGGCCGGCGGCAGCCCCTGGGTCAAGCCGGTGCTCTTCGTGATCGCCGCGGTGCTCGCCATCGCGCTCGGCGTCTACCTCGCGACCAGGGGCGGCGGCGGGGGCGGCGGCACCACCACCGACGACACCCCTCCGCCCAGCACCTCGCAGGCCGCCGACCAGCCGTCCGACGACAGCACGGACCAGCCGTCCGACGACTCCTCCGGCCAGGTCTCCGACGAGCCCACGGACTCCGGCGAGGCCAGCGACTCCCCCACCGACCAGCCGACCACCTCCTCGCCGACGGCTCCCACCACAGCGCCCACCACGGCCCCCACCCACACGACGAAGCCGCCCACCACCGCCCCCACCACGAAGCCGCCCACCACCGCACCGACCACGGGTGGTACGTCCGCCGGCGGCGACGCCGGCGGCACCGGCACCAGCACCGGTAGCAGCGAGGGCAGCAGCAGCGGGAGCAGCGCCGGCGCGGACGCCACCGGCGGGGACTCGTCCGGCGCCACCGGCTGACGGCCCCCCGCCGCGCTCACCCCGTGAACGCCTCGCACACGCGGGCGTACTCCTCCGTCCACCACACCGCCAGCGCGGACGCCGCCGGGAAGAGGGGATCGGAGCGGCGGTCGCGGTGCTGGTAGCGCCAGTTCAGCATCCAGAAGTCGTTGAGCCGCTCCCACCACACGCGGTGCACCGCCGCGGCCAGTTCGGCCGCGGCGATCCCGGCCGCCCGCCGGTACGCCCGGGCGTACCCGCGGATCTTCGCCAGGTCGAGCCGCCCGTCGGCGGGGTGCACGAAGAAGATGACGGCCGCCCGCACCGCCTCCTCGGCGCGCGGGTGGACGCCGAGCCGGTCCCAGTCGATGATCGCGGCGGGCTCCTCGCCGCGGTAGAGCACGTTGAGCGGGTGGAAGTCGCCGTGCACCCAGCCGCTGACCGTGCCGTCGGCGTCCGGCGGCCGCCGGTGCGCGTAGCGGCGCAGCAACTCGCGGCGTTCGAGCAGCCGGTGCTCGGCGAGCGCGTCGAACGCGTCGTACGGGCGGTGCCCGCGCACCAGCGCCAGCAGCTGGTCGATCTGCTCGTGGGTACGGTCGGGGTCGGCGCTGGGGTGCGGCCCGGCCGGGGGCGGCGGCTGGGTGTCGGCCAGCCCGGTGTGCACCATGCCGAGCAGCGCGCCGAGCCGGCGGGACTGGCAGGCGGAGAGTTCGGTGCCCTCGCGGTGGCGGCCCTCGACCCACGGGAAGAGCGCGTAGCCGTGGCCGTCGACCACCGTGACGGTGGCGCCGTCCCGGTCGTGCAGCGGCGCGGCCGCGGGCAGTCCGATCCGGACGAGCCTGCGCGTCGCGTGGTGCTGCCGGGCGATCACCGCGGGGGCCGCGGTGTCCGCGGCGACGTACTGTTTCAGAAAGAAGCGGCCGCTGTTCGTCGTGATCCGCCAGCCCCGGTTGAGTAACCCGCGCGGAACGCGTTCGCAGGTCAGCAGGGTTGCCGCACGGTCGTAGCGGCGTAACAGGGCGGTCAGTGCGGGCGGCCGCTGTGCCGTGCCCATCACGCGGCTCAGCGTAGATCAACTGGCGGCTCCGGCCGGTGCGAGTGGCGGCGGTGGCCTTGCGTCTGCTATGTCCGGCTGGTCGCGTTCGCGCCGGTGGCCGGAACCTGACGGCGCTCCGTGCCGTTCACCCCTTACGGAGTTTTCCCGATCGGGATACGGTGCCGGTGTCCCGGTCATGGCCTGCGGTAACGCGGACTACTAGGAAATCCAAGCAAAACCGCAGGTCAGAAAGTGTGCCCTCGGTGTACGCGAAGGCTTCCGGATATAGGTAACGTCTGCTTTGCAGGCCATTCGCCGGGGCGTTGTCACGCCTGGCCCGGTCATGCCGCACATACCCCGTGCGTCCCGCCGGACCTGGTCAGCCGCACTGGTTCTCCGGCAGATCCCGGGGGCCGGACAGACGGAGGAGCGAACGTGAGCGTGAAGAGCACCGCCGCGCGGAGCAGTAGCCGCGGCCGCGCGAAGCGCCGTGGGGGCGAGCCCGAGCTCGTACAACTACTGACCCCGGAAGGCGAACGCGTCGAGCACGACGCGTACTCCATCGACCTGACCCCGGACGAGCTGCGTGGCCTGTACCGGGACATGGTGCTGACCCGGCGGTTCGACGCCGAGGCGATCACCTTGCAGCGGCAGGGCGAGCTGGGGCTGTGGGCGTCGCTGCTCGGCCAGGAGGCCGCCCAGATCGGCTCCGGCCGGGCCACCCGCCCCGACGACTACATCTTCCCGACCTACCGCGAGCACGGTGTCGCCTGGACCCGGGACGTGGACCCGCTGAACCTGCTGGGCATGTTCCGCGGGGTCAACCACGGCGGGTGGGACCCGAACGAGAACAACTTCCACCTGTACACCATCGTCATCGGCTCGCAGGTGCTGCACGCGACCGGCTACGCGATGGGCGTCGCCAAGGACGGCGCGGACGCCGGGGTGATCGCGTACTTCGGCGACGGCGCCTCCAGCCAGGGCGACGTGGCCGAGGCCTTCACCTTCGCGGCGGTCTACAACGCGCCGGTGGTGTTCTTCTGCCAGAACAACCAGTGGGCGATCTCCGAGCCGACCGAGAAGCAGTCCCGCGTGCCGATCTACCAGCGCGCGGCCGGATTCGGCTTCCCGGGCGTCCGGGTGGACGGCAACGACGTGCTCGCGGTGCTCGCGGTGACCCGGGCCGCCTTGGACCACGCCCGCAGCGGGCAGGGCCCGATGCTCGTCGAGGCGTTCACCTACCGGATGGGCGCCCACACCACCACCGACGACCCGACGCGCTACCGCGCCGACGAGGAGCGCGAGGAGTGGGCGTCGAAGGACCCGATCGCCCGGCTGCGCACCTACCTCGACAAGCAGGACCTGGCCGACGAGGAGTTCTACGCGAGCGTCGAGGCCGAGAGCGACGTCCTGGCCAAGCGGGTCAGGGACGGGGTGCGCGGCATGCCCGACCCCGACAAGATGGCGGTCTTCGAGCACATCTACGCCGACGGGCACGCGCTGGTGGACGAGGAGCGCGCGCGGTTCGCCGAGTACCTGGACTCCTTCGAGGACGCCCCCGCAGCGGGCCACGGCGCCGGCAGCGCCGGAAAGGGGCACTGACATGACGCAGATGGCCATCGCGAAGGCGCTCAACGAGTCGCTGCGCACGTCACTGGAGAACGACCCGAAGGTCCTGGTGATGGGGGAGGACGTCGGCCGGCTCGGCGGCGTCTTCCGGATCACCGACGGCCTGTTCAAGGACTTCGGCGAGGGCCGGGTGATCGACACCCCGCTCGCCGAGTCCGGCATCGTGGGCACCGCGATCGGCCTGGCGCTGCGCGGCTACCGCCCGGTGGTGGAGATCCAGTTCGACGGGTTCGTCTTCCCGGCGTACGACCAGATCGTCACGCAGCTGGCGAAGATGCACGCCCGGGCGCTCGGCAAGATCAAGCTGCCGATCGTCATCCGCATCCCGTACGGCGGCGGCATCGGCGCGGTCGAGCACCACAGCGAGTCCCCGGAGACGCTCTTCGCGCACATCGCCGGGCTGAAGGTGGTCTCGCCGTCCAACGCGTCGGACGCGTACTGGATGATGCGGCAGGCCATCGAGTGCGACGACCCGGTGATCTTCTTCGAGCCCAAGCGCCGCTACTGGGACAAGGGCGAGGTGGCCGTCTCGGCCGTGCCCGCCGGGCTGCACAAGGCCGCGGTGGCCCAGGAGGGCACCGACGTCACCCTGGTGGCGTACGGGCCGATGGTGAAGGTGTGCCTGGAGGCGGCGGCCGCGGCGGCGAACGAGGGCCGCAGCGTGGAAGTGGTGGACCTGCGCTCGATCTCGCCGATCGACTTCGACACCGTGCAGGCGTCGGTGGAGAAGACCGGCCGGCTGGTCGTGGTGCACGAGGCGCCGGTCTTCTTCGGCTCCGGCGCGGAGATCGCGGCCCGGATCACCGAGCGCTGCTTCTACGCCATGGAGGCGCCGGTGCTGCGGGTGGGCGGTTTCCACGCGCCGTACCCGCCGGCCAGGCTGGAAGACGAGTACCTGCCCGGTCTTGACCGCGTACTCGACGCCGTCGACCGCGTGCTGGCGTACTGAGGAGAGGGTTGTGACGATCATGGCCGTACAGGCGCAGCGCTTTCGCGAGTTCAGGATGCCGGACGTCGGCGAGGGCCTGACCGAGGCGGAGATCCTCAAGTGGTACGTGGGCGTCGGGGACGCGGTCACCGACGGGCAGGTGATCTGCGAGGTCGAGACGGCGAAGGCGGCGGTGGAGCTGCCGATCCCGTTCGACGGGGTGGTCAGCGAGATCCGCTTCGACGAGGGCACCACGGTGGACGTGGGCACGCCGATCATCGTGGTGGACGCGGGCGGTGCCGACGGCGCCGACGGCGCGGATGGTGCTGACGGCGCGGGGGATGCCGGGGGCGCCGTGACGGACGGGGGCGAGGCGGCACCGGCCGCCGCCGAGGCCCCGGGCGAGGCCGCGCCGGAGCCGGCGGTGGAACGCAAGGCGGTGCTGGTCGGCTACGGGGTCGCGCCGTCGTCGACGACCCGGCGGCCGCGCAAGCAGCAGGCGGGCGCGCAGCAGCTCAACGGGCAGGCGGCGCCCGCGCCCGCATCCGCCCCTGCCCCCTCTCCAGCCGCCGCGCCCTCCGCGGCGGGGCCGGTGCCCGGCGCGCAGCGGCCGCTCGCCAAGCCGCCGGTGCGCAAGCTCGCCAAGGAACTGGGCGTCGACCTGGCCATGGTGGAGCCCACCGGGGCGCACGGCGAGGTGACCCGCGAGGACATCCGGGCCGCCGCCGCGCCGCCGGCCCGGCTGCCGCTGCCGGAGACCGCCGACACCGGAGAGGCCGCTGCGGCCTTCGGCATCGCCTCCTCCGGCGCCCGCGAGACCCGGGTGCCGATCAAGGGCGTCCGCAAGGCCACCGCCCAGGCGATGGTCGCCAGCGCCTTCACCGCGCCCCACGTCACCGAGTTCGTGACCTTCGACATCACGAAGACGATGAAGCTGGTGCAGGAGTTGAAGGCCGATCCGGCGTTCGCGGGCCTCAAGGTCAGCCCGCTGCTGCTGGTCGCCAAGGCGCTGCTGGTGGCGATCCGCCGCAACCCGGAGATCAACTCCGCCTGGGACGAGGCGAACCAGGAGATCGTCCGGAAGTCCTATGTGAACCTGGGCATCGCCGCGGCCACCCCGCGCGGTCTGGTGGTGCCGAACATCAAGGACGCCCACGACAAGACGCTGCCGGAACTGGCTTCCGCGCTGGGCGAGTTGGTCAGCACGGCGCGCGAGGGGAAGACCTCGCCCGCCGCGATGCAGGGCGGCACCGTCACCATCACCAACGTCGGTGTCTTCGGCGTCGACACCGGCACCCCGATCCTCAACCCGGGGGAGTCCGCGATCCTCGCGTTCGGGGCGGTCAAGCTCCAACCCTGGGTGCACAAGGGCAAGGTGAAGGCGCGGCACGTCACCACCCTGGCGCTCTCCTTCGACCACCGGCTGGTCGACGGCGAGCTGGGGTCGAAGGTGCTCGGGGACATCGCGGCGGTCCTCGAACAGCCCAAGCGGCTGATCACCTGGTCGTAGCGGTCGCCCGGCCGGTGGGCGCCGGCTGAACACCCTTTCGTGCGGCGGGCCCGGGCGTGTGGACGCCCCGGCCCGCCGCACGTGCGTGTCGCCCCCACTTTCCGCACCTTTTGTGCTGCCATCGACCGTATGGTCGTCTCTGTCTCCGTCGTCCTGCTGCTCCTGCTTCTGGCCGGAATGCAGATGCACAACCGCTCGCTCAAGCCGAGCCATGCCATCACCTGCACCCTCCTCGGCTTCTGCCTCGCCTCCTCCAGCCTCGCCCCCACGATCCAGTCCACCCTCGTGTCCACCGCCTCCCTCGTCGGCACCATCCACCCGTAAAGAAACGCCGCCGCGAAAACGCCTCGCAATTCCCACGCGTCTCCGTGTTTCCCGCGCAACCCGCCCTTCAAGATCACCGGTTCGAGTTCGCCCGCGGACAGGATCGACGTCACGTCCTCTTTTCCTTTCCGGGGGCTTTTTTCGGCCATCGCGGTGATAGAAATCTCCCATTGAACGCCCGTGGTGAGCCGGCCGGGACGGTGCCGGAGCCATGTGCGGCGGGGAATTCCTTGGGAGGGCGTGCGCCATGACGCACCACGCGCAACTCTGGTCCAGTTCGTGGTATCCGGCCACCGCGTATCTGATCGCTTTCATCGGCTCGGTGCTGGGGCTTTCGTGTGCCGGCCGGCTCCGGGTGGTCGGACCGGGCCGTGGGAAAGGCTGGTTGGCGGCCGGCGCGGTTTCACTGGGCAGCGGGATATGGGGCATGCACTTCGTGGCGATGCTCGGGTACGAGGTGGACGGCGCCGACCTGCGCTACGAGGTCGCCCTCACCGCGCTGAGCTGGCTGCTGGCGGTGGTCGTCGTCGGCGTCGGCATGCACGTCGCCGGCCGCCGCGACGCCTGGCACCACCTGCTCGGCGGCGGCGTCCTGGCCGGGCTCGGCGTCGCCGGTATGCACTACCTGGGCATGCGCGCGATCCGGCTGCCCGGTTCGCTCTCCTACGACCCCGCCGTGGTGGCCCTCTCGGTCGTCATCGCCGTCGTGGCGGCGACCGCCGCGCTGTGGGCGACCCTGCGGGTGCGCGGCCGCGTGGCCATCACCGGTGCGGCGCTGGTCATGGCGTTCGCGATCAGCGCGATGCACTACACCGGTATGGAGGCCGTCACGGCCACCACCGACGGCACCACCTCCACCGCCGGCGTCTCCTCCTCCGCCTTCGTCCTCCCCCTCATCGTCGGCCTCACCCTGATCATCCTGCTCGTCTCCTTCGCCGTCCTGATGAACACCCTGGACGACGTATCCACCCCCGACCGCTGGTAGCGTGCCAACTCTCTTGACATAGAGACGTCTCACGGGGGGATGTCATCGTGACCCGCTCTTCGCTGCCCGTCGCCGCGGTCACCGCGGCCGCGGCCGCGCTCCTGCTGGCCGCCTGCGGCGGCGGCTCCACCAGCTCGACCAAGGCCAGCTCGTCGGACAGCCCGACGGGCAGTGCCTCGGCGACGGTCACCGCCGCGTCCCCGACCCAGGCGGCGGGCCCGACAGCGCCGAAGTTCGACCTTCCGTCGGACATCAAGGTGAACTTCGACGGGTTCGACAGCAGCGACCCGACGAAGAAGGCCGCACTCAAGGACGCCACCTACGCGGCGACGGCCGTGGTCGAGTTCACGGCGAGGGTCTACACCAAGGAACCGGCGTTCTTCAAACGGTTCTGGACCGGCGAGCACGGTGCGGAGTTCGCCGATTCGCTGATCGCGCAAGGCAAGGACGGCAGTGTCGTCACCGGGACCTTCAACTACTACAAGCCGGTGGTGAAGACCCTCTCGACCGGGAACCTGGCGGTCCAGTACTGCGAGGACCAGCGGAAGGCGTACAGCAAGGACGCCAAGACGGGCAAGGTCGACGTGACCACGCCGTCCTTGGAGGACTTCAACCTGTGGACGCTGACCATGACCAAGAGTTCCACAGGAGAATGGCAGGCATACGACCATACGTGGCAGAACGGAGCGAAGCAGTGCCAGATCGCCTGACGGTACGTCGGTAGATCCGTGGCGCTGCCGTCACCCTCGTCTGCGTCTCCGCGCTGAGCCGGCACCGCCGAGGGAGGGATCGCCAAGACGGGCAAGGGGTTGTGCCGGGCGGGTCACAGTTGTGGGAGGGGCGCTTCCGGTCGCTGGGGTGGCGCCGGTAGCGTCGAGGTGCCAACTCTGTTTACGTACAGGTATCTCACGGGGGATGTCATCGTGACCCGCTCTTCCCTGCCCGTCGCCGCGGTCACTGCGGCTGCGGCCGCGCTCCTGCTGGCTGCTTGTGGCGGTGGCTCCAACAGCTCGGACAAGATCAGTTCGTCGGACAGCCCGACGGGCAGCGCCTCGGCGACGGCGACCACCGCGTCCCCGACCCAGGCGGCAGGCCCGGACGCGCCGAAGTTCGCCATCCCGTCGGACATCAAGGTGAACTTCGACGGCTTCGACAGCAGCGACCCGACTAAGAAGGCCGCACTTAAGGACGCCACGTACGCGGCCCTCGCGGTCATCGAGTTCGAGGCGAAGGACTACACGAAGGAACCGGCGAACTTCAAGCGGTTCTGGACGGACGAACACGGCGCGGAGTTCGCTGACTCGATCATCGCGCAGAACAAGGACGGCAGCGTCATCACGGGGACCTACAACTACTACAAGCCGGTGGTGAAGACCCTCTCGACCGGGAACCTGGCGGTCCAGTACTGCGAGGACCAGCGGAAGGGGTACAGCAAGGACGCCAAGACGGGCAAGGTCAACGTGACAACCCCGTCGCTGAACGACTTCAACCTGTGGACGCTGAGCATGACCAAGACCAACGGTGAATGGGTGGCTTACGACCACACCTGGCAGCACGGGGCGAAGCAGTGCCAGATCTCATGACGGCCCGGACGGGGCGCGCTGTCGTGGTCGCGCTGGTGTGTGCCCTTGCTCTGGGGGCAGGGAACGTCGAATCCTTCGCCGACAACACCAGGGGCAACGGAGATTCGACCGGTACGGGTCAAAGCACTGCCTCCGGTGGCGGCACCTCGTACCAGGTGCACGTGAGTTATACGCACCGCGGGAACGGGGAGGGGGACGGCTCGACGCCGGTGACCTCGTCGGACGCGAACTTCTCGCCGCCGGTGTGCTGGTACACGAGTTTCACGCCGGACGAGTTCAAGGACGAGATCGACCGTCGGTACATCGCGGCCGGCCAGGAGGGCGCGGGTACCGTCTACACGTACTACAACGAAGTCCAGTCGGACATGAACGACATCAAGTACCACAAGGGCGACGACGGTAGTTGGTGGGTGCTGACCTGGGACGACAACGCGCTCAACGAGCCGGGCGCGACCTGCCCGTACAGCACTGGGTGGATGTGGGAGCCGCCGGCGGACCCGCCCCAGGGCGCGATATCCCCGGAGGTGCTGGCCAAGGCGGCGTACGGCCAGTTGAAGCTGCCCACCAAGGGCGTCAAGCTGAGCCCGCAGCCGGGCAACCAGAAGGTGAACCTGCCGACGTACGTGGACTTCAAGGAGACCGACGCCCAGGTGTCGGTGACCGCGCAGCTGACCGAGCCGAACGGCGACGCGGTCGCGGCCACGGTGGTGGCGCAGCCGTACAGCCTGCACGTGGAGGCGGGCACGCAGTACGCGAGCCCGCAGAGCTGCGACTACCGGTTCAGCCAGTCGGGTACGGGCGCGTCGCTGGACACCTCCGGCGCGTCCTGCAACGTCACGTACACCAAGGCCAGTTCGGGGAACTACACGTTCACCGCGGCCATGACGTGGAAGGTGTGGTGGACGCCGACCGCCGACGTGCAGCCCGCGGGGACCGCGCTGCCCGACGGGATGTCGCAGTCTGAGCAGCCGGTGACGGTGGAGGAGATCCAGACCGTCAACCGCTGAGCGCACGGCAATGAGCCGGGGTCGGGGGACATCCCCGGCCCCGGCGCGACGTATGCCTGCCGCCTAAAGGGCTATCGTCTGCTTGTGTGTTGTATCTATGATGTGCGCATTATGGATACGAAGTCGCCGCCCGCCGCCGAGCGGGTCTACCTCCATGTGAAGAGCGGGGTGCTGGACCGCTCTTACGAGGGCGGGACGCTGCTGACCGAGGGCGACCTCGCCGAGGCGGTCGGGGTCTCGCGCACCCCGGTGCGGGAGGCCCTGCTGCGGCTGGAGGCCGAGGGCCTGCTCAAGCTGTATCCGAAGAAGGGCGCGCTGGTCCTGCCGGTCTCCGCGCAGGAGATCGCCGACGTGGTCGAGACCCGGCTGCTGGTCGAGCAGCACGCGGTCGCCAAGGTGGTGCCGGCCGTACCCGCCGGGCTGATCGGCCAGTTGGAGGACTCGCTCGCCGAGCAGCGCGCGCACGCCGCCGCCGGCGACCTGGCCGCCTTCGCCGTCGCGGACCGCACCTTCCACGCGGAGATCGTCCGCGCGGCGGGCAACCGCATCCTCGCGCACCTCTACGACCAGCTGCGGGACCGCCAGTTGCGGATGGGGGTCGCCACGATGCACGCCGAGCCGAGCCGGGTGGCGAAGAACATCGTCGAGCACACCGAGATCCTCCAGGCGCTGCGGGACGGCGACGAGCGGACCGCGGCGATAGTCGTCGACAGGCACGTGTCCTGGGTCAACACGCTGGCCCGGGGCGAGTCGTGACCGCGAAGCCGCTGCCGGGGGACCCACCGGGCGGCCGCCGGGCCGCCCTCGTGTGGGGAGTGGGCACCCTCGTCTACCTCGTCGCCGTCGTCCACCGCACCAGCCTCGGCGTCGCCGGGATCGACGCCGCCGCCCGCTTCCACATCGGCGCCTCCGAACTGTCGTCGTTCTCCATCCTCCAGGTGCTCGTCTACGCGGGCATGCAGATACCCGTCGGCCTGATGGTGGACTCGCTCGGCACGAAGAAGGTGCTGATGCTCGGCGCGGTCCTCTTCACCGCCGGGCAGGGCGCGTTCGCGCTCTCCCACTCCTACGGCACCGCGCTCGCCGCCCGCGCGGTGCTCGGCTGCGGCGACGCGATGACGTTCGTGAGCGTGCTGCGGCTGGGCTCGCGCTGGTTCCCCGCCCGGCGCGGGCCGATGGTGGCGCAGGGCGCCGCGCTCTTCGGCGTCGCGGGCAACCTGGTCTCCACGGTGGCGCTCTCGCGGCTGCTGCACTCCGCCGGCTGGACCCCGACCTTCCTCGGCACCGCGATCGGCGGCGCGTTCGTCCTGGTCCTGGTCGCGCTGCTGCTCCAGGACCACCCCGACGGCCACGCCCCCGCGCCCGTCGAGCACGTCGGGACCGCGTACGTGCGGCGGCAGATCGCCGACGCCTGGCGGGAGCCCGGCACCCGGCTGGGGATGTGGACGCACTTCACCACGCAGTTCTCCGGGATGGTGTTCCTGCTGCTGTGGGGGATGCCGTTCCTCGTCGAGGACCAGGGGCTGTCGCGGGGCAGCGCGGGCACGCTGCTGACGCTGGTGGTCGTCGCGAACATGGTGTTCGGCATGCTCTTCGGGCAGCTCATCGCCCGGCACCACGGTGTCCGGATGCCGCTGACGCTCGGGGTGATCGGCGCGACCGCCCTCGCCTGGGCGGCGGTGCTGGCGTGGCCCGGCGGGCACGACCCGCTGTGGCTGCTCGTCGTGCTGTGCGTGGTGCTCGGCGCGTGCGGGCCCGGCTCGATGATCGGCTTCGACTTCGCCCGCCCGGCCAACCCGCCCGAGCGGTTCGGCACCGCCTCCGGGATCGTCAACATCGGCGGGTTCACCGCGTCGATGGTGACCCTCCTGGCGATCGGGCTCCTCCTGGACGCCACCCACGACGACTACCGCGTGGCCTGGAGCAGCGTCTTCGTGCTCCAACTCCTCGGCACCACCCAGATCCTGCGGCTGCGGCGCCGCACCGCCCGGCTCGAACGCGAACGGGTCGCGGCCAGCCGCGTGGAGAGCGTCCACCGCAGTCATGCGCCGACGGGACCCCCCGGGTTGCCCGGTTCCGTCGGCTGAGGGACCACCTGCCGGTGGGCGTTCCCTCCGAGATGCCCCGTCCTGCGGGTGCCGGACCTTGCGGTGCACGGTGGCTTGTCGCGCCGTTCCCCGCGCCCCCTACAGCGGGGTGAAGGTGACCGGGAGCGCGGCGGGGCCGCGCTGCCAGAGGGAAGGGCGCCAGGGGAGTTCCGCCGAGGCCAGCGCCGGCGCCAGATCCGGGATGCGGTCGAGCAGGATCTCCAGGGCCGTGGTCGCGACGATCTCCGCCAGTTGGGGCGCGGGCGCCGGACAGCGGTGGGCGCCGTGGCTGAAGGACAGGTGCGCGTGGTTGCCGACGGCACCGCCGGGCAGCGCCGGGTGCACCCGGGGATCGGCGTTGGCGGCGGCGAGCCCGAGCACGAGGCAGTCGCCGCGCCGTATGGCGCGCCCGCCCAGCTGGGTGTCGCGGGTGGCCCAGCGCCCGATCACGTTCTGCACGGGCGGATCGCTCCACAGCACCTCCGCCAGCGCCTGCGCGATGCTCCGCCGCCCGCCGGACAGGGTGAGCGCGAACCGCTCGTCGGTCAGCAGCAGTCGCAGCGTGTTGCCGATCCAGTCGGCGGTGGGCCGCCGCCCGGCCGCCATGATCGTGAGCAGATCCTGCACGACCTCCTCGTCGGTGAGCCGGGCCGGGTGCGCCAGCAGCCGGGACGGCAGGTCGGCGCCGGGCGCGGGAGCGCGCCGCACCCGGGCGAGCACCGCCTCCAGCATGGTCCGCAACCGCGCGGCGGACGCGGCGGGCCCGGACGCGGACGGAGCACCGCCCGGGTGCGCCGGGCACTGCGCGGGCGGCGCGGCGGTGCCGTAGCCGTACTGGCCGGCCAGGTCCCGTTCCAGTGCCGCCGTCTCGTCCGGGCGCAGCCCGAACAGCCCGGCCATGACGTGCAGCGGCACCTGCTCGGCGTACTGCGCCACCAACTCCGCCCGCCCGGCGCCCGCGAAGGCGTCCACCGCGGCGTCCGCGGCCCGTTCGGCGCGCTGCCGCAGCTCGTACGGGTCCACCTCGCCGAGCACGTCCGCGACCGCGCCTGCGCGCCGCTGGTGCTCGGCGCCCTCGGTGAAGCGGACCGACGGGGTGTGCGCCACGTGCGGCAGCAGCGGCCACCCGGCGGGCACCCGGTCCCAGGCGTGCCAGCGGCGCGGGTCGCGTCCGAACAACTCCGGGTTTCCCGCGACGAGTTGGACTTCGTGGTAGCCGAGCACCAGCCACGCGGGCACCCCGCCGTCCAGCAGCACCGGCGCGACCGGCCCGTACGCCTCGCGCAGCGCCCGGTAGTACGCGCCCGGGTCGGCGTGGTCGAACGCGGGCGCCGCCGGGTGCGGCACGTGGGCGACCGGCCGGTGGTCCGGCGCGGAACCGGGACCGGGCGGGGACCCGGACACGGAGGTGGGCGCGGATACGGAGCTGGGCCCGGGAACAGGGCCGCTCGCGGGTACGGGGCCGGGCGGCCGTTCGCTCGTCGCGGCCGGCCCCCACGGCGGCACCGGCTGCGGCCCGGGTATCTCCGCGAGCCGCTGCCGCGCGGCCGCGCCCACCTGCGGCATCCGCCCCCGAGGCGCGAGCCCGCGCGGCGGCACCACCTCGTCCGCCCGGCCGCGCCGCTCCCGGGGCTCCTGCTGCTGCGGCTCCCACTCCTGAGGCGGCGTCATGGCGCGGGTGTCTTCCGTGGATCAGAGGTTGTGCAGCGCACGGAGGACCTTCCTCAGCATGTCGGACGGGGGCAGCAACTCCGCCGCGGTGGTGGGCGCGTGCGCGGTGATGTGCTGCCCGGTGAGGAGGTCGGCGAGCAGCACGCGCACCACGCCGACCGGCAGGGCCAGCCGGGAGGAGAGTTCGAGCACGGCGATGGGGCGGCGGCACAGCCGCAGGATGCGGACGTGCTCCGAGGGCATCCCGGGGAGCGGTTCGCCGCGGGCGGCGATGACGGTGGCGAGGTCGAAGCCCTTGGTGCCGGTGCCGCTCCGCCCGCCGGTGAGGGTGTAGAGCCGGTCCGGGGCGCCGCTGTCGACCGGCCCGCGTATCGGCCCGCTTCTCATGCCGGGAGCTTCCCGCGTACGCCCGCCGCCGGCAGGGTGCCCTGCGGGCCGCGGGCCGCCTCGACGATGTCGTTCATGCCGCGGCCGATCGCCCGGGCGTCCGCCGACTCCTCGCCGACGACGGCCAGATGGGCGCCCGCGCCGGCCTCGACGATGAACAGCGCG
Source organism: Streptomyces sp. CA2R106 (assembly GCF_037034245.1). NCBI lineage: Bacteria > Bacillati > Actinomycetota > Actinomycetes > Kitasatosporales > Streptomycetaceae > Streptomyces > Streptomyces sp. CA2R106. Next base: position 372,269 of record NZ_JBAGKC010000002.1, read on the forward strand.
CCGCCGTGGAAGTCGGTCATGGACTGCCGTACGCCGCCGGTGCCGTCGCCGAACTCGACGGACGCGCCGTGCACCAGGCTCTGGATGCCCGAGGCGATCGCGGCGAGCTGGTCGGCGCGGTCCACGGACAGCTCGGGCGACCAGTGCAGCTTCAGGCCGTCGGCGGACAGCAGCAGCGCGTGGCGGGCGCCGGGCGTCAGGGCCACGAACCGTTCGAGCAGTAAGGAGACGTCTCCTCCGGCGCCTCCGGTGCCGTTCGTCGTCACTGGTCACCCTCCCCTTCGCTGTCGGCGCTGCCCCGGTCCCGCCCGGTCGCCGCGTCCCGGAAGGCGCCGAACCGGGCGCCCGCGTCGGCACCCGTGGCGGGTGCCGGGCCCGCCGTAGGCCACGGGGAGGAGTCGTACCCGGGCGCGGGCTCGGGCATGCCCCGGCCCCGGGTGCGCCGCGGCAGCGGCACGTGGACGGGGTCGGCCGGGCCGCCCGTGGCGCCGCCTTCCGGACCGGCGGCGGTACGGGGCCGTACGGGCCGTACGCCGCCGTCAGGGCCCGCGGGAGCGCCTCGCCCGTCCGGTGCGGTGTGCGGTCCGGTGTGCCCGATCTCCTCGGGCCGTGCGGGCTCGGGGAAGCCGTCGTGGCCGGCGCCGACGTCGGTGCCGGTCCGGTCGCCGTACCGCCCGCCGGCCACCGCGGTGCCGTAGGAGGTCCCGGGCGCGGGCTCGTACCCGCGGCCCGGTCCGGGCCCGGCGGCCGGCTCGAGGCCCGGCCCGTACGCCTCGGTGGCCCGGGTGACGATCCGCGACGGGATCAGCACGACCACGCCGGTGCCGCCGCGCGAGGACGGCCGGAAGGAGATCCGCAGGCCGTGCTTGCGGGCGAGCCGCCCCACCACGGTCAGCCCGATCCGGGTGCCGGACAGGCCGGGCAGCAGGTCGCCCGCGGCCTCCGCCGGGTCGCCCGAGACCAGGCCCTCGATCCGGGCGAGGTCGCCCGCGGGCATCGCGAGCCCGGCGTCCTCGACGGTGACCACGACACCCGAGTGCGACTCCTGGACGTAGACGTGGACCTCCTCCGACGGCGGCGAGAAGTTGCAGGCGTTGTCCATGAGTTCGGCCAGGACGTGCATGACGCCCTCGGCGGCGTGCCCGGCGACGGCCGCGCCGGTCGTGGTGTGCAGCCGCACCCGGCGGTAGGCGTGGATACGGCCCATCGCGCCGCGCAGCACGCTCTCCATCGCGATCGGCCGGGTCCAGCGGCGCCCGGAGCGCGAGCCGGAGAGCACCGCGACGCTGTCCGCGAGCCGGCCGGTCTGGGCGGCGTAGTGGTCCAGCCGCAGCAGGTCGTCCAGCACGCTCTCGTCGTGCCGCTGCTCCATCTCGCGCAGGTCGGCCAGCATGGTGGTGGTCAGCGCCTGCACCCGGGCGGCGGCACTGGCGCACGCGGCCATCCCCGCGGCCCGGGCGCGCTCCCCGGCGCCCAGTTCGCGCACCGCCACCTCCAGCAGCCGCTGGTGGGTGCGCCCTTCGGGGCGCGGCAGCGCGGCCAGGACGGTGCCGGTGGAGCCGCCCTCGCGCAACTGCTCGACGGCGAGCGGGATCGTCACCTCCGCCAGCCGTACGGCCTCCTCCTCCAGCGCGGCGGCCCGTGCCGTCTGGGTGCGCAGTGCGCCGCGCAGCGACGCCTCGGTCTCGGCCCACGCCCGCCGCCGCGCCTCCGCGTCGCGCAACGACCGCCGGGACGACTCCAGTTCGGCGGCCGCCTGCCGGGTGGCCTCGGCGTGCAGGGCCACGGAGCGGGCGGTGTCCTCCCGTAACTCGGCCGCTTCGGCGCGCAGTCGGCGTACCGTGCGGCGGCGGGAGGCGGCCAGCGCGACCGCGGTGCCGAGCAGCAGCGCGGCCAGCGCGGCGGTCGCGGCCACCAGCGGGCGGTCCTGGGCGTCGGCGCGGCGCACCGCCCACGCGCCGGCCGCCCCGGCGGCGACCACCGCGGCGAGCGGGAGTGGTGCGGCACGTCCGGCTGCGCGGAATCCGCCGCCGGAGCGCCGCGGCGGCTGAGACGGTAACGGTGAGCCTTGAGCTGACATCAGGCGATACCCCATGGCCGGACCGGAAGCCGACCGCCGTGCCGGGTCACGCTGACGTACGGGCGGCAACAGGATGAGTTCGCCTCACCCTACTCGCCGAACTCGTGTCCTATGCCCGAAACTTGAGGTATTGGTCGCCGGACTGTTACTGGATCATCACCGCGCGTGCAAGAATTCACTTTCGGCCACCGATTCGCCCTGGTTCAGGGGGAGTTCGCCGTCCCGTCCGGTTATTCGGTGACCGCGAGCCTGGCCAGGATCGCCTGCGCCAGCTCCTCGTCGCCCTCGATCTTCAGCCGGTCCTCGGGCACCGCCGCCGCCTTCACCCGGCCGGTCAGCAGCCGCAGGAACGCCTCCCACTCGACCACGAAGGTGACCGCCGGGCCGAGCGAGACCGCGGAGTCGATGGTGCCGCGCCCCTCGGCGTTGACCCGGACGGTGCGCATGAACTCCAGCGGGCCGTGCACGTCGAAGACCACCGCGGAGCCGGGCTTGGCGCCCGCGTCGTGCGCGACCACCTTCGGCAGCGCGCGCAGCACGAACTCGCGGGAGAGCACCGCCGCCGCCGAGGCGAGGTTGCCGGGCTTGTCCAGGGCCCGGCGCAGGTCCTGTTCGTGCACCCACACGTCGAACACCCGTGACCACAGCAGCTCTTCGAGGGTGGTCTCGCCGCCGCCGATCGCGCGCACGTCGGCGTCGGGCTCGCGCGACTCGTTCCGCAGCTGCCGGGAGCGGCGGATGATGGTGTACTCCAGTTCGGAGGTCATCTCCGGCGCGGTGTGGTGGCGGCGGATGTCGACCGGGACCTCGGTGTAGCGGGCGCGGTCGCTGGTGATGTGCCGCAGGTCGCTCGGCAGGCTGTGGATCGGCCGCGGGTCGCCGAGGATCTCGCACTCGAAGCCGATGACGTGGGAGACCACGTCGCGCACGGACCAGTACGGGCAGTCGGTGGGCCGGTTCCACTCGGCTTCCGGCAGCGGCGAGACCAGTTCGTTGATGGACTCTATGGAGTGGGTCCAGGCGTCGATGTACGGCTGGATCTTGCGGTGGACGGTCACGGGACCCCTCGACGGTCGGTGCGCGGTCGTGGCGGTTTGGCGCCTAAGTTAGTCTTCGCGCGGGCGCCCACGCAGTGCTTTCGAGTGACGATGGTAGGCCCGACTTCGACGACCCAACGTAGGGGCGGTGTACGGATGCGCGCAACGCTTCTCCAGATCGACGTGGACCCCGCCGAGTTGCCGGCCGTCCGCCGGGCCCGGGTGGCGGCGCTGGTACGGGCGCAGGCCGGGGCGGATCTCGTGGTGCTGCCGGAACTGTGGACCGTGGGCGCCTTCGCCGCGGACCTGTTCGCGGCCGAGGCCGAGCAGGTGCCGGACGGGCCGACCGTCGAGGCGATGGGCGCGGCCGCGCGCGACGCCGGGGTGTGGCTGCACGCCGGCTCGGTCGTCGAGCGCGACCCGGACGGGCCGCTCTACAACACCTCGCTCGTCTTCGGGCCCGACGGCGAGCTCCGCGGCGCCTACCGCAAGATCCACCGGTTCGGCTTCGACCGCGGCGAGGCCGCGCTGATGGCGCCGGGCGCGGAAGTCGTCACCGTGCGCCACCCCGATGCCGTACTCGGCCTCGCGACCTGTTACGACCTGCGCTTCCCGGAGCTGTTCCGGCTGCTGGTCGACGCCGGGACGGAGATCGTCGTGCTGCCCGCCGGCTGGCCCGCCCGCCGGCTCGCCCACTGGCGGGTCCTGGCCCAGGCGCGGGCGGTGGAGTGCCAGGCGTACGTCCTCGCCTGCGGCACCGCCGGCACGCACGCGGGGGTGCCGCAGGCCGGCCACAGCATGATCGTCGACCCCTGGGGCGAGATCCTGTGCGAGGCCGGCCCGGACGCGCAGACCCTCACCGCGGACCTGGACCCCTCCTCGGTGGCCGCCACCCGGGCGGACTTCCCGGTCCTGCGCGACCGCCGGCTGTGACCAGCCGGAAACCGCCGCCCGCGATCAGTCGGAGTCGTGCTCCTTGGCGACGATGTGGTCCACGCACACCGCGATCGCCAGCAGCATGCCCGCGTCGGCGTCCTCCCGCTCCACATCGATGGCGTAGGAGTCCCGCAGGCTGAACCAGCGGCGGGAGATCCGGGCGAGCCTCCCCCTGCCTTCGGCGGGGGCGCCCCCACCCTCGTACTCGATGTCGTACTCCTTGTCGATGAGGTCGCCGCGGATCTCCAACTCCTCACCGGAGGCCAGCTCCGCGCGGAAGACCTCGCGCAGGAAGGCGAGCCGCTTCTTCTTGACGGTCACCAGGGTCTGCCCGCCGCGCTCGATCGTCATCGCGTCGCGCAGGCTCAGCAGCTTCTGGTGGATGACCGCCACCTCGTTGCCCTCGGCGTCCTGGATCTCCAGGGTGTCCCTGATCCGCAGCACCTTCCCGTCCACGTAGAACGCGCGCCGCCCGTGCTCGTCCTCCACCCAGTAGTCGTCGCCGACCGCGAACATCTTCTCCCGCACCACGTATTTCATGGGGGGACATGTACCCGCTCCGGCCGGGAATGTGTTCACCGCCGCGATGCGGTTTGATGGGGATATGACTGCACGTGCACGTGTCCGGGCGCCCGAGCTGGTTGGCAAGGGCGGCTGGCTGAACACCGGAGACCGCCAACCCGCCCTCGCCGATCTGCGCGGATCGATCGTGATCCTCGACTTCTGGACGTTCTGCTGCGTGAACTGCCTGCACGTGCTGGACGAGCTGCGCGAGCTGGAGGAACGGCACCGCGACACCGTGGTGATCGTGGGCGTGCACTCGCCGAAGTTCGTGCACGAGGCGGAGCACCAGGCGGTGGTCGACGCCGTGGAGCGCTACGGCGTGCACCACCCGGTCCTCGACGACCCGGAGCTGGCCACCTGGCGGCAGTACGCGGTACGGGCCTGGCCGACACTCGTCGTGATCGACCCGGAGGGCTACGTGGTCGCCCAGCACGCCGGGGAGGGACACGCGCACGCGCTGGAGAAGCTGGTCAACCGGCTGGAGCAGGAGCACGCCGCCAAGGGCACCCTGCGCCGCGGCGACGGACTGTACGTGCCGCCGGAGCCGGTCTCGACGGACCTGCGCTTCCCCGGCAAGATGCTGGCGCTGCCCGGCAGCGGCCACTACCTGGTGTCGGACTCCACCCGGCACGCGCTGGTCGAGCTGGCGGCCGACGGCGAGACCGTGGTGCGCCGGATCGGCACCGGCGAGCGGGGCCTGGCCGACGGCGACGAGCGGACCGCGCGGTTCAGCGAGCCGCAGGGCCTGGCGCTGCTGCCCGGGGGCGCGATCATCGTCGCCGACACCGTCAACCACGCGCTGCGCCGCCTCGACCTCGAGACCGGGCAGGTCACCACGGTCGCGGGCACCGGCCGCCAGTGGTGGCAGGGCTCGCGCAGCTCCGGGCCCGCCCTGGAGGTGGACCTGTCCTCGCCGTGGGACGTGGCCTGGTACGACGACCGGGTGTGGATCGCGATGGCCGGCGTCCACCAGCTGTGGACGTACGACCCCGCCACTGAGCGGGTCGAGGTCGCGGCGGGCACCACCAACGAGGGCCTGGTCGACGGGCACGCCGGCGACGCCTGGTTCGCCCAGCCGTCGGGCCTGTCCGCGGCCGACGGCAAGCTGTGGATCGCCGACTCCGAGACGTCCGCGCTGCGCTGGGCCGAACGGGCCGCCGACGGCGACGGGTACGTGATCCGCACGGCGGTCGGCACCGGGCTCTTCGACTTCGGGCACCGCGACGGGCCGGCCGGGCAGGCGCTGCTCCAGCACCCGCTGGGCGTCACCGCGCTGCCGGACGGCTCGGTCGCGATCAGCGACACCTACAACAACGCGCTGCGCCGGTACGACCCGGCGACCGGCGAGGTGACCACCCTCGCGGGTGACCTGCGCGAACCCTCGGACGCGGCGGTGGTCGACGGCGACGTGGTGGTCGTGGAGTCCGCGGCGCACCGGCTGACCCGGATCAGGCTGCCCGAGGAGGCGGCCCGCGTGCAGGGCGAGGCGCACCGTACGCAGCGCGCCGCCACCGATGTGGCGGCGGGCCCGTTCCGGCTCGACGTGGTCTTCAGCGCGCCGCCCGGCCAGAAGCTCGACGACCGCTACGGCCCGGCCACCCGCCTGCTGGTCGAGTCGACCCCGCCCGGCCTGCTCAGGGCGGGCACCGGCAAGGGGACCGATCTCTTCCGTGACCTCGAACTGGACCCCGCGGTTCCCGAGGGCGTCCTGCACATCTCGGCGATGGCCGCGTCCTGCGACGACGACCCCGCCAACCCCTACCCCGCCTGCCACGTCCACCAGCAGGACTGGGGTGTCCCCGTCCGTCTCACCCCCGCCGGCGCGCCCCGCCTGGCCCTGGTGCTGGCCGGTATGGACGGCGAGGACGACGGGGACGACGGTCCGGCGGAAGCGGCTCAGTAGCGCCGCTCGGACGGGTAGTAGCGCTCCTCCACGACGGGCGGCACGTCGCCGTCCGCCGTGGGCGGGATGCGCCGGCGCTTGAAGATGCTCACGTACGCGGCGAGTCCGACGATGCCCACGGCCATCATGATCAGGCCGACCAGGTCGACGTTGACGCCTTTCATGTGCCAGTCGGTCGCGAACGTGATGATCCCGCCGATGGCGATGAGGACTATGCAGCCTCCGATTCCCACAGTGTCCGCCTCCCAGTCGAGTTGACGACATTGCGGTAACGGCTGTCGCCTACCCCGCCCCCTGCCGCACAATCAGCTCGCGGTACCGCCCGCTCGTCGAGGACCATGGCGGCATGGAATTCCGCCACCCCGCCAAACCGCGCCCGGGCGACCGCGTCGCGGTGCTCTCCCCGTCCTCCGGCCTGCCGGCGGTACTGCCGCTGCCGTACGAACTCGGCCTCACCCGGCTGCGCGAGCAGTTCGGGCTGGAGGTGGTGGAGTACCCCGCCACCCGGCGGATCGGCTCGACCCCCGCCGAGCGGGCCGCGGACCTGCACGCGGCGTTCGCCGACCCCGGCATCAAGGCGGTGATCAGCACCATCGGCGGGGACGACCAGATCACTGTCCTTCCGCTGCTGGACACGGAGTTGCTGCGGGCGAACCCGAAGCCGTTCTTCGGCTACAGCGACTGCACCAACCTGCTGGTCCACCTGTGGAACCTGGGGATCGTCGGCTACCACGGCGGCAGCGTGATGGTGGAGTTCGGCCGGCCCGGCGCCCTGAACCCGCTCACCGAACGGTCGTTGCGCGCCGCGCTGCTCGGGTCGGGCCCGTACGAGCTGGTGCCCGCCGCCGAGTTCACCGACGTGGGACGGCGGTGGGAGGACCCGGCGACCTTCACGGCGGAGCCCGCGATGGAGCCGGCCGGCGGCTGGACCTGGCACCGGCCCGACCGGGTGGTGCAGGGCCCGAGTTGGGGCGGCAACCTGGAGATCCTGTCCTGGCTGCTGATGGCCGACCGCGGTATCAGAGCGCCCGAGGAGTACGAAGGGTGCGTGCTGTTCCTGGAGACGTCGGAGGAACTGCCCTCCGGCGAGGAGGTCTTCCGCATCCTGCGCAACATGGGCGAACGCGGTCTGCTCCAGCGGTTCCCCGCGCTGCTGATGGGCCGCGCCAAGAGCTGGTCCTTCGACCGGCCGCTGCCGCCGGAGGAGCGCGTCGCCCACCGCGCGCGGCAACAGGAGGCCGTGCTGCGGGCGTTCGGGCAGTACGCGCCCGACACGATGATCGTCTTCGACGTCGACCTCGGGCACACCGACCCGCAGCAGGTCATCCCGTACGGCGGCCAGGTCCGGGTGGACGGGCCCGCGCGGCGGATCACCGTGGAGTATTAGGTGGCGCGTCGGGTGGCGCAATTGCGGGAATTGTTTGTTTGATTTTCCCACTTTCGACGGGGGTGGGTGACGGGGGTCGGAAAAACATTGCGTCCCTTATTTTCCTCGCTAAAATGACCATGCGCACGGGCTTTTCACGGCCTGGGCGCACGCATTCCTTTCGCAGGCACGAGACCCGAGGGAACGGCATGAAATTCCAGCCCGACAAGACGCTCAAGGCGGCGCTCGCCGTCACGTTCGCCGCGACGATGGTCGCCGGATCTGCGGCGGCCGCCGTGGCGGCGCCGACCAGCGCGGCCGTCAACCGCACGGACTGCGACAACCGGTCGGACTTCCTGCAGTTGTGGAAGCAGCCCTCCGGTGAGGAACTCTGCTTCGCCAACGCCGGGGACCTGCCCGTCGCCGTCTACGACGTCTCGTACCTCAACTCCGGCAACAACGCGGGCTATGTCCGGGTGGACCGGGGCAGCAGCGCCGTGCAGGTCAACTTCCTCAAGGACCAGCGGAACATCGCGGTCAACGGCACCGTGACCTTCATCCACATCAACTGACCGGTGGGCCGGGGCGCGGCGGGGCCCCGCCCCGGCCTCAGGTGGCGGTCAGGTGGGCGAGTGAGGCGATGATGCGGTCGCCGGTGTCCGGCGGCCAGAAATGGACGCGGGTGACGGCGCGCTGGTGGGCCAGGCCGTGCAGGCCCAGCCAGAGCGCGATCGCGTCCCCGCCCGGATCGGCGCTGGTGGACTGCCCGGTGGCGACGCACTCGCTGAGCGCGCCGATGAGCAGTTCCATGGTGTCCAGGCCGAGGTCGGCGAGGTCCGCCTCGGTCACGGAGCTGTCGCCGAGGCTCGGCATCCACAGGCCGCCGAACATCGTGCGGTAGCGCTCGGGGTGCTCGCGGGCGTAGCGCAGGTATCCCTCGCAGATCGCGAAGAGCCGGTCGCGGGGGTCGTCGCCGGCCTGCTCCGCGCAGATGCGCAGTTCGCGTCCCAGTTCGGCGAACTCGCCCTGGACGACGGCCAGCATGATCGCCGGCTGGTCCGGGAAGTGCGGGTAGATCGAGGGTGCGGCGATGCCGACCCGGCGGGCGACGGACCGCAGGGTGATGGCGCGCTCGTCGCCGGTCTCGTCCAGCAGCTCGGTCGCGGCGCTGACGATGTCGTCGCGCAGCCGGTTTCCCTCGCCGCGGCGGTTGCGGGCGCGGGTGGGCTTCGGTGCGGCCGTCTCGGCCGGGGTGGTCTCTTTCACGGCCGTGACCTTACACCTGAAAACTTACTGCCGCAGTGCCTTGCAGCCGTCTGCTTACGTGTGTAGCTTTACAACCGTAAGAAAACGGGTCGAGCCTGAGGGAGCACGCCATGACCAGCACCGTTACCGTCCGCGCCACGGAGGTCGTCCTGCCCGCCGCGGTCGAGCCGAGCGGCCTGGAGGTCAGGACCCGGGACCTGCCGCAGCCGGCCGCCGGCCAGGTCGTCCTGCGGATGGACGCGACCGGCGTCTCCTTCGCCGAGCAGCAGATGCGCCGCGGCAAGTACTACGACCAGCCGGCGTTCCCCTTCGTCCCCGGCTACGACGTGGTCGGCACTGTCACCGCGGCAGGGCCCGGGGTGGACGCCGGGATGGTCGGTCGGCGCTTCGCCGCGGTCACCAAGGTCGGCAGCTGGGCCAGCCACCAGCTCATCGAGGCGGCCGACCTCGTACCCGTCCCCGACGGCATGGACGCCGCCGCGGCCGAGACGGTCGTCGTCAACGGCATCACCGCCTGGCAGATGCTGCACCGCATCGCCAAGGTCCGCGCCGGCGGCACCATAGTGGTCCTCGGCGCCAACGGCGGTGTCGGCTCCACCCTGGTGCAACTCGCCCGGCACGCCGGGATCTCCGTGATCGGCACCGCCTCCCCGCGCCACCACGACGCCGTCCGCGCCCTGGGCGCGACCCCGGTCGACTACCGCGACCCGGACCTGTACGCGCGCCTGCGCGCACTCGCCCCCGGCGGGGTGGACGCGGTCTTCGACCACGTCGGCGGCGCGGGCCTGACCCGCTCCTGGTCGCTGCTGCGCAAGGGCGGCACCCTGGTCTCCTACGGCACGGCCGCCACCAAGGACGACGAGGGCAACTCCCAGCTGCCGGTGCTCCTGCTCCTCGCCCGCATCCTGGCCTGGAACGCCCTGCCCAACGGCAAGGGCGCGCACTTCTACAACTTCTGGGCCGGCCGCCGCCGCAAGGCCGCCTTCCGGCAGCGGCTGGCCGAGGACCTCACGCAGGTGCTGCGCCTGGTGGACGAGGGCGTCCTGACCCCGCAGATCGCCGCGCGCATCCCGCTGGCCGAGGCGTCCGCGGCGCTGGAGCTGGCCGAGTCCCGGACGGTCGCGGGCAAGGTCATCCTCGTCCCGTGAGGGCGCGGCCGGCGGCCCTCACGGCCCCGCCCCTGCCCTCACCCCGCCAGGAACTCCGCCAGCGCACTGGCCAGCAGGTGCGGGTCGTCCGCCCCGGCGAGCTCCCGCGCCGAGTGCATCGACAGCAGCGGCACCCCGACGTCCACCGTGGTGATCCCGTACCGGGCCGCGGTGATCGGCCCGATCGTCGTCCCGCAGGGGATCGTGTTGTTGGAGACGAAGTGCTGCAGCGGCACCCCGGCCCGCTCGCACGCGGCGGCGAACGCCGCCCGGCCGACCCCGTCGGTGGCGTAGCGCTGGTTGACGTTGGTCTTGAGGATCGGCCCCCCGTTGGCCCGCGGGTGGTGGCTCGGGTCGTGCCGCTCGGCGTAGTTGGGGTGCACCGCGTGCCCGACGTCGGAGGACGCGCAGACCGTCGCGGCCAGCGCGCGCAGCACGTCCTCCTGGTCGCCGCCCCGCGCCAGCACGGACCGTTCGAAGATCCGGCCGAGCAGCGGGCCGCCGGCGCCGGTGTCGGACTGGCTGCCGGTCTCCTCGTGGTCGAAGGCGGCCAGCACCGGCACATGGGCCAGGTCGGGCCGGGCCGCGGCGGCGATCAGCGCGGCCGCCCCGGCGTGCGTGGACAGCAGGTTGTCCAGCCGCGGGCCGGCGAACAGCTCGCGGTCCCGCCCCAGGTACGACGGGGCCTGCACGTCGTGCGTCATGAGGTCGAAGCCGGCCACGTCGGCCTCGGCGACCCCCGCCTCCCCGGCGAGGAAGCCGATCAGGTCGCCCTCGGTCACCTCGCCCAGGCCCCACACGGGCTGGAGGTGCCGCTGCCGGTCCAGGCTGAGCGAGTCGTTCGCGGACCGGTCGAGGTGGATGGCGAGCTGCGGCACCCGCAGCAGCGGCCGGTCCACGTTCACCAGGCGGGTGGAGCCGTCGCGCAGCGACAGCCGCCCGGCGATGCCCAGGTCGCGGTCGAGCCAGCTGTTGAGCAGCGGGCCGCCGTAGATCTCCACGGCGATCTGCCGCCAGCCCTGCGCGCCGAGGTCGGGCTGCGGCTTGACCCGCAGGTTCGGCGAGTCAGTGTGCGCGCCGACCACGCGGAACGGGGTGTGCGGCGCGGCGCCCTCCGGCACGTACCAGGCGACGACGGCGCCGCCGCGTACGACGTACCGCCCGCCGGGACCGCTCGCGGCGTCCGCCCACCGCTCGTTCTCGTCGACCCGGGTGAAGCCCGCCGCGTCCAGCCGCTCGGCCACGGAGGCGGCCGCGTGGTAGGGGGTGGGCGCGGATCGTACGAACGCGGCCAGGTCGTCGGTGTGCCCGCGGTCGAACGCGGGACGCTGCTGAGTGGTCATGGCGGCCAGCTTAGTTACGGACGCTGTAGGAGGCCGGTCCGCGGTGGGGGTGTGGCCTGCGGCAACGGCGGCGTGCCGCCACCCCGGGGGGTGACGGCACGCGGCGTTGACGAGGGGCCGACCGGACCGGTCAGAGGGCCTCTTCGGGTCAGAAGGCCTCTTCGGGCAGGTCCATGACGTCCAGCGTGACCGCCTCGGCCAGGGTGCGCGCGGCGGCGACCTCCGGCAGGACGGTGGCCGCGAAGAACTTCGCCGCCGCGACCTTGCCGGTGTAGAAGGGCTTGTCCTTGCCGCTCGCCGCGGGCAGCTTCTCGGCGGCGACGGCCGCGCCGCGCAGCAGCAGGTAGCCGATGACGACATCGCCGGAGGCGAGCAGCAGCCGGGTGGAGTTGAGCCCGACCTTGTAGATGGAGCGGACGTCCTGCTCGGTCGCCGCGAGGTCGGTGAGCATGGTGCCGACGATCGCCTCCAGGTCGGCCGCGGACTTCGCGAGCTGGTCGCGGGCCGCGGCCAGCTCCTCGCCGCCCGGCGCCTCGGCGAGGAACTTCTTGATCTCCTCGCTGAGCGCGGTGAGCGACTGCCCCTGGTCGCGGACGATCTTCCGGAAGAAGAAGTCCTGGCCCTGGATCGCGGTGGTGCCCTCGTAGAGGGTGTCGATCTTGGCGTCCCGGATGTACTGCTCGACCGGGTACTCCTGGAGGTAGCCGGAGCCGCCGAAGGTCTGGAGGGACTGGGCGAGCTGCTCGTAGGACCGCTCGGAGCCGTAGCCCTTGACGATCGGCAGCAGCAGGTCGTTGAGCCCGTGCAGCTGCTTGGCGTCCTCGCCGCGGGACTCGGCGGCCTGGATCGCGTCCTGGACGGTCGCGGTGTAGAGCACCAGGGCGCGCATGCCCTCCGCGTACGCCTTCTGCGTCATCAGCGAGCGGCGCACGTCGGGGTGGTGGGTGATGGTGACCTTGGGCGCGGCCTTGTCGGTGAACTTGGCCAGGTCCGGGCCCTGGACGCGCTCCTTGGCGTACTCCAGCGCGTTGAGGTAGCCGGTGGACAGGGTGGCGATCGCCTTGGTGCCGACCATCATGCGGGCGAACTCGATGATCCGGAACATCTGGCGGATGCCGTCGTGCCGGTCGCCGATCAGCCAGCCCTTGGCGGGGTGCTTGTCGCCGAAGGTGAGCTCGCAGGTGTTGGACGCCTTCAGGCCCATCTTGTGCTCGACGTTGGTGGCGTACACGCCGTTGCGCTCGCCCAGCTCGCCGGTGGTGAAGTCGAACTCGTACTTCGGCACCATGAACAGCGACAGGCCCTTGGTGCCGGGGCCGGCGCCTTCGGGGCGGGCCAGGACGTAGTGCAGGATGTTCTCGCTCAGGTCGTGCTCACCGGAGGTGATGAAGCGCTTGACGCCCTCGATGTGCCAGCTGCCGTCCTCCTGCTTGACGGCCTTGGTGCGGCCGGCACCCACGTCGGAGCCCGCGTCGGGCTCGGTGAGCACCATCGTGGAGCCCCAGCGCTTCTCGCTCGCGAAGGTGGCGATCGCCTTCTGCTCCTCGGTGCCCTCCTCGAAGAGGATGCGGGCGAAGGCGGGGCCGCTGGCGTACATCCACACGGCGGGGTTGGAGCCGAGCACCAGCTCGCCGAAGGCCCAGATCAGGGAGCGGGGGGCGGCCGTGCCGCCGATCTCCTCGGGCAGGCCGAGCCGCCAGTACTCCGCGTCCATGTAGGCCGCGTAGCTCTTCTTGAACGACTCGGGGACCGGCGCGGTGCTGGTCTCGGGGTCGAAGACGGGCGGGTTGCGGTCGGCGTCGGTGAACGAGTCCGCGAGGTCGTGCTCGGCGAGGCGGGCGACCTCGCCCAGGATGTCCTTCGCGGTGTCGACGTCCACCTCCGCGAACGGACCGGTGCCGTAGACCTGGTCGCGGCCCAGGACCTCGAAGAGGTTGAACTCGATGTCGCGGAGGTTCGGCTTGTAGTGGCCCATGACCAAGGCTCCGTATCGCAGTCAAGAAGAAGGCTTCACCGAAATGATGCTACCCGTCGGTAATAAGACGCAACCCCTACCGGGCCCGATGTGACGGCTTCCTCGTTGCCGGCCCGCGCGGGTCGATACCCTTGCACGTGTGTACGGCTACGAGCAGAGCGTGAATGGCGGGCCGGGCGGTCAGATGGGCGCCGGCCCGATGGGTCCGCCGATGGGTCCCCCCATGGGCGGCGCGCCGATGGGCGGCGGGCAGATGGGCGGTCCGGGGTACTCGGAGCCGTCCGCCGCCTACCCCGAGCCCTCGCCGCCGTCGCTCGCCGACGCGGTGCGCGCGTTCACCACCGGCGCGATGATGGCCGAGGACTTCCAGGCGATCTTCGCCACGTCCAAGGTGTACTGCCCGCGCGGCGAGAACCCCGGGTTCCTGGCGCTGCACGACACCCAGCAGCCGGTCATCCCGATGTTCACCTCGCTCAAGGAGCTGCGGCGGTACGCGGGCAAGGAGTCCAAGTACTTCGTCATCACCGGCGCCGAGGTGCTCGACCTGCTCCCCACCGGCTACGGCTTCGTCCTGGACATCGACGGCCAGCACCGGATGGTGTTCGACGCGAAGGCGGTCGAGCAGATGGTCGACTTCACGATGCGCCGGATGTACGGCTGATGCGCGGCTAGGGCGTACCGCACCACCGCTGTACGGGGCAGGTGTGCGCCGCGCGTGCGCCCCTGCGCACCCCCCTGTCACTACCCTGTCGCTCCCCTGTGCACCCGCGAGGGAACAGGTGCGCCTTGCGAGATGTTCAGAGTTCAACTACTTTGAACTTCAGCATCCGCTAGGAGGACGTCATGCCCGCAGTGACCGTTGAGAACCCGTTGAGCCTGCCCCGGGTCAGCCCGGCACAGGGGAGCACGTCGAGGCCCGCGCTGACGGTGACCACCGCGCCGAGCGGGCTGGAGGGCGAGGGCTTCCCGGTCCGCCGCGCCTTCGCCGGCATCGACTACCGGCACCTGGACCCGTTCATCCTCATGGACCAGATGGGCGAGGTGGACTACGCGGCGGGGGAGCCCAAGGGCACCCCCTGGCACCCGCACCGCGGCTTCGAGACGGTGACGTACATCATGGACGGCACCTTCATCCACCGGGACAGCCACGGCGGGGGCGGCACCATCACCAACGGCGACACCCAGTGGATGACCGCCGGGTCCGGACTGCTGCACATCGAGACCCCGCCGGAGTCCCTGGTGCTCAGCGGCGGCCTCTTCCACGGCCTCCAGCTCTGGGTGAACCTCCCGAAGGCGGACAAGATGATGCCGCCGAAGTACCAGGACATCCGCGCCGGCGGCCTGAAGCTGCTCACCTCCGAGGACGGCGGCGCCCTGATCCGCCTAATCGCCGGCGACCTCGACGGTCACCGCGGCCCGGGCGCGACCCACACCCCGATCACGATGATCCACGTCTCCGTCAACCCCGGCGCCACCGTCACCCTGCCCTGGCGCGCGGACTTCAACGCCCTCGCCTACGGCCTGGCCGGCAACGGCTTCGCCGGCCCCGAGGCGCGCCCCTTCCACCTCGGCCAGGCGGTCCTCTTCGGCAAGGGCGACGCGCTGACCCTGCGCGCCCACGAGAAGCAGGACTCGCGCAGCGAGAACCTCGAGGTGGTGCTGCTCGGCGGCCTCCCCATCCGCGAGCCGATGATGCAGTACGGGCCCTTCGTCATGAACACCCACGCCGAACTCGCCCAGGCCTTCGACGACTTCCAGGCCGGCCGCCTCGGCTCCATCCCCACCGACTCCCCCCTGGGCACCTGACCCCGGCCCCACCGTGGTTCGCACGGTCGGCGTCGGCCCGGGGCCGGTTCCGGGGGAGCCGGTCGGGGTCCGGGCTATGCCCCGGCGGCGGTACGCGCGCCCGGGGACACCGGCGGCGGGGTGAACCCTGCGCGCAGAGCGCGGAGTTCGGCGACGGCCTCCGGGTGCGCGGCGACCAGGCGCCGGAAGGTGGCCTGCCACTGGGCCCGCAACTCGGCCCGCACGCGGTCGCGGTCGGGGGCGGCGAGCAGTTCGGCCCCGGCGGCCTCCTGCCGGTCGGCGGTTAACTCCGCGTCCACGGCGGCGGCGTGCTCGGGTTGGCGGGTCTGCCACACGCGGAGGACGGCGTCGCGGGCCGCCGGCCAGTCGTCCGTCGTCATGAGGGCGACCAGCGTGCTGCCGGTCTCCTGGGTCAGTGCGGTGATCTCCGGGTCCATCGTTCTCCCTGGTCGTGCGGAGCGCGGTCGACGCGGACTGTTCGCGGGCAGCTCGCAGCTCGCGACTGGCTGCACCGTTCACCCGCCGCCCGCAATCGCCCGTAGTCGTTCGACCGCCGCGCTTTCCTCACGAGGATGACATAAATCGCTTGTGGCGTACGGCAGTTCGGCCGGGCGTGCGTGTTTTCCCGACCTGCGGAATCGTCCCGCACAACAATATTGCCCCCGTAGCTTCGCCATGACGGGACGGCCCGCAGCCGTAATTGGCCTTTTCTCACGGAATTAGCGGTCACAGCCGGGTGGCCGTGGTGATGAGGGCGGCCAGGGGGCGGGAGGTGCTGTGCGGGGGCCAGGCGATGACCGTGGTGACCGTGGGGGCGTCGGTGAGCGGGACCGCGGTCAGGCCCTCGTGGAGGCCGGCCCGGCTGGCCTCGGGGAGGACGGCCGCGGCCCGGCCGAGGGAGATGAGCTGGAGCAGCTGGGTGTGGTCGTGCACCTCGGGCCCGGGCCCGTCGGGAAAGGTCCCATCGAAGCGGGGCCAGCGCGGCAGCGGCAGCCCCGGCAGCCCGGCCATGTCCGCCACCCGCAACTCCCCCCGGGTCGCGAGCGGATGGCCCGACGGGAGGACCGCCACCTGGCCCTCGACCCGCAGCTCCTCCGTGTCGAACCCGGCCGTCGAGTCGAACGGAAGGTGCAGCAGCCCCACGTCCGCCCGCCCGTCGCGCAGCAGCCGCTCCTGCTCCCCGGGCCGGCACAGCACCACATCGACCGGCACCGCGCCCGGCTCGGCCGCGTACGCGTCCAGCAGCTTCGCCAGCAGGTCGTTGGCCGCACCCGCCTTCGTCACCAGGACGATGGCCGCGCTGCCGCCGCCACCCGCCGCCGCGGCCGCCCGCCGCGCCCGCCGGTCGGCCGCGTCCACCGCGTCGAGCGCCGCCCGCCCCTCCCGCAGCAGCACCGCACCGACCTCCGTCAGCGCGACCCCGCGGCTGCTCCGCTCCAGCAGCGGCGCGCCGAGCCGCCGCTCCATCTGCCGGATCGCCCGCGACAATGGCGGCTGCGCGATCCCCAGCCGCTGCGCCGCCCGCCCGAAGTGCAGCTCCTCCGCGACGGCGACGAAGTACCGCAGCTCCCGCGTCTCCATCCCGCCACGGTACCCGAGCCGCCCCCGCCACCGGCCGTAAAGCCGCCATGAGCTGCACCGATACCCGCCGGGTATCGCCCCCCACCGACATGGTCCTGGCCCCGCGGCCGGACCCCGCCGCACGCTGGAGGCATGACCGCAGAGAAGAAGACGATCGCGCTGGTCACCGGCGCGAACAAGGGCATCGGCTACGAGATCGCGGCCGGCCTCGGCGCCCTCGGCTGGAGCGTCGGCGTCGGTGCCCGCGACGACGAGCGCCGCGAGACCGCGGTGCGCAAGCTCACGGCGGACGGCGTGGACGCGTTCGGCGTCCCCCTCGACGTGACCGACGACGAGAGCGCCGCCGCCGCGGCCCGCCTCATCGAGGAGCGCGCCGGCCGCCTCGACGTCCTCGTCAACAACGCGGGCGTCACCGGCTCCCTCCCGCAGACCCCCACCACCGTCGCCCTTGACACCGTGCGGACCGCCGTCGAGACGAATGTCATCGGCGTCATCCGCGTCACCAACGCGCTGCTCCCGCTGCTGCGCCGCTCGGCGTCGCCGCGGATCGTCAACATGTCCAGCACCGTGGGGTCGTTGACCCGCCAGACCACGCCCGGCGCCGAAACCGGCCCGATCTCCGTGGCGTACGCGGCGTCGAAGACGTTCCTCAACGGCGTGACCGTGCAGTACGCGAAGGAGCTGCGCGACACGAACATCCTGATCAACGCGGGCTGCCCGGGCTTCTGCGCGACCGACCTCAACGGCTTCCGCGGCGTCCGCACCCCCCGCCAGGGCGCGGCGATCGCGATCCGCCTCGCGTCGCTCCCCGACGACGGCCCGACCGGCGGTTTCTACGACGACGAGGGCGTGGTGCCCTGGTAGCCCGCACCGCACCGCACCGCACCCCGGGGCACCCGGGGCACCCGGGGCGTACGGGCGCCGGCCGTGCCAGGATGCTCCGCATGGCCGACCGCGCCCTCAGCTTCGGAGCCGGGGCGGAAGCGTACGAACGCTTCCGCCCCGGCTACCCCGCCGCGCTGGCCGACACCGTGACGGCGTACGCGGGCCACCCGCCGCGCACCGTCCTGGAGATCGGCGCCGGCACCGGCAAGGCCACCCGCCTCTTCGCCGCCCGCGGCACCGCCGTCACCGCGACCGAGCCCGACCCCGCGATGCTCGCCGAACTGCGCCGCCGGGTACCGGCTGAAGTCCGTACGGTCCCAGCCGCGTTCGAGCAGCTCAGCCCGCAGTCCCTACGGTCGGAGGACGGCGCCGGACCGCCCCCGTACGACCTGGTGTACGCCGCCGCGTCCCTGCACTGGACCGCCCCGGACGGCCGCTGGCCCCGCGTGGCCGCGCTCCTCCGCCCGGGCGGGGTCTTCGCCTGCTTCGGCGGCCCCGTCCAACTGGCCGACCCGGCCGTGGCGGAGGCGGTTCGCGCCGCCCGCGCGCCCTTCATGGACCGCGACGACATCCCCTCGCCCGACGGCACACCCCCGGACCACCCCATGCAGTGGCCGGGCACCGAACTCCAGCGCTCCGACCGGTTCGCCGACGTCCAACATACGGTGATCCAGCGGAAGTTGACGATGACCGCCGACGACTACCTCGGCCACCTCGGCACGATCTCCGCCTACCTGATGCTGCCCGCCGCCGAGCGGCGCCACGCCCTCCGCGCGATCGCCGCCGTCCTGCCCGCCACCGTCGTGCTCACCGCCGACCTCCACATCCACCTCGCCCGCCGCCGACCCTGACCGGTCAGCCCGCGTCGAGTGGGAAGACCAGGTGGCCGTCCGCGCGCCTCGGGGTCCAACTCCCCCTCGGCGCTTGCCAACGGCGCCGATCCCGCCGCGCCCGAAGTCGCCGTAGCGCCTGCATCGCGGCCCCAGGGTCAGGAGCCGACCGCGGTGGTGGGCACGGTCCAGCCGGTGGTTCGAATCCACGCGGCCAGGTCCAGGGTGTCCGGCTCGATCGAGCGCACCACCGCGAGGTCCGAGGGGTGTTGCGCCGCCTTCGCGAACTCGCGGAACATCGCCTTGTCGAGGTCGGTGGGGAGCACGCTCAACGGGAGGGCCTCGTACCGTGCCGGGAGCCCGGCGCGCGCGCCGAACGCCGCGGCGATCTCGGGTCCCGTCAGCTCGTCGCCGACGAGCTCGACGGCCCCGCCGGGCGCCTCCGCGATGCCGAGCAGGAGCGCGGCGGAGACCCGGCCGATGTCCCTGATCGAGATCATCTTCAGGGCGACGTCCTCCGGCAGCGGCATCCTCACCACGATCTCCCCCTCCTCCAGGCTCGGTGCGATCACGCTCGCGAAGTTGTCCATGAAGGCGGTCGCGCGAACCATCGAGGCCCTGAGGCCGGACTTCCTCAGGTGCTCCTCGATCGCGTGCTTCGAGTCGTGGTGCGGCACCCCCGCCTCCCGGTCCGCTCCGAAGACCGAGTTGAACACGACGTGCGGGACGCCCGCCTCGACCGCCGCGTCGACGAGCGCGGTACCGATGCGGATCTCCGTCTCGACCTCTTCGAGGCTGTTCGCCTCCGGGGTCATGAAGGAGAACCCCTCGACCGTCGCCAGCGCGGCGGCCAGCGACGCCGGGTCGTCGGTCCGGACCGCCGCCAGCTCGACGCCGCGGGCGGCCAGCGCCTGGGCCCGTTCGGACCGCGGGTCGCGGACCAGCGCCCGCACCCGCGCCTTGTGGTCCAGCAGCGCGTCGACCACCGCCCCGCCCTGTTGCCCCGTCGCGCCGAAGACCGCGATCGTGCCGGTCGTCTGTGTGCTCATCGCTGACACCCTTCACTAGTTCATGCCGTGAACGAAACTAGTTCACGGCATGAACGTCGTCAAGGTGCGGATGCGACGGCCGAGCGGGGGGAGGGGTCACTCCGAGGTGTGCGAGGTGGGCGCAGACAGGTCCGAGGTGTCCACGATGGCGGTGGCCACGCGCTCGAAGTCGCGCTGGTCGTCGGCGTCGAGACTCTTCGCGATCTCCGGCAGGCGCTTGGCGACCTCGGCGTAAACGGCGTCGGCGAGCACCTTCCCCGTGGGCGTCACACTGAGCATGACGACCCGCCGATCCTGCGCCGAGTTCGCCCGGCTGACCAACTCGCGCCGCGCGGTGCGATCGACCAGCTGGCTCAACGCGTTCTTGGTCATACCCAACGACGCGGCGAGGTCGGCCATCTGCCGCGGCCCGTCCCTGATCGCGCAGAGCAGCGTGGCCTGCAAGGGGGTCAGGTCGAAGCCGGCGCAGATCTCCGCGTACTTGCGTTGGATCACCACCGAGAGCCAGAAGAGCTTGTCGCCATAGTCCACGCCGGCCTCCCCGGTCCGATGCCGAACGATCAGCCTACCCGTCGCAGGCCGGCAGCTCCGGGTGCCCGCTGCGGTCAGACGGCGGGGAACTCGTCCGTGCGTACGGCCGTCACGAAGTCGGTCCAGGCGTCGCGGGTGAAGGTCAGCGCCGGTCCCTGCGGGTCCTTGGAGTCGCGTACGGGGACGAGTGCGGGGTGGCCGTCGGCTACTTCGATGCAGCTGTTGGGGTTCGCATTGTCGCTGTAGGACGACTTACGCCAGGTGGAGTACGGCATGTCACGTGCTCCTTCGACGGGTCGGGCGTCGTTCCGGGTGGTGGAGCTGTGAGAATGAGTGTGGGGCGCAAGCGGCTGGTTTGGACAGCCACTTGCGCCCCTTTGGCCCGAATTGGTTCAGGCAGTCGGGAACTCATCCGCGCGTACGGCCGTCACGAACGAGGTCCACGCGGCATCGGTGAACGTCAGCGCCGGTCCCTGCGGGTCCTTGGAGTCGCGTACGGGCACGATGCCGGTGTAGCCATCGGCCACCTCGATGCAGCTGTCCGGGTCCGACCCGTTGCTGTACGACGACTTGCGCCAAACGGCAGCGCTTAGATCGACGGTGGTGTGATACATGATTTGTGGTCCTCCAGTGCGCTTCGCAGCAGGGTGAGGGACTCGGAGGGCGACAACGCCAAGTCCCGGAGACGATCGTAGGACAGCCGAAGTTGCTCTACGTCCTCGAACTCCTCGATGAGTTGCCCGCTCCAACTGCTCTCTACGTAAGCGACTGTTCGACCGGTCGGCATCCACAGCAGCTTCAGCGAGCTGGGAAGCAGGCGATAGAGGCCAGCCTTGAAGGGCACGAACTGGATCGCGATGTTGGGTTGTTGGGCCGCCTCGATCAGTTTCTCAAGCTGCTCGGTCCATGCTTCCGGATCACGAGTCGGCCGTCGCAGCACCGACTCGTCAATGAGACAGCGGTAATCGATCGGTGCGTCGCCACCGAGGATTTCCTGCCGCGCGATCCGGGCTTCCACTCCGTCCGCTCGACGCTCGGGGCTTGTAGTTTCGGCCGCGCGCAGCTGGTCCTCGGCATAGCCCCTGGTCTGGAGCAGCCCCGGAACCGTGCTCACGCAGAACTCCTGGATACTGCTGGCATCTGCCTCCACCTCCGCGAAGTTGCCGTAGCGGCTGCGCTTCGACTCCTCCTTGGCGAGCTTCCACAGTTTGACCAGGTGGGCCGTGCCGTAGACCTTGTCCAGCGCCTGGGCGGCCTCGATCGTGCCCAGGCGGCCGCCGGTTTCCAGGCGGTGGAGGTACGACTGCTCGTAGTTGCAGAGGTCACCCAGCTCGACGAGACTCCACCCGTGGAGCTGACGTAGCCGCGCGAGCTCTTCCGCGTACATCCTGCGAGCTGAGATAGTGCCTTCGATGAAGCTGTTCATCTGTAAAGAGAGCCCTTTCTCCTTGTCCTGAGGTCTGGTCAATCGGCGCACTGCGTACGCACTCGGGCGGCCAAGTGCGCAGTAGTGGCGCCCTGACAGACGTGTTTTGGCTCGCCGCCTAGTCCTACGTGGACGGCAACGGCTCACATCTGCCGATCGTAGGCCGCGCAGTGCATTCTTGTTCACGGAACGTCAGAATGCGATCACGGAGACCGATCACATGGTGTACCCGGAAGGCACATGGGTGGTGGACACGATGACGGGGGACCTCGGCGAGGTGCTGCGGCAGACCGGTGGCCTGCTGTCCCTCCAGCGGCCCGGGCGGCGCGGACTGTGGTCGGCGGACCCCGGGAGCGTGCGGCCGGCCAGCGAGAGGGAGCTGCGGGCCGAGGCACTGGCGGTGGCCGATCTGGAGGGAGTGCGCACGTGATCCGCAAGTGGGGTCTGGTCCTGCTGATGGGCTGGACCGGGATCGTGGTGCTGGTCGGGTTGGCGGCGCTGTGCGGGCTGGAGATCGGCCTGGTCATCGCCGCTGACCCGTACGGTCCTTGACGTTTCCCTGTGAACGCCCGCCCCGGTCGGACCGAGTCCTTTCGGGTCCCCGTTTTCCCACCCCCGGGCGGGGACGGACTCTCGGTTTGGTCGCCGACGACCGGGGCGGGTCCCCCTCTGAGGGCGCCACTGCGCGGTAGGGCCGCGCAGTGAAGGCTCAGAGGAGCATGAGCATGAGCAGTGGCAAGAGCAACAGCGATCGCGGGAGCGATGGCGGGAGGAGGTGCGGGGCATGCCCGTGCGGCGCGCGCAGCGCTTCATCTGTGGTCGACGGACCCTGGTGCCGAACGAGTTGGTGCGTACGGTGCTGAGCCTGGTGGCGGCGGACGACGCGTACGCGTACACCCGGGAGGACATGTTCGCGACGCTGGTGTGCACGATCGAGGTGCACCGGGGACCGGTTCACTACGGTGCGGCGCTCAACCTGCGCGGGCCGGACGCCGGGACGCTGTGGGCGCTGTGGCGGGACGGCGGCGAGCCGAACGCCGTGCTGGAGATACCGGACTGTCCGGCCGGGCGCGAAGTGGACAGCCCGTGCAGTGAGTTCGCGGGGCACGCGGGCGGGCACAGCTGGGAGCTGGACGATCCGCCGCGGGTCGCGACGGTGCTGCCGTTGCGGAAGGAGGCGTGGATGTAGGGCGGCTCCGCCGTGGAGCCGCAGATCCGTCTCGCGCCCTGGACCGCCTTGCGCCGTAGGGCCGTTGAACTGTCGTCGAACCGTACTGCCGTAGAGAAGGAACGCCTCGCATGACCAGCAATTCGCCCGACCCGGCCGAGTTCCAGGTGTTACCCGGACTGCCGCGGCAGTGGACCATCACGACGTCCGACGGGCGTACCGTCACCGGCTACCTGCCACCGTGGGCGGGCGACGACCCCAGCGAACACAACGTCCCCGCGGACCAGTTGGCGGACCGCCTCGCCGACATCCACCACACCGCCCGCTTCCCCGGGCAGCGGATCAACCTCTACAGCGCCCCCGGGCCCACCGGCCGCCCCACCTCCCAGGAGATCTTCTCCTGCACCATCGACTGCACCCCCTACGCCTTCCACCCCGATCCCCGCATGCCCGTCGCCAACGTCCACCTGTGTGAGGAGACGTGGATCACCGATCTCGACCCTGACGGGCTTCTCAACCTCGCGCACCTTCTCCGAGCCCAGGCGGACCGTCTCGACCACGAGATCCGTCCGGCGCTCCTCTCCGCGATCACCACCTGGCCCACGCCCTGAAGCTCCCTTCTCCGAGCCAGCGGGCTCCTTTTCCCGAGCCCACGGTTCCCGCGGCTTGGCTCGCGCCCGGCCCCCCCGTGAGGGCGTCGGGGCAACCCCTGTAGAAGGGCCCCGGTGCGCGGTGGGGTGCGTACCGGGGCCGGTGGCTGCCGCGCAGGGGGTGGCGGCGGCCGTGCCGCGGGACCAACCGCGGCGGTTCGGGGGTGGGTCAGTTGGGGTGGGGTGCGGGTTCGGTGGTGCAGCCGCCTTTGCGGCAGCCGGGGGTGTCACAGGACATCGGGCTCCTCCTTCCTGGTGGACGGGGCGGCGGGTGCCGCCTCGATCGCGGCGCGCAGTTCCTCGGTGAGGGCGAGGGTCGCGCCGGCGCGGTGGTAGAGCGTGGAGACCAGCACGTGCAGGCGGCGCTTGCCCTCCCCGTCGAGCGGGCCGTCCAGCGCGCTGCGGATCTCGCCGAGCGTGACGGCCAGGGGCCGTCCCGCGATCACGTCGCAAGCCGCCTCCAACGACCCCACCCGCGGGGCGCTCAACTCCTCGTCAAGCAGCCGCCCGACAGCGGACCGCCGCACCGTGCGCCCCTGCATGCCGCGCCCCTCACGTACGTAGCCGCACCCCGCGCCGCCGCCGCTCGCACGGCGCGGGGCCTCTCGCCGCCCGCCCCACCACGACACCGGCGCGGTGAGGCGGGCGCAGTCCGACGGTAGGGGCCCCCTTTGCAGCGCCGCGAGCGATGTGCACCAATGTGCATCGATAAAACCTGCCAGGTATTTGGCCGACCTATGCCCTTGATTTCCGCCGCACTTGCCGAGATGGTGACGCACATAGGCGCACCGACGTTCTGAGGATCTGAGGAGGGGCCGTGGCCTTACTGTTCATCGGCATCGACCCGAACACAGGGCACAATGGGTCGCCCACCGTGTGGGTCGATCCCGACAGCCGAGACCTCGTCGTGCAGAGCTACATCGCCGACGAGTCCACCCGCCAGGAGTGCGTCAACAGCACAACCCCGGGCCACGTGAAGGGAATCCCCGACCACGAGACGATCATCCGCGTACCGGCTCACATGATCGAGATCGTCAGAGAGGCGTGCGATGCTGCCGAGCGAAATGGACTTCCCCAGCTTGTTGAAAGCAGCGCAGACGTCGGCCGTCCACCTGGAGATGCGTGACCAGTACGCGGTGGGCGACGAGGCCGCCGACTTCGAGCGCTGGCGGGCCACCGGCGAACGTGACGTGAATCCGGCATCGGACTACTGGGCGCCGTGGGTGGACCTCATCACCGAGACCCGCGCCCGCGGCGTCACCGTGCGTCGGGCCCGCATCGTCAGCGAGCCCACCACCGAGTACATCCGGTACGAGCACGCGGGTACGGAAGTGAACGTTTTCGCCGGCGAGTTGGTGCGGTGGCTTCCCCGGCAGCGGGCCGCGGCCCTGCTGGTGCCCGGCGCCGACCTGTGGCTCTTCGACAACGAGACCGTGTTGTTCAACCACTTCACCGGCGACGGAAACTGGGCCACACCCGATATGGAACTGACGTCCGACCCCGCCGTCGTCCAGCAGTGCGCCGACGCGTTCGAACGCGTCTGGGAGCGCGCGATCCCGCACGACCAATACACGATTCGCTGACCCGAGAGCACCGGTAGACCAGCCCATGCCCGCATCGCCGTCATCGTCCGCGCAGGCCGCACGAGAAGACGTGGCACGACGCCTCCGCGGCCTGCGCCGAACGGCCGGACTGACGGTCACCGAGCTGGCCAACCGGTGCTCCTGGCACCACGCCAAGACCAGCCGCATCGAGAACGCGCGCACGCCGGCGTCGCCCACCGACATCCGACTGTGGTGCCGGGCCACCGACGCTGACGACCAGGTTGATGACCTGGTCGCGGCCTCCTTGCATGCCGAGTCGCTGTACACCGAGTGGAAGCGGCAAGCTCGAGACGGTCTGCGCAAGTTGCAGGATTCCTACCGGTCGATGTACGCGTCCACCGAGACTTTCAGGGTGTACTCGACCACCCTGGTGCCCGGGTTCCTCCAGACCGAGGGCTACGCTCGGGCGCTGCTGTCGGCGAACGCCCGCTTCCTCGGTCTGCCGGACGACGCGGCCGACGCGGCAGCCGCCCGTGTCGAGCGGTCGCAGATCATCCACAGGCCGGGGCACCGGTTCGCCCTCCTCGTTGAGGAGGCGGTGCTGCACTACCAGCTGGGCGATGCCGAGGTGATGGCCGCGCAGCTCGGGTACCTGCTGACCGCTGGCGCCCTGCCCGCGGTGTCCCTGGGCATCATCCCGATGGCGACACGGGATCGGCCGCTGTGGGCTGCGGAGACCTTCTCCGTCTTCGACCGCGACCTTGCTTGTGTGGAACTGATCTCGGCCCAAGTGAATATCAGCCAGCCGAGCGAGGTCTCCCTCTACCTGCGAGCGTTCGAGCAGTTGCAGTCCCTCGCGGTGTACGGGGCGGAGGCGCGGGCGCTGATCGTGCGGGCCATCGACGCGCTGCGGTGAGAAGGGAGCCCCTCTCCGGAGCCCTGAGCGATGACGTGGGGAAACGGCCAGATCAACGCGGCCGTCAACTGGCACCGTACGTAGGGTGCACATGAATCAGGGAGGCAAGCGATGTCCTCGACAGTCCCGACGTTCGATGAGTTGATTGGCGGCTGCACCGCTCGGCCGTGCATCTGGAGATGCGTGACCAGTACGCGGTGGGCGACGAGGCCGCCGACTTCGAGCGCTGGCGGGCCACCGGCGAACGTGACGTTGACCCGGCTTCCGAGTACTGGGCGCCGTGGGTGGATCTGATCGGGCGGGCACGCGCCCGCGGCGTCACCGTGCGCCGGGCCCGCATCGTGTCCGAGCCCGTGACCGAGTACATCCGGTACGAGCACGCGGGCACGCCTGTGAACGTGGCCGCGGGCGAGCAGGTGCGGTGGCTGCCGAGGCGGTGGGCCTCGGACATCGCGTTGCCCGGGAACGACTTCTGGCTGTTCGACGATCGACTTGTCCACTGGAACCACTTCGCGGGGGACGGATCGTCGCAGGGCCCGGAGCTCACGGACGAGCCGGGCGCGGCCACGCTCTGCCATGACGCATTCGAGCGGGTCTGGGAACGGGCGATCCCGCACGGTGCGTACGAGATCCGGTAGGGCGGGCGCGCGGAGAGCGTGGTGGTGCGGGACCCCGTACGTCCGCCCGCCCGTGGGACACGGCCCGGAGCTGGGTGAACACCCCGTGGCGAAGGTGTGCGGACGGGAACCCCCGGTTGAGACGGGTGCGTCGCAGCAGGCGACACCGGGTGTGGGGGGACACGAGGGAGACAAGTGATGGCCGATACGGCAACGATTGCCGCGCACAAGCAACTTGGCGTGCTGCGTACCACGTACCGGCCGTACCGGCGGCCCTCGTGGTCGGAGCGGAGCACCTCCGACAAGGCCACGACGCTCGCGCTCGCGGCGCTGCCCGTCGGGTTCGTGCTGCTCGTCCTGGTGGCGCTCGTGGTCTCGGTACCGGCCGTCGGCGGTGTACTGCTCGTCGTCGTGGTGGTGATCGTGCTGCTCGGCGCGTCCCGGCGGCGCAGGGTGGCCCAGCGGATGCAGGGGCGCGAACTGCACTTCTACGAGCACGGGTTGGTGAACGTCGGGGTCGGCAACGAGCCCCCCGCGGCGATCCGCTGGGACGAGGCGTCCGTCCTCCAGGACATCGTCCGCCACACCCGCAACGGCTCGACCAGCCACACGACGTACCTCTACACGCTCTCCGCGCCGGACGGCACGCACACCAAGATCTCCGGCATCGTCGGCGGCATCGGGGGGATGGAGCGGCCGCAGGAGTGGGGGCAGGCCCTCCAGAAGCAGGTCACCGCAGCCCAACTCCCCCGTTACACCCGTGCGTTGGAGCGCGGAGAGGCGCTGAGTTTTGGGGACATCACGGTGAGCTGGGACGGCATCACGGCCCACCGCAACGCGGTCGGCTGGGCCCAACTCCAGGAGATCCGGGTCAAGGACGGATACGTGTCCCTGCGGGTGGCCGGCAAGTGGCGGTCGCTGAGCACCACGGCCGTCGCCGCCATCCCCAACTGCTTCGTCTTCCTCGCCCTCGCCGAGCGCATGCGCGCCGCCGCCCGTTCCTAGGACGGGCCCGGCGGGGGCGGAGGGAGCACGGCGGTCAGGTACGCCGTGATCGCGTCGCGGTTGCGCGTGAGGATCGCGATGCGCGCGGTCATACGGTCGCGCTCGGTCTCGAGCGTGGTCACGATCTCGGGTGTCGCGTCGGGGATGTGGATGACGCAGGGCTCGTTGAGGCACGGCAGCAACTGCTTGATGATGCGGGTGGGCAGCCCGGCGTCGAGCAGCCCGCGGATGTGGAGGACCGTGTCCACGAGGGCCTCCGGGTAGTCGCGGTAGCCGTTGGCGCAGCGCGGCACCCGGATCAGGCCCTGCTCCTCGTAGTAGCGCAGCAGGCGGCGCGAGGTGTCGGTGCGGGCGGAGAGTTCGCCGATACGCATGTGGGGCGCCTCACAAGGACCGGTCGGGCAGGCCGAGTTGACCTTCACACTGATGTGAGGGTTTGAGCATAACCGGCATGACGACGACGCGAACGCGCATCGGCACCTCCCCGCCGCCCACCCTCCCGCTGCCCGCACTGCTCTCGCTCGCCACGGCGGTCTTCATCACCTGCCTCACCGAGGTGCTGCCCGCCGGGCTGCTGCCGGCGATGGCGCGGGACCTCGGGGTCGGTGAGTCCGCGGCCGGCCAGTCGGTGACGGTCTACGCGGTCGGTACGGCCGTCACCGCGATTCCGCTCACCACGGCGACCTCGGGGTGGCCGCGCAAACGGCTGCTGCTCGTGTCGATGGCCGGGTTCTGCGCCGCGAACACGGTGACCGCGCTGTCCGGGAGCTACCCGCTGACGATGGCGGCGCGGTTCGTCGCCGGGGTCGCGGCCGGGCTGGCGTGGGCGCTGCTCGCCGGGTACGCGCGGAGGCTGGCCCCGGCCGGGCTGGAGGGGCGGGCGATCGCCGTCGCCATGGCCGGGATTCCGGTGGCGCTGTCGGTCGGGGTGCCGGCGGCGACGTATCTGGGCAAGGCGGCGGACTGGCGGACCGCGTTCCTGGTGATGTCGGGGATCACGGTGCTGCTGCTCGGGTGGATCACGGTGGTGGTGCCGGAACGCCCCGGCGATTCACGTCAGTTGGGCGGGCCGGGCGCCCGGGAGGAGGGTGCGGGCGCCTTCCCGCTTCCGGCGGACCGCTCCCCGCTGCCCACGGACCCCACCCCGCTTCCCGCGGCACCCCACCCCCTGCTCGGCGCCGCCCGCGTCCCGGGCGTTGCCCCCGTCCTCCTCGTCACCGCCGCCTTCGTCCTCGCGCACACCCTCCTCTACACCTACGTCGCCGCATTCCTCGACGACATCGGGCTCGGCGGCCGTACCGACCTGGTGCTCCTCGTCTTCGGCGCGGCGTCCCTGCTCAGCGTGTGGGCGGTCGGCGCGCGCATCCACCGCGCGCTGCGCGCCCTCACCCTCGGCGGCGTGCTGCTCGTGGGGACGGCCGCGGCGGTCCTGGGCGCCGGCGCGCACGTACCCGCCCTCGTCTACGGCGCCGCCGCCCTGTGGGGGCTCGGCTGGGGCGGAGCGCCCTCGCTGCTCCAGACCGCCGTGGGCGAGGCGGGCGGCGAACAGGCCGACGCCGCGCAGGTGCTCCTGGTCACCCTGTGGAACGTGGCGACCGCCGCCGGCGGCATCCTCGGCGGCCTCCTTCTCGACCTCCTCGGCACCCGCGCCCTGCCCTGGACCGTCCTGGTGCTGCTCGTCCCCGCCTTCGCCACGGCCGGCGCCGCCCGCAACCACGGCTTTCCGCAACGGCGTTGACCGGGCCGGCGCCCGCGGTCACCGGCCCCGCGTCACGTCTCCGGCGTCAGGGCCCGGAACGCCGTCAGCGACTCGCCGATGACGTCGGACAGCTCGCGCGGCGCGTCGGCCTCGTCCACCCAGCGCTCGAAGGACACCCGGAAGACGCCGACGCCCGCCTCCGCGCTGAGGCTCGCGGTGGGCTCGGGCACCCCGCGCTCCCGGAGGGTGCCGGCGAGGGCCGCGGAGAGCGTGGCGAGCTTGACCAGTTCGCGTTCGCGCAGGTCGCCGTGGGCGGAGACGATCGCGTGGCGGCGCCGGGCGTGGGCGTGCGCACCGCGGAACATCTCGTGGGCCGCCGCTTGGATGCCGGCCACGACCGCGTCGAACGGCGCGGTGCCCTCGGGGGTGGCGGTGAGCGCGTCGACGACGGTGTTCTGGAGGATCGGCGAGCCGGCGAAGAGGACCTCGCGCTTGTCGGCGTAGTGCCGGAAGAAGGTCCGCTCGGTGAGGCCCGCGCGCTTGGCGATTTCCGCCACGGTGGTCTGCTCGTAGCCGCGCTCGTCGAACAGCTCCATCGCCGCCTTCCCGAGGCGACCGCGCGCGTCCGGCTCCCACCTGCTCATACTCCGATCGTACGCGGAAGCGGGGGAGCCGCGCCGGGAAGGGCGAACCCGGGTTGAACGGCCGGCGAACAGTCCGCGCGCGGCACAACGGTCCGCCGGGCCCCGGTGTCCCACAGGTGTCAGTCAAGCCAGCGCCATTCCGCGAGGACCCTGCTCATGAAGATTCGCCGTACCCTGTCGGCCGCCGCGGCCACCGCGATCGTCCCGGCCGTGCTGCTGGGCGCCACCGCGGCGCACGCCGACGCCGCGAACCCGGCGGCCACCTCCACCTCCACCTCCACGTCCACGACCGCGCCGACCTCGACGGACGCTCCGACGTCCACCTCGTCGTCCGCCCCGACCACGACCACCTCGCCCACCTCCACGGCGACCGCGTCCGCCACGCCCTCCGCCACCAGCTCGCTGAAGTCGTGCAGCAGCGGACCCTCGTCCGAGATCGCGTTCACCTTGAAGGGCGTGCCGTCCCGCATCGTGGCGGGCGACGGCTGGCACACCTTCACGCTCACTGCGACCGGCAAGAGCGACCGGGCGCTCGGCGCGATCGACGCGGCGGTCACCGCCGACAACGGTGAGGACAGCTACAACGCCGACCTGTACAAGACCTCCTACCTGGAGTTCTGGGACCCGTCCGCCGCGAAGTGGCTGAGCCTGAAGGACGAGGGCAAGGACGACATCCGCGAGACCGGCCTCGTCTACGGCTCCACCACCCTGAAGACCGCGCACGCCTCGTCCACCATGAAGTTCCGGATACGGCTCACCGCCGACTCCACCCCCGGGGACGCCTGGGTCGACGGCGGCGGCAGCTTCGTGGACACCGCGAAGAACTGCACCCGGGGCAGCACCACCGACAGCACCTTCGTCGTGGTGGCAGCCGGTACGAAGAGCGGCTCCGGCGGTACGGCCGCCTCCTCGTCGGCGGGCTCCTCCACGACCCCGGACGGCGGCACCCTCGCGGAGACGGGTTCCTCGTCCGCGACCCCGGTGATCGCGGGGGTCGGCGGCGCCGCGGTGCTCGCCGGCGCGGCCGCGGTCGGCGTCGCACGGCGCCGCAGGAAGGGCTCCGCGGCCGCCTGAGGCCGAAGCCGTACGCGTGCCCGCCCGGGCGGAGGAAGGGCCCGGGCGGGCGGGAACGGGTGGAGCCGGGCGGGGCCGCGGGGCGCCTACTCGGCCTTGTCGGTCTTCTTCGCCGCCGCCTTCTTCGCGGTACCGCTCTTCTTGGCGGCGGCGGCCTTCTGCGCCGGTACGGCCTTGGCATCGGCGGCCCCCGCCGCCCCCGCCGCCCCCGCCGCCGTGTGCGCCTTCGCCGGGACCTTCGCGGTCACCTGCGTACGGGTCCACATCGCGATCAGCACCGACGCGAGGCTCATCACGGTCGACTGCTGGTCCGCGCTCCAGTGCAGCCCGAAACCGATCGCCAACGACATACCCGCCTGGACGAGTCCGAGTATCGCCGCGTTGACACCGTCGTGGACGGTGAGCGCGACCAGCAGCCCCACGACCGCGGCCGCGAACGCGTTCACCACCGCCTGCTGCTTGTCGCTGAGATCCAGCCCGAACGCCGTGCTGAGCTTGACGATCACCGCCACGAGCGACAGCCACAGCGCGGGCTCTCTCCCGAGGATCTTCATCTACTGCTCCGTTCAAAGGAGTTGGAGAAACCCACCCGACCACACAAACCCCGGGCCGCATCCCCTACCCCCACCCGCCCCACCCGAAGCGCCCCCCAACGGCTAGGCCGTCCTCGGGTCGTGACTGGTCGTCACGCAGTCGGAGTCGACGCTGATGAACATCGCGTCATCGTCGCTGTTCACCCCGACCCCCACCCACCACGACGAGTCGGGCTCCGTCCCGCCGACCCGGGCGGTCTTCGGGTCCGGCAGGTCGAGGTCGTAGCCCTGCTTGACGAAGTGGGCTTTCGCGGCAGCCATGACGGCTGTCGACTTCTCCTCGCCGACATCCAGCTTCAGCGTGTAACGGAACTCGAAGCGGTGCTGGCCCGGGGTCTCGGTGGCGCACTTGCCCCACGTCGAGCCGCCGGCAGACGTTCCCGCCGAACCGGCCGCCCCGCGCACCGCGTCGAGCGTCTGCTGCGCGAGGGCCCGCGCCTTCTTCTCCACCGCGTCGGGCGATTCCTTGCCGTGGCTCACGCTGCCTCCGCATCCCGCCGCCGCCATGGCCAGGACGGCGATGACGGCAGCGGCGCTCTTCCTCGTTCGTTCGGTCGCCCTCATGGTTCCCATCACTGCAACACGTCACTTGAAGAAGTCGGTGACTGTGTGAACGGCGTTCTCTCCGCTGTCCTTGAGGTCGCTGCCCACATCCTTGATCTCGTGGCCCGCACTGTCCAGGTCCCCGGTCAGGAGATCTGTTCCGCTGCCGATCAGGTCGTTCTCCGCTTCCCCGAAGGAGTGCAGGGCGTCGCCCGTGTCCTCGATCGGGGCGCCCCAGTACCCGCCCACGTGATGGCCGAGGTTCTGGAGGATCGAGCCGTACGCGTCCGGTATGCCGGTCACCGGGTTCGTCAGGTCCGCGACGTTCGGAAGGACACCGGTCTTGTCCTCTTGGGGCATCGTCGTCACCTTGTCGGTCCGGCCGATCACGATGTTCGTCATGTTGTCCAAGGAAGGACCGGCGTTCCAGTACTGGCTGTGGGCGTTCTGCACGTCGGTGCCGTCACCGGAGTCGAACGTGCGGCCGCCGAACGCCGAGGATGTCGGATCGTTGCCGAAGCGGTCGGTGTGGTTGTCGAACCACTTCTCCGGGTTCAGGGAAGCGGACAGCTCCGGAATCGGGTCGAACTTGGCTTTGCTGGCCCATACATGGCTCGGGTCAAGGCCCAACTGGGCCGCCTTGTCGACGGTCACGCCCGGGGAGCCGACAAAAATGACGTCATCCGCCTTCATATGGTCATGTGCGAACGCGTCGCCTACAAGAGTGGTTCCGTAGCTGTGGCCGATCATCGTGACGTGGCTCGCACCGGTGTGGTTCGTGGCGAGCGAGTTGACGAACGCGGCCAGCTTCGGCGCGCCTGCGTCGGCGAAACTTTGGGATGCTGGACCGGGCAGGGACCAGCCTGGTGCGTCATAGCCGAGCCAGAAGATCGATGCTGTGTGCGATGTCGGTCCTTGTGCTGACTTGTAAAGCGCAAGGGCTCGGTTCACGCTACCCGAAGCGCCATCGTCCAACGTCGTCCCAGTACCGGGCACGTACACGGCTGTGTTGGCGGACGTGTCCGGATTGCCGTAGGAGACGGCGACATGTCCGTTGTCGATGTTGTCGTAGCCCAGTAGGTACATATCGGACCGGTACAGCTTGTCCTGCGGGTCGGTTAGGTGGCTCCACAGGTCCTTCAGCCGCTGCGGACAGTCCGGCTTCTGTACTTCGGCCTTGAGCCTCAGGCGGTTCAACTTGTCGGACACATCGGCGGGCAGACCCTGGAAGGCCGTGATGTCGTCCGGTGCCGCGTCGGAGTACGCCTTGAGGAAGCTGGGGTCGTCCAAGTGCTTGCGCAGGTCGTTCTTCACCAGGTTGATCGACGCCTTGTCCTTCGCCGCGACGGCTTGCTGGTACAGGGCGTAGTCGGCTGCCCCGACGGAGAACGGCTCGGGGATGTCGACTGTCGTCGCGTTGGGATGGGCCTTGCTCGCTGCGACCGCGAGTGCGTGGCGCCTGCGGAGGTCGGGCAACTGATCCTGGGTCCATGCCGCGATCGCACTCAACTTGTGCAGAGCTGAGGTGTCCAGGCCGTACTTTCCGAACTCGGATAGAAGCGACCTGCACGACCCGGCCAGGGTGCTCGCGCCGCTGTCCATCTTCTTGATCGTCGTGTTCAGCGCGACCGGGTCTATCGCCGAGATCTTCCCCATACCGCTGGTCCCCCCCCGGGGCTCGATCGGCCGGGCTACCAGCCGTGTTGGTGGTCCTGCTGCATCTGCCGAGCCTGGTTCTCGGAGACCTGGAGCGGCTCTGCCTTGAGCGCCTCTTCCACGGTGGTGCGCAGCCCGTCGGTGAGTGTGTGAATCCTGCGATTGCGGCCGGTGAGCTCGGACTTGAACGTGTCCGCAGCCGACGTCCCTATCCAGACCTTGTCGCTGCCCACATCCGATGCCGGTTTGTCGAGGGCTGAACGCATCGCCTGAAGCGTCGTGTCCATATTGGTCAGCAGAGTCTGAAGCCAAGCGCGCCGCGGATTGTCAACCATCTGTTCGGACAACGTATCCCCCCTCCCCTGGGTAGTCGTACGCTCACGCTAATCGTATGAGACTGCTGAGTGCAACGGTGGTCTTCGGGCGCGAGGGGTGAGGCGCGGCCGCGCCGTCAGGGGCGGGATTCGAAGAGGTCGAACCAGATGGACTTGCCGTCGCCGCGGGGTTCGACGCCCCAGGCGTCGGCGAGTTCCTCGATGAGGAAGAGGCCGCGGCCGGAGGACGCGAGTTCGCCGGGGGAGCGGGGGTGGGGCATGTCGTCGGAGCGGTCGGCGACCTCGACGCGGAGGCGGCGGGTGCCGGGCATGCCGATGACCTCGGCGGCGAGCACCGCGTCGTCGTCGGTGTGGACCAGGACGTTGGTGACCAGCTCGGAGACGAGCAGCACCGCGGACTCGAACTGGTCGGGCGAGGCCCAGTCGTGGAGGAGCGAGCGGATGTCCTCGCGCGCGGCGCGGATCTGCCCGGGGTCGGACTGCGCGACGGTCAGCACGGTGCGCCGTATCGGCACCGCGCACGTCGGCCCGTCGGGGTCGCGGCGCAGCAGCAGGAGGGCGATGTCGTCCTCGCGGCGGTCGGCGAGCGGCCCGGTGGTGTGGTGGGAGGCGGGGCCGTGCACGGCCCGCACCAGGGAGTCGGCGAGCTGCTCCAGGTTCTCAGCCGGCCCGGCCTCGAAGACCTCGCGCAGCCGCAGCCACCCGGTGTCCAGGTCGTGTCCGCCGGTCTCGATCAGCCCGTCGGTGCACAGCAGCAGCACCTCGCCCGGGGCCAGCACGAGCCGGCTGGTCGGGTAGTCCGTGTCGGGCTCGACGCCCAGCGGCAGGCCCCCCGCCACGTTGCGCACCATCGTGGTGCCGTCGCCGAGCCGGATCGCGGGCTCGGGGTGCCCGGCGCGGGCCATCTCCACGCTGCCGTCGGCCGGGTCGACCTCCAGGTACAGGCAGGTCGCGAACCGTACGTCCGCGGTGCCGCCGGGCCGCTCCGGGGTGGCGTCGGCGGACAGCCCGGCCAGGAACCGGGAGGTCCGGGAGAGCACGGCGTCCGGGCTGTGGCCCTCCGCGGCGTAGGCGCGCAGCGCGATCCGCAGCTGGCCCATGATCCCCGCGGCCTGTACGTCGTGCCCCTGCACGTCCCCGATGACCAGGGCGGTCCGGCCGGACGGCAGGCCGATCACGTCGTACCAGTCGCCGCCGACCTGGAGGCCCCCGCCGGTCGGGACGTACCGCGCGGCGAGGGCCATCCCGTCGATCTCGGGCTCGCGGGCGGGCAGCATGCTGCGCTGGAGCCCGTCGGACAGTGCCCGCTCGGACTCGTGCAGGCTCGCGCGGGACAGCGCCTGCGCGAGCATCCGGGCCACGGTGGTCAGCACCGACCGCTCGTCGGGGGTGAAGTCCACCCGGTCACGGAACGCGGCCATCCAGGCACCGATGGTGGACCCGGCCACGGTCAGCGGCAGGTACGCCCACGACGAGCGGCCGTACGGCCGGACGAGCGGCCAGGTCGACGGATAGCGTTCCTGGTACGACTCGGGGCTGGGCAGGTAGACCGCCTTGCCGGTGCGCACCGCGGTGACGGCGGGATACTCCGTGGTCAGCGGCATGTCCAGGACCGACGGGTCGATGATCTCCTGCCCGTGGTGGCCGATGAGCGCGAGCCGGTCGCCGGTGATCCCGAAGACGGCCAGGCCGTCGGGGGAGAACCCGGGCATGGACAAGGTGGCCGCGACCCGCAGCACCTCGGCGGTGGAGTCGGCCTCGGCGAGCGCCCGCCCGGCGTCCAGCAGGAACGCCTCGCGGGCCCGCCGCCAGCCGCCGCGCCCCTCCCGGGTGGCGGCGAGCGCGGCAGGCCTCAACCGGGGGTCCGGCCCGTTGAGGGGCACGTCGTACGGCGCTTCGTATCCCCCGACGGGCTCGCGGATCTCGTGCAGGCTGCCGCTGAGCAACGGGCCCTGCGGCCGCAGCCGGGCCCGCACGGTGCGCTCCACCCGGCCGCCCTCCTTGACCACGCGCAGCAGCGCCTCCGCCACGGTGCCCTCGGCGGCGGCCAGCGAGACCGCACCGGCCAGCGCGACGTAGTCCGCCGGGTGCAGCCGGGCCCGCACCTCCGACGACCGGTGGGTGGCGGCTCCGCCGGACAGTCCGAGCAGGCGGGCCGCACGGCCGTCGACCGCGACGGTGCCGGTCGATTCGTCCCACTGCCACAGCCCGTAGCCCGCGGCGGCGAGGACGTCCTCTGTGCGCATTTTCCCAGTTTATGGTGATCCGGAGATTATGGGCGAATAGATACCTGTGGATAGCGGGGGCAGGGGCGCCGGTAGGCTGAGCCCCACGCCTGATGTCACATCTGTCTCCACATCCCACGCCTAGGACGAAGCTGATGCACCGGTACCGGTCCCACACCTGCGGCGAGCTGCGCGCCACCGACGTCGACACCGACGTCCGCCTGTCCGGCTGGCTGCACAACCGCCGCGATCTGGGCGGCATCCTCTTCGTGGACCTGCGCGACCACTACGGCTTCACCCAGCTCGTGGTGCACCCCGGCTCCCCGGTCTACGACCGGCTCAGCGGCCAGTCGAAGGAGTCCGTGCTGCGGGTCGACGGCCGCGTGCTGGCCCGCTCGGCGGAGAACGTCAACCCCGAGCTGCCCACCGGCGAGATCGAGGTCGAGGTGACCTCCCTGGAGGTGCTCGGCGCCGCCGACCCGCTGCCGTTCCCGGTCTTCCCCGAGGACAACGCCAACGAGGAGATGCGGCTCACCAACCGCTTCCTCGACCTGCGCCGCCAGCGCATGCACCGCAACCTGATGCTGCGCACCCAGGTGATCTCCTTCCTGCGCCGCGAGATGACCGCGCTCGGCTTCAACGAGATGGCCACGCCCATCCTGTCGGCCACCTCGCCCGAGGGCGCCCGTGACTTCCTGGTGCCCTCCCGGGTGCACGCCGGGAAGTTCTACGCGCTGCCGCAGGCGCCGCAGCAGTTCAAGCAGCTGCTGATGATCTCCGGCTTCGACCGCTACTTCCAGATCGCGCCCTGCTTCCGCGACGAGGACTCCCGCGCGGACCGCTCGCCCGGCGAGTTCTACCAGCTCGACGTCGAGATGAGCTTCGTGGAGCAGGAGGACGTGTTCGGCGTCATCGAGAAGGTGATGACCGACCTGTTCACCGAGCTGGGCGGCGGCCGCACCGTCACCTCGCCCTTCCCGCGCATCCCGTTCCGCGAGTCGATGCTCAAGTACGGCAACGACAAACCCGACCTGCGCACCTCGCTCGAACTCGTCGACGTCTCCGGCATCTTCGCCGACTCCGACTTCAAGGCGTTCGCCGGCAAGCACGTCCGCGCGCTGGCCGTGCCCGACACCGCCGAGCAGCCGCGGAAGTTCTTCGACTCCCTCGGCGAGTACGCGGTCTCGCTCGGCGCGCAGGGCCTGGCGTGGGTGCGGGTCGGCGACGCGAACAAGCTCACCGGGCCGATCGCGAAGTTCCTCACCGAGGACGACACCGCCGCGCTGCTCACCGCGGTCGGCGCGAAGCCCGGCACCGCGATCTTCTTCGGCGCCGGGCAGTTCGACGAGGTCTCGAAGATCATGGGCCCGGTGCGGGTCGAAGCGGCCCGCCGCGCCGGGCAGTTCGACGAGAACGTCTTCCGGTTCTGCTGGATCGTGGACTTCCCGATGTTCGAGCGCAACGAGGACACCGGGGCGATCGAGTTCTCGCACAACCCGTTCTCCATGCCGCAGGGCGGCCTGGAGGCGCTGCGCACCAAGGACCCGCTGGACATCCTCGCCTGGCAGTACGACATCGTCTGCAACGGCATCGAGCTGTCCTCCGGCGCGATCCGGAACCACGAACCCGACGTGATGTACGCGGCGTTCGAGATCGCCGGGTACTCCCGGGAGACGGTGGAGGCGGAGTTCGGCGGGATGCTGCGGGCGTTCCACTACGGCGCGCCCCCGCACGGCGGGATCGCGCCCGGCGTCGACCGCATGGTCATGCTGCTCGCGGACGAGCCGAACATCCGGGAGACCATCGCCTTCCCGCTCAACCAGAACGCGCAGGACCTGCTGATGGGGGCGCCGTCCGAGGTGCCCGACACCCGCCTGCGCGAGCTGCACCTCCAACTGCGCAAGCCGCAGCAGCACAAGAGCTGACAGACGCTCCTCAAAAGGGGCTCGGGGAACTGGCGGTTCCCCGGGCCCCTTTTGGGCGCCCTTCCCGCGTGAGGCAACCCTTCGAGGGGGCATGCGTGTTGGAGGGGTGTGGAGAGGAAACACCTTGAGCGAACCCGGGTTCGAGGAGTGGGTGGCGGCGAGGGGCCCTCGGCTCCTCCGGGTCGCCTGGCTGCTCACGGGCGACGCCCACCTCGCGGAGGACCTGCTCCAGACGGTGCTCGCCCGCACCTGGCCGAAGTGGCACCGGATCGCGGGCGAGAACCCGGAGGCGTACGTCCGCAAGGCGCTGGTGCACACGCACGCGTCGTGGTGGCGGCGCAGATGGCGGGGCGAGGTGCCGCACGGCGAGCTGCCGGAGCGCGCGGCGGACGGCGACCCGTACGAGAGCGTGGAGTTGGAACAGGCGCTGGGCCTGGCGGTGCGGGCGCTGCCCGTACGGCAGCGGGCCGTGGTCGTGCTCAGGTACTTCGAGGACCTGACGGTGACGGAGACCGCCGAGGCGCTGGGCTGCTCGGAGGGCACCGTCAAGAGCCAGGCGTCCAAGGCGCTGCGCTCACTGCGCGCGCGCCTGCCGTCCGCGGTGTCCGTACGGGGTGGGGGAGTGGGCGGCGATGACCGATGAGGAACGCGAACTGAGCGCCCTGCTGGAGCGGGTGGTGCCGCAACTACCCGCGCCCGTCCAGCGGTTGGACGGCGTACGGGAGCGGATGCGGCGGCGCGGGAGGCGCCGGGCGGCGGTCGGCGCGTCGGCGGTCGCGGTGGCCGTGGTCGCGGCGGCCGGGCTGCTGCTGCCGTCACCGGGGGGCGGCGCCGCCCGCCCGGCGGCGTCCGGGCAGCGCGCCCAGGCCGCCGGCCCGGGGACCGCGGGCGCCCGGGCGACCGCCGGCCGCGCCACGACGGCCGCGCCCGGCCCGACCGGCACCACGCTGGCCCCGCCGCCGGTCGACCGGGTGTACGCCTACGGCGACCTGGCCGGGCTGCGGCTGACGATGCCCGCGGACTGGTACACCCTCAAGGCCGGCACGCTGTCCGAGTACGCCGCCACCCAGCAGCTCGCCGTGCCGACGAGCGGCTGCGACCACGCCCGCGACGACTTCTGCACACCCCTGGTGCGGAGATTGGACCGCGGCGGCACGCTGCTCCAGTTCCGCCTGAAGCACGACGCGGTCGCGCTGGACGAGATCCGCCGGACCGACCACGTCGTCCAGGCGGCGCCGGTGGTGACCGCGTGCCGCACCGTCGGCGGGACCACCGAACTCACCACCACGCTGCCCGGGCCCCAGGGCTCCGACGTGGTGGTCACCCTGACCGCGTGTCTGGCGGCGCCGAGCGCCGCGCAGCTGACCGAGACCCGCGACGTACTGACGTCGGCCGACCTCGCATGAGGCGGCCGCCGAGGAAAGGCCGAGACCCGATCATGTCCGTCCCCCGCAAGGACGCTTCCCCCAAGGACGCTTCCCGCAAGGCCGCTGCCCGCAGGACCGCCCGCCGTACCGGGCCCGACCGCGGGCGGGCCGTGCTGGCCGCCGTGGCCCTCGGCGCGGCCGGCGCCCTGCTCGCCGGGTGCGCCGCCGCGAGCGGCACCGGGGCGCGGCCGTCCCGGCTGGCGGAGCAGGGCGCGGTCGCGTCCCCCGTGGGCGCCGCGGCCGGGCGGGACGCGCCGCGCACCGTGCCGACGACGCCCGCCCCGGCCACGCTGCCCGGGGTCGGCCCGAAGACCCTCGCCGAGGTCCCGGCGGACGCCCGGCAGGTGGTGCTCGTCACCGGCGACGGCCACGACAAGTCGACGTCCAAGGTGCGGCTCTTCGAGCGCGACCCGGACGCCGGCTGGACCGCGGCCGGCCCGGTCTGGTCCGCGCACAACGCGCTGCACGGCTGGAGCACCGACCACCAGGCGGGCGACCTGCGCTCGCCGATCGGCGTGTTCACCCTCACCGACGCCGGCGGCCGCCTCGCCGACCCCGGCACCCGGTTCCCCTACGACCACGAACGGTCCGGCTTCAGCTCGCCGGGCACCGGCTTCGACGGCGAGTCGCTCGCGGACGCTTTCGACTACGTGATCGCCATCAACTACAACCGCAAGCCCGGCACCAGCCCGCTGGACTGGACCCGCCCGCTCGGCAGCTCCCGCGGCGGCGGCATCTGGCTGCACGTCGACCACGGCGGCCCCACCCACGGCTGCGTCTCGCTGCCGGAGTCGGTGATGAAGACCCTGCTGCGCACCCTGGACCCCGCGCAGCACCCGGTGGTGGTGATGGGCGACGCGAAGGCGCTGTCCGCCTGAGCGGGCAACGCAGTGGAAAGGCCCGCGGGCACCCCTGGCGACAGGGTGTCCGCGGGCCCTTGGGCGTTCGCCGGACCGCGCTACGCGGCCGCGTCCGGGTCACCGCCGAAGCGCTCGGTGTACCCGGCCAGATCCTCGTCGGTGATCTTCGCGAAGAGCACCGGCGGCACGGTGAACGGGGTGCCGGCCGGCAGCGTCGTCAGGGCGCCCGCCTGCTCGGGGGTGACCCAGCTCGCGGTGTCGTCCGGCAGGTCGAACGCGGCGCGCATGGCCCGCGCCGAGGCGGGGATGAAGGGCTCGGAGACGACCGCGTAGAGGTGGATGAGGTTCATCGCGGTGCGCAGGGTGAGCGCCGCGCCCTCCGGCGAGGTCTTGATCTCCAGCCAGGGCGCCTTCTCCTCCAGGTAGGAGTTGCCCGCGCTCCACAGCGCCCGCAGCGACTGGGCGGCCTTGCGGAACTGGAGGGTCTCCATGTGGCCTTCGTACTCGGCCAGCAGCGTGGTGATCTGCTCGCCGAGCTTCGCCTCCGCCGCGCCCGGGGAGCCGCCCTCCGGCACCGCGTCGCCGAACCGCTTGCGGGAGAAGGACAGCACCCGGTTGACGAAGTTGCCGAGGGTGTCGGCGAGGTCCTTGTTCACCGAGGAGGTGAACAGCTCCCAGGTGAAGGAGGTGTCGTCGGACTCCGGCGCGTTGGCCATCAGGAAGTAGCGCCAGTAGTCGGCCGGCAGGATCTCCAGCGCGGCGTCGGTGAAGATGCCGCGGCGCTGCGAGGTGGAGAACTTGCCGCCGTAGTAGTTGAGCCAGTTGAACGCCTTGACGTAGTCCACGCGCTTCCACGGCTCGCGGGTGCCCAGCTGGGTGGCCGGGAACATCACGGTGTGGAAGGGGACGTTGTCCTTGGCCATGAACTCGGTGTAGCGCACCGGGTTGTCGCCGCCGTCCGCGTCGTACCACCACGAGCGCCAGTCGCGGGTCTCGCCCTCGCCCGCGGCGTCGGCCCACTCCTTGGTGGAACCGATGTACTCGATGGGTGCGTCGAACCAGACGTAGAAGACCTTGCCCTCCGCCGCCAGCTCTGGCCAGGTGTCGGCGGGCACAGGGACCCCCCACTCGAGGTCGCGCGTGATCGAGCGGTCCTGGAGCCCTTCGGTGAGCCACTTGCGGGCGATCGAGGACGCCAGGGTCGGCCACTCCCCGCTGCTGGCGTCGATCCACGCCTCGACCTCACCGGCCAGCTTGGACTGGAGGAGGAAGAGGTGCTGGGTGTCGCGGACCTCCAGGGCGCTGCTCCCGCTGATCGCCGAGCGCGGTTCGATCAGGTCGGTCGGGTCGAGCACGCGGGTGCAGTTCTCGCACTGGTCGCCGCGCGCCTTGTCGTAGCCGCAGTGCGGGCAGGTGCCCACGATGTAGCGGTCGGGCAGGAAGCGGCCGTCGTCCAGCGAGTAGACCTGGCGGACGGTGCGTTCCTCGATGAACCCGTTCTCGTTGAGAGTGCGGGCGAAGCGCTGGGTGATGTCGCGGTTCTGCGCGGAGGAGCTGCGGCCGAAGTGGTCGAAGGACAGCTCGAAGCCGTCGTAGATGGCCTTCTGCGCGTCGTGCGCCTGGGCGCAGAAGACGTCGACGGGCAGTCCGGCTTCCTTGGCGGCGAGTTCGGCGGGGGTGCCGTGCTCGTCGGTGGCGCAGATGTACAGCACCTCGTGGCCGCGGTCGCGCAGGTACCTCGCGTACACGTCCGCCGGGAGCATGGACCCCACCATGTTGCCCAGGTGCTTGATCCCGTTGATATAGGGCAGGGCTGAGGTGATGAGGTGACGAGCCATTGCAGGCTGCTCCCAATTCGTTGCGTGGAGTGAGTTGTTCGGCTACGGAACGTCAATAGCGTATCTGACCCGAACAGGTGGTTACCGACTGTAGGCAAGCTGGTGCTCTGGGCCGGTGGCTTGGCCCAGAACATGACTGTAAGTAAGCGCACGTGCACTTGCACGTGCACATGCACGTGACTTGCCCACGAGTTATGATTCGAGTACCAGACGAGGTACAGGTGTAGGAGTCGCTGATGCGCCGGACGCACAACGGAATGGCTGCGGAGGATCTCTCGGAAGCGGTCTGGCAGAAGAGTCGGCACAGCAATGCCAATGGGACCTGCGTGGAGTTCGCCGCTCTGCCGGACGGCGAGGTGGCGGTGCGCAACTCCCGCTTCCCTGACGGGCCGGCGCTGATCTACACCCGGGCCGAGATCGAATCCATGATCATCGGTGTGAAGGCCGGGGAGTTCGACCACTTGATGCCGTAGCGGAAGCCGGTTGACGCCCTGGCGGAAGCCGGGCCGAGCTGCTATCGGCCCCGACCTCCGCCGTCGGAGGGCTGCTTCACCGCATGTTCACTGCATGCG
Source organism: Streptomyces sp. CA2R106 (assembly GCF_037034245.1). Classification (NCBI taxonomy): domain Bacteria; kingdom Bacillati; phylum Actinomycetota; class Actinomycetes; order Kitasatosporales; family Streptomycetaceae; genus Streptomyces; species Streptomyces sp. CA2R106. Next base: position 415,286 of record NZ_JBAGKC010000002.1, read on the forward strand.
GCTGCCGGGCACGAGGAACAGCGCCCAGACCACCTTTCCCGCACCGCCGAGCGGATGCCAGCCCCAGCTCTCGCTGAAGGACTCCACCAGGTGCAGTCCGCGGCCGGTCTCCGCCACGTAGTCCGGGTCCTTCGCGATCGGCGCGACCCCGCTGGGGTCGCGCACCGCGCACACCACCCGGGAACTCCAGCGCACCAGGCTCAGCTGCACCGGCGCACCGGGGGTGCCCAGCGGCACCGCGTACCGCAGCGCGTTGGTGACCAGCTCCGAGGCGACCAGTTCCATCGAGTCCCGCAGCAGCGGCATGTCCCAGTGCTTGAGGGTGGCGCGGGCGAAGCCCCGCGCCTCGCGCACGGACTCGGGGGCAGCCGAGAGCCCGCAGCTGGCCCCGTCACCGGCGGCGAGTCGCTCGGGCGCGAGTACGCCTTGCCATAACGGTTCCAGCACAGCTGCTGCCTCTGCCCTCATGCGAGCCCCCGAGGTATCTGCACGGACACCATGCTCATGGATCAGCACCCGGCGATGCAAGGGCGTCTGCACGTGCATCTGCAAGGAATTTATGCACGTGACGATGGAGAGTGACGGGATGGGTACTGCCCGCAGCACATAAGTGGCAGACTGCTGATGAGCTAAGGGCGGAGCGTGACCTATGAGCGCAGGGCAGCCGGGAGGCGGGTCCATCGTGCGACGAATGCTGCTCGGGGCGCAGTTGCGACGGCTGCGGGAGTCCCAGGGCATCACCCGGGAGGACGCGGGCTACTCGATCCGCGCCTCCGAGTCGAAGATCAGCCGGATGGAACTGGGACGGGTCAGTTTCAAGGAGCGGGACGTCGCCGACCTGCTGACCATGTACGGAGTGACCGAGGAGGCCGAGCGGTTGGCGATGCTGGGGCTGGTCCGGGAGGCCAACGCGGCCGGCTGGTGGCACGGGTACGGCGAGGTGATGCCGACCTGGTTCCAGACCTACGTCGGACTCGAGGAGTCGGCGGCGCTGATCCGCACCTTCGAGGTGCAGTTCGTGCACGGGCTGCTCCAGACCGAGGACTACATCAGGTCCGTGATCCGCGTCGGCTACCCCGGCGCGGCCGAGTCCTGGGTGGAAAGACGAGTCGGCCTACGCCTGGAACGGCAGAAGCTCCTCGTGTCGGAGCGGGCACCCCACTTCGTATGCGTGATGGACGAGGGCGCGCTGCGCCGGTCGTTCGGCGGTCCGAAGGTCATGCGGGATCAGGTCGGCCACATCCTCGAAGCGGCGGAGGCGTCCAACGTCGACGTGCGTATCCTGCCGTTCGCGTCCGGCGGGCACGCGGCGGGCGGCGGCGCCTTCACGCTGCTGAGCTTCCCCGAGTCCGACCTGCCCGACCTGGTCTACCTGGAGCAGCTCACCGGCGCGCTCTACGTCGACAAGCACGACGAGGTCGTGGAGTACACCAAGGCGATGGACGCGCTGGACCGGATCGCGCTGGACCCGGCCCGGTCGGTGGACTGGCTGCGCGCGTTCCAGCGCGAGGTGTGACGGCCCGAGGTCCCTCCCCGCGCGGTGAGTTGACACAGCGTCACCGTGCGGGGGACGGACCCGCGCGAACCGCCCCCTTCGGAAACCCCGGCACGTACAGTGGCAAAGCCGGGGGGCACTGTCGGGCCGCCGCGTGACGCGGGGCCCGCCGAACCGAGGGTGTGGGGATGGGCGTTCGTGGGCACGGGCCCGGGCGGAGCCGAAAACGCTGGGCCGTCGCGATCGCGGTGGCCTTTGTGCTGCTGGTCGTCGGCGGCGCCGGTGCGATCTACCTCAAGCTCGACGCGAACATCTCCACCTTCGACGCCGCCGGGCTGAGCAAGGACCGGCCCGGGGCCGAACAGGCCGACGCCGACGGCGACACCGCGCAGAACATCCTGCTGATCGGGTCCGACACCCGCGCCGGCGGCAACTCCGCGCTCGGCGGGAAGGGCAGCTCCGGCGACATCGGCCGCTCGGACACCACGATCCTGCTGCACGTCTACCCCGACCACCAGCACGCGGTGGGCGTCTCCGTCCCGCGCGACTCCCTGGTGGACATCCCGCCCTGCCTGCTGCCGAACGGCACCTGGACGGCGGAGCAGCCCAGCGCCATGTTCAACTCGGCCTTCTCGGTGGGCGACACCGCCGCCGGCAACCCCGCGTGCACCCAGAACACCGTGGAGAAACTCACCGGGATGCGGGTGGACCACACCGTCGTGGTCGACTTCGAGGGCTTCGCGGCGATGACCTCGGCGGTGCACGGCGTCGACGTCTGCGTGCCGGACGACATCTACTCCGGCGACCTCAACCCCGGCCTCGGGTACCGGGGGAAGCTGGTCCTGCACAAGGGGATGCGGAAGCTGTCCGGCCGGGACGCGCTGGACTACGTACGGATGCGGCACGGCATCGGGGACGGCTCCGACGTCGGGCGGATGCTGCGCCAGCAGGCGTTCCTGTCCGCGCTGATCGCCAAGGTCAAGGGCGAGGGGATGAACCCGGCGACGCTGCTGCCGCTGGCGAACGCCGCGACCAAGTCGCTCACCGTCGATCCGGGGCTCGGCACCGCCGCCAAGCTGATGTCCTTCGGGCTGTCGCTCAAGCACGTCGACCTGAAGAACATCCAGTTCGTCACCGCGCCCTGGCGGTACGCGGGGGCGCGGATAGACCTCGTCCACCCGGACGTGGACGAGCTGTTCGCGGCACTGCGGGCGAACCGTACGCTCGACGGCACGCACACCTCCGGGCAGACCGCCCCGACGACGGCCCCGGCGCCGGCCCCCGCGGTCGACGGCTCCGGCATCGCGGTCGCGGTCTACAACGGCACCACCACGAACGGACTGGCCGCCAGCGCGTCGGCCGAACTGGCGAAGTCCCACTTCACCGTGACCGGTACGGCCACCGCCCGTGCCCAGGACCACGCCACCACCCTCATCCAGTACGGCGCCGCCCACACCGTCCAGGCGCAATCCCTCAGCCGGCTCTTCCCCGGAGCCCGGCTGGAGCCGCTCGGCATCAGCGGGATCAACCTCGTCGTCGGCGCCGACTTCGCCAGGACCGCGACGGCGACCGCGACCCCGGCACCGGCGGCACCGGCCGCGCCCCCGACCGCCCCCAACCGCACCGCCGCCACCGACCCCTGCGCCCACCTCTCCTACGGCTGAACCCCCGCCCGGCTGATCCCTGGCGCCCGCCGTCGGCAGGTGCCGGGGGTGCTCGGTCAGTCGGCGATGCGGGCCTCGGCGGTGAGGCGGTCGATGCGGCCGCTGACGAGCAGCTCGCCGGGGACCGCGTTGCGGGCGCCGAACTCGGCGGCGCGGTCGGGGCCCATGTAGCGCCCGCCGATGCGGGTGCCCCAGTTCTGGAGGGCCATCAGGTCCTCCGAGAGTTCGGCGGTGCACTCGAAGAGGGCGAAGGAGTAGGGCGGTTCCTGGTCGTCGACGCAGAGCGCGAAGTGCGGGTCGCGCCGCAGGGCGCGGCCCTTGAGCGAGTCGCGCCCGGTCATGAAGACCACGCGGATGTCGGCCGGGTCGGTGTCGTCGAGCACGAACCACACGGGGGTGACGTGCGGCCGCCCGTTCCTGCGCTGGACGGCCAGTTTTCCGGTGCGAGTGCCGGTCGTGGCGAACTTGCGCCACTCCGCCTCGGTCATGTGCGCCATGGCGGCAGGGTAACGCCGCGGGGCCGCCCGGGCCGGTCAGCTCGCCGTCGTCGCGGCGGAGCCGCTGCCGCGGACCTCGAGGCCGGCCAGCAGGTCGGCGGTGGCCGCGGTGATCGCGGCGAGCGCGGTGTCGAAGACCTCCTGGTTGTGCGCCGCGGGGGCGCGGAACCCGGAGACCTTCCGTACGTACTGAAGGGCGGCGGCGCGGATGTCCTCGTCGTGCACCTCGGGGGCCATCGGCGGACGCAGGGTCTTGATGCTTCTGCACATGCCTCCAGTGTGCCGCGCGGGTACGACACCGGGGCGGTGGTGCCGGCCGCCGCGGCCGGTCTGCCGCACGCCGGGCCGGGCCGGTACGCTCGCGGGCGTAGAGATCCGATCTCTACGCCCGCGACGCGCGTTCGAGGAGCCGTACATGCTGCGATACCAGCTCACCCACCCGACGATTCTTGCGGCGCTGGCCTCGGCCGGGCACGGCTCGCGGGTGCTCGTCAGCGACGGCCACTACCCGCACACCACCGGCGCCCACCCGGCCGCCGCGCGCGTCTACCTCAACCTCGCGCCGGACCGGATGCTCGTCACCGAGGTGCTCGCCGCGCTCGCGGACGCGGCGCCGTTCGAGGCCGCCACCGTGATGACCCCGCCGCCCGGGCAGCCCGAACCGGAGGTCTTCGCCGAGTTCCGCGCCGCCCTGCCCGGTGTGCCGCTCGACGGCCTCGACCGGCACGCCTTCTACGACGCCGCCCGCGGCCCCGACACCGCCTTGGTGATCGCCACCGGCGACCGCCGCACCTACGCCAACCTGCTCCTGACGATCGGCGTCCGCGGAGACTGATCTGCCGCCCGGGCCCGCCCGGCTACCGCGCCGGGGGCAGGTAGGCGCGGAAGGCGCGGGCGCCGCGCGGGGTCGGCAGCGGCACCGACCGCCAGGCGCGGGCGAAGGCCGGCGGACGCCCGCCACCGGTGACCAGGTAGGCGACCGGCTGCTGCCGGGTGCGGGCCAGCAGCCCGGCCGTGTCGATACTGCGGTCCGGCCCGTCCAACTGGCGTGAGGTGCAGCCGGTGTAGAAGGAGATCGGCACCGCGGAGACGCCGCTGAGCGTGCAGGGCGCGGTGACGCCGTGCGCGTGCAGCCCGTCCGCGACGGCGCGGTACTCCTGCGTGGTGCGGTGGTTGTTGCGGGTCGCGGTGTGCAGCACACCGCCCTGGATGGCGAGATGGCCGCACAGCCCGACGGCGACCACCGCGACCGCCACCGGCCGCAGCCTCAACCGGCTTCCTTCCGCGGCGAGTTCGGCCCGGGTGACCGCCCACCACAGGAACTCCGCCACCGGCAGCGCCAGCAGCGCGTACGTCGGCAGCAGGAACCGCGGCGCCGCGTACGAGATCGTGAACAGGTACGGCAGCGCCATCGACACCGCGGTCAGCCCGGCGAGCCACACCGCCGAGCGCCGCAGCCGGGGCACCACCGCCGCGCCGCCCACCGCCAGGAACGGCAGCGCGAACCACCACAGCGACGTGTCCTTGTGCCGCCACCGCACCGTGCAGGGGCGGCACAGCGCCCGGCCGCTCAGCGACCTGACCTGGTCGTCCACCGCGAAGTGCAGCCCCATCCCGCCCTCGACCGCGCTGGAGCTGTGCAGCCGCTCGGACAGACCGCCGTAGCGGACGTACGCCTCGACCACCCACTCCGCGCAGCCCAGCACCACCCCCGCGACGAGCACCGCCAGCACCGCCGGCCGCCGCCAGCGCGGCACCGCCAGCGCCACCGCGGCCAGCGGCAGTGCCAGCCAGCCCGCGTCCGGCGGGCGCATCAGCCCGACCACGGTCACGCCCGCGGCCAGCCCGACCAGCGCGGCCCGGTCGCGGGGGTCGCGCACGGCCCGCACGAAGCAGCCCACCGCGGCGAGCGCGCCGAACGCGCTCCACAGGTTCGGCATCACCTGCGGCCCGTAGAACAGGGTGATCCACAGCCCGGCGAACAGCGCCCCGGCCAGGGCGAGCACCCGCTCGGGCAGCACCCGCCGCCACAGGTGCAGCGCGACGTACAGCCCGATGCCGGACAGCGCCGCCATCCACAGCCGCAGCGCGAGGGGGGAGTCGGTGAAGTGGGCGACGGGCGCGGCCAGGAAGGAGATGCCGCGGGCCCGCGGGGCGCTGAAGGTGGCCGCCGGAATCCGGCCGCTGACCTGGCTGGTGTAGACCGTCTCGTCCCAGCCGAGCCCGGAACCCGGCAGCACCAGGAGCAGTTGCGCGGCGACGTACACCGCGCAGACCGCCGCGATCCACCGGCTCCACCCGGCTCTCGGGCGCGGCGCCGGCGAGCGGGGCGCGGTGCCCGGCGAGCGTGCCGTGTCCGGCGCCTGCGGCGGTTCCCGGCGTGCGGCGCGGAGCGGTTCGGGCATCGGCGACCTTTCCAGCGGCGGGCGTGGCGCGGAACCCCCGGATTTGCGAGCGTAAGTGTGCAGAACGCCGAAACCGCAGTTGAACGCGCGTGTGCACAGAAAGAGCCGCCACCTGGACGGAAGGTTGCGTGCCGATATCCATCCGTGACCCGCGCCGCCCGCGGCGGAGTTCCGGCCCGGCGGGCGGGCGCGCAGGTCAGCGGGCCGAGGGCAGCCGGATGCGGAAGGTGGCGCCCTTGCCGGGCGCGGTGTCGAGTTCGACGGTGCCGCGGTGGGCGGCGACCAGCGCGGCGGCGATGGCGAGGCCGAGCCCGGCGCCGCCGCCGGTGGCGCGGGAGCGGGAGGCGTCCACCCGGTAGAAGCGCTCGAAGACGCGGGCGGCCTGCTCACGGGTCAGCCCAGGACCGGCGTCGGCGACCTCCAGGACGCCGTGGCCGTCCGCGGCGCCGACGCCGATCCGGACCGGGGTGCCCGGCGGGGTGTGGGCGACGGCGTTGCCGACGAGGTTCGCCACGACCTGGCGCAGCCGCGCCTCGTCGCCGAGCACCGGCGCCGGGCCGGGCGCGGTGTCCGCGCCGCCGGGGCCGGTGAGGGCGACCTGCCGGGTCGGGTCGAGCGCGGTGGTGTCGTGCAGCGCGTCCACCGCGAGGGTGCGCAGGTCCATCGGCGCGAGCTGGAGCGGCCGCTGCTCGTCCATCCGCACCAGCGTGAGCAGGTCCTCCACCAGCCCGCCGAGGCGTACGGCCTCGCTCTCGATCCGGGCCATGGTCCGCTTGACGTCGGCGTCGTCGGCGAGCGCGCCCATCCGGTACAGCTCGGCGAAGCCGCGGATGCCGGCCAGCGGGGTGCGCAGTTCGTGGCTGGCGTCGGCGACGAAGCGGCGCATCTGCTGCTCGGACGCGGCGCGGGCGGCGAACGCGGACTCGATCTGCGCGAGCATGCCGTTGAGCGCGGACGACAGCCGCCCGACCTCGGTGCCCGGCGACGCGACCGGCATCCGGTGCGACAGCGGGCGGCCCGCGGCGATCTCGGCCGCGGTCGCCTCGATCCGCTTCAGGGGCCGCAGCCCGGCCCGCACCGCGAACCAGCCCGCGATGCCGAGCAGCGCCACCACGACCCCGCCGATGAGCAGGAAGGCGGTGCTGAGCCGGCTGGTGGTGGAGGCGACGTCGTCGAGGGAGGAGGCCACCACGACCCCGGCGGGCGTGTCGCTGCCGCCTGCGGCGGCGACCGGCACGATCAGCACCCGCCAGTTGCCGCCGCCGTGGTCGCTGCGGACGTCGAAGGGGTGGTCGTAGCGGGCGCTGAGCCGGGCGGCGTTCATCGTGGGCCACAGCGGCTGGGGGTCGCCTGCGGCGACCGGTTGCCGGATCTGCTGGACCACGCGGCCGTCGGCGGTGGCGAAGGCGACGACGAACTGGCTGGGCAGCCAGGGGCGGTTGGCGCCGGTGCCGTCGGTGGTGCCGGTGCTGCTGTCGGCGGCGGCCGACCCGGTGCCGGTGCCTGTACCCGCGCCCGTGCTCGACTCCGTGCTGCCGTAGCCGGGGGCGCCGCGGCCGTCGGTGCCCGGGGCCGGGTAGCGCTGCGGCGGCACCCCCTCCGAGCCGAGGCGCCGCGCGAGGGGCCGGCCGTAGCGCTCGAGTTGCTGGTCCACCCGTTGCAGCAACTGCCCGCGCACCGAACCGAGCACGACCGTGTCGCTGACCGTCAGGCCCAGCAGCACCAGCACCAGCGCGAGCAGCACCAGCCGGGAGCGCAGCGGCACCGCCGCCCAGCGCAGTCCCGCCGCCCGGCGGGCCCATCCCGTCCCCGGCGATCCCATGCCCGGGCGGCCGTTCAGCCCTTGGCCGGCGCGGGGCGGCGCAGCACGTAGCCGACGCCCCGCACCGTGTGGATCAGCTTCGGCCCGCCGCCCGCCGCCGCGTCCACCTTGCGCCGCACGTAGGAGATGTACGACTCCACGATGCTCAGGTCGCCGCCGAAGTCGTACGCCCACACGTGGTCGAGGATCTGCGGCTTGGACACCACCCGGTCGGCGTTGGCCATCAGGTAGGCGAGCAGCTTGAACTCGGTGGGGGACAGCGAGATCGGGCGGCCGCCGCGCAGCACCTGGTGGCCGACCGGGTCGAGTTCGAGGTCGCCCGCGACCAGCCGCCCGTCGTCGGTGGGACCGCCGGTGCGGCGCAGTATCGCCCTGATCCGGGCGATCAGCTCCTCCAGGCTGAACGGCTTGGTGACGTAGTCGTCGCCGCCCGCGGTCAGCCCGCTGATCTTGTCGTCGACGCCGTCCTTCGCGGTGAGGAAGAGCACCGGCAGCCGGTCGGGGCCGCCGGCCCGCGGGAGCGGCCCGCTCTCCTCGCGCAGCCGCCGGACCACGGTGAAGCCGTCCATGTCCGGCAGCATCACGTCGAGGACCACCAGGTCGGGCCGTTCGCGCGTGACGGCGGCGAGCGCGTCGGCGCCGGTCGCCGCGGAGGCCACCTTGAAGCCGACGAACCGCAGGGACGCGGAGAGCAGTTCCCTGATGTTCGGTTCGTCGTCCACGACCAGCAGGCTGGCCTCGGGTGCCTCCATGGGAATCCTCCCGGCCCGGTGGGGATACGACGCAGCACGGTACGGGCCGATGCTGTGAGCCGTGCGGGCGGTGTCGGTGCGGGCGCTGCCGTGTCTAGTTGCCGCTTCCGGTGCCGGTGCCGCCGGCGTTGCCGCCGCCGAATCCCCCGAAGCCGCCGAACCCGCCGAAGCCGCTGGTGCTGCCGCCCTCGGTGACGGTGGTCGCGGTCACGTCGCCGTTGCTGCCGGTGGTGCCGAGGACGGTCACGCTCTGCCCCGCCTTGAGGTCGGAGACCTTCCCGTCCTTGGTCTCGCTGACCTTGGTGGAGTCGCCGGTGGTGACCTTCACGACGTTGCCCTGGGCGTCGGTGACGTAGAGGGTCTTGCCGTCCACGAGCTTGACCGTGCCGACCGTCACGTTCGCGCCCGCGCCGGTGCCGCCGCCCGCGGTCGTGCCGGTGCCCGCGGTGCCGCCGAAGCGGTTGCCGGTGCCGCCGGCGGCCCCGGTGCGGCCGCTCGCGGCGGTGCCGCCGCCCGCTGCCGTGAAGCCGGAACGCCCGGCCCCGGTACCGCCGTTGAGATGGTGCTTCTCCACGACGGCGCCGACGGAGAACGCGGCCGCGGCCACGATGCACGCGGACAGCGTGAGGGTCAGCCACGGCAGTTTGCGGCGCGGCGGGGCGGCCAGCTCGGCGGAGACGTCGCGGGCGTCCGGCGGCGACGCGAGGATCTCCTCCGGGCTCTCGCCGGTGCCCCCGGCGTCCGGCCCGGCAGCGGTCGCGGCTCCCGTCCCCGCCGCCGGGTCCGCGCCGGCCGGGTCGCCCGCCGGGTACGGGCTCTCCATGATCTCGATCCCCCCGGTGGCCTCGGCGTTCGCCTTGACCAGCCCGGTGCGGCGTCGCGCCATCTCGGCCCCTCTTCCTGATCCGGTGTTCCGGTCGTCTTTCCTGGTGGACATCACTCGTGCCGCAGGGCCTCGATGGGCCGCAGGCCCGCCGCCCGGTTGGCCGGGTAGCTGCCGAAGAACAGCCCGATGGCCACCGCGATCGCGAAGGCGCCCCACACCGACTCGGGGATGACCACGGGTTTGATGCCCACGATGGTGAACCGCGAGCCGATCAGCCCGCCGAGCACCCCGAGCCCGCCGCCGATCAGCGACAGCAGCGTGGACTCGGCGAGGAACTGCCCGAGGATGACGCCCTTGGGCGCCCCGATCGCCTTGCGGATACCGATCTCCCGGGTCCGCTCGGTGACGGTGACCAGCATGATGTTGGTGATGCCGATCCCGCCGACCAGCAGCGAGATCGCCGCGACCGCGCCGAGCAGCACCGTGAACGTCTTGTTGGTGTCGGACTGGGTGCTCAGCAGCGACGCCTGGGTGCTGACCCGGAAGTCGAGCGCGTTGGCGTCGGTGATGCCGTGCGTGCCCATCAGGATGGTGGTGATCTCGTTCTGCGCGGGCGTGGTCGCGTCGGCGGACTTCGCCTCGACCAGGATCTGGCTGATCGCCCCGAAGCCGGTGAAGGCGTTCTGCACGGTCGGCAGCGGCGCGATCACCGTGTCGTCCGGGTCCTGGAAGCCGGTGCCGCCCTTGGTGGCCAGCTCGCCGACCACCGTGAACGGGGTGCCGCCGATGACCAGCTTCTTGCCGATCGGGGAGGCGGTGCCGAACAGGTCCGTGGCGGTGGTGGAGCCGATCACGGCCACCTTGCGGGAGTTGAGCACATCGTCGGCGCTGAAGTAGTCGCCCTTGTCGACCTTGCTGTTGGACGCCTCGAAGTAGGCCGGGTAGGTGCCCACGACCTGGCCGACGGTGTGCGAGGTGCCGTCGTAGACCGCGGACTGCGAGGTGGTGACCTCCGGGGCCACGGACTCGATGTCGGGGGCGTCGGCGGTGTTCGCCAGCGCCCGCGCGTCGTCCACGCTCAGCGGCTTGGTGCTGGTCGCGCCGGAGCCCGAGGAGCTGAAGCCGCCGCCGGAGCTGACGGTCAGCGCGTTGGTGCCGAGCTTCTCGATGGAGTCCTTGACCGACTGCGAGGAGCCGTTGCCGACCGCGAGCAGGATGATGACGGCGGCCACACCGATCAGCACGCCGAGCATCGTCAGCGCGGAGCGCACCTTGTTCGCGGCGAGCCCGCCGACGGCGAACCGCAGGATCTCGAACGGGTTCACCGGGCCGCACCCCCGCTCAGCGCGTGCGGGGCCAGGGCGGCGAACCGCGCCGGATCGCGCAGCGCGGGCGGCGGACCGTCCACCGCCGCCTGCCGTACGTCGTCCACGATCTGGCCGTCCACCAGCCGGATCACCCGCTTCGCGTGCCGGGCCACCTCGTCCTCGTGGGTGATCAGCACGACGGTGCGGCCGGAGGCGTTGAGCCGGTCGATGATGGCGAGCACATCCTCGGTGCTGTGGCTGTCCAGGTTGCCGGTCGGCTCGTCGGCGAGCAGCATCGCCGGCGCCGTGACCAGGGCGCGGGCCACGGCCACGCGCTGCTGCTGGCCGCCGGACAGTTCGTTGGGGCGGTGGTCGACCCGGTCGGCGAGGCCCACCAGGGACAGCGCGGCCAGCGCTCGGCGGCGCCGCTCGGCGGCCTTCACCCCGGCGTAGGCCAGCGGGAGTTCGACCTGCGCGAGCGCGGGGGTGCGCGGCACCAGGTTGAACGACTGGAAGACGAAGCCGATCTTGCGGTTGCGGACCAGCGAGAGCTGGTGCTCGTCCAGGCCGCCGACGTCGATGCCGTCCAGCAGGTAGCGGCCGGAGGTCGGCACGTCGAGGCAGCCGAGGATGTTCATCAGGGTGGACTTGCCGGAGCCGGAGCTGCCCATCACCGCGACCATGTCGCCCTGTTCGACGAGCAGGTCCACGCCGGGGGAGTGGCCGGTGTCCGGGTCGGCGGGGCCGCCGAGCGCGCGGACGGCGGCGTCGCCGTGGCCGTACGTCTTCAGCAGCGCGCGGACGTCGATGACCGGGGCCGGGCCCCAGGGGCCGTCACCGTCCGGGTGGTCGCTGCCCGGGTGGTCGCTGCCCGGGTGGTCGCTGTCGGGGCCGGGGCCGGCCTCCGCGCGGCGCGGCCCGGACACCGCTCGGGCCAGGGAGCCGAGCCGCCTGCCCAGGGCCGGGCTCATCCGCGGCCACCTCCGCCGCTGAAGCTGCCGGTGCGGAAGCCGCCGCCGGTACCGCCGCCGGCGGCACCGAACCGGTTGGCGCCGCCGCCGGCGCCGGTGCCGCCGGGGAACGCGCCGCTGGGGAAGCCGCCGTTGCCCGAGGAGGCGACCTGCGGGATCTGCACCTGCTGGCCTTCCTTCAGGCCGCTGGTGATCTGGTCGGTGGAGTCGCCCTCGACACCCACCGTCACCTGGGTGCGGGTGGTGGAGCCGTCGGAGTTGACCACCAGGACCGTGCGGTTGGCGCCGGTGCCGGAGACCGCCGCGGTCGGCACGCTCAGCGCGTTCGTCGCCTGGCCGGTGGTCACCTGGATGCTGGCGCTCAGGCCGGTGCGCAGGTCGGAGGTGTCGCTGGTGATGGTGAGCGTCGCCGCGTACTGCACCGCGCTGCCGCTGGAACCGGAGCCGCCGGAGCTGGAGCCGCTGCTGACCGGCAGCGAACTGATCGACAGCACCTTGGCGTCGAGCACGGTGCCGGACTCGGCGTTGAGCGTCACCGTCGCGGCCTGGCCGGCCTTGATCTTCAGCGAGTCGGCCTCGGAGAAGTCCGCCTTCACCTGCATGCCCGAGGGGTTGGTGAGGACCACGAAGCCGGTCGGTGTGGAGCCCGAGGAACTGGACGTCGAGCTGGACGAGCTGGACCCGGAGGAGCCCGAGCCCGACGAGCCGGAGCCCGTACCGCTGCCGGAACTGCCGCTGACGGTGTCGCCCTTCGCACCGTCCACCGAGGCGACGGTGCCGCTGACGCTGGCCTTCAGCACGCAGCCGTCCACCGCACGCTGCGCGGCGTCCACGGCGTTCTGCGCCTCGGTCACCTGCGCCTGCGCGGAGGCGAGTTGGGCGGCGTCGACGGTCGGGGTGGCGGTCGGGGTCACCGTGGTGCCGCGGCTGCTGCCCGAACCGGACGAGCCCGTACCGGAGTTCGAGGTGTCCGTGGTGCTCTCGCCGGCCTCGACCTTCGTCAGGTTCGCCTGGGCCGCGGTCAGCGACGCCTCGTCCTGCTGGAGGGTCTCCTTCGCCGAGGTCGGGTCGACCTTCGCCAGCACCTGGCCCTTCTTCACCTTGTCGCCCGGCTTGACGTCGACCTCGGTGAGGGTGCCGCCGGTGGTGAAGTCCAGACCCGCGTCGCTGGGGGAGGAGAGCGTGCCGGAGCCGGACACGGTGGCCGACACCGTGGCCGTGGTCACGGTCGCGGTCCGCGCGCCGGACGACCCGGAGGAATTGCCGCTGCCGTCGTCGTGCACCGCCGCGTAGGCGCCACCGGCGCCCGCGAGGACCACCACGCCGAGCACCGAGTTGATCAGGACGGCCCTGCGCCGCCGTGGGAGCACCTTCATGGCGCGCATCTTGGACGCGGACGCCATTGAACTCCTGGGAGATTCCTGAGAGTTCGCTGGGAAGACGGGCGCCTGCACCCGCCCCCGGGGCGGCGGTAAAACGGATGTACGGCCACCTAAGGTACGAAAACGCGGCCGCCCGCCGCCTGCCGCGCCCCGCCGCTCACCGGGAACTCACAGCCCGATCCCCGACAGTCCCCACCTGTATGCGGTTCGGTTCCCTCGTGCGCGCGCGGGAGCCGAGTGCGTACGCCGGCCGGACAGTTGGCGCCGGACGGCAACGTGCCGCGACACCCGGCCGCCGGACCCCGGTCCGGTGCCGGCCGGGTCGCGGCCTTCCCCGAGGAGAGCTGCGGACATGAACGGGACCACCATCCGGTCGCCCCAGGCGCGCATCGCGGTGCGGGCCGGGGCATTCGTCGCCGTACTCGCCTCGGGCGCCCTGGCGCTCACCGCGTGCTCCTCCGGCGGCTCCTCGTCCTCGGCCGCCACGAACGCGGCCAGTGCGTCCGCGTCCGGCGGCGCCGGCGGGCAGGACATGAACGCCTACCGGCAGTGCCTGGCGCAGCACGGCGTCAACCTGCCCACCTTCAACCGCCCATCCGGCGGCGCCCGCCCCAGCGGCCGTCCCTCCGGCGCCGGCCGGCCCTCCGGATCGGCCCGCCCGAGCGGCGGGTACGGCGGCGGCTTCGGGGGCTTCGGCGGCGGGATCGGCGGCGCCTCGCCCGACGCGGCCACCCAGAAGGCGCTCAAGGCGTGCGCCTCCAAGGCACCCTCCGGCCGCGGCGGCCCGAACGGCACCAACAGCGCCGACGCCAGCGCGATCCAGGCGTTCACCAGCTGCCTCAAGGACCACGGCGTCACCCTCCCCACGGCCTCCGCCGGCACGGGCGGCGGCGGCTTCGGCGCCCTCCGCAACCTCGACACCGCCGACCCCAAGACCGCGAAGGCCTACACCACCTGCAAGCCCCTCCTCCCCCAGCGCCCCACCTCCACCGCATCCCCCTCCACCACCTGACCCATCGGCGCCCCCGGTGCGCCCTCCCCCGGCGGCCCGTGGTGCGATAGTTTCCGGACGTAGAGCCGTCAGGGGGGTACATGTCCGGGATCGCGCGACCACGCCGAACGCCGCGCCGCCGCCTGTGGCTGCCGATCTGTGCGGGCGGCGTCGCGGCGCTCATGGCGACACTGACGGCGTGCGGGAGCTCGCCGTCCGGCCCGAAGGCGAAGGACTCGGCAGCGAAGATGTCGACGGACGCGCGGTGGCTGGCGGCGAAGTTCCGTACGTACTACAAGGCCACGACGCCGTTCACGGTGACGCGCGACGCTACTGCGGCGGCGTCGTGCGGGCACAACAAGGCCCGCTACTCCTTCGCCGGGCACCAGACGTTCCGTATCGGTCCCGTGTCCACCTATTTGGACCTCACCACGGTGGTCGACTCGTGGCTCAAGGACCGAGGATACTCAATCGATTTCGACAAGAAGACGACCTACGAGTTCGATACGCGAAATTCCCAGAACCTGGTGAACAAGAAGGCCCGCATCCACTTGACCGTACGCGCGACCGCGTCCAGCGAGAAGGCCACCACCGAGCTGTGGACCATCACCGCGAACACGGATTGCCTGCGGACTGGTTGAGCCGGGCCGCGAGGGTGCCAGCCCCCCGCGGCGTCGCGTGGCTCCTACTCGCTGCCGTCCACCTCGTGAGCGTACTGGTCGGTCTCAGCGCTGGTTATCGTGCTGCTGGCGAGGGACTGCTTCTGCTCCAGTGAGTCCGGGTGCTCGGCGTCCCCTTGCTGCTCGTTGACCCAGTCGTTGAACTCGCCGAGTTGGTTGTTCTTGGACAGATCTTCGAAAGACTTGAGTTGGCCGTCGGATCCCTTCAGGTCAGCGGGCAGAGGCGTGGTGGTTTTCCAGCCGCCCGCCAGCAAAGTGGACGTCATGGTGTAGTGGGTCTGCATGATCCGCTCGTAGTTCTTGTCCTTGAGATCTTCGGTGCGCGGTTCGCCCTGGTCGACGTAGGCCGCGCCGCCGAATTCCTTGAGGCTGAACATGCCGACCCGCCAGGCAAGGGCCGGTCCGTAGCTGAGTTCGGGCTCGCCGGCGATCTCGGAGCCGAAGATGAGGGAGCGCTTCAGCGCCTCACGGTTCGCCTCGTCGGAGGCGTCCATGTCACCTCGAACCTTCCTTTCGGCGTTGTACTGCTCCCGTCCGATGTTGCCGAACGCTTGGGCTGCGAGGTTGTACGTATTCGGGTCCTGCTTACCGCTGTTGACGGCGGTCGCGTCCGTGTGCGCGGCCTTGACCAGGATGTCGTGCTGGAGCTTCCCCATCACCTCGTCGTACGGCTCGGAGTAGGAGTCATCCCCAGCGAACGTCTTGAGGAACTTGTAGGTGTCCTGACCATTGAGCAGGAATGACGGATTTGTTCCCACCACAGGTTGGTAGCCGGCTGGGATGCCCAGCATCGAGTCCGGGACGTCGTGGCTCATGGCGTTGCCGCTGGAGATCATTTCCTGCGGGTACGACGCGGCCAGACGGCCCAGGTCCTGCTTGGACAAGCCGTTGAAGTACTTGTCGATCTCGTCGGCGTTGTTGCCGGCCGCGAGCATCGCGCAGTACGCGAAGGTGCTCTGGTAGTCGTCGTGCTTCTCGGGATCAACGTGCCAGCCTTTGGAGTCGGTGTGTCCGGTGACGCCCGCGCCGGCGTCGATGGCCTTGCCCAGGTTGGTCTGGACGTCGGAGTCCCACTGGCCGTACTTGAACAGCTTGTCGAGGTTGCCCTCGAGGTCGGGGTTCTTCGGGTCGCCCATCTGCGCGATGGCGGTGTACGAGGCGCTGCCGTTGCGCCCGAGGGCGCCCAGCGCCATGGCCACGGTGTCCTGCGGAAGCCCGAGTTGCTTGGCATTGGTCATGGAGCCGCGGAAATCCTGGTCCGGGTCCTTGGCCACCTCGTCCAGGACGGCGGCGCGGGTCGCACTGGCCAGGAATTTCGAGTCGAAGTCCCCGTACTGCATCATCGCCATCCGGTCCCAGCCGACCCCGTAGTCACCTTGGGGGACCTTGGTGGTGTACAGCTTTTCCACTTGGTCGAAACCAGGCGCCGGGTAAGGCGCCCGGCTGGCCGCGCCCAGTGCCTTGCTGTAGATCTCGAGGTCCTTGGGCGCGGTGCCACTGCCGGTGGCAGTCAGCATGCTGGGCAGGCTTTCCGCGAGGTTCGGCGGCTTGAGGGCGGCGTAGAAGGCGGAGCAGTAATCCGGGTCGTCTTCGTGGGCTTTGAGCTGCTCGGCGATGGAGTGGTACTGCTTCCCGCCCTCGCCGTCCAGTTCCTTGATCGCGGTGAGCTGCTTGGCGAGGTCTTGCGCCTCTTTGCGGGCCTCCGCGCTGCTGATCACCGGTTCGGGCACCTGCACGACGTGCGTCATGTCGCCGCCGTGTTCCATCCCGAGGGCCAGGCTGTAGCGCCGCTTGAGTCCGGGCACCTGGTCGTCCATCCACAGCGCGATGTTGTTGATGCTGTTGAGCGGCCCGGTGTCGAGGCCGTGCTCGCCGAACCGGTAGAAGTACGAGCTGTACGCGCTGTGCAGGTTTTCCTTGTCGGTGCTGAACGACGCGATCATCCCCTTGAGAGCTTGGGGATCGATCCCTGAGAAGTCCGTCATGTCTTCCCCCCCTGGGGTTCCTTGCGGGCACCGGGTGTGTGCTGCGCGTGGAATGGAAAAGGCGGCTCGAGCCGTCGGTCAGCGTGCACTTGCACGCTACGAACCTGTCCGAAGCGACCGCTGAGAGGCGCACGCGCCGAGATCCGCTGCGAACGGTGCGAAGCCTGCGCCGGTCCCGGTGCGGCTCAGACGTAGACGCGCTGGCTCTGGTTCAGGTGCCACTGCCGTGCCTCGCTCTGGGTGACCTCGGCCGGAGTCCTGGCGATCTCCGCGTCGACGATCGGCAGGAGCTTGTCGACCATGGTCTTCACCTGGCTCCGCTGGTGTGCCACATGCTGTTCCCAGGCTCTCGCGGCTTTGCCGGTCCACACCTTCTTGCCGCCCATGTCTCCGGCCGTGGTGCTCAGTGCGTCGCGATAGGTCTCGACGTCACGTGCGAGATCGTTACGTAGGCTCTTGAGCGCGACGAGGGCCGGGTTGGCCACTTTCGACTGGCTCGAATCACCCATGTTCTCCCCCTACTTGATTGGCTCCTACACCGTAGCGAGCGCGCTGCCACCCCGCAGCACCGTGACGGGCGGGGCGGCGGGGTGGCGTGGGGGCGATGAGGAGGCCGTGGCAGTCACCAGGCGAAGGACTCCGGGGCGGGGCCGGGGCCTGGGAAGAGGGTGTCGAGGGCGGTGAGGAGGGACGGGGGGAGGGTCAGGTCGGCGGCGCGCAGGGCCGAGGCGAGGTGGTCGGGGGTGCGCGGGCCGACGATCGGGCCGGTGACGCCCGGGCGGGTGAGCAGCCAGGCGAGGGCGACCTCGCCCGGGTCGAGGGCGTGCTCGGCGCACAGCTCCTCGTACGCCTGGACCTGCGCGCGCACCGCGGGGTCGGTCAGGCGCGCGGAGCGGCCGGTGCCGGTGCGCGAGCCGCCGCCCTCGCGCTCCTTGCGCAGCGCGCCGCCCAGGAGCCCCTGGTGCAGCGGCGACCACGGGATGACCCCGAGGCCGTACGCCTGCGCGGCCGGGATCACATCGGTCTCGGCACTGCGCTCGAAGAGGTTGTAGAGGCACTGCTCGCTGACCAGGCCGAGCGAACCTCGCCTGGCGGCGGCCTCGTTGGCCTGGGCGATGTGCCAGCCGGCGAAGTTGCTGGAGGCGGGGTAGAGGATCTTGCCCTGCTGGACGAGGACGTCGATCGCCTGCCAGATCTCCTCCCACGGCGTCGCCCGGTCGACGTGGTGGAACTGGTAGATGTCGATGTGGTCGGTGCCCAGCCGCTCGAGGCTGGCCTCGACGGCGCGGCGGATGCCCAGCGCGGACAGCCGGTCGTGGTTCGGCCAGGCCCGGTCGAAGATCGAGGAGCCGTCGTTCGCGGCGTTCAGGTAGCACTTGGTGGCCAGCACCACCTTGTCGCGGCGGCCCCCGCCCCGGGCCAGCCAGCTGCCGACGATCTCCTCGGTGTAGCCCTTGCGGTCGTCGACGCCGTAGACGTTCGCGGTGTCGAAGAAGTTGACCCCCGCGTCCAGCGCCGCGTCCATCAGTTCATGGCTGCCCTGTTCCGTCACCTCCGCACCGAAGTTCATCGTTCCGAGTACGACCCGGCTCACCCTGAGCCCGGTCCGACCGAGCTGCACGTATTCCATGGCGCCAGGGAACACCTTGGAGTGCGCTCGAGGGCAAGCCCGGCGGGCCGTACCCCCGGCGCCTCACCCGCGGTCGCAGCGGTGCGCCCACACCAGCGCGCCGGCCGCCGCCGCGGAGACGGCCGCGGCGGCGATCGCGGCGGACCGCGACCGTACGGCGGCCGAGCCGCTGCCCGCCGCCGTACGGGCCCGCGCCCGGGCCCGGTCCCGCGCCTCCTCGAGCCGCCCCATCGTGCCCTGCGCCTTCGCCCGCGCCCGCGCGGGCACGTCCACCTTGGCGGCCAGCTCCTCCACGGTCTGGCCCAGCGCCTCGCGCGTCTCGGCGATCTGCTGTTCGAGCTCGGCGAGCTGCGGATCGGTTCGCGGTGTCATCGCTTGGCCCTCTCCTTGAGGATCACCAGGTCCTGGTGAACGCTGTCCACGGTCTCGTCCGGCACCGGCGGCACCGCCCGTTTCACCTGGCTGCGGCCGATCAGCGCCGCGATCCCCGCGATCAGCAGCAGCCCGCCGGCCACGATCAGCGCGGCGGCCCACAGCGGCAGCGGCATCGCCACCGCGGCTATCGCGGCCGTGATCATCGCGGCGAGCGCGAAGAACGCCAGCAGCCCGGCCGCGCCGAAGAGCCCGCCGCCGACCCCGGCCTGCTTGCCCTTGCGGGTCAGCTCGGCCTGCGCCAGCTTCAGTTCCTGCCTGACCAGGTCGGAGAGCTGCTCGGTGCCCTCCTTGACCAGCGTGCCCACCGACCGGGCGGACCCGTTCACGTGCGCCACGGCCCTCACCTCCTTGGCTCCTGGGGGTTGCCCTGCTCGGGTTGCCCGTATCCGGGACCGGAAACCTCCTTCGGTCCGGCATCGGGCGTAGGCTCATATAAGGGGATGAATCGGTACGATCCGAGGACCGATCGAGGTGGGCACATGGCGCTGTACGACTCAGAAACGGCACACCGCAGGGCTCTGGTGCTGAGTGAGGTGGCCGCCGAGGGCGCGACCGGGCTCTCCCGCGTCCTGCGCCGGGCCACGGCCGGCGACGAGGACGCGGCCATGATCACCGTCTCCGCGCTCGTCCGCTCGGTCCGGCCGCTCACCGCGCTCGACACCCACCAGTTCCTGCGCCGGGCGCACATCAGCGAGAGCGACCTGGCCGGCGACCTCACCCCCGGCCAGCGCGTCGCCCTGGTCTCCCTCGTGGACCGCTTCTCCCACCTCCACCCGCCGATCCTCTAACCCTGTGCGTACGCGACGAGCCGCGCGCGTGCGGCGGCCAGCGACGCGTCGGCGGCGTCCTGCTGCCCGGCCAGGTGCGGCAGCACCCCGGCGAGGGTCCACTCCGCGGTGACCACGTGGACGTTCTCCGGCGCCACCCCCTGCCGCGCGAAGTACGCCCGCAGGTAAGGCGTCTGGAAGTCCTGCGCCGCCCCCGGCGTGCCGGGACGGTAGCCGCCGCCCCGCGTCGCGACCACCACCACCCGGGTCCCGCCCAGCCGGCACCCGGCGGTGCCCGCGCGGCCGAACGCCCCGGGGAAGCTCACCCGGTCGATCCACGCCTTGAGCAGTGCGGACACCGCGTAGTTGTACATCGGCGCACCGATCAGCACGGTGTCGGCCGCCAGCAACTCGTCGACCAGCGGCCGGGTCAGCGCCCAGGCGCGCCGCTCGGCCGCCCCCTCGACCAGCGCGGGCACCCTGTCCGGCGGTGGGAAACCCTGCCGCTCGACCCGGCGCCCCAGCGCGCAGTAGGCGCCGTCCAGCGGAGGCACCGGGTCGGCCGCGAGATCGCGGTACCGGTACGCGTACCGCCGCCCGGCCTCCCGCTGCCGGGCCTGCCAGGCCCGTGCGAACAGCGCGGTCAGCCCCCTGCTGACCGCACCACCGAAGCCGTCGACCCCGGAATCAGTCCCGGAATCGGCACTCGAGTCGAGGTGGAGCAAGGACGCCATCGCATCTCCCGGTCACTTCCGCCGTGTCACGCTCGTCAGATGTGGTGACGGATCGCGGCGCGGAAAGGGGACCGGTGACCGGGCACGACGGCGTACGAGCCGCACACGCGACAACCGCGGGGCCGAAGGCGGGCCGGAAAGCGGACTCGGCGGCGGACCCGGCGCCGGCCGAACGCTTCGAGGCCGACCGCCCCCTGCTGTACGCGGTGGCCTTCCGGATGCTCGGCTCCGCGGTCGAGGCCGAGGACGCCGTACAGGAGGCATGGCTCCGGCTGGCCCGCACCGACGTCGCCGGCGTGGCGAACCTGACCGGCTGGCTGCGCACGGTGGTCTCCAGGATCTGCCTCGACATGCTGCGCGCCCGCGCCGCGCGCCGGGAGGACCTCACCGACCAGGGCGCCTTCGACGAGGTGACGGGCACCGGGCCGGGCAGCGGCGGGCGCCCGGAGGAGGAGGCGCTGCTCGCGGACTCCGTCGGCCGCGCGCTCCTGGTGGTGCTCGCCGCCCTGGACCCCGACGAGCGGATCACCTTCGTGCTGCACGACCTGTTCGCGGTGCCCTTCGACCAGATCGCGCCCCTGGTGGGCCGCACCCCGGCCACCACCAAGAAACTGGCCAGCCGCGCCCGCCGCAAGGTGCGGGGCACCCCGGACGTACCCGCCGGTGAACTCGCCCGCCGGCACCGGGTGGTCACCGCGTTCCTGGCGGCGATGCGGGCCGGCGACCTCGACGCGATCCTCGCGGTACTCGCCCCCGACGTGGTGCGCCGCGCCGACCCGGCGGCCCTGGCGCCCGGGATGGCCGCCGAGGTGCGCGGGGCCCGCCGCGTCGCCGAGGGCACCGCCCTCCTCGCCCGCCGCGCGCGGTACGCGGCCCCCGCCCTGGTCGACGGGCGGGTGGGGATCGTGGTGGCGCCGTACGGCCGGCTCGCGCTGGTGCTGACGGTGTCGTTCGCCGCGAACGGCCTGATCAGCGGGTACGACGTGATCGCCGACCCGGCCCGGCTGCGCCGCCTGCGGCTCGCCGTGCTGGACCCGGTACTGCCGTACGGCGGCGCGGCGGCGGGCTCGTAGGCTCGGGGTATGGAACAGCGTGTACTGGGCCGGACCGGCCGTGAAGTGTCCGTCGTGGGGCTGGGGACGTGGCAGCTGGGCGCCGACTGGGGGGAGGTGCGGGAAGAGGACGCGATCGCCGTGCTGGACGCGGCGGTGGCCTCCGGGGTGACCTTCTTCGACACCGCGGACGTCTACGGCGACGGGCGCAGCGAGCAGCTCATCGGCCGCTACCTGGCCGCGCACCCGGAGCTGGACGTGTTCGTCGCCACGAAGATGGGGCGCCGCGCCGACCAGCTCCCGGAGAACTACAACCTCGCGAACTTCCGTGCGTGGAACGACCGTTCGCGCGCGAACCTCCAGGTCGACACGCTCGACCTGGTGCAGTTGCACTGCCCGCCCGGCTCCGTCTACGCCACCGACGCCGTCTTCGACGCACTCGACACCCTCGTGGCCGAGAAGCGCGTCGCGCACTACGCGGTCAGCGTCGAGACGTGTGCCGAGGCGCTGGCGGCGATCGCCCGGCCGGGCGTGGCGAGCGTGCAGATCATCCTCAACGCGTTCCGGCTCAAGCCGCTGGAGGAGGTGCTGCCGGCCGCCGCCGAGGCCGGGGTCGGGATCGTCGCCCGGGTGCCGCTGGCCTCGGGCCTGCTCAGCGGCCGGTACACCCGCGAGACGGTGTTCGCCGCGAACGACCACCGCACGTACAACCGGCACGGGGAGGCCTTCGACCAGGGTGAGACCTTCTCCGGGGTGGACTACGAGACCGGGCTCGCCGCGGCGGCGGAGTTCGCGGAGCTGGCGCCCGCCGGGACGACCCCCGCGCAGACCGCTCTGCGCTGGGTCGTCCAGCAGCCCGGGGTCACCTCGGTCATCCCGGGGGCCCGGACCGTCGAGCAGGCCCGGGCGAACGCGGCCGCCGCCGAGCTGCCGGCCCTGCCGCAGGACGTACTGGACCGCGTGGCCGACCTGTACGGAAGGAGGCTGCGCGACCAGGTCCATCCGAAGTGGTGAACCTGCCGCGGGAGGGGACATGCAGGGGCGGGTGGGGTGATTCGGGCCCGGCGCCGGGGCATAACGGCGAGGGCTGCCATGTTGTTATGTGGTTCGGCGATTGCCGACACAGCTTCATCGGCCATACTGCTTGCCGTGGAGCAGCAGCGCATAGGTTCGATCACCCCGTCCGTGCCCGCAGCCGGGCTTGACCCGGCGTTCGTCCCCGGGCTGACCCCGCCGCGCTCCGACGCGGACGGGCCGGCCGAGGCGTCGCAGGAGCCGCAGGCGGCACCCGAGGCGGAGTCCGCGCCCGAGGCCGAGGAAGTGGCGGCGCCGGAAGAGGCTGCTGCGGAGACTCCGGATACGGAGACGGCCGCGGCGGACGCCGAAGCGGACGCCGAGGACACCGAGGCCGCGGACGCCGAGGACGCCGAGGACGCCGACGCCGTGTCCGGGCCCGAGTTGGAGGCGACGGACCGCCGCGGCGGGGTCGTCGCGAACCGGCTCGGCGTGCGTTTCCGCCTCGACGAGGAGGAAGCGGAGTTCACCTGGGACGAGATCGCCGCGGTCGAGATGGACACCCCGCGGTTCGGCAAGCGCTTCACGGTGACCGTGTACACGCCGGAGCGGCGCTGGTACGAGGCGCAGGTCGAGGCGACGTCCCGGGCCCGGCTCAAGGAGTGGGCCGCCAAACTCGACGAGGTCCTGGACGCCTACTTCGAGGCCGACGAGCCCGAGCCGGAGGAGCCCGAGGAGGCTGACGAGGCCGCGGCGCCGGAAGAGGCCGAGGAGACCGCCGCCGAGGAGACCGCCTCGGAGGAGCCCGAGGGCGCGAAGAAGGCGGACGACAAGGCCGAGGCCACGGCGGACACCGACGCTGAGGACAAGGCCGAGGTCAAGGCCGAGGTCAAGGCCGACGCGGAAGAAGCAGAGCCCGCCGAGAAGTCCTGACACCCGGAGGTCCCGGTGCCCACGGCACCGGGACCGCTTCGGCTCAGGCCCAGCCGTACAGCTCGCGGAGCCGGTTCACCACCAGGTTGAACCGCCCCCGGTCCAGCGCGCACGCCTCCCGCCGCATCCCCTGGTCGTGCACCCGCAGCACCCGGTCGAGCACGACCCACGAGTCGCGCCCCTCCCGGTCCCACGGTCCGGCCCCTATGGCGAGCCAGTCCCCGCCGTCGTGCCGCTTGCTCGTCAGCTGCACGGCCAGCAGGGTGCCGCCCGCCTCGCGCGCGACCACCAGCACCGGCCGGTCCTTGCCGCGCCCGTCCCGTTCCTCGTAGGGGACCCAGGTCCACACGATCTCCCCGGGGTCGGGGTCCCCGTCATGCTCCGGCGCGTACTCGGTACGCACCCGGCCCACTTCCCGCGGATCGGCCTCCGTCGTCGCGTACGGCCCGCTGGCCCCCGGGAACTCCGCCTGGCTCTCACTGAACGTCGTCACCCGCCCGACCGTATCCCACCCGCGCCGGGCGGCCGGGCAGTGTGCTCAGCGGATGATCCGCGCGGCGCGGGCCGCGCTCAGCCACTTCGGGAACTCCGCCATCAGCAGGTCGTACAGCTCCGCGTCGTCGCGGTTGCGGGGCTCGCGGCCGGCCGCGAAGAACCCCGCGTTGTCGATGGTGCGGCCCTTGAGGGTGTCGAGCCCCTGGAGGAACTTCAGCCCGCGCGGACTGCCGAAGCCGACGAACTGCCAGAAGATCGGCAGGGTGCAGCTCTGCTGGAGCAGCCGCTTGGTCTCGCCGCGGTCGAAGGGCTCCCCGTCGGTCTGGAAGACGACGAACGCCGGGTCGGTGGCGCCGCACTGCTGGTAGTGGTCGATCACCGCCCGCATCGCGGGGGAGTAGCAGGTGCCGCCCCACGGCAGCTTCTTCTGGAGCTGGTCGATCCGCCCGCTGTGGTTGTCGAGCGAGATCTCGGAGACGAGGTTCACCTGGCTGCCGAAGACGACCACCGGCACCACGCCGTCGTCGTCGAGGTTCGCCGACAGCCCGAGGACCTGCTCGGCGAGGTGCTGCATGGTCCCGCTGCGGTAGTACGACTTCATGCTCGCGGAGTGGTCGAGCACGAGGTAGACCGCGGCCCGCTGCCCGGTGATGCCCTTCTTCTGAAGGGAGATCCCGGCCTGCTTGTAGAGGTTGACCAGCGCGGGTGCGGCCTGCTGGACCTTCTCCAGGCTGATCGCGGGCGCCGGGGCACCGGCGGGCGGTACGGGCTGGGCGGGCGCGGCCGGGTGGGCGGCCGGTGGCGCCGGCGGTACGGGCGGGGCCCACGCGGGCGGCGGCGGCACGGACCCGTGACCGGCCGGCGGTGCCGGGGGTGCCTGCGGCGCGGGCGGCATGCTCGGCGGCGGCCCGAACCCCTGCGCGGGGGACGGCATCTGGAGGGTGGGCGGTGCGAGGACGGCGTCGGGCACCGTCGGCGGCGCGGGCGGCGCCGCAGTCGCGGGCGCGGGCTCGTCGTCCACCGACACCCCGAAGTCCCGGGCCAGCCCGGCGAGTCCGTCGGCGTAGCCCTGCCCGACCGCCCGCACCTTCCACGCCCCGGCCCGGCGGTAGAACTCGGCCAGCACCACGACGGTCTCGCCGAGCCGGCACGGCGGCGGCTCGAACGCGACGACCCGCGCCCCCGAGGTGACGGCCAGCCCCAGCCCGCTGGCGCTGCCGAAGACGGCGCCGGGCGCGTCGGCGTCCACGCTCACCACGACCGCGACGGTCTGCACGGCGGCCGGCACGCGGGCGAGTTCGACGGTGACGGCCCGGCCCTGCACGCTCACCCCGTCCTGCACCGGGTGGTTGTAGAAGACCAGGTCGCTGTCGGCGCGCACCTTGCGCTGCTCGGTGAGCAGCACCGCCGACACGTCGACGGGGGTGCCGGTCGCGGTCACCTCCGCGCGAGCCGCGTCGCCGTCCAGGGACGTGTTGCCGCCCGGTGTGAGTGAAATGGCGCCCGCCATGGCCTGCCTCCCCGTACTTCGTGGACCACTGGACCAACTGTCTCATTCTCGCCGTATGAGACGCCGGACGGACCGCTGCGGCTCCGACTATGTGATGATCGCGCGATGCGGACGACGAAGACGGCGGTGGCATCGCGCGGGCACCGCCGCGCGCGGGTAGCACTCGCGGCGGCCGCGGCCGCGGTGGCGGCCCTGACGGCGGCCGGCTGCGCGCGGACCACCGCCGCCGACGTGACCGCACCCGCGGCGAAGATCCCGACGGCCGCGGTCCCGAAGACCACCGCGCCGTCGGCCGCCCCCGCCACCAGCGCCCCGACCGCGGCCGCCGCCTGCCCCGCCTCCGGCCTGCTCGTCGGCGCCGGCCCGACCGACGGCGCCATGGGCCTGCGCCAGGTCCAGCTCACCCTGACCGACTGCGGCCCGAAGTCCCGCCCGGTCAGCGGCTATCCGGAACTGCGGCTGCTCGACGACCACGGCCGTACGGTGCCGGTCGCGGTGCACCACGGCGACGACATCGTGGACAGCGTCACCGACCCCGGACCGGCCACCACCACGCTGCACCCCGGCGGCAAGGTCGTCGCCGTACTGGCCTGGCGCAACACGTACACCGTCTCGGACGAACCGCCCGCGCTCGCCGCCACCGTGCGGGTCACCGTCGCCGGCGTCGAGCAGCCCATCCCGCTCACCGTCGACCTCGGCAACACCGGGAAGATCGACGTCACCGCCTGGTACACCGCCAAGTGAACCCAAGCGCACAGCCGCACGCGACGGCGGCCCCGACCCGAGGTCGGAGCCGCCGCACATCACCGCCGGCCGGGCCGGGCTACTCGACGTCCACCCAGTCCAGGGTGCGGTCGACCGCCTTCTTCCAGCCCTTGTAGCCCGCCGCGCGCTGCTCCTCGGACCACTCCGGCTGCCAGCGCTTCGACTCGTGCCAGTGCGCGCGCAGTTCGTCGGTGTCGCGCCAGAAGCCGACCGCCAGGCCCGCGGCGTACGCGGCGCCGAGCGCGGTGGTCTCGGCGACCACCGGGCGGCTGACCGGCACCCCGAGGATGTCCGCCTGGGTCTGCATGCACAGGTCGTTGGCGGTCACACCGCCGTCGACCTTGAGCACGTCCAGGTGCACCCCGGAGTCCTGCTCCATCGCCTCGACCACGTCGCGGCTCTGGTAGCACATCGACTCCAGCGTGGCCCGGGCCAGGTGGCCGTCGGTGTGGAAGCGGGCCAGGCCGACGATCGCGCCGCGGGCGTCGGAGCGCCAGTACGGCGCGAACAGCCCGGAGAACGCCGGCACGAAGTAGATGCCGTCGCTGCTGTCCACGGTCCGGGCCAGCCGCTCGCTCTCCGGCGCGCCCTTGATGATGTGCAGCTGGTCGCGCAGCCACTGCACGGCCGAGCCGGTCACCGCGATCGAACCCTCCAGCGCGTAGACCGCGGGGGCGTCGCCGAACTTGTAGGCGACCGTGGTGATCAGCCCGTGCTCGCTGCGCACCGCCTCCGTACCGGTGTTGAGCAGCAGGAAGTTGCCGGTGCCGTAGGTGTTCTTCGCCTCGCCGGGGGAGAAGCAGACCTGGCCGACGGTGGCGGCCTGCTGGTCGCCGAGCACCCCGCAGATCGGCACCTCGGTCGAGGTCGGCCGGGAGGTGCGGGTGCGGCCGTACGCCTCGGGGTGCGAGGACGGGTTGATCTTCGGCAGCATCGCGCGCGGGATGCCGAAGACGCCCAGCAGCTCGTCGTCCCAGTCCAGCGTCTCCAGGTCCATCAGCATGGTGCGGCTGGCGTTGGTGACGTCGGTGGCGTGGATGCCGCCCTTGGGGCCGCCGGTGAGGTTCCACAGCACCCAGGAGTCGGTGGTGCCGAAGACCGCGTTGCCCTGCTCGGCGGCCTCGCGCAGCCCGTCGGTGTGCTCCAGCATCCACTTGATCTTGCCGCCGGAGAAGTACGTCGCGGGCGGCAGTCCGGCCCGCTGCCGGATCAGGTCGCCGTGGCCGTCGCGCTCCAGCGCCTTGGCGATCGAGTCGGTGCGGGTGTCCTGCCAGACGATCGCGTTGCCGTACGGGCGGCCGGTGCGCGGGTCCCACACCACGGTGGTCTCGCGCTGGTTGGTGATGCCGATGGCGGCCAGGTCGGCCGCGGTGATGCCGGCGTTGCGCACCGCGGTCTGGATGACCACGTTGGTGCGTTCCCAGATCTCGGTCGGGTCGTGCTCGACCCAGCCGGGGCGCGGCAGGTACTGGGTGTGCTCCAGCTGGTGCCGGGCCACCTCGTTGCCGTCGTGGTCGAAGATCATGAAACGGGTGCTGGTGGTCCCCTGGTCCACCGCGCCGACGAAGTCCGCCATGGCTTGCTGCCTCTCCTGGATCTTCCGGGCTCGGGTTGTCGACGACCGCGCGGGGCAGCCGGGTCGCCCCGGCCGCCCGCGCGCGGTGCGGGCTCAGTCCTGCGGGATCGGGGCGCGGCCCTCGGGCTCCGGTTCCGCACGCGGCAGGAAGCGGCCGACGAAGAGCTTGTAGAAGACGCCGCCGACGAGGCCGCCGACCAGCGGCCCGACGATCGGCACCCAGAAGTAGAGGTTGCCCCATTGGTCCCGCCACGCCGTGTCGTATCCGGTGATGTAGCTGGCCAGCCGGGGGCCGAAGTCACGGGCCGGGTTGATGGCGTAGCCGGCGTCCGTACCGAACGCCATGCCGATCGCCACGACCACCAGGCCGATGATGAACGGGCCCATGTTGGCCTGCGGCGGGTTGTTGAGCAGGTCGGTGAGGGCGAGGATCAGAATCAGCAGGATCGCGGTGCCGATCACCTGGTCGCGGAACGCGCCCCACTCGTGCACGCCGGCCACCGGGTTGCCGTTGCCGGGCAGCGTGGAGAAGACGAACTGGGTCTTGATGGTGTGGCCGGGGTCGGCCTTGGCCAGGACCTCGGTGTAGTTCCAGCGCACCAGCAGCGCGGCGCAGAACGCGCCGAGCGTCTGCGCCAGGATGTAGGGCACGACCCTGGCCCAGGAGAAGTTCTTGAAGGCCGCGAGGGTCAGGGTGACCGCCGGGTTGAGGTGGGCGCCGCTGAGCCGGGCCGCCAGGTAGACGCCGAGCGTCACACCCAGACCCCAGGCCCAGGAGATGCTGTCGTGGTTGCCCAGGCCGCCCGTGGGGCTGGTCAGGGCCCCGCCGGCGACGACCTGGGCGACCACCCCGACGCCGAAGAGGATGAGGATCAGGGTGCCGGCGAACTCCGCGGAGAGCTCACCGAGCAGCCCGGAGCCGCGTGAACGTGGCGCCATGTCAGCCTGCTTCCCGCCGGTCGTGCGGCGACCGGCACTCGCTCGTGGTCCCACTCGTGCTTCTTCCTCACCCAAGGAAGCACGGTGGTACGGGAGGGGCGCGTGTGACTGGGCCGTTCGAGGGGGAGTTCCGCGCGGTGCCGGTGCGGGGCGCCCGCCGCTGCTATGGGTGCGGCGGGTGGGGTCCGCCGGGCGGGTGCGGCGGGGGCGGGGGGAGCGTCGACGGGCCGGGCGGCGGTTCGGGCCAGACCAGCAGCACCGGGCAGGGGGCGTGGTCCACGATGAAGCGGCTGTGCGGGCCCAGGCTGTGCGGCCCGAGGCGGGTGCGGTCGCCGTCGCGGGCCAGCACCAGCAGGGCGGCGTCCTCCGCTTCGGCGACGACCTCGCGCTCCACCCGGCCGGTGCGCTGGAGGGTGGTGCAGGGGCGGTCCAGTCGGGCGGCGGCCTCCCCGAGCAGCGACTCCCCGGCGGCGGTGGCCTGTTCTGACAGGGCCAGGCCCGGGTCGCGGTCGGTGCGGCCACGGCCGAGCAGCCCGGCGAACGCGCCGTGCGCGGCGCCGGCCACCTCCGGCTCCGCCACGTGCACCAGGACGACATCGGCGCCGTCGGGCGCGTGGGCGCGGACGGCGTCCACGCAGGCCGGCCAGGTGCCCTCCACGACCCAGGCCACGACGGTGGCGCCGCCGCCGGCGCGGTGCGCCAGGCCCGGCTCGGGCGGCTCGTACGGTGCCGGCGGCCCGTGCCGTCCTGGCGGCTCGTGCGGCGGGGGCGTGGGCATGGGGGTCAGCCTCCGATCACGGTCAGCGAGAGCCACAGTGCCACCACGGCGACCGCGAGCGACGCAGGCACGGCGATCGCGCCGAGGCGGGTGAACTCGCCGAGGTCCACCTCTGCTTCGTGGGCCCGCACGATACGCCGCCACAGCAGGGTGGCGAGAGACCCCGCGTAGGTGAGGTTGGGGCCGATGTTGACGCCGAGGAGGACGGCGAGCACCGCGCCCGGGCCGTGCGGCGCGGTCAGCGGCAGCAGCACCAGCACCGCGGGCAGGTTGTTGATCAGGTTCGCCAGCACCGCGGCCAGCGCGGCCAGTCCCAGCAGCGCGGGCAGGCCGGTGCCGCCGGGCACCGCGTGGCCGAGCGCCGAGCCGAGCCCGTGGTCGACCAGCGCCCGCACCACCACGCCGAGCGCGAGCACGAACGCGAGGAAGGGGACGGCGGCCGACCGCACCAGCGCGCGCGGGGTGGTCTCACGCCGCAGCAGGGCCCGCACCGCGAGCACCGCCGCGCCCGCGAAGGCCGCCCACGCCGCGTTGACGCCGAGCAGTGAGGCGGCCACGAAGCCCACGAGCGTGCAGCCCACCGTGACCAGCGCGAACCGCGGCAGCGGCGGCCGCTCGGCGGTGGCGCGGCCGCCCGCGCCCGCGGCCAGGTCGGTGGCGAAGAACCGCCGCAGCACCAGGTACTCCACGCCGATCGCGGCCAGCCACGGCAGCGCCATCAGCGCGGCGAACCGGGTGAAGCTCAGCCCGCTGGCGGCCAGCGCGAGCAGGTTGGTGAGGTTGGAGACCGGCAGCAGCAGCGACGCGGTGTTGGACAGGTGCGTGCAGGCGTAGACGTGCGGCTTGGGGCGGGCGCCCAGCCGTGCGGCGGTCGCGAAGACCACCGGGGTGAGCAGCACGATGGTCGCGTCCAGGCTGAGCACCGCGGTGATCACCGAGGCGAGCACGAAGACCTGCCCGAGCAGGCGGTACGGGCTGCCGCCTGCGGCGCTCGCCATCCAGCCGCCGCACGCGGCGAACAGCCCCTCCTCGTCGCACAGCTGGGCCAGCACCAGGACGGCGGCGAGGAAGCCGATCACCGGGCCGAGCTGCTGCGCCTCCTCCCGCGCGTGGTCCAGGGAGATCGCCCCGGTGGCGATCAGCACGGCGGCGGCCGGCACCGCGACGGCCGCCTCCGGCAGCCCCCACGGGCGGACCACCGCGCAGCCCAGCACGAGGACGAGCAGGACGGCGCTGAGCGCTTCTGCGGCGGGGCCGCTCATCGGGCGGTGCTCATACGGAGGCGTTCATGGGTGCGTCGCGGCCTTTCTGGCGCCGGGGCCCGGCGGTTCGTCGTACGGGTACGGGTGGTGCGGCGCGCGGTCGTACGAGCCGAGCGGATCGTACGGGGCGGCCGGGGGCGCGCGGGCGGGGGCCCGGCGGTCCGACTGCCAGTGTGCGGGCTGCCGGGCGCGGCGGCCGGGTACGCCACCGGCAAGGCGTCCGCCGCAGGTGCGGCGGCGTGGCGGGCGTGGTGCACGGGTGCCGTGCGCCGGGCGGAAATGGTGCACCGGTGCCGTGGTGCGGCAGGCGCGCGGCGCCGTACGGTCGTATCGGTCGGCGATCCGCGGACGGGGGGACGCACGGGGGAGGGGATCGCCGGCCGGTTGCGCGGCCTCGATGGGGGACACGGGGGAAAACGGGGGACACGGGGGAGGGGCCGCCGGCAGTCGCACCGCCTTCTGGGCCACGGGCCCGGGGCGGTGCGTGTGCTGCCCGCGGGCTTTTTGGACGCGGTGCGTGGCGCTTAGGGTGGAGGTCGACGACCCGCCGCGCGGGGCCGTAGTCGTCGGCGGGCCGGGACGGTTGCCACGGGGGCCGGTGTCCGGCGCGCCCGACGGTGGCCCGGTGCGGTGCCCCCACCGCCGACCCCGGGAACCCGCGTGCTCACTCTCCACGACCTCGTCGCCGTCCCCGACTTCGCCCTGACCCTCGTCTCCGGTGCCGGGGACGCGGAGGTCGCCCAGGTGCTGGTGCCGGTCGACCCGGACGCGGAGTGGAGTGGGGCGGTCGCCGCGCGGGCGCTGGTGGTCGCCGAGCCGGGGCGGATCGGGCGGCCGGAGCGGCTGGTGCGGGCCCTCGCGGCGGGCGGCGCGGCCGGGCTGGTCCTCGCCGGAGCCGGAGCCGGAGCCGGAGCCGGAGCCGGAGTTGGAACCCGGACCGGAGCCGGCGCCGGAACCGGAGCCCGGACCGGAATCGGAGCTGAAGTCGGGGCCGGAGCCGGGGCTGAACCGGTGACCGCTGCCGCGGACCCGGCGGTGCGTCAGCTCGCGGCGGCCGCCGCCGCGGCCGGTGTGCCGCTGCTGACCGGCGCCCACCCGCTGACCGCCTGGCGTGAACTGGCCCCGCGCATCTCGGCGCTGACCGCCGACGCGGCTCGGCGCGGCCAGGCCCGGCTGGCCGGGCTGCTGGACCGGCTGCCGGTGCCCGGCGCCGACGAGCGGGCCACCGTCCGCGGACTCGCCGGCTACCTCGCCGACGCCCTCGACGCCCAGGTGCTGGTGCACGCCGACGGGGAGGTGCTGGCCGCGGCGCCCCCGGCGGCCGAGGCCGCGCTCACCCCGCTGCTCGGCACACCGCCCGGCCCCCGGCAGCCGCTGGCGGGCGGCGGGTTCGCGCAGAGCGTCCTGCTCGCCCCGGCCGGCGACGCGACGCTCGTGGTCGGCACCGCCGTGCCCGAGCCGGACCCGGTGCTGGTCGGATACACCGCCAAGGCGCTGCGGCTGATGGTGGCCGGGCTGCGCGAGCGGCGGACGAGCGGCGCGGTCGGCGACGCGCTGCGCGGGGTGCGGCTGTCGGCGTTCCAGCTCTTCATGACCGGGCACGCGGTGGCCGCGCAGCGCGTCGTGGCGGGCATCGACGGCGCGCTGATGGACAGCGACACCGCGCAGGTGTTCATCCTCGACTGCGGCCGGGCGGCGCGCGACACGGTGCTCGCCGAGGCCGAACGCGTGCTCGCCGCACAGGTGCTGGCCGTCCGCTGCCCCGCCTACCGGCGGCACCTGATCTTCCTCGCGCCGGACCGCACCGGGGCCCGCGCCGAGGAGGGCCTGCACCGGCTGGTGGACACCTTCGCCGACGCCCGGGCACTGCTGGGCGGCAGCCTCGCCCACCCGCTGGACGCGGTGCCCGACGCCTACGGGGAGGCGCTGGACTGCCTGACCCGGGCCGGCCGCAGCCCCGACCGGGTCGCGATGGCCACCCGCACCACCGGTGTCGTCGACGTCCTCGACCCGGCCGCCGCGCTCTCCTGGGCCACCCACCTGCTGCGGCCGGTGCTCACGATGCCGCGCGGCGGCGCCCAGATCCTGGAGACGACCGCGATGGCCGTCGAGTTCGAGATGTCGGCGACCGCGCGGGTGATGGGGGTGCACCGCAACACCGTCACCCGCCGGGTCCGGCAGGTCTTCGACGCGGTCGGCCTGGACCAGGACGCCATCCTGGACCGGGTGGTGCTCTCGCTGGCCGCGCAGATCGTGGCGCGCCACGGCACCGCGGCCATGGCCGGGCGCGACACCGCCGACGTCCCCGACCTGCACACGCTGCTCGGCGAACCCCCGTTGCGGGCCTGGGCGGAGAAGGTGCTGCGGCCGCTCGCCGACGACCGCCGCGACCTGCTGCGCACCGTACGGGAGTGGGTGCGGCACGGCTGCCGCTACGAGCCGGCCGCCGCGTCGCTCGGGGTGGCCGCCAAGACGGTGCGCTCACGCATCCGCGCGGCCGAACCGCTGCTGGAGCAGGACCTGATCGACGAGTTGCCGCGGGTGCCCGGGGAGAGCGAGCACCGGCTGGCCAGCGTCCGGCCGCTCGCCGTGGCGCTCTACGCCACCACCGAGCCCGGTGCCGCCCGCCCGCCGCTGCCCGGCGGCCGGGCCTGATCCGCAGCGCCCGGAGCGGCTTCGGCAGTTCGTTCACCCGCCCGGGTGCCGCGGCGACAGCCCGGTGCGGCACACTGTGCTCCTTGACAGAGGCCGTCGCAGGGACGGGTACTCCAGGGGGAAGGCAGCCACCATGATCATTTGGGGCACCAGAAGCTACATATACCAGCTGGCGATGATCACACTGCTGTGCGGGCGGTGCGGCAACCCGTCCGCCCACGCGCTGCGGCGGCGGGTCATGAAGTTCACCCTCTTCTTCATCCCGCTGTTCCCGATCAGCTCCAAGTACTCCACGCAGTGCACCTTCTGCGGTGCGCAGACCTCGGTGCCCAAGGAGCAGGCCGAGCAGCTCCAGGCGCAGGCCGCCGCGGCCCCGCAGCCGGCACCGCCGGCCGGTTACCCGGCCCCGCAGCAGGGCGCCAACCCCTTCGGCCAGAACTGACCCGCCCGCCCGCCCCGGCCGCCGTCCCCACCGGTGCCCGGGGCGCCGGTGTGTCCGGGGGCGCGCCTGAAGGGAGGCGGTGTGTCCGGCCCGTCACGATTGTGTCCTCCCCGTGTGGGTTCTGTTACAGATCTGTGCAGATCGTGTCGCGATTCCGCCCTATGACCGCCCTACGCTCGTAGCCGGTGCGGGGCGTGGGGACGCCCCTCCGGGACGCAGGCGGGGGGGCCATGTTCGCGTGGCGGAACGACGGTCGACGGCAATGGATGTCACGTGAGTCGGTGCGCGGGGCGTGGCGCGCGGCGCGCACCCGGCTGCGCCCGTGCTACCCGCGGCCGGGCCGCACCGGCTGGCGGCGCTGGCTCCCGTCGCTGCGCCAGAGCCTGCTGCTGTGCGCGTGGTCCCTGCTCCTGCTGGTCGGGCTGGTCTGGTGGGCGTACGCGACCACCTCGATACCGGCCGACCTGAACGCCTATGCGACGCAGCAGGACAACGTCTACTACTGGGCCGACGGCAGCGAGATGGCCCGGGTCGGCCCGGTCGACCGGCAGGCGATACCACTGGACCGGATACCGGTCGCCATGCAGTCCGCGGTGGTCGCCGCCGAGAACGCGTCCTTCTACTCCGACCCCGGCGTCTCCCCGAAGGGCATCGCCCGCGCGGTGGTGAACATGGCGACCGGCGGCGACCGGCAGGGCGGCTCGACCATCACCCAGCAGTACGTCAAGAACGTCTACCTGGACCAGGACCAGACGATCTCCCGCAAGGTCTCCGAGATCCTCATCGCGGTCAAGCTGGACCGCAGCACGAGCAAGGACCAGATCCTCGACGGCTACCTCAACACCAGCTGGTTCGGCCGCGGCGCCTACGGGGTGCAGCGGGCCGCGAAGGCGTACTACGGCGAGGACGTGTCCCAACTCACCACCAGCCAGGCCGCGTTCCTCGCCGGGCTGCTCAAGGGCGCCGGCCAGTTCGACCCGTCGGTGAGCCCGGCCAACCACAGCCGCGCGGTGGCGCGCTGGAACTGGGTGCTGGACCGGATGGTGAAGACCGGCAAGTTGTCCGCCGCCCGCCGCGCCACCTACACCACCTTCCCCGAGCCGATCGCGCCGCCGAAACCGGCCGGGCTCGGCGGGCAGACCGGCTACCTCGTGGACACCGCGCGCGCCTACGTCTCCGCGCACAGCGGCATCTCCGACCGGCTCTTCGACCGCGGCGGCTACCAGATCTACACGACCTTCGAGAAGCCGAAGGTGGACGCGCTGGCCGCCGCGGTCAAGGAGCAGACCGCCAAGCTGCACCCGGCCACCCGCGCCGCCGACCGGAACGTGCGGGTCGGCGCCGCCTCGGTCGCCACCGACGGCCGCATCCTCGCGCTCTACGGCGGCCCGGACTACGTCAAGCAGGGCTTCGACGACGCGGACATCTCGATCGTCCCGGCCGGCACCGCCTACGCGCCCTTCGTGTACGCCGCCGCCCTGCGCGACGGCGTGGTGCGCCAACGCGACGTCCCCCGGGCCCGGGTCGGCCCGGACAGCCAGTACGACGGCGACGACGGCGCGCCGATCCAGACGCCCGAGGGCCCGTACTGGAGCCGGGACGGAAAGGTCGTCAAGACCGCCAACGCGGGCGGCCGTTCGTACGGCCCGATCGCGCTGGGCAAGGCCGTCGCGGACGGCGTGAACGGGCCGGTGGAGCAACTGGGCGTGGACGTCGGGCTCAACCGGGTCCGGCAGGCGTCGATCGACGCCGGGCTGCTGCCGGACAGCGGGTTCGCCGAGCAGGTGCCGAGCTTCTCGCTGGGCACCTCCACGCCCAGCCCGATCCGGATGGCCGCCGGGTACACCACGTTCGCGGCCGGCGGCACCCGCACCGACCCGTACTCGGTGCTGCGCATCACCCACGACGGCGCCGCGGTGCCGCTGCCGAAGCCCGTTGTCACCCACCCGTTCACCGCGAAGGTGGCCGGGGAGGTGGACGACGCGCTGCGCGACGCGGTCGCCACCGGCGCCGGGCACGCGGCGGCGCAGGCCGGTCCGGGGCTGGCCGGGCTGCCGGGCACCGCGCCGGACAACACCTCGGCGTCGTTCGTCGGCTACGACGCGGACATGGCCACCGCGGTCACCCTCTTCCGGATCGACCCGAAGACGCAGCAGCTGGAGCCGCTGACCGGGCTCGGCGGGCGGTCCGCGAAGAAGCCCGGCAGCGACTACCCGGTGAAGATGTGGACCCGCTACACCGAGGCGGTCCGCCCGCCGGCCGGGTCTACTTCGTGATGAACGTCGACCAGTCCGGCGCCTCGCCCGGGTCCAG
Source organism: Streptomyces sp. CA2R106 (assembly GCF_037034245.1). Lineage (NCBI taxonomy): Bacteria > Bacillati > Actinomycetota > Actinomycetes > Kitasatosporales > Streptomycetaceae > Streptomyces > Streptomyces sp. CA2R106. Next base: position 451,363 of record NZ_JBAGKC010000002.1, read on the forward strand.
GTTGCGCAGCTTCGCCAGCACCGCCGGGTCCTGCATGTCCAGCCAGTCGCACAGCTGCTTGAAGGACACGCACTCCACGCCCTTGCGCGGGCAGACGTCCTTCACCACGTCGGAGACGGCCTGCATGTAGATGCCGCCGTTCCAGTCCTCGAAGTGGTTGCCGATGAACAGCGGTGCCCGGCTGCCGTTGTAGACCCGCTGGAAGCCCTCCAGGTAGCCGTCCCGGGCCTGCTTCTCCCACTCCGGGTACTTCGCCGGGTCGCCCTCGGTGACGTCGCCGCCGGACTGGTTGTAGAGGAAGTTGAAGTCCATCGTCAGGCCCTGGAAGCTCTTGCCCGGATAGGGCACCAGCTCCAGCGGGAAGTTCCAGATGCCGTCCTCCTTCTTCGGCCAGAGCTGGAAGTCGCCGGGCGAGCTGGCGTCGTACCGCCAGCCGAGCTGCTTCTCGGCCGGCAGCAGGTTCTTCTGGCCCTCAAGGCACGGCGCGCGCCCGCCGACCAGCTCCTGGGCGTAGTCGAACGGCAGCGGCGCGATGTCGGTGAAGCCGGTGTTCGTCTTCCAGTTCTGCACGAAGGAGTACGCCTGCTCGGTCTCGCTCAGCCACTCCTTGGTGCTCCAGTCCGCGCCCGCGCCCTTGTCGGGCTCGCAGAAGTGCCCGTTGAAGTGGGTGCCGATCTCGTCGCCGTCCTCCCAGGCCAGCCGCAGCTGCTCGAGCGTCCACCGGATGTGCTGGTCGGTGGGGTAGTCGATCGCGGAGGCGCCCGGCGAGTGCTGCGGCGGGTGGTAGAGGGTGCTCTTGTCCTTCGGCAGCAGGTAGATGCCGCTGAGGAAGAACGTCATGTTCGCGTGGTACTTCTCCGCCAGCGTGCGGAAGCGGGAGAAGTCGTGGTCGTCGCCCTCCAGGGCGCCGTCCCAGGAGAAGACCACGAACTGCGGCGGCTTCTCCCCCGGCTTGAGCTTGTGGAACGTCGGCTGGTTGGGTTGTGGCCCGGTGTACGACGTGGAGCCGTCGCCGATCACCTTCGTCTTGCCGTCCCACGTCGGGGTCGTGGTGGCGGTCGGCGCGTGCCGCACCGGCGTCTGCGCCGGGGAGCTCGCGGCGTTCTTGGCGTGTGCCGACCCGCCGCCCCCGGTGCCGACCGCCACCAGCGTCGCGGCCAGCGCCGCCGCGACCCCCGCGGTGGCCAGCCCGGCCGCCGCTCCCCGCCTGATCTTCACCATCGGTACGCGTACCCCCCACATGGTGCGCCTCGAACGGGCACACGGCCCCCATTATTCAGTTGATCGGACCGGAAAGGGGGGCGGGCCCCGGCGGAGAGCAATCTCCGCCGGGGCCCGCCCGGGTTTCAGGGGTACTGCCGACGTACCGTCAGAAGCGGAACGACCGGAGGTAGGTGGCGTTCGGCGAGCCGACGCCGGTGGCGTCGTCGAAGCCGTGCACGGCGTTGAGCGAGGTGTCCTGGCCGAAGCCGATCAGCCGGACGATCAGGTTGCCGTTGACCACACCGGCGTCGTAGACGCTGCTCAGCGGGGTGCTGCTGTGCTGGGCCTGCTTGTCGACCACGTCGGTGGTCAGGTGCGAGCGGGCGTAGATCGCCGGGTTGGCGAAGCCGATCGCGTGGTGCGCGCCCTGGATCGCGTCGGCCTGCACCGCCGCGAACTCCGGCGATGAGACGCTGGTGCCGCCGTAGCCGCCCTCGCTGTAGTCCGCGCCGTCGGAGATGCCGACCAGCACCGAGGTGTACAGGTCGCCGACCATCGAGATGTCCGGGGTCACCCGCTTGGCCTGGCTGGTCTTCTGACCGGTCATCAGGGTGTGCGACAGGGTGCTCGGGACGACGCCTCGCTGGTAGCCGGGCTGCGCGAAGTCCTCGCTGGTGCCGCCGCCACCGCCGAAGTAGAACGGCGCCGAAGCCGCGGCCGGGGTCCAGCTCTTGCCGTCGGCCGACAGCGAGGAGCGGGTGGTGCCCATGTCGGTCTCGAAGCCGTACTTGCCGCTCTTGTCCGAAAGCGCCAGCGCGGTGCCGCCGACCGAGGTCACCCACGGGTCGGAGTCGGGCCAGTTGGCCTGGGCACGCGAGGTGTCGGTCTGGCAGTTGGCGCCGGTGGCCGCCGCCAGCGGGCTGCTGTCACCGCAGTCGCCGGCCGAGAAGCCGATGCCGATGCCCTCGATCGCGGCCTGCTGGAAGACCTGCTCGTACGCCGCGATCTCCGTCGCGGTCACGTCCGCGTCGTCCGTGGTGTGCATGATCTCGCCCCACGAGTTGGAGACGACATCGGCGAGGTGGTGGTCGACGATCTTGGTGATCGCGGCCAGCAGGTCGTCGTCGGTGCAGGAGTTGGCGCCGACGTAGACCACGTTGGCGTCGGGCGCGAGGCCGTGCGCCATCTCGACGTCCAGCGCCTCCTCCGGCGCCCAGCCGTCGGGGCCGCCGCACAGGTCCTGGTTCGTCCACTGCGAGGAGTCCACGTACTCCGTGTACTGGCCCTTCTTGAACGCCTTGTCACCGTGGTTGGTGGCGTACTGGTCGGCGTCCGCCTCCATGGTGGAGCTGCCGTAGGCGTCGACGATCGCGACCGTGGCGCCCTTGCCGGTCAGCCCGGTGGCGGTGATGCCGTACGCCTTGCGGATCTGCGAGGGGTACAGCGAGCACTGGTCGAACGGCACGTCCTTGTTCGTGTAGCCGGCCGGCGCGCCCTTGGCGGTCTTCTCGCCCCAGTACGCGGAGCAGGTCGCCGTGGTGGGCAGGGTGGTGTCGCCCTTGCCGGCCGCGGTGGTCTTGGTGCTCTTGGCGGTCGCGGTGTCCGCGGTGACCTTGTGCGAGTCCGGCTGCGCCACGTTGCTGCCGGTCGAGGCCAGGCCGCTGACGCCGAGGACCGCGCTGGAGACCGAGGCCGGGACCTTCACGTCCTTCGCCGGCGCGTGCCGCAGCTCGCCCGACACCTTGTACTGGCGCTCGCCGGTGCCGAACGCCTTGGTGAGGGCGGCGTTGGTGCCCTTGACGGTGATCGCGTGCGAGGTGGTGCCCACCACCTTCAGGCCGGCGTCCTCCGCCCACTTCTGCACGGCGGCGATCTGCGCCTTGGTGGCGCCGAACCGGGCCTGGTACTGCGCGGCGGTGAGGAACTTGCCGTAGCTCGCGCTGGCCGGGTCCGAGACGGCCGTCGCGTACGCGGTGAGCCCGGCCGGGTCCTGGCCGGCGAGGTACACGGTGCCGGTGATCTCGGTGGCGGCCGGGACCGCGCCGGCGTCGGCCGACGCGGTGGCCCACGCCGGGTGCGAGCCGGTGATGGTCTTGGCAGAGGCGGCCGGGGTCGACGCCTGCGAGGGCGCGGCCATCAGCAGCGAACCGGAGAGCAGGGCCAGTGAGGCGGCCGCGACCACTCCGGCGCGGCCTCTGCCGCTGCGGGGTGCGTGTATGTGGGTGATGACGACTCCAACGTGATGGTCCGTGAGCAGGGAACGGCGGGCACGGGCCCTGTACCGCACGCTCGTTCACGACCCACACCCGCGGTGTAGTGTGCACGCCACGTGAGCGTTGTGGGAATAGCGTATGGGCGCTCAGCGGTGCCGCTTTACCGAAAACCGACGATCGGCGCCCGGTCGAATGCGGTCGGACCCGGGTGAACCGCCCATCCTGACAGCGGTGTCGGGCCACCCCGGGCCCGGATACGTTCGGTGGACCTCAGGTGTTGTCGGCGAGGTTGCGCAGACCGCTGAGCGGGCCGTTGAAGTAGTCCTGGTCGCCGGGGAAGGTGCCGGAGTCGGCGTGCTGCCAGAAGCTGTAGAACGGCCAGCCGGCCGGCAGCTTGCCCGCGCTGGAGGCGTAGCGCGCCACGAACAGCGGGTCGTTGGCGGCGAAGACCGGGGTGTTGCCGGTGCAGCGGGTCCACCAGTCGGTGGTGGAGTAGATCGTCGCCCAGCGGGTGGTCTTCGCGTGCACCTCGTCGACGAACGCCTTGATCCAGCTGACCATCGCGCTCTTGCTCAGGCCGTAGCAGGCGGCGCCGGAGGGGTACTCGATGTCCAGCGCGGGCGGCAGCGTCTTGCCGTCCTTGGACCAGCCGCCGCCGTGCGCGACGAAGTAGTCCGCCTGCGCCTTGCCGCCGGAGTTGTCCGGGCGGGCGAAGTGGTAGGCGCCCCGGATGAAGCCCGCGTAGTAGGAGTCGGTGTAGTTCGCGTTGAACTTCGGGTCCTTGTACGTGGTGCCCTCGGTGGCCTTGATGTACGCGAACCGGGCGCCCTTGCGGTACTGGGCCGGCCAGTCGACGGTGCCCTGCCAGTTGCTGACGTCGAACCCGGGGGTGCGGGTGCCCGTGGTGCTCGCGGCGACCGGGGCGGTCCCGACACGGCCCTCGTGGGCGGCGATCGACGAGCCCATCCAGTCCCGCTCGGGGTGCAGCAGCGCGCCGCGCACGTGCGGCGCGCCTCCGATCGCGTCGGCCGGCCCGGCGGGCGCGGCCAGGACTCCCGCGAGCGCGACCGCCGTGCATCCGATCGCCAGTGCCGACTTCCGTACGCCGTTCCGCCCCCGCGCGCTGTGCCCGGCGTCCCGCATGACTGCCTCCATGGGTGTGGCTTTGCTTCCCTTGTGCCCCATATGCGCCATTTGACCAGAGCGATGCGGCGCTCCGGCGCTGGACGCGCGGGGCATCACGGTCACTCCCGTGGGGCCGTACGGGTGAGCGGCGCCGGGCAGTTCGGTGCCGCGGGAAGGCAAAAGGCCACGTCGGCGCGGGTGGCGCGGGGGATCGCGGCTGTGCGCATACGTCCGTACAGGCATACGTATCTACGGTCGTATGTACGGCTTGTATGGACATCGCGACGCGCGGGTGAGGCGCGGAGGCGGGGGTGGCGAGGGGCGGTGACGGGCGGTCAGGCCGGCGGGCGGCCCATCAGGTGGCCGAAGGTGTCCGGGTCGGCGGCGTAGCCGCACAGCAGCGGGTGGAAGCTCCACGCGCCGGACTCGGCGCGGGTGAACTCCGCGAAGGTCGCGGCCGTGGCGGTGCCCAGGTGGTCGAGGTCGCCCTCGGCGAGCACCGTCCAGCCGCTGACGATCTGGTAGCCGGGGTCGTCCACCATGCCGAACTCCAGCCGCCCGTAGCGCTGCTGGATCATCGCGCCGACCACGACCCTGCGGTACTGCGCGCCGAGCCGGTCCAGCTCCAGGGTCATCACCTCGTCGAAGCCGAGGCCCTTGCCGTCCTTGCTGTCGCGGTTGAGCCACATGGTGCCGTCGGGCGCCCGGCTGTCGAAGTGCACCAGGTAGGCCGGCTCGCCGTGCTCCGCGCCGACCTGGAAGGCCGCCGCGATCGCGTCCAGGTCGCTCTGCGGGACGCCCGGCGGGCTCGGGTCCCACCGCAACCGCACCTCGACCCGCTCGATCCCCTTGCTGAGGCCGGTCATCACACGCCTCCCACCCCGACGCGCCGTCACGAACTGCTGTGCTCTTTCGATTAACCCCCGGTCCGTACCGGCCTGTCCACTTCCCACAACACCTTCCGGCCACCGGTCGGCGGACGCGGCGCCGGCCGGTGCGCGGCGGCGCCCCGCGCGTCCCGGGGTGCCCGGGCGGGCCCGGCGGCCACACTGAACGGGCAAAGCGACCAAAACGCCCACCGTGAGGTGCTCATGATGTACGGGCTGGCCCGCCGCCACCTGCGGCCCAGGGTTCCGCTGCGGCCCGGGGAAGGGCACCGCGCGACCGAGAAGGACCGGCTCACCACCCTGGGCGGCCTCGCCGCACTCTCCGTCGACGCCCTCAGCTCGGTCGCGTACGGGCCCGAGGCGATCGTGCTGGTGCTGGTCACGGCCGGCACCGGGGCGATCAACGCCACCACCCCGATCGCCCTGGCGATCACCGTGCTGCTCGCGGTGCTGGTGGTCTCCTACGGCCAGGTGATCGCGGCGCACCCCGAGGGCGGCGGCGCCTACGCCGTCGCCAAGCAGGACCTCGGGCCGCGCACCAGCCTGCTGGCCGCGGCGAGCCTGGTCGTCGACTACGTGCTGACCGTCTCGGTGAGCCTGGCCGCCGGCGCCGCCGCGCTCGCCTCCGCCTACCCCGCGCTCCACTCCCACCTGCTGGAGGTGTGCCTGCTCGGCCTGCTGCTGCTCACCGCCGTCAACCTGCGCGGGGTCGCCGAGAGCGCCCGGGTGCTGATGCTGCCGGCCGGGCTGTTCGTGCTCGGTATCCTCGGCGTCGTGGCGGTCGGCCTGGTCCGCGGCCACCCCGTGGCCTCGGTCGGCAGCCGTGAACACGTGCACGTCACCGAGACCCTCGGCGTCCTGCTGGTGCTCAAGGCGTTCTCGGCCGGCTGCGCCGCGCTGACCGGGGTGGAGGCCATCGCCAACGGGGTGCCGGCCTTCCGCGCGCCGCGGGTACGGCGGGCCCAGCGCACCGAGCTGATGCTCGGCGGACTGCTCGGCCTGATGCTGGTGGGCCTGTCCGTGCTGATCCACCGCGACCACGTGGTGCCGCGCGGCGGGGTGACCGTACTCGCGCAGCTCACCGCCGGCGCGTACGGCACCGGCTGGCCCTACACCGCCACCAACCTCGTGGTCACCCTGGTGCTCGGACTCGCCGCCAACACCAGCTTCGGCGGCCTGCCGGTGCTGATGAGCCTGCTGGCCCGCGACAACCGGCTGCCGCACATCTTCGGGCTGCGCGCCGAACGCCCGGTCTACCGCTACGGCGTGGTCGTGCTCGCCCTCCTCGCCGCGCTGCTGCTCATCGCGGTCGGCGCCGACACCCACCGGCTGCTGCCGCTCTACGCGATCGGCGTCTTCATCGGCTTCTCCATCAGCCAGATCGGCCTGGTCCGGCACTGGCGGTCCACGCGGCCCCCCGGCTGGCTGGGCCACGTGTGGGTCAACGGCCTGGGCGCGGCGCTCACCACGGTGGCCGGCGTGGTGCTGCTCAGCACCAAGTTCCTGGAGGGCGCCTGGGTGGTGGTGCTAGTGGTGCCGCTGCTGATGCTGATGTTCAGCCGGGTGGAGCGCTACTACGACGAGGTGCGCGCCGAACTCCGCCTCGGCCAGGTGCCCGCGCCCCCGGCGCGCGGCGGCCCCGGGCTGGTGGTGGTGCCGGTCGGCGAGGTCAGCGAGGTGGCCCGGTACGCGCTGACCGCCGCCCTCTCGCTCGGCGACGAGGTGGTCGCGCTCGCGGTGCACGCCGACCCGGAGCGGGCCGACGCGCTGCGCCGGGCGTGGGAGCAGTGGGAGCCCGGGGTGCGCCTGGACATCGTGGACAGCCCGCACCGCTCCCTGGTCGAGCCCGTGGTCGGCTACGTCAAACGGCTCGCCGCGGACGGGCAGCAGGTCGCGGTGCTCATCCCCGAGGTCGAGCCGCGGCACCGCCGCTACAAGATCCTCCAGAACCAGCGCGGCATCCTGCTGGCCACGGTGCTGCGGGCGCGGACCGACGTCGTCGTGTGCATGCTGCCGTACCGGCTGCGCATCTGACGGCCCGTCCGTCACGCCGCCAGGTCCGTACGCCGGCCCGTCCGTACGCCGGCCCGTCCGCCGTACCGCGGCCCGTCCGCCGTACCGCGGCGCGGCCTCAGGCGTGCCGCGGCGCGGCCTCAGGCGTGCCGCGGCGCGTGGCCCAGCGGGTCGAGTTCGGCCGCGGTGGCGCCGTCCGCCGCGGTGGACTCGCTCAGCTCGCGGTGCTCCTCGTCGGAGGCGAGCAGGGCGCGGCCGGCGGCGGTGGCGTAGCGGAACGCGTCGGTGCCGACCAGCAGCCGCAGCGGCGGTTCGGGCATCGCCATGACCTCCAGCAGCAGGCGGGCGACCTTGGCGGGGTCGCTGGCGCTGGTCACGGCGCCGGAGCCGTGCCGCTCGGCCATGACGCCGACGGTCGCCCGGTACTCCGGCCGGACCGGGGCGATCCGCATCGAGGAGCCGGCCCAGTCCGTGGACATGCCGCCGGGTTCGAGCACGGTGACCTTGATGCCGAGCGGGGCCACCTCGGCCGCGAGCACCGAGGAGAAGCCGCCGACGGCCCACTTCGCGGACTGGTAGGCGGCCAGGCCCGGGGTGGCCAGCCGGCCGCCGACGGACGAGACCTGCACGATGTGTCCGGAGCGCTGCTCGCGCAGCACCGGCAGCGCGGCCTGGGTGAGCCGGACCACGCCGAGCAGATTGGTGTCGATCTGGGCGCGGAAGTCGTCGAAGGCGGTGTCCTCGGCGGCGGCGACGTTGGCGTACCCGGCGTTGTTGACCAGCACGTCGAGCCGGCCGAAGCGGTCGACGGCGGTGCGGACGGCGGCCCGGACCTGAGCGTCGTCGGTCACGTCCAGCGGGACGGCGGCGAAGCGGTCGCCGTAGCGCTCGGTGAGGTCGGCCAGGGCGTCGGGGGAGCGGACGCCGGCCACCACGCGGTGGCCGGCCTCGGCGGCGGCCCGCACGATCTCGCGGCCGAGGCCGCGGGACGCTCCGCTGACCAGGAAGACGGCGGACTCGGGGAGCGCGGCGGGTTCCGGGGCCGCGGCGGACGGGGCGGACGGGGAGGACGGGGTCGACGGGGAGGTCATGGCGGGGCTCCGCTCGGGAGAAGGTTGCTGACTAACCGGTTGATTAGTAATTCCATGAGACTCCTCTCCGGGACCTTTGTCAACTATCCGGTTAGTAGATAGGCTGGGTGTCATGAACAGGGATGCGGAGGCGACGCGGCGCCGGCTGCTGCGCGCGGCGACCGAGGAGTTCGCCGCCTACGGCATCGCGGGCGCCCGGGTGGACCGGATCGCCGCCGCGGCGCAGAGCAACAAGGCGCAGATCTACCACTACTTCGGCAGCAAGGACGGCCTGTTCGACGCGGTCTTCGACGCCATGTGCCGCGAGACCGTCGACGCCGTGCCGATCGACGCGGCCGACCTGCCCGAGTACGCCGGCCGGCTCTTCGACTCCTACGAGCGGCGGCCGTGGGTGCAGCGCCTCGCGACCTGGTACCGGCTGGAGCGGGCCGGCAGCGGCACCCTGATCCCGGTGCTGCTGGAGAGCAACGCGGCGAAGATCGAGGCGGTCGCGGCGGCGCAGCGCGGCGGCCTGCTGCCCACCCGGTTCAGCGCGGAGGAACTGCTCGGCCTGGTCCTGCACCTCTCGGGCTTCTGGAGCGCCAACACCCCGGAGTTCGACGCGCGGCTGGCCGGCGAGGGCGCGGAGCGGCGCCGCAAGGTGGTCGTGGACGCGGTGGCGGCGCTGGTCGCGGGGTGATGCGCGGGGGACGGTGCCCGGCCCCCGACCGGCGCGCTCGGCCAACTTCCTTTCAGTGATCATGAGTTGGGCCGCGGCCGCGGTTGTACTCACTGGTAGATTTCCGGTCTGCCGCCCCTACGATGGCGGCATGACACTCGAGGCCACCCGGCAGTGCCACAACGCGCTCAACCCGCTGCACTCGCTGATCTACTTCGCGCCCGAGGCCGAGCGGGAGTACACCGCGATCGGTCTGGAACCCGGCGGCATGGGCTACTTCGCCAGCCGCGCGGCGGCCATGGGCGCCGTGGGCCCCGGCACCGTGGCAGCCGCCTTCTACAACTTCAACCCCGCGCTGATCGCGCGGTTCATCCCGCGGGCGTGGCAGGCCGCCGCACCCGAGGCCGTGCTCGACGCGCGGCTGCGCGCGGTGGAGGGGGCGCTGACCCGGGTGCTCGGCGCGGACGCCGCCGACGACCCCGAGGTAGCCGAGGCCGCAGCGCTGGCGACCACCGCCGTCGAGGCGTGCGCGGTGCCCGGCCGGCCGCTGTACGGCGCCCACGCCGACCTCGACATACCGAAGTCGCCGCAGGCGGCGCTCTGGCACTGCGGCGGCCTGCTGCGCGAGCACCGCGGGGACGGCCACGTCACCGCGCTGGCCGCGGCCGGACTCGACGGCCTGGAAGCGCTGATCACCCACACCGCGACCGGTACGGGCTCCGCCCCGGAGTTCGCCCGCGCCACCCGCGGCTGGAGCCAGGAGGAGTGGGACGCCGGGTGCGAGCGGCTGCGCGAGCGCGGGCTGCTCGACGCGGACGGCGCCCTCACCCCGGCGGGCACCGCGCTGCGCCAGGAGATCGAGGACACCACCGACCGGCTGGCCGCCGACCCCTACCGCCACCTCGGCGAGGCGGGTACGGCGCGCCTGACCGAGATCGCCTCGCGCCTGACCCGTGCCGCGGCCCAGAGCGGTGCCTTCCCCGCGGGGCTCTCGGCCCCGAAGTAGCCGGCGGACCCGCGCCGCCCCGCCGGTGACGGGCGGGGCGGGCGCGGCCGGTGCGGCGGCTGTGGCGGCGCGGCGCGGGAGTACGTGGGATCTTCGTACGAACGGCGGGCGCTGCCGGGCCGGTTGGAGCAGAATCACGGCACATGGCCATCGACTACCGCAAACGTCTGCGCATCGGCTTCCGCAAGGGGGCGGCCGGGCCCGAGGGGGCGGCCGCCGCGGCGGCCGGGACCGCGGAATCCGGGACCGCTTCCGGCACCGCGGGTGCCGAGCCGGCGGGTTCCGGCGCCGCGATCAGCCTGCGGAAGGTCGCCGACCGGGCGCCCGGCCTGGTCAGCCTCTACAAGCAGGCCGCGGTCTCGCTGGCCAAGCACCGCGTGGACGGCCGCCGGGCCGCCGTCTACCTGGTGCTGGACCGGTCCGGCAGCATGCGCCCGTACTACCGCGACGGTTCCGTGCAGCACCTGGCGGAGCAGACCCTGGCGCTGGCGGCGAACCTCGACGACGACGGCGTGGTGCCGGTGGTCTTCTTCTCCACCGGGATCGACGGCACCGCCGAGATCGGCCTCGACTCCTACCGCGACCGGATCGGCACGCTGCACGACGCGATGGGCCACATGGGGCGGACCAACTACCACCTCGCCATGGAGGAGGTCATCGCGCACTACCGGGCGTCCGGGGCGAAGGACCCGGCGTTCGTGGTGTTCCAGACCGACGGGTCGCCGACCTCGCGCGCGGCGGCGGAACGCGTGCTGTGCGCGGCCGCGGAACTCCCGGTCTTCTGGCAGTTCGTGGGCTTCGGCGACGACGAGTTCCGCTTCCTGCGCAGGCTCGACGACCTCCCGGTGCCCGCCCGCCGCGCCGTCGACAACGCCGGCTTCTTCCCGGTCGGCGCGGCGCCGAAGGAGATCTCCGACGCCGACCTCTACGACCGCCTCCTGGCGGAGTACCCCGCCTGGCTGACCGCGGCCGGCGCCGCCGGCATCCTCCCGCGCTGACCGGCGGGCGGCCGGGTGATCGGGCGGCCGGGCGACGGATCGGACGGCCGGGGAGCCGGGCGGTCAGCCCTTGACGGAGCCGGAGTTGGCGCCGCGCACGAAGTGGCGCTGGAAGACGAAGAAGAGCACGGCCACCGGGATGGTCGCCAGCAGCGCCGCGGTGAGCTTGAGCGGGTACTGCGTGCCAGCGCTGAGGCTGCCGGAGACGAAGCGGGCCAGGCCCGTGGTCAGGGTCTCGTACTGCGGGGACTGGGTGGCCACCAGGAAGTGGGTGAACTCGTTCCAGGACGACTGGAACGACAGGATGGTCAGCGTGATCAGCGCCGGGCGGGCCATCGGCAGCACCACCGACCAGTAGGTGCGGAAGATCCCGGCGCCGTCCATCCGCGCGGCCTCCTCCACCTCCTTCGGCACCGACAGGAAGAACTGCCGCATGATGAACACCCCGGCGGCGTCCACCAGCAGCGGGATCACCATGCCGGCGTAGGTGTCGAACATGCCCAGCTGGTTGAGCACCAGGAACTTCGGGATGAGCAGCACCACGCCGGGCACCGACATGACCGTCAGCAGGCCGTTGAAGAGCAGGTTGCGGCCGCGGAAGTCCAGCCGGGCCAGGGCGTATCCGGCGAGGGAGTCGAAGAACACCCGGCCGCCGGTGATCAGGACGGTGACCAGGACCGAGTTGCCCAGCCAGCGCGTGAACGGGATCGACTCGCCCCCGCTGCCCCCGAACAGCCGCCGGTAGGACTCCAGCGTGAAGGGGTTCGGCAGCAGCGACAGCGGGTGCGCCGCCGCGTCCGGGTCGGTCTTGAAGGACGTGACCAGCTGGATCACGAACGGCAGGACGTAGACCAGGCCCAGCAGGGTGGACACGGCCAGGATCAGGACGGTGCCCAGCGAGGGGCGCCGGCTGCGCGCGGGATTCCTGTGGATGACGCTCATCGGTTCCTCCCGAGGAGTCGGCGGCCGCGGCCGGGGTGCTCGCCGCGCTCCCGCAGCAGCACCCGCTGCACCAGCGTCATCAGCATGATGATCGCCAGCAGGACGAACGCGATCGCGGCCGCGTGGCCGTAGTCGCTGTCCTGGAAGCCGGAGGTGTACGACAGGTAGGCGGGGGTGAGGGTGGTGTTGCCGGGGGCGCCCTGGCTCATCACGTACACCGCGTCGAAGACCTGCCAGGTGCCGATCAGCCCGAGGGTGAGCACCAGGAAGATCACCGGGCGCAGCGCGGGCAGGGTGACGTGGCGCAGCGACTGCCAGCGGGTGGCGCCGTCCACCCGGGACTGCTCCTCCAGTTCGGCCGGCACGTCCTGGAGCGCGGCGAGGAACATCAGCATGAAGGTGCCCGAGGTGGTCCAGATCGCCAGCACGATGATCGTGCACATCGCGATGGACGGCCCGGCCAGCCAGTCCCACCACGACAGCCCGAACAGGCCGTGCGCGGCCAGCGCGTGCACCGGCTGGTCCGGGTCGACCAGGCCGACCGCGCCCAGCACCGACCAGACCAGGCCGTGCGCGTCGGTGAACCACTTCGGTCCGGTGATGCCCACCCACTTCAGCAGCGCGTTGACCGCGCCGCTGCCCTGGAAGAGGAAGAGGAACACCGTGGAGATCGCGATGGAGCTGGTGACGGACGGGAAGAAGAACGCGGTGCGCAGCGGCCCCTTGCGCTTCAGCCGGCGGCTGTTGACCGCCAGCGCCAGGCCCAGGGCCAGCACGGTCTGGAGCGGCACCACCAGCAGTACGTAGTAGAGGTTGTTGCGCAGCGAGATCATGAACAGCTGGTGGGTCAGCCCGCCGCTGCTGCCGAACAGGTCGGTGTAGTTGCGCACCCCGACGAAGTCGGCGGCCGAGCTGAACGGGTCGGACTGGCCGTCCCAGTGCAGCAGGCTGACCCACAGCGCCATCAGGATCGGCAGCAGCAGGAACAGGCCGAGCACGATCACCATCGGGCTGACGAACAGCCAGCCCCAGCGGCCGTGGTGGCGGGCGGCGAGGCTGCCGCGGGTCGGCCCCGCCGCTTTCCTCCGCCGGCCGGCCCCGCCGCTCCCGCCCGGCCCGCCGGGTCCGTTCCCGCGGTCCGGTCCGCCCGGTCCGGCCGTCCCCGTCCGGCCGGCCGCGGGCAGTGCGACGGCCGCGGCGCCGCCCTGCTGCTCCTTGCGCATGTTCCTGCCCTTTCCCGCTGCCCGCTGGCCGGGTGCCACCGGTCCCACGAACCGTTCGCCGCCCGCGTCAGCCGGCCGACTTCAGCGCCGCCGCGCCGTTCTTCTGCAAGCTCGCCAGGATCGTCTTCGGGTCGGCGCTCGCCAGCCCGCTCAGATCGGTGTCGAACTGCGTCAGCACCTTGGTGAACCCGGGGATCGTCACCGGCCCCTGCCCGTAGGAGGCGCCGTCGGCGAACGCCTTGTCGGCCGGGTACTTCGCGCTGTAGGAGGCGAGCGCGCTGGTCCGGGAGGGCAGCACACCGTAGGCGCCGGCGAAGGTCAGCTCTTGCGGCACCGCGGTGAACGCCTTCACCAGCGAGACCGCCGCGGCGTGGTGGGCGCTCTTGTTGGCGATGCCCCAGCAGGTGCTGAACGACAGGGTGCCCTTGCCCGCCGGCCCCTCGGGCAGCGACAGCACCTTGTAGTCGACCGACGGGTAGTCCGAACTCATCGCGCCGGTGAGCCAGTTGCCCTCGATGGTCATCGCGGCCTTCTGGGTGCCCAGCGCCTCACCGCCCCAGCCGGTGTCGACCTGCTTGGGGAACTTCAGCGCACCCTCCTTCAGCAGCTTCTTGACGTAGGTCAGCGCCTGCACGTTCGCGGCGCTGTCCGCGGTCACCTCGGTCTGCCCGGCGTTGGTGATCCAGCCCCCGGCCTGCTTCATGAAGACGCCCAGTTCGTTGTAGGAGGCGTCGACCACCAGGCCGGTCGTCTTGGCGGTGGTGAGCTTCTTGGCGACCTTCTCCAGCTGGTCCCAGGTGGTGGGGTAGTCCGCCGCGGTCAGGCCGGCCGCCTTCCACATCCTGGTGTTGACCGCGAGGGCCAGCGTGGAGGTGTCCTTGGGCGCGCAGACGAACTTGCCGCCGTAGGAGAAGGACTTGCGCAGCGAGTCGGAGAAGTCGTCCTGGTACGACAGCTGGTCGCCGTACGCGTACAGCGAGTTGCCCTTCGCGTAGTTGGCGAAGGTGCTGGAGCCGACGTAGAAGACGTCCGGCGGCTTGCCGCCCGCCAGCGCCTGGCCGAGCTGCTGGTCGAGGTTCTGGGCCGCGGTGACCGTGACGGTGTTGCCGGTCTGCTTCGCCCACGCGGCGGCCGCGGCCTTCACGGCGTTGGTCTCGGCGTCACCGGACGAGCCGATCATCACGGTGAGGTGTTGCTTGCCCCCGCTGTCCTGCTTGCTGCTGGAGTCGCTGCCGAAATTCGACGAGCAACCGGCCAGCAGGAGGGCGCCGCACAAGGCGACGGGGGCGGCTCTGCGTACGTTCATCATCACTCCGAAGGGGAGGCGCCGATAGTGGCGGGCGGGTGCGGAAGACGGGGGCCGGTCAGGCCGGGTGGGGGCGGTGCCGGTCAGACCGGGTGGAGGGCGGTGCCGGTCAGGCCGGGTGCGGGTGGGCGGGTGGCCCGGGGTGCGGGGCGGAGCTCTCCCGGACCACCAGCTCCGGGGGGAGCAGCAGCCGCTGCGGCTCGGCCTTCGGGTGCTCGATCCGGTGGACCAGCAGCCGGGTACAGGCCCGGCCGACCTCCTCCAGCGGCTGGTGCAGGCTGCTCAGGCTCGGCGAGAGCAGCGCGGCCGCCGGCGAGTCGTCGAAGCCGACCACCGCCACGTCGGTGCCGGGCGTGCGGCCGCGCTCGCGCAGCGCCCGGTAGACGCCCAGCGCGAGGGTGTCGCTGACCGCGACCACGGCGGTGACGGCGTTGCCGCCGTCCAGCAGCGGCGCCACGGCCTGCTGGGCCGCCGTCGCGTCGTCCTCGGCGGCCTGCCGCAGGCCGCGCACCGGCAGCCCGTGCCGCTCCATGGCCTCGCGCCAGCCGCGCGCCCGGTCGTCGCCGGAGCCGGAGCCGCGCGGCCAGCCGAGCAACCCGATCCGGCGATGGCCCGCCGCGACCAGGTGGTCCACCGCCTCGGCGGTGCCGTGCGCGCCGTCGACGTCGACCCAGTCGCCGATGTCGCGGGCCGACCAGGACCGGCCGAAGGCCACGAACGGGATCTCCCGCCTGGCCAGCCACGCCGGGCGCCGGTCGCCGCGGTAGGTGTTGCTGAGCACGAACGCGTCCACCGAGTGGTCGCGCAGCAGTTGGTCGTAGCGCTCCTGCTCGTCGTCGGCGCCGACCGGTGCGGCGAAGAGCAGCACCCGGTAGCCGGCGGAGTCCGCGGAGTCGGACAGCGCGTGCAGGAAGCGGTCGAGCACGGAAGTGGAGATGCTCGGCGGGGTCGGGGCGACGCCGTAGCCGATCAGCCGGCTGGAGCGGGTGCGCAGCGAGCGGGCGGCCTGGCTCGGCCGGTAGTCCAGGTCCGCGATGGCCCGGCGGACCCGCTCCAGGGTCTCGCCCGCGAGCAGGTCGGGGGAGTTGAGCGCATTGGAAACGGTCTGCGCCGACACCCCGGCCCGCTGCGCCACCATGGCCAGCGTCACCGGCTTGCCCCCACCGCCACCTGCGGCTTTGCCACGCGCCACCTACGGCCTCCCTCATCGTCCGAGCTTCCGCGGCAGCGCGTTTTCCACGCGTCGCTGCGTTTGGTGGAACGATAAAATCCCCTTCTGGTGCTGGTTGGCAAGGGGTAAGGTGCGATTTGATCGATCCAAAGGTTCGATCCAAAGGTTCGATCCAAAGGTTCGATCCGAGGATGCGGACCACGCATCGACCCTCTTGACCCCACCGTCGCCACGACGAGAGGCACCGCACCGTGAACATGGCTGTCCAGGGGCGCACCGGCGCCGACACCCCCGCCTCCGCAGACCCAGCGGAAGGGCTCCAGCCGTTCCTGCACGACGCCTGCACGACCGTGTACGCGCCGAGCCTGGCGCTGTCCCGGCGCAGCGGTGACCTGGCGGGCGGGGCGGACGGCTTCTTCCACGGCGACCGGCGCGCGCTGTCCCGGCTGGAGGTGCGCTTCGAGACCGGCGGCGCGGGCGGCGCGGGCGGCACCGGCGGCGCAGGCGAGGACTCAGGTGAGGGCTCGGGCGGGGGCGCGGGCTCGGGCGCCGTGCCGGTGCTGCTGGCGCCGGTCGGGCACACCCTGCGGGCGGCCGACGAGACCGCCTACCGCGCGGTGCTGCGCGGCGTCGGCGAGAGCACGGCCGACCCGGCCGTCACACTCCACCGGGTCCGGCGCTTGACGCCCGGTCGGTTGCGGGAGACGCTGCGGGTCACGAACTCCGGTGCGCTGCACGTCTCGCTGACCATGGTGGTGGCCGCGGGCACCGACCTGGCACGGATGGACGACGTCAAGAGCGGCCGCTTCCCGCGGCTGCGGCCCGCGGCGGCGGCCCCCGCCGAGCCCTCCGGACCCCCCGAGCACCCTGCTCCCTCCGAGCCCCGCGACCCCGGTGGCCGCGGCGGTTCCGGCCTTCCCGGCGGCACCGGCACACCTGACAGCGCCGAGGCCGCCGCGGCAGCCGCGAACGCCGCGGCCACCGGCCTGACCTGGCACGACGAGGACGGCCTGCGCGTCGTGCTGCGCCCGCTGCCGGCCGCCGGCCTCGCGCAGGACCCGCCGGCCGGCCCGGCCGCCGAGCCGGTCACCCAGGCGGCCGTTCCCGTCACCCACGCCGCCGCCCCGGCCCTCCGGCCCGCGGACGGCGAGCTGCGCTACCGCCTGGAACTCGCCCCCGGCACCTCCTGGCAGGCCGACCTCGAGTGCACCGTGCGGGACCCGCGGCCCGTGCTCTTCCCGGCGCCCGCCGCCGGCAGCGTGGACTGGCCCCGGCCCTCGGTCACCTTCGCCGACCAGCGGCTGGACGCCCTGGTGGCCCGTTCCGTCGGCGACCTGGAGCGGCTGCTGCTCACCGACCCGGACCACCCCGGCGACGCCTTCCTGGCCGCCGGGGCGCCCTGGTTCCTCACCCTCTTCGGGCGCGACTCGCTGTGGGCCGCCCGCATGCTGCTGCCGCTCGGCACCGAACTGGCCGCGGGCACCCTGCGCACCCTGGCCCGCCGCCAGGGCACCCGCACCGACCCGCACACCGAGGAGCAGCCCGGCAAGATCCTGCACGAGGTGCGCCGCGAGGCGCTGCGGCTGGCCGACTCCCGCGCGCTGCCCGCCGTCTACTACGGCACCGTGGACGCCACCCCGCTGTGGATCACGCTGCTGCACGACGCCTGGCGCTGGGGCATGCCCGACCACGAGGTCGCCGCACTGCTGCCGCACGCCGAAGCCGGGCTGGAGTGGCTGGCCCGCCACGGCGACGCCGACGGCGACGGTCTGCTGGAGTACGTCGACAGCACCGGCAGCGGCCTGGCCAACCAGGGCTGGAAGGACTCCGGCGACTCCATCCGCTGGCGCGACGGCCGGCTCGCCGCACCCCCCATCGCCCTGTGCGAGGTCCAGGCGTACGCCTACGAGGCCGCCACCGCCGGCGCCGCCCTGCTGCGTGCCTTCGACCGCCCCGGCGCGGACCGCTGGGAGGAGTGGGCCGCCACCGTACGGCGCCGCTTCCGGGAGAGCTTCTGGGTCTCCGACGCGCTCGGCCGCTACCCCGCGGTCGCCCTCGACGCCGACAAGCGCCCGGTCGACTCCGCCACCTCCGCCTTCGGGCACCTGCTCGGCACCGGGCTGCTCGACCGCGAGGAGAGCGCGCTGCTCGCCGCCCGGCTGGCCGGGCCCGACCTCGACTGCGGCTTCGGGCTACGCACCCTCAGCAGCCGCAACGCCGGCTTCAACCCGCTCGGCTACCACGTCGGCTCCGTCTGGCCGCACGACACGGCGATAGCGGTGCACGGCCTGGTCAGGGCCGGTTTCCCGGATCAGGCGGTGCCGCTCGCCAAGGGCCTGGTCGCCGCCTCCGCCGGCTTCGAGGCCCGCCTGCCGGAGCTGTACGGCGGGCACGGCAGCGCCTACGACGAGGCCCCCGCCCCCTACCCCGCCGCCTGCCGCCCCCAGGCCTGGTCGGCCGCCGCCGGTGTGCTGCTGGTGCAGGCCGCCCTCGGGCTGGCCGCGGACGTGCCCGGCGGCCGGCTGCGCGTCGACCCCGCGGCCGCCGGGGCGTTCGGTCCGCTGCACGTCACCGGCCTGCGGGTGGCGGGCGGCCCGCTGTCCGTACGGCTCGACGCCGCCGGCCGGGTCGAGGTCTCCGCCCCCGACAGCCTCACCCTGGACGGCGCCCACCGGGCGCCCGCCCGGCCCTGACCGCCGGCTTCCGCCCGCCGTAGCCCGTCCGCCGTACTCCGACCAACGCACCCGCCCCCGCAGGAGGACCGCCCCGTGCCCGAGACCGACCTGCCGCTCGACCAACTGCGCGCCTACCTGCCGGACCGGCAGGAACCCGCGGACTTCGACGCCTTCTGGGCCGCGACGCTCGCCGAGGCCCGCAGCCACGACCGCCCGGCCGAGTTCACGCCCCACGACGCCCGGCTCAGCGAGGTGCGCGTCTACGATGTGCGCTTCCCCGGCTACAACGGCGACCCGGTGGCGGGCTGGCTGCTGGTGCCCGCCGCCGCCCGTACCCCCCGGCCCTGCGTGGTCGGCTACCTCGGCTACGGCGGCGGGCGCGGCTTTCCCTACGAGTGGCTGACCTGGCCCGCCGCGGGCTATGCGCACCTGCTGATGGACACCCGCGGGCAGGGCGGATCGCTCCAGCCCGGCGCGACCGGTGACCCGCACGGCAGCGCCGGGTCCTCCTCGCCCGGCATGGTCACCCGAGGCATCCAGCGCCCGGAGGACTACTACTACCGGCGGGTGTTCACCGACGCGGTCCGCGCGGTGGACGCCGCCCGCGCCCACCCGGCTGTCGACCGGGAACGCATCGTGCTGGCCGGCGGCAGCCAGGGCGGGGGCATCGCGCTGGCCGCGGCCGCCCTCGCCGACGGGGTCCGGGCCGCGGTCATCGACCAGCCCTCGCTGTGCCACTACCGCCGGGCACTGTCCGTCGTGGAGGGCAACGCCTACCGGGAGATCTGGACCTACCTGCGCACCCATCGCGACCAGGTGGAGCAGGTGTTCACCACCCTTTCCTACTTCGACGGCGTCAACTTCGCCGCCCGGGCCACCGCGCCCGCGCTCTTCGCGGTCGGCCTGATGGACGACATCTGCCCGCCCTCCACGGTCTTCGCCGCCCACAACCACTACGCGGGGCCGAAGGACATCCGCGTCTGGCCCTACAACCGCCACGAGGGCGGCGGGCAGCACCAGGTCGTCCACCAGCTCGACTTCCTGCGGTCCGTGCTGGGCGAGGTGAGCTGACCGGGACCGGGGTCAGCGGACCCGCACCGTCCGGCGGCCGGACCGTCCGGCCGCCGGGCAGCTGCCGGAGCGGGGCGGCCGACCCGGGCCGCGAGGTATGAGGAAGCCGGTCATCGGGCCACCGCCGTGCGCGAGCGGCTCGTCAGCACGGCGTTCTGCACCGCGAGCACCACGCCGACGTAGAGCAGGATGCTGGCCGGGCCGAGGCCGGAGCCGGCCAGGTCGTCCAGCAGCAGGTGGAGGCCGATGCCGGCTATCCACAGCGCGGCGGTGACCAGGTTCCCCTTGCGGAAGTACTCCGTGCCCTCGCGCCAGACCGTGACGGTGAAGCCGCGGGCGGCGGCCAGCGCCACGCCGAGGGCCAGGCTCAGCGCGGCTATCCCGACCTCGCCGCCGTGCAGCGGGTGCTTGGCGGTGAACGACACGGTCTCGACGGCGCCCACCACGATCAGGACGAGACCGACCCGGGACTTCTCGCGCAGCGGCCTGGTGGACAGCTGGCGGCTCACCAGCCAGACCAGGACGACCGCGGCGACGGCCACGTTGACCAGACCGTGGGAACTCACAGGGGACCGCCCTTCGACAGGCACCGGCAGGAGGAGGAAGACACCTCCATGCTGCCGATCGGAGCCCGCCGGCGGACCAACCCACGGGTTGATCCGCGGGTGGAGATCTGCGGGCCTCCCCCGTCAACCCCAGGGTGGAGAGCACTGCCGGCGACCGCTCTGACCAGCCCGTTCGGTCGTGCTGTCCTCCACCCGGCCCCACCCGGCCGTCCACCGGCCGCGGCCGCCGACGCTACGGCGTGCGCGGTCCGGCGGCCACCGCCGGGCGCGGGCGGCCATGGCGCCGGGCGTGCCACACGCAGGAGAGCACCACGACCACCGGCCACAGCGCCTGCACCGACGTCACGACCCGCTCGGCGACGCCCGCCGCGCCGTCGATCTCCACCTCGACCAGGAACCAGGCCGCGCCCGCCCACATCAGCGCGCTCATCGCCACCGACGGCACCGGCCGCAGCCCCCACGGCGCGCGGCGGCCGCGGCGGGTGGCGAAGACCGGCCACAGGGCCAGCAGGGTGAAGCCGACGCCGACGACGGCGCCGTGCGACAGCGAGCCCCCCGTGCGCGGCGCGGGGAAGACCGTCAGCAGGATCGCGGCCAGCCCGCCCCCGGCCAGGCACAGCCGCCCGGTGAGCTTGGCGGCGTGCAGGCCCCAGGCGGTCGCCATGTAGCAGCTCCCGACGGCGACCAGCGTGCCGGTCAGCACCAGGTAACCGCGGTGGTTACCGGCCGCCAGCACGCTGATCGTCTGCGTCACCGGGTTGTACCCCGGCTCCTCCAGCAAGGTCGCCGTCGTGAAGCCCACGACCAACACCACAGGGGCACAGCTCGACGAGATCAGCGCCCACCAAGCCACAAGTCGCATCACTACATAATAAAACCGTCAGCTCATCGGCGCGCTCCCGACGACCCGGCGCCCTCGTGTGAAGCGCCGCATGAGCGGCCTTTCCGGGACATCCTGCGGCGCCCGCCGCAAGGATCTCGAAGAGCTTCTGGTGGTGCGTCAGCCGGCCGCATAGTCTCCGCTTGCCGTCGGCGGCCGGCAGAGGCCGCCGCGTTCGTCTGGGGAGAGCGCATGGGCGTCCACGAGCACGAGGCAGGGCACGGGGCAGACCGGGGCACACCGTACGAGGCGGATCGGCGCACACCGCACGAGGTGGACCGGCGCACCCTGTTCAGAGCCGGGCTGGGCGGGACGGTGGCCGCGGTCGTCGGCACCGGGTTGGCCTTCCCGGGCAGCGCGCACGCGGAGGGCGCGGAGCCCGAGACGCCCTCGGCCGAGTTCCCCTGGATCATCGACTGCGACACCTGGGGCGCCCGTCCGCCGTCGAGCCCGATCCAGATCACCGGCAACACCACCAACAAGATCATCCTGCACCACATGGCGTTCCCGAACGTCACCGACTACTCGCGCGACCACGCGATCCAGCTGGCCAAGGACTGCCAGAACCTGCACATGGACACCAACGGCTGGGCGGACACCGGCCAGCACTTCACGGTCAGCCGCGGCGGCTACGTCCTGGAGGGCCGGCACCAGAGCCTGTCGACGCTGGAGGCGGGCGAGCACCAGGTGGTCGCCGCGCACTGCCCGGGCGAGAACGGCAACGCGATCGGTATCGAGAACGAGGGCACGTACATCACGCAGACGCCGCCCGACGCGCTGCTGGACTCGCTGGTCGAGCTGTGCGCCGCGGTCTGCCGCAAGTTCGGCCTGAACGCCTGGGACATCTTCGGGCACTGGGACTTCTACCTGACCGACTGCCCCGGGATCGCCTTCTACGCCCAGTTCCCGATGGTGCGCGCGCGGGTGCTGCGGGCCCTGGGCACCCCGCACGCGCTGATACCCGCCCGCCGCTGGCCCGACATCTGGCGGTTCGTCGACGGACCGGTGGTCGAGGTGGCGCAGTACCTGCTGGACGCCGCCGGCTACTCCCTCGCCACCGACGGCGACTTCGGCCTCGACATGAACGACGCGGTCGCCGACTTCCAGACCACGCACGGCATCCCCGTCACCGCGGACTGCACCTTCGACGCCGCCACCTGGGAGGCGCTCGCCCCGTGCCTGGACCGGCACTCCACCGGACTGCCGGTCAGCGCACTCCAGTTGATGCTCAGCCGCAAGGGGTACGGCGACGTGGCCGTCAGCGGCACCTACGACGCCGCCACGGTGCGGGCGGTGCGGGGCATGCAGCGCCTGCACGGCCTCGCCCCGAACGGCAAGGCGGACCTGAGCACATGGTGCGCGGTCGTCGGCGGCTCGGTGCGCGAGGCGTTCGGCCGCCACTGAGCCGGCGGTCCCGCACCGCGTCGGTGGCCCGTCACCGGGTCGGGGCGGCGCGGAAGAGACCGCCGCGGGCGCTGCCCGCGGCGGTCCGGGCGCCCACGGTGAGCCAGGCGGCGACGAGGAAGCCGTAGAGCGCGACGGCGACCGCCTTCAACGGCGTCGAGCCGAGGTGCACCGCGAGGGCGCTGGTGCCGGTGACGCAGGTGCCGACCGGGAAGGTGAAGCTCCACCAGGTCAGCGAGAAGGGCAGGCCGCGGCGGGCGGTGCGCAGGGTGAGGCTCGCCGCCAGCGCCAGCCACATCATGGCGAAGCCCCAGGCGGGCACGCCGTAGAGGAAGCCGAACGCCTCGGCCGCGCCGGCGTACGGGCGCGGCAGGGCGAGGTGGGCGGCACCGCCGAGCAGGTTGGCGGCGGTGACGGACTGGCCGAGCGGGCCGAGCACGATCCACAGGGTGGGGACCATGGCGGCCGGGCCGACGGAGTGGTGCATCAGCCGCGCCCAGACCTGGGTGATGATCACCACGCTCGCGAACAGGCTGATGCCGAACATCGCGTAGCAGCCCAGCAGCATCGTCAACCGGCCCTGGCCGGGCGCGAGGTGGGGGACGAGCGCGGCGCCGGTCGCGGCCGAGACCATCGGCGGCACCACCGGCATCAGCCAGCCGCCGAACGCGCCGTCGGCGGCCGTCTCGCCGCCGGTCATCATCCGGTACGGAATCCACACCGCGGTGACCAGCCCGAGCGCGGTGCCCGCCGTCCACAGCACGGCGTCGACGACGAGGGCCGGGTGGGCGCCGATCCGGTCCTGGCCGAGGGAGAGGGTGCCCGCGCCCACGGTGAGCAGCGCCATCGCCGGGGCGCCCCAGAAGTGCGCCATCACCGGGTGGTGGGCGTGCGCCCTCGCCCGGTCGCGGTGCCGGGTGGCGTGCACGGCCCATGCGGCGGTGAGCGCGACGAGCAGGAAGGCGGCCAGCGCCCAGACGACGGTGGCCGCCGTCCGCAGCCCGGGCGCGTGGACGGGCAGGGTCGCCGCCGCGTTCGCGGTGATGCCGGTGCCCATGACCGAGGCGTACCAGTTGGGGCCCAGGTGCCGGAACAGGTCGGCGGGGCGGTCGAGTTCGCGCAGCAGCCCCCACGGGAGGCGGCGTGCGGACCGGGCGCCGCCGGGGCGCGGCGGTGCGGCGAGCGAAGAGGTCATGCCCTCCACCCTCCGGCCGGTCCGGCGCCGCGGGTAGGGAGCAGTACGGCATGGCGCCATAGACTGGGCTTATGCCCCTGACCAGCCGGGTGCGCGACCTGGGCCCGTTCGACCTGCTGCTGTCCGTGGCGCGGCTGGGCAGCCTGGGCGCCGCCGCGCGCGAGCACGGCATCAGCCAGCCCGCGGCCAGTTCCCGGATCAGGTACCTGGAGCGGCGTACGGGCGTCACGCTGCTGGAGCGCTCGCCGCAGGGGTCCCGGCTGACCGCGCAGGGCGCCCTGGTCGCGGACTGGGCGCGCACCGCGCTCGACGCGGCCGCGGCCCTGGAGGCGGGACTGACCTCGCTGCACCTGACCGCCGAGGCGCGGCTGCCGGTGGCCGCGAGCATGACCATCGCCGAGTACCTGCTGCCGCACTGGCTGGTCCGCTTCCACCAGGCGGTGGAGGGCACCGCGGTGGCCCTGACCACCGGGAACTCCGACGAGGTGGCCGCGGCGGTGCTCGGCGGCGCGGCGGCCATCGGGTTCGTGGAGGGCCCGGCGGTGCCGCGCGGCATCACCGCGGACCCGGTCGGGCGGGACGAGCTGAAGGTGGTGGTGCACCCCGGGCACCCCTGGGCCCGGCGCCGCCCGCAGGACGCCCTCACCCCCGACGAGCTGGCCGCGACCTCGCTGGTCAGCCGGGAGCACGGGTCGGGCACCCGGCTGTACCTGGAGCGCGCGCTGCGGGCCGTATCCGGCCGCCGGCTCGCGGCGCCGGTGATCGAGGTCTCCTCGACCACGGCGATCAAGACGGCGGTGGCCGAGGGGGTCGCGCCCGCGGTGCTCAGCTCGCTCGCCGTCGAGCGCGACCTCGCGGCGGGCACCCTGGTCGCGGTGCCGGTGGACGGGCTGGACCTGACCCGTACGCTGCGGGTGGCGCGCCGCACCGGCCAGGACTTCTCCGGCGCGGCCCGCGAACTCGCCGCCATCGCCCGCCGCTGGTCCCCGCCGCCCCCGCCCGCCCCCTGAGGCCCGCGCCCCGGCTGCGCCGCGGACCCTCAGGGGCGGGCCGGAGCCTCACGCGGTCCAGGCGGCGCGCGCGATGTCCGGGTCCTCCGTGAGGATCGCCCGCTGGAGGCGCTGGGCGGGGCCCCCGGGCTCCAGGCCCAGTTCGCTCACCAGGTTGCGGCGCAGCCGGTGGAAGACCTCCAGCGCCTGGCCGCGCCGCCCGTTGAGGAACAGCGCCTTCATGTACTGCATGTGGAGGTTCTCGTGCAGGGGGTGCTCGACGGTGAGGCCGGCCAGGCTCGCGAGCACGTCGCGGTAGCCGCCGAGCCGGAGTTGGGTGTCCACCCAGTACTCGTGCACCACGAGCCGGGACTCCTCCAGGCGGTAGCGGTCGGCCTCCAGCAGGCGGCCGACCGGGACGCCGGTCAGCGCCGGGCCGCGCCACAGCCGCAGGGCCTCGCCGAGTTGGCGGCTGCCGGTGCGGTCGTCGCCGGCGTCGAGCGAGCGGCGGCCGGCCACCGCGAGCGAGTTGTACCGTTCGATGTCCAGTTCCGCGGAGCCGGCGACGAAGCGGTAGCCGCCGGACTCGGTGCGCAGGATCTCCCGCGCCACCTGCGCGCTGGACAGGCCGGTGCCCGACGCGAAGAGTTTGCGGAGGCTGAGAATGTAGGTCTGTACGGTGGTGAGACAGCTGTTCGGTGGATTCTCGTCCCAGAGTTCCGCCATGAGGGACGACACCGGAACGACCTGTCCTGAATAGACGACCAGCATCGACAGCACCTTGCGCAGTTTCGGTGCGCTCGGCGTCATACAGACGCCGTCCGGCTGCACAAAGAGCGGACCGAGAATGCCGATCTTCATTTGCTACCCCCAGCATGCCTATCAGGGCGGAGTGTCCTTCAAGACCATGGGACAGCGTAACAAAGCGGCAAATGTGACAAAGCGGTCAAAGAGCTCAAATGATGTGCGGTGTGGTCCTGTTGTGGGGGACTTGTGCTCGCGATGACGCCGATCAGGGCGCTTCACCGGGGGCGCGGCTGTCCGGATCTCTTCGACAGAAAGACCGAACGCCACCCCCGCCCGCCGGGCGGGTGGGGGCAACTGCGCGCCGGGGCCGGGCGGCGGGCGGCGGAATGGGCGGCCGGGGTTTTCCCGGACACGCGGACCACAGTAGCGGGTATTCGTCAATGCGAGGTTCCCGGACAATTCACGGCGGTTCGAGCGCGCTTCGAGCGGAGCGCCCCGGCGTGGAATCCACGCCGGGGCGCTCCGCCCGCGCGCACCGCGGTGGGTACGTGTGTATGCCGCCGTATTACTTCAGCCCGGTGGTCGCGACGCCCTGCACGATCTGCCGCTGGAAGATCAGGAAGACCGCGATCAGGGGCAGGAAGCCGAGCACCGAGGACGCCATCACCTCCGCGTACTGGATGTTGCTCGGGTTGACCAGCGACGCCAGACCCACCGGCACCGTCTGGGACTTGGTCTGGCTGAGCACCAGCAGCGGCCACAGGAAGGAGTTCCAGGAACTGATGAAGGTGAGGATGGCGACCGTGGCCACCGCCGGGCGGGAGATCGGCAGGCAGACCGACCAGTAGACCCGCCACCAGCTCGCCCCGTCCAGCCGCGCCGCCTCGATCAGCGGTGTCGGGATGCCCTGGAAGAAGGAGTGGAAGACGAAGACCGACACCGGGGCGGCGACCGACGGCAGCACCAGCGCCCAGTAGGTGCCCAGCAGGTGCAGCGAGCGGTACTCGATGAACTGCGGCAGCACCAGCCCCTCGGTGGGCAGCATCAGCCCGGCGACGATCAGCGCCATCACCGCGTTGCGCCCGGGGAAGCGCAGCAGCGCCAGCGCGAAGGCGGCCATCGAGCACAGCGTCACGGTGAAGACGACCGCGAGCGTCGCGATCACCAGGCTGTTGAGGTACCAGTAGCCGATCGGGTAGTTGTCCCACGCGTAGGAGTAGGCGTGGAAGGACCAGCCGCCCGCGAAGGGCGAGGTGGGCTTGGCGGTGATCGACCCGTCCGAGCGGAGCGAGGTGATCAGCGCCCACACCAGCGGCACCAGCCAGACCAGCGCGAACAGCGTCACGCACACCGTGCACAGCCGGTTGAAGAGCTTCGCGCCGTTGGCGTGGCCGGCGATCGCGGTCGGCCCGGGGGAGCGGCGGCGCCGCTGTACGGGGGCAAGGGTGGTCATGAGGTCCTCCGTTCGGCCCGCGGTGCCGGCTGTTCGGCGGCCCGTTCGGCGGCGGCGGTCCGGTAGTGCCGCAGCGCGTACCAGGCCGCCGAGATCGCGACGATGATGACGAAATAGACCATGGTGGCGGCGGCGCCGTAACCACCGCGGTACGAGGTGAAGCCGGTGTCGTAGATGTACTCGATGACCGGGCGGGTCGACTGGTTCGGTCCGCCGCCCAGCAGCAGGTAGATCTGGTCGAACACCTTCAGCGAGGCCAGGATCTGGAGGATGAGCACCAGGCTGGTGGTGCGGCTGAGCAGCGGCACCGTCAGGTAGCGGATCTGCTGCCACGGGCTCGCGCCGTCGATGGCGGCGGCCTCGTACACCTCGGTGGGCACGTCCTGGATGCCCGCGGTGTACAGGACGAAGTTGAAGCCGAACGTCCACCACAGGGTCATCAGCACCACGGCCGTCCAGCCGCCCGAGGTGCTGCCGATGAAGTCCGGCGAGGTGAGCCCGACCGCACTGAAGAGCTTGGGGATCAGCCCGACCTGCGGGGTGTACATCCACAGGAAGACCAGCACGACCACCGACGACGGCACCACGTAGGGCGCGAAGAACGCCAGCCGGTAGAAGACGGTGCCGCGCCGCACCCGGGAGGCCAGGATGGCGAAGACCAGGGCGAGCACCACCAGCAGCGGCGTGGTCAGCAGCGTGAAGAGCACCGAGTGCCACATCGCGGACCAGAAGAGCGAGTCCTGTAGCACCGTGCGGTAGTTGGCCAGGCCCACCCAGCCGCCGAGGCCGCTCTTGACGGTGGTGGTGTTGAAGAAGCTGACCACGATGCCGACCGCCAGCGGGCCGATCATGAACAGCAGGTAGACGATGAGGAAGGGCGAGCTGAGCAGCAGCCCGGCCCGGCGTTCGGAGCGCGGGGCGCGCTCCCGGTCCGTGCGCAGGGTGACGCGGCGGGCCGGTCGCTCGGCGGGCCGCTCAGAGGCGATGGTCGTCATGGTGGCGGCCTCCTATCCGATCTTGACCGGCGGTCGGGCGGTGGTGTAGCGCTTCAGGTCCGAACGCAGCTGGGCGGCCCCCGCCTTGGGGGTGAGCCGGCCCGCGATGACCTCGATGATCGTGGAGCCCACCGTGGTCTGGAAGTCCGAGCCGGCGCCCGTGTACCAGGCGACCGGGTCGTAGACCGCGTTGAACGCGGCCTGGACGTAGTTGCGCTGCGGCGACTGGTCCTGGAACGCCTTGCTGCGCTGGGTGGGCAGCCAGGCCGGCACATGGCCGCCGTGCGCCCAGATCGCGCTGTTGTCGAGCAGGCTCTTGACGAACAGCGCCGCGTGCGCGGTGCGGGACGCCGAGCGCCTGCCGTTGTGCGGGATGATCAGCGAGTGCGAGTCGGCGTACGCCACCGGCTTGGGGCCGAGCAGCGCCGGGAAGGGCACCACGTTGAAGTGCAGGCCCTTGACGTCCCGGTAGGACGGGATCTGCCACTCGCCGTCGAAGAGGAAGCCCGACTTGCCGGTGGAGAACAGGGCGTTCACCCCGGAGCCGGTCAGGCTCTTGGGCATCAGCCCGCCCTTGGTCAGGCTCTGCATGAAGGCGAACGTGGACTGCGCCGCGTCCTCGTCCACCGCGACCCTGGTGCCCTCGTGCGTGACGACCGGCCCGGCGATCCCGGAGTAGATCATGCTGAAGAAGCGCCAGCAGGTGGACGGGTCGGCGGTGATCGACATGACCGCGCCGTACTGCGCGCCCGCGTCCTTCATCGCCTTGACCGCGTCGAGGAACTCCGCGGCGTTCTTCATCGGCTTCAGGTCGTCCCCGGCCGCGTTGAGCAGCCCGGCCTTCTGCGCCAGGTCGGTGTTGTAGTAGAGGACGAAGGGGTGGGTGTCCAGCGGGACCGCGTACACGGTCCCGCCGACGGTGGCCTTCTGCCAGGCGGCGGGGGTGAACTTGTCCGAGGTGATGCCCAGTTCCCCGACGCCCGCGTCCTCGACCGGGGTCAGCAGCCCGGAGGCCGCCAGCAGCGGCAGCCGGGACAGGTGGGAGATGCCGACGTCCGGTGGTGTGCCGCTGGCCGTGGCGAGTGCCAGCTTCGTGTAGTACGGGTTCCCCCAGCCCAGGATGGTCGCCTCGACGGACAGCCCGGGGTGGGTCTTGCGGAACGCCTTCTCCATCAGCACCATGTTGGCGCCGTCACCACCGGTGAACAGGTTCCAGAAGATGATGTCGGCGGTGTCCGGCTGCGTGCCGGCCAGTCCTGTGGCCAACGGGGAGGAGCACGCCGCGAGTCCTGCGGACATGGCCAGCCCTCCACCGAGCGCCAGGAACCGGCGGCGCCCCAACGCTCCGCTCATGGGCATATTCACCTCGTTAATTCGATGTGAACTCGATGCCGCAGACCATCGCATACGTTTTGCATCGATGCAATAGTCCGGTGGCAACTTCCCGGGCGGCGGGCCGCACGGCCGCCGCCGGAAGGTGCCCGGAGCCCGAGAGGGCAGGCCAGGGGTGGTGCGGGGCTACTTCGCGGGGCCGGTTCGCCGCGAGGACTCGCGGACCACGAGGCGGAACGGGGTCGAGGCGGAGGCGCCGGACCACTGCGCGGCGCCCTCGGCGTCACTTTCCGTGTCGGCGCCGCTGTGCTCGGTGGCCGGGCCGGGCGCCGGCTCGGAGGCTGCCCCGGTCGTTGCCGGGGCGGCCGTCTCCGCGGCCGCCCCGCTGTTGCCGTTGCCGGTCCCGTTGCCGTTCCCGTTCGCATTGCTGCGGATCTGCGCGTCCAGCAGGCTCAGCGACCGCTCGGCGATCGCGTCCAGGTCGGGCGCGATCGAGGTCAGCGGGGGATGGGTGTACGCGCACTCGGGGATGTCGTCCACGCCCACCACCGCGACCTCGTCCGGCACCCGCACGCCCGACGCGTCCAGCGCGCGCAGCGCACCCACCGCCAGCGCGTCGTTGAACGCGAAGATCGCGTCGGGCAGCGGCCCGCTGCCCTCCAGCAGCCGCAGGGTCGTGGTGTAGCCGTGCTCCCTGGTCCAGTCGTCCACCGGCTCGACCAGCCAGTTCACCCGGCGGACCCCGGCCGCCGACAGCGCCTGCTGGTAGCCCTCGGCGCGCTGCCGGCCGTTCTCGCTGCCGTTGCGGCCCAGCGCCACGATCCGCTGGCAGCCCTGTGCGAGCAGGTGCTCCACGGCGGCGCGGGCGGCGGCCACGTTGTCGATGCCGACCCGCGGCAGGTGGTCGCCGACATTGTGCTCACCCAGCATGACCAGCGGGAAGTCCGGCCCGGTGGCGGGCGCGTCGGTGGCCGGCAGGGTGAGCGCGCTGAACAGCACCCCGTCGGCGACGTTCGTCAGGCCGCCCGCCAGGATGCGCCGCTCGACCTCCGGGTCGCCGCCGGTGGACTCCACGAGCACGGTGGTCCCGCGCCGGGCCGCGGCCTGGATGACCGCCTGTGCCAGGGCGGCAAAGTACGGCTCGACCACGAACGGCACCGCCAGCGCGACGAACCCGGTGCGGCCCGAGCGCAGGCCGCGCGCGAGGTAGTCCATCTTGTAGCCCAGCTCGTCCAGCGAGCGCTGCACCCGGGCCCGCGTCGCCTCGCTGACGTGCGCGTATCCGCTGACCACATTGGACACGGTCCGCACCGACACGCCCGCGTGCTCGGCGACGTCGCGCATCCTGACTCTGGCCACCAGGGTTCCCCCTCTGGTCGGGACGGGCCGCGCCTGCTCGGAAACCTTGCCTCTTGCATCGATGCAAATTATCGCTCAAGCTGGACGCCGTCATTGATCACACGAATTTTACGACGCCCGATGTCGGGCAGGCAGAAGGAGGAGCCGTGAGGGCGAGCGAGCAGGACGGGACCTACCCGCGGCCGATGCTCTGCCGGGAGCAGTGGACCAGCCTCGACGGCGCGTGGGAGTTCGGCTACGACGACGCGGCCGCCGGCGAGCGCGAGGGCTGGTTCGCGGCGGGCGCCGGCGGGGACGGGGCGGGCGCACCGTTCGACCGGCAGATCACCGTGCCCTTCCCGCCGGAGTCCCCGGCGTCCGGCATCGGCGAGACCGGGCGCCACCCCGTGGTCTGGTACCGCCGCGGCATCCCGCACACCGCCCTCGTGCCGGACACCGCGGCCGAGGACGGCGCCGCGCGCCGCGCCCTGATCCACTTCGGTGCCGTGGACCACCGGGCGAAGGTCTGGCTGGACGGCACGCTGGTGGCCGAACACGTGGGCGGCCAGACGCCGTTCACCGCCGACGTGACCGACGCGCTGCGCCCCGGCGCCGCCGAGCACGTCCTGGTGGTCCGCGCCGAGGACGACCCGGCCGAACTGGCGCAGGCGCGCGGCAAGCAGGACTGGCAGGAGCGGCCGCACGCGGTCTGGTACGAGCGGACCACCGGCATCTGGCAGAGCGTGTGGGCCGAGTCCGTGCCCGCCCGGCACGTCACCGACCTGGCGTGGACCACCGACCCGATCCGCGGTGTGACCGCCGAGGTGGAGCTCGCCGGGCAGCCGGCCGGCCCGCTCACCGTGGACGTGGTGATCAGCCGCGGCGACCGGGTGCTCGCGCGGACCTCGGCGGCCGTCGACGGCCGCCGGGCCCGGATCGACGTCGCGATCCCCGCGCTGCGCAACGGCATCGACCGCGAGGATCTGCTGTGGCGCCCGGAGCAGCCGGTGCTGCTGGACGCCCGGGTCACCGTGCGCACCGCGGACGGGTCCGCCGCGGTGGACGAGGTGGACAGCTACGTCGGGGTGCGCTCCGCCGAGGTCGGGCGCGGCGCCTTCCTGCTCAACGGCCACCCGTACTTCGTGCGGTCGGTGCTCAACCAGGGCTACCGCCCGCGCACCCTGCTCGCCAACGCCGGCACCGAGGAGCTGCGCCGCGAGGTCGAGCTGACCAAGGCGATGGGCTTCAACGCCACCCGCATCCACCAGAAGGCCGAGGACCCGCGGTTCCTGTACTGGGCCGACCGGCTCGGGCTGCTGGTGTGGGGCGAGACCGGCGCCACGTACGACTACTGCGGGGTGGCCGTCGAGTCGCTGACCCGGGAGTGGCTGGAGCTGGTGCGCCGCGACCGCAGCCACCCGAGCATCGTCACCTGGGTGCCGATCAACGAGAGCTGGGGCATCACGGACATCACCCGCGACCCGGCGCAGCACCACTTCTCGGTGGCGCTGGCCAACCTCACCCGCGCGCTCGACCCGACCCGGCCGGTCGTCTCCAACGAGGGCTGGGAGCACACCGACAGCGACATCCTCGGCGTGCACGACTACACCGCCGACCCGGAGCTGCTGACCGCGCGCTACGGGGACGCCGCCGGGTTCGACGCGCTGCTCGCCGGCCCGGGCCCGTCCGGCCGTACGCTCTCGCTCACCGCGCGGCAGGCCGAGCGTTTCGCCGCCGGGGACGCCCCGCTGATGGTCACCGAGTTCGGCGGGCTGTCGCTGGGCTCGCACGAGGGCGACTTCGCGTACACCTACACCGACTCCGACACCCAGTACGCGGCGCTGCTGCGGGAGCTGTTCAAGCCGCTGCTGGACAGCCCGCTGGTCGCGGGCTACTGCTACACGCAGTTCATGGACACCGCGCAGGAGACGAACGGCCTGCTCTTCGACGACGGCCGCCCGAAGCTGCCGCTGGAGACGATCCGCGAGATCGTCACCGGCACGAAGGGGGAGGGCGCCGGGGCGTGAGCCTGCCCGACGGCGTACGCCGCCCCGGCCCGGTCCTGCGACCGGTCCGGGGCGGCGGCGTGTGCGGGGAGTGTGCGGGGGGCGTGCGCGGGGGCGGCGTACGACCGCTCAGCCGCGCGCGGGCACCGTGTAGAAGGGGACCTCCTGGTACGCCGCCAGGTTCGGGTCGTCGGCGGAGACCCGGCTCGGGGCGGCCGGGCAGAGCAGGTGCACGCCCTGGGCCCGCTCCTGGCGGGCGACCCAGCGGGCCTGGCTGAGCATGCCGGCGCCGATCCCGGTGATCACCAGCCCCGCGGGTATCCCGGTGGTGTAGGCGATGAGCAGCCCGACGCCGAGCGTCACGACCACCGTCGAGGTCATCGGGCGGGTGACGCGCTCGAAGGTCTCCTCCGGCGCGGTCACCACGGACTCCTCCGGCGCGGGCGCCGCCGCCTCCAGCCGGGCCCGGTACCAGGCGCGGCGCGGCCCCGCGGACCACGCGCACGGCACGGCGAACAGCAGCGCCCCGATCACGGCGACCGCCGCGCCGCTCAGCCCCTTGGTGTGCCCGAGCAGGACGGGCAGCGCCCCGGCCGCCCCGGAGAGTACCGCGAGCCAGCCCAGCGCCCGGGCCGATCCGACGACACCGACCAGGTCAGGTTTGGTGCTCACGCGTACGTTCCTCCGCCCGTCCGGCTGTTCGAATCGACTCCCGAAGGATCGTAACCGGACGACCCCGTGACGGGTCCCGAACAGTTCGGTAACCGATGTATTGTCGGGGGTATGACGACGCGCACGGGGGCCCGGCCCGCGACCGGCGGACCGGGACACGAGCACGAGCATGGGCCCGGGCCCGGCCGCGGGCACCGGCCGGCGCTGCTGCTGCGCGAGCGGGCGCGGCCGGACGCGATACGGGACCGCCCGTCCGCCTGGTGGCTGGCCGTCGCGACGGTCTGCTTCGGCGCCTTCATGGGCCAGCTGGACGCGAGCATCGTCACGCTCACCTACGGCGGGCTGCGCCGGCAGTTCGACACCTCGCCCGCCGCCGTGGAGTGGGTCTCGCTCGCCTACCTGCTGGTGCTGATCGCCCTGCTGGTCCCGGCCGGGCGGCTGTCCGACGCCCACGGGCGCAAGCTGCTCTACCTCTACGGGTTCGCCGTGTTCACGGCCGCCTCCGCCGTGTGCGGACTGGCCCCCTCGCTGCTGGTGCTGGTCGTCTTCCGCGGGGTGCAGGCGGTCGGTGCCGCGCTGATGCAGGCGAACAGCGTCGCGCTGGTCACCACGAGCGCGCCGCGCGAACGGATGCGGGCCGCGCTCGGCGTGCAGGCCGCGGCCCAGGCGCTCGGCCTGGCGCTCGGGCCCACCGTCGGAGGCGTGCTGGTCTCCACGCTCGGCTGGCGCTGGGTCTTCGGGGTCAACGTCCCGATCGGCGTACTGGCGCTGGTCGCCGGGCACTACCTGCTGCCGCGCACCCGCGAGCGGCGCGCCACCGGCGGCTTCGACTGGCCCGGGCTGGCGCTGCTCGCCGCCGCGACCGGCTGCGGCCTGCTCGGCGTCTCGGCCGCCTCCGGCCTGCCGGTGCCCGCATGGGCGGTCGCCGGGCTCTTCGCCGCGGCGCTCGCGGCCGGCTGGGGGTTCGTCGCCCGGCAGGCCCGCACCCGCGCACCCCTGCTCGACCTCGCGCTGGTCCGCGGCCGCACGGTCGCGCTCGGGCTGGTGGGTGCGCTCAGCGGGTACCTCGTGCTGTTCGGGCCGCTGGTGCTGGTGCCGGTGGTGCTGACCGCCTCGGGCTCCTCCGAACTGGCCGCCGGGCTCGTACTCACCGCGCTCCCCGCGGGGTTCGCGGTGGCCGCGACCGGCGCCGACCGGGTGCTGCCGCGCGGGCTGTCCGACCGCGGCCGGTGCGTGCTGGGCGCCGCGGTGCTCACCGCGGCCACCGCGGCGATGCTGGCGGCGCCGCTGACGCGGGGCGTGCTGGCCGTACTGCTCGCCGTCGTCGGCCTCGGGCTCGGCACCTTCACGCCCGCGAACAACACGATGGTCATGTCGGCGATCCCGCGGGGGGCCGCCGGGACCGGCGGCGGCCTGGTCAACATGGCGCGCGGCCTCGGCACCGCGCTCGGCGTCGCCCTCGTCACCCTCGCGCTCCACCTCGGCGAACGCTTCGGCTCGGCCGCTCCCGGCTCCACCGCCCCCGCGCGGTGGGCGCTCGCGGTGCTGGTGGCCGCCGCCGCGGCGGCCCTGGCGGCGGCCTGGTCCGGGGAACGGCCCGCGGCCCGTACGGACGGTTCCTCGCGGGTCAGTTGAGGTACGGCGCCGTAGGCTTGGGTCATGTCGTCGTCCCAGCCGTCCCCCGAACTCGCCGCGGCCGCCGACGCCTCGGACGCCCGCCGGCTCACCGAGGCCGTCACCCGCCTGCGCCGCGCGCTGCGCGCGTCGATCCGGACCGACTACCCCTGGGAGACCCTGCCGATGGCGCAGGTCGAACTCCTCCAGGTCCTCGCCGAGCGCTCCCCGGCGCGGGTGAGCGAACTCGCCACCCGGCAGCGGCTTGCCAACAGCACGGTGAGCGGGCTGATCGGGCAGATGATCACCTCCGGGCTCGTCACCCGCGATGTCGACCCCGGGGAGCGGCGGGCCGCGGCCGTCTCCCTCACCGACCTCGGCCGCGAGCAGCTCGCCGCATGGACCCGGGCGCACGAACGCCGTCTCGACGCCGCGCTCGCCGCCCTCGACGACGCCGACCGCGCCGCCGTCCGCGCCGCCCTCCCGGCCCTCTTCCACCTCGTCGACCACCTCACCACGCAGTAGCCCCCGGCGGCCCGGCACGGAAGGACGGCCCCCGCCCCCGCACGGGGCGAGTTGCGCGGCTGCGTCTCGGGGGCGCGGGGAACTGCGCGACCGGCCACGTGCCGGCGGGTGGCCCGGGAACTGCCGGTGGGGGCCTGGGGGGGTTGGGTGTGGTGGGTGGAGGGTGCGTGTTGGGGGCGCGGGGAACTGCGCGACCAGCCATGGACCGGCGGGTGGTCCGGGAACAGCCGTTGGGGGCAGGGCGGGCGGGATACGGAGGACTGATGAGCGGATACGTGAGCGTGGCGACGACGACGGACGGTGCGGAGCGGGCGGGGGAGTTGGCGCGGGTGGTGGTGGAGCGGAGGGCCGCGGCGTGCGCGCAGGTCGAGGGTCCGCTGCGCTCGGTGTACTGGTGGGAGGGCGAGGTGCGGGTCGAGGAGGAGTGGCGCGTGGTGTTCAAGGCCCCCGCGGACCGGTACGGCGACCTGGAGGCGGCGATCAAGGCGGCCCACACCTACGAGACCCCCGAGATCATCGCGACCGCGATCGAGCGGGGCAGCGCGGAGTACCTCGCGTGGCTGGACGAGGAGACCAGGCCCCGCTGACCGCCCCCGGTTGCCGGAACGGCAAGGCCGCTTGGGGTTTCGGCACGCGAAGCCGCAGGCTCGCCCGTACCGGGGCCAACCGGTTGCCGGACTGAGCGGAGGAGTACGCATGGGCGAGGCGGCGTCGGCCGAGGAGTTCTGGGACGGCCGGTACGGGGGCGGCGAGCGGATCTGGAGCGGGCGGCCGAACGAGGCCCTGGTGCGCGAGGTGCGCGGCATGGCACCCGGCACCGCGCTGGACCTGGGCTGCGGCGAGGGCGGCGACGCGATCTGGCTGGCCGGCCAGGGCTGGCGCGTGGTCGGCGTGGACATCTCCCGGAAGGCGCTGGAGCGGGCGGCGGCGCACGCCGAGGACGCGGGGCTCGCCGGTCAGGTGGAGTGGCGCCGCCACGACCTGGCCGCGGACTTCCCCGCGGGCAGCTACGACCTGGTCTCCGCGCACTTCCTGCACTCGCCGGTCGAGATGCCGCGCGAGGCGATCCTGCGGTCGGCCGCGGCCGCGGTCGCCCCGGGCGGGGTGCTCCTGGTGGTCGGGCACGCGGGCTGGCCCGCGGGCGAGGCGGACCCGGACCTCGACGTGCACTTCCCGACCCCGGACGAGGTCCACGCGAGCCTCGAACTGCCGCCCGGCCAGTGGGAGGTGCTGGTCGCGTCGGAGTACGAGCGGGAGTTCACCGACCCCGAGGGCCGCGTCCGGACCCGCCCGGACAACACCCTCAAGCTGCGCCGGGCGAAGGCCCCGACACCTGCCCCGACACCTGCCCCGACACCTGCCACGGCGCCTGCCCCGGCGCCCGGGCGGACCTCAGCTCGGTGACAGCCGGTACAGCGCCGCCGCGCCCCCCGCGAGGGTGACCGTGAGGTCGGACGGCCGGCTCGCCCGCGGATAGGTCGCGCTCGACGCGTCGAAACGGGCGACCGCCTTCACCGCCGTCGCGTCCAGCCCGATCCGCACCGTCCCGGACCCGTCCGGATCGCGGTTGACCACGAGCAGGTGCCGGGTGCCGTCGTCCGCCCCGGCGGGCTTGAAGACCGCGAGGATCGCGGGGCCGCCGCTCGCCGCGGTGACGTGGCTGCCGGGCGCGAAGGCGGTGGTGCCGACGGGCGCCGGGGTGTCGTTGACGTGCTGCACCGACTCCGAGACCAGCGGCTTGAGTTGGCGCCCGACGGGCTGGAGCCAGCCGCTGTTGAGGTCGGCGGCCGCGTCGTAGAGCGGGGTGCGCTTGCCGTCGGTGGTGACCAGCGCCTGGGTGTACCCCTCGCCGCGGGCCGGGTCGGGCGTCCAGTACGTGAAGTACTGGATGCCCTTGCAGCCGTACGCCAGGCTCACGTTGACCTGCCAGGCCAACTGCTGTGCGCTCGGGGTGACATGCCCGCTGAAGCCGGTGGACTGGATGTACGTCCACGCCGGTATGCCCGCCTGGAGCGCGGCGGCGCGGACGATCGCCCAGGTCTCGAAGTACGCCGTGTCCAGCCCCTCGGTGAGGAACGGGTAGCGGTCGAAGGAGATCAGCGCGGGCTTGACCGTGTCGAGGTAAGTGCGCACGAAGCGTTCGTAGCGCGCGCCGTTGCCGCGGTTGATGTTGGCGTACGGCAGCAGGCCGGGGGTGGCGGAGCGGACGATGCCGGTGAGCGTGCCGAGGTTGGGGAAGCGCTCGGTTTGGGGCTCGTCGTAGAGGCTGAGCCCGGCGAACGACGCGTGGCGCCCGTAGGTGCCGGTGGCCGACCGTATCCAGTCGGTGGCGTCGTCGGTGGTGATCGAGGCGGGCACGCTGCGGTCGTCGGTGACGGTCATGTGCTGCGCGACCACGCTCACCCGCGGGTCGCCGGCCACCAGCACCTTCAGGCCGACCTGGTCGGCCAGGCCGAGCGCCTGGTTCGCGCTGGCCTCGTCGAGCTGGTAGTTGCCGGTGATCAGGAAGGTGAAGCCCGCGTCGGTGATCTCCTGGTAGCGGGCGAGCGTCGTCTCGTAGGGGTGCGGCGGCCAGTACAGGCCGATCGGGAAGTCCGGACCGCCGGTCAGCGGCAGGTCGGCGCTCGCCGCGGCCGTCGCGGACCGGTCCGAGCCGCCGGTCGCCGCGACCACCCGGCCCACCGTGGCGGCGCCGGCCGCGAGCACCCCGGCGCCCATGCCCGCCGCCTGCAGCAGCGCCCGCCGGTTCAGGCCCCGCGCCCCTCCGGGCGCCGAGGGCGCCGGAATCCTCCGCTCCGACACGGCCTGCTCCCTTCGTGGCCCCCGGGCGGGGCCGTCTCTACCTGCTGGTGCCGTCCTGGCCTCCTGGCCTCCTGGCCTCCTGGCCTCCAGGCAAAGTACGACAGCGGGTGCACATCTCCCTATAGCCGGGCGAAACCACCGGCCTCGCCCGGGTGAAGACCCGGTGCCGCCCGCGCCCCGCAACTGCCCTGCGCCGCCCGGCGATCCGGACCCGCCCGCCGCCCGGCCGCCCGGCCGCCCCCGTGACCGATCCCACAGCCCGGCACCCCGGCCGCCGCGGAGAGCGACGGCCCGGCCGCCCTCGGTGAGACGGCGGGCGGTGGCCCGGGTCCCGCCGCCGCGCCGCCGCAGCCCCTACCGTGAAGGGATGACGCCTTCCGACGCGGGACAGCGCCCCGTACGGCCCTGGTACGCGCTGGCCGCCGTGGTCTTCGCGGTGGGCATGGCGGGCACCACGCTGCCGACCCCGCTGTACGGCCTGTACCGCCAGCAGCTCGGCTTCTCCGAGTTCATGGTGACCGTGGTCTTCGCCGTCTACGCCTGCGGTGTGATCGCCGCGCTGCTCGTCGCCGGGAACTTCTCCGACCTGCTGGGGCGGCGGCCGGTGCTGCTGGCCGGGCTGGTGCTCTCCGCGCTGAGCGCGGTCTGCTTCGTGGTCGAGGGCGGGCTGCCGCTGCTGTTCGCCGGGCGCCTGCTGTCCGGCTTCGCCGCCGGGCTGTTCTCCGGCGCCGGCACCGCCGCCGTCACCGAACTGGCCGCGCCCGCGCAGCGCGGACGGGCCTCCTTCGCCGCGACCGCCGCCAACATGGGCGGGCTGGGCTGCGGCCCGATGATCGCCGGACTGCTCGCGCAGTACGAGCCCGAGCCGCTGCGGCTGCCCTACTTGGTGCACCTCGGCCTGCTCGCGGTCTGCGCCGCGGTGGTGTGGGCGATGCCGGAGA
Source organism: Streptomyces sp. CA2R106 (assembly GCF_037034245.1). Classification (NCBI taxonomy): domain Bacteria; kingdom Bacillati; phylum Actinomycetota; class Actinomycetes; order Kitasatosporales; family Streptomycetaceae; genus Streptomyces; species Streptomyces sp. CA2R106. The sequence goes on from NZ_JBAGKC010000002.1 coordinate 490,404, forward strand.
CGGTGCGCCGCCGCGACCCGCGGCCCCCGCTGCGCCCGCAGGGCATGGCCGTACCGGCCGAGGTGCGGGGGGTGTTCGCGCCCGCCGCGCTCGCCGCCTTCGCCGGCTTCTCCGTGATGGGGCTGTTCACCGCGATCGCCCCGTCGTTCGCCGCGCAGTACCTGGGGGTGACCGACCTGGCGGTGTCCGGCGCCGTGGTGCTGTCGGTGTTCCTCGCCTCCACCGTGGGGCAGTCGCTGGTGGTCAGGACCGGGGTGGCCCGCGCGCTGCCGCTGGGCAGCCTGGTGCTGATGGCGGGGCTGGTGCTGATCGGCGGCGCGCTGCTCGCGGAGTCCCTGGGCCTGCTGGTCGCGGGCGCGGTGGTCAGCGGCATCGGGCAGGGCATGGCGTTCCGCGGCGCGGTGGCCGCGGTGAGCCGGGTCGCGCCCGCCGAGCGGCGCGGCGCGACGATCTCCGCGCTGTTCGTCGCCGCCTACGTCGGTATCGCGCTGCCGGTGGTCGGCATCGGCGCGCTCGCCGTGGGGGTGGGGCTGCGCACCGCGGGCCTGGTCTTCGTGGCCTGTGTGATCGCGATGTCCGGCACGGTCGCGGCCTACCTGCTGCGCCGCCCGCTGCCCGCGACCTGAACGCGGCGCGGGCGGCCGCACGGCCCCGGGGACCGTACGACCGCCCGCCTTCCCGCCTCAGCCGGCGGTCAGTTGGAGTGCTTCGGGCCGAAGAACTCGATCTCGGCGATCGCCACCTGCTTCTTCGCGTCGGTCCCGTAGGAGGACTGCACGGTGAAGCGCACCGAGGTGACCTTGTCGGCGCGGAAGGAGACGGTCTGGCCGCCGCTGCCCTGGTCCAGGGTGACGTGGCGGACGTGGGTCTTCCCGTCGGACGTGGTCAGGGTGACGTCCAGCTGGTGCGGCTCCGCGGACTTCGACAGGTCCGTCGGCTGCGTCGACTCGCCAGGGGTGATGACGAGGTTCAGCAGGTGCACCGGCTGGAGGAAGTCCGCCTGGAGCCACTGGCCGGCCCCGGACTCCGAGATGCCCGGCCCCCACCAGGTGTTGTTGAACTCGTCGAACGCCAGCTTCGGGCCGTGGTCCTTGAACGAGCGCGACGCGTGCACCGAGTCCGGGACGACCGGCGCCCGCTTGGCGAAGTGGTCCTTCGTGGCCTGCACCCCGGCGGGGATGTGCATCGCGCCGATCACCACCGCCACCGCGGCGGCCGCGGCGAACAGCCAGGTCACCACCCGGCCCAGGTTGCGGCGCAGCCGCGGCCGCTCACCGGCCCACGGCGCCTCCCGCCGGCGCCGCAGGAAGAAGTCCAGCACCCGCCGCCACCACGGGCGCCGCGCCCGCTCGTCGTACGGCCGGCCCGCCATCGGCATCGCGCAGCGGCGGCAGAAGTGCCGGTCGGGGCGGTTGCCGGTCTCGCACCAGGGGCAGCCGACCGGGCCGTCGTCGTCGGGCAGCGCGCCCGGCGTACGCACCAGCGGCCGCGCCGCGACCGGGCGGCCCGGCATCACCGCGCCCACCGACGGCGCCGTCGGCGGCCGCTGGGTCGGGTCCGCGACCGGGATCAGCAGCGCCCGGGCCCGCTCCTCCGCCGACTGGGCCTGCGGCTGCGGCTCCTGCGGCGGTTCCGGCTGCTCCTCCTGCTCGTACGGCGCCTCGGCCGCGTACCCCGCCTGGGCCGCCGCGAAGGACTCGGGCGTGTACGTCTCGGGCTCGTACGGCTCCGGTTCGTGCTGCGGGGCCTGGGCGTAGGGGTCGTAGGCGCGCAGCGGACCGTACTGCTGCTGGTCGGGCTGCGGCTGCGGCGGCAACTGCGGGATCGCCGGAGGCTGTTCGAGGGTGTCCTCCATCGGGTCGGTGCCCGCCCGGGGCGCGACCGGCGGGGCCGCGTCGGGCTGCGGCTGCCCCGGCAGGCTCACCGCGGAGCGCCAGCGGGCCGGCGGGGCCGGGCTCTGCGGCGGCGCCGTCCAGCCCTCCTGGGCGGCGCCCGTGCCGCCGACCGGGCCGGCGGACTTGTCGCCCGGGTCCCCGATCACGTCCTGCCCGCCGCCGGAGCCGCGGCCGCCGGCGCCCGTGCCGGCGTGCGGCGGCAGCGGCCCCGCACCCCCGGACCCGGCCCCGGCCCCAGACCCGGAACCGGCCCCGGACCCCGACCCGCTGCCGCCCGCGCCGGAGCCGCCGCCCGCGCCCGGCGGGGTGCCCGGCGCGCCGCCGGCGGACGACGAACCCCCGCCGCCCGCCGCGCTCGCCGCCGGCTCCGCGCGCCGCGCGGCCGCCGCGGCGGGCCGGTCCGCCCAGCCGAGCACCGCCCCGCACCCGTCGCAGAACGACTGGTCGGGACCGGCCTGCGTGCCGCACTCGGCGCAGGTCCGCGCCCGTGGCGGCTGGGCGTCATAGCTACGTCCGGTCACCTTCGGAGGTCCTTTCAACCGCGGTCACCTCGACCGTGTAGGGCATGTGGGCGGGGCGGGCGGCCGCCACCAGGCGGTCCAGCCGCACCTGGTCGGACGGGCCGGCGCCGGGCAGCCGTATCGCGACGTGCAGGTGCGGGCGCTGCTCGCCGGGCACCGGGCCGAGCGGCCGCGCGTCCCAGTCCGCGGCGCCGCTCTCGCTGATCTCCGGCTCCACGCCGAACGCGAGCCGCACCACCTCGGCCAGGCCCCGCCGGGTGCCGCGGATGCGGTGCAGGCGCGCGGCGGCGGCCACCGCCCGGCGCAGGGCGGCGACGTCCTCGACGCCGTCGGTCTCCGCGCCCACCCAGTCGCCGAGCCAGCGGGTGAAGTCCGCGGGGGCCAGCGACGGCGCGAAGTACGCCTCCAGGCAGTCCAGCACGTTGTGGATCGGCGCCAGCACCTCGTCGAGACCGGCGACGAAGCGCTGCGCGAGGTCGTCCTCGGCGAAGACGGCCGGCAGCATCGCGCCGAGCGGCGCGGACGAGCCGAGCCCGTCGATCGAGCCGCGCCGCCCGGGCGCTGTCGCCTTGCCGAAGTCGACGCCTGCGGTCACTCCTGGCCCCCGATCACACGCACCCGGTGGTCAAAGGAGAAGACCAGGGACGGCGGTTCGAGGTCGATCCGCTCGGTGGGGTCGCCGCGCTTGCCGGTGAGCGGGTCGGCCGGGTGCAGCAGCACCTCGTCGACCAGCTCCACTCCGGGCACCCGCTGGAGCACCGCGAAGACCTCGCCGGCCTGCACCGGCCGGCCGAACGCCCAACCGGTGCCGCCGGCGCCGCCGGTGAGCGGGTCCAGGTGCCGGTACAGGGCGTCGTGCGCGCGCTGCCGGACCATCTCGGTGTCGGTGCCGCGGAAGGCGTGCAGCGTCGCCACCACCGTGACGCCCTGGTAGTAGGGCGGCCCGACCGCGAGCCGGGTGCCGATCAGCCGCCGGTCGTCGAGGTAGTTCGTGATCCGCTCCAGCAGGGCGTCGTCCGGCACCAGCTGCTCGAACCGCAGCCGCCCGCCGAGGTCGGTGACGGCCTGCGGCACCACCAGCACCCGCACCGCGTGGGCGCCGTGCTCGTCCGGGTCGGCGGCCAGGCAGGTGATCCGGGCGGTCTCCGGCGCGGCCCGGCGGGCCAGCTCCTCGTAGTCCCGCAGCGTCACCGCGCGGTCCTGGGCGCGCAGCGTGATCGGCGCGCGGGCCTTGGCCTCGTCGACGGTCTCGCCGTCCACCCCGCCCTTGGCGGCCTCGCGGTTGACCACCTCGGCGACGTACGGCACCGAGTTGCGCAGCACCTGGATCGCGCCGCGCGCGACGTTCCCGGCCCGGCCGCCGCCGGTGCGGTAGCGGCGGACCCGGATCGCGGCGCCCATCGGCGGCACCGCGCCGTACTGCCGCAGGGTGCCGTCGGACTCGCGCACGGCCGGGCCGAAGGCGATCTCGCCGGTGGCCGCGTCGAGCGTGACGTGCCGGTCGTACGGGCCGGACGCGGCGAAGTGCCCGACCACGTCCCAGTCGACCCAGCCGTTGTCGTCGGTGACCTGGAGCAGCATCGCGGGCACGTCGCCGACCACCGGGTAGTGCGCCAGCCGCAGCCGCTGGCCGGGCAGCCCGGTGGACTCGCCGAGCATCTCGTCGCGGATCGTCTCGGCGTGCACCACGCCGGTGGTGCCGCCGATGGTGAACGCCTCGACCGACCGCACGGTCGGCGAGGTGGTGTAGAACGGCTGCCCGGTCAGCGGCTCGGTGACCCGGCAGCGCAGCCAGCCCGCCTCGCGCCGCCCGGACCGGGACGGGGTGTGGCCGCCGGGCACGTGCAGCACCACCTCGCCGGGCCGGTTGAGGCCACCGGTGCCGTCCCGGTCCACCTCGCACTCCACCCAGCCGTCCGCGGTCCACGCCTCCCAGACCAGCGGCGGCTGCCGCGGGTCCACACCGACACCGTCCACCCGGCTGTCCAGGGTCAGCGCGACCGCGCAGTTCGGCACGGCCGCCGACAGCCCCAGCAGCATGCAGTCACCCGGCCGCGGCGACTGGCTGAAGCACAGCAGGTCGCCGCCCTCGGCCAGGTCCGAGGTGCGGTCCACCGCGCCCTTCTCCCCGTGCTGCATCACCAGGTACTCCAGCGAGCACGGCACCACTGTCAGTTCGGCCTCGGTGGCGAAGACCACCGCTTCCTCGTTCTCGGTGCGGGAGGTGGCGACCTCGGTGCCGGCCGGCAGCCGGACCGGCTCGTCCACCGGCGCGGACAGCCAGAACGTCACGTCGGTGCGCGCGGCCGTCGGCGGGAAGAGGGTGATCCCGATCAGGTCGAGGAACGCCAGATGGTTCTTCTCCGGCACCCGGTTGAGCCGGTAGACGACCTGGTCGGCCATGTGGGCGACCGTCTCGACCAGGGTGATGCCCGGGTCGGAGACGTTGTGGTCGGTCCACTCGGGGGCGCGCTGCTGGATGTAGCGCTTGGCGTCGTCCACGAACTGCTGGAAGCGGCGGTCGTCGAGGTTGGGGGAGGGCAGGGCCATCAGCGGTCGCTTTCGGTGGCCGGCCGGGAGCCCGTGGACGACCCTTCGGGGAGGGCGTGGGAACCGGGGAGGCCGGGGGAGGAACTGGCGGAGGCGGGCAGGTCGGGGATGTCGTGCGAGGGGATGGTGTAGAAGGGGAAGACCAGGCTGCGCGGGTTGTTGGTGCCCCGCACCGAGTAGCGCACGTCGATGTAGAGCACGCCCTGCGCGTCACCGGCGGTGACCTCCACGTCCTCCACCTCGATCCTCGGCTCCCAGCGGTCCAGACTGGTGTACACCTCGTGCTGGATACGGCCGGCCGTCGCCTCGTTGACCGGCGCGAAGACCATCTCGTGGATGGCGCAGCCGAACTCCGGCCGCATCGGGCGCTCGCCCGGCGCGGTGGCGAGCACCAGCCGCATCGCCTCCTCGATCTCCGCCTGGCCGCTGACCATGGCGATGCCGCCGCCCGGGCCGATCCGCAGCGGGAACGCCCAGCCGGTACCGACGAATTGCTCTGCCATCACACCACCGGCATCCCGTTGGCGGTGACCACGCCGAGCAGCATGACGTTGGTTCCGTCCACCGTGACATCCAGCGGCGAGCTGAGCATCAGCGCGCCCTCGCCGGAGACGGTGGCGACACCCACGGCGTTCAGCTCCAGCGCGGCCAGCGCGTTGATCGCGACCGCTCCCAGCGAGCGGGCACTGATGGTGCCCGCCTCGATGTCGAGGACACCGCCGCTCTTCAGCGACATCCGGCCGCCCGCCTTGAGCGACAGGTTGGCGCCCGCCTCGACCGACACCGACCGGCTGCCCTTGATGCTCACCGAGCCCTTGCTGTCCACGGTGATCTCGGTGCGGGTCCGGTCCAGGTTGATCACCAGCCGGTCGTCACCGGAGCTCACCCGCACCCCGCGCTTGCCGCCGACCCGCTGGTCGAGCAGGTCCACCCGGTTGTTGCTGCGGTCGGCGAGGGTGTGCCGCACCACCCGGCCGCTGGTCGCGTCGTACGGCTGGACATCCGACTTGCCGGGCTTGTCCTTGCCGTTGTACAGCCCGCCGATCACGAACGGGTGGTCCAGCGCGCCCCGGTCGAAGGACACCAGCACCTCGTCGCCGACGTCCGGGCCGATCAGCCCGCCGCCGCCGTACCCGCCGAACTGCACGGTCCGGGTCCAGTCGCTGATGTACGTGTCGTCCAGCCACGGGAAGCGCAGCTTGACCCGGCCCTGCTTGAGCGGGTCCTTGATGTCGGTGACCAGCGCGTTGGCCACGCCCGGCAGCCGCGAGGCGCCCGCCGGGGCGGCGCCGCTGCCGCCGGAGGCCAGCCCGTACAGCGACCGCCACTGCCGGCCGCTGACGGTCAGCCAGGTCTCGTAGTGCCGGCCCGCGCCGAAGGTGTGGCGGGCCGCGGTCACCGTGTACTTGCCCTCGAAGGGCGCGCCGACGTCGGCCAGCGCCACCGGGACCCCGGGCCGCAGCTTCGGGTTCCCGTGCACCGTCACCTCCACCTCGGCGAAGGAGCTGGTGACGTCGTCCGACAGCGACTTGGCCGCGTTCGTCACCTCGCCCTGCTTGTCGTACGGGATCTCCGTCTCGACGAGCGTCGCCGGCCCGAACGCGGTGACCGCCGCCGCCGGGCTGGTGCCGATCTTGATACCGGGGTTGTCCGCGGCCGTGGACCGCCCCACCAGGTCCCGCTTGGTCGTCACGTCCCAGCCGCGCGCCTCCACCTTGCTCACCTGGTCCGCGGAGGTCACCGCGGACCGGCAGCGCAGGATGTCGACGCCCGCCTCCAGCACGTACGGGCTCTTGTCGCTCGGCGTGCTCACCGGCGGCGCACCGGAGGCCGGGTCCGGCTTCTCGAACTGGAAGGTGCCCTTGGAACTCAGGGACATCACCATCCCGTTCTCGTCCGCGAGCCGGCTCAGGAAGTCCCAGTCGGTGACGTTGGCCTGGGTGATGAACTCGTACAGCGTCTTGGTCGACTCGATCTTGCCGATCGGGACCTTGTCCTGCGCGGCGAGCTTGCGGGCGATGTCCGAGGCGGTCATGTTGCGGTAGGCCACCACCCGGCGCTGCCGCAGCATCCGGTGCCCGAGGTCGTAGCCGCGGATCACGCTGAACGTGCCGGTGCCGTCGTAGTCCGTCTCCAGCCCGGTGATCTCACCGGTGAGCAGCGGCGACTGCGCCCCCTGCCCGTCGGCGACCGGGGCCAGCACCACCGGCTCGCCGAGCTTGGCGCCGACCTGGCCGAGCACCTTCCGCTTCGGGTCGCGGAAGGTCAGCTGGAACGCGCCCGGCACGCCCGCCCCGAAGTCCACCCAGCCGCCGACCAGCAGCGTGGCCATGGTCGGGGTCAGCGGCGCGCCGCCGATCGTGACGTGCAGGACGTTGGAGTAGCCGATCTTGGTCATCGCAGGCCGACCTCCTCGGCGGCCGGCAGGATGAGTTCGGTGCCCGGCTCCAGCCGCGACGGGTCGTCGATGCCGTTGCTCTCGGCGATGGTGCGCCACACGGTGGCGTCACCGTACTCCCGCCAGGCCAGGTGCTGGAGCGAGTCGCCGGACACCACCCGGTGCACCCGGCGGGCGGTCAGCGCGCCCGACGTCGGGTTCTGGCCGAGGGTGTTGCTCGGGATCTCGTTGAGCTGCACCCGGCAGGTGGCCCGGATCGGCGTACCGGTGGTGCTGAACAGGGTGTAGGACGCCTCCACCGAGGAGACGTACGCGGTGAACCGGGCGGTGGAGAACGAGCCCCACTGGAAGACCACCCACGGCGTCGAGGGCTGCTTCGCCTCGATGCTCGCCGACGTCACCTCGCAGCAGGAGAAGAGCGCCTCCACGTTCTTGCGCACGTCGTTGCTGCTCGGGTCGTCGGACCGGTCGAGGAAGATCTCGACCGACATCTCCCGCGGCTCGGGCCCCATGAACTCCGGCAGCGAGCCGTCCCGGACGGCCGCGGTCGGCGTGGTCTTCCACTGCGCCCGCCGGGTGAGCGACAGCTCCGAGGGGTTGAAGTCGAAGTCGAAGTTCTTGATCAGGCCGCCCGGCGTGGTGCTGTAGCCGATCGGCGGCTGGTGGATGGCGAGCGAGGCCCGTACCAGGCTCTTGCCCGCGCCGACGCTGCTCATTACGCCGCCCCCGCATCCGTGAAGCCGTGGTGGGCGATCTCCAGCACCTCGTTGGCGACCGACGGGCTGTTCGGGTCGAGCGACGGGCCGCGCCAGCTCACCGGCAGCACGTCGATCAGCCCCCAGCGCGCGACGACCGAGCCGTCCGCGCGCAGCGCCGCGATCTGCGCGGTGGGCCGGGTCACGCCGGTGGTGATGGACGTGATCCAGGCCGCCACCTTGGAGGTGTCCGGGGTGAGCGGCCGGGTGAGTGTGATGTTCGAGAACGTCACCCGGGACGGCAGGCTCCACACGAAGCCGTTGTTGCCGCCCTCCTGGTGCTGGTGGATCTCGACGGAGGAGCCCAGCCCCTCGCAGCCGTTGAACACGCCCAGGCTCTCGCCGTCGATGGTCAGGTTGAAGAAGATGGTTGAGCCGGGGTCGAGCTCGCTGGCCATCGATCACTGCCTTTCTGCGGACGAGTCGGGTGGGCCCGGATACGGGCCCGCGGGTACGGGCACTGCGCGGGTGCGCCGCGGACGTGGCGGTGCCGCGGCGCGGTCAGCGGCGGGAGTCACGCAACCTGCCGATCCGCTCCCGGTCCATGCGCAGTTCGGTGCGCAGCAGCCGGGACAGCGGGCCGATCAGGCGGTGCGTCAACTCGTCGACCTGGCCATCGGACAGCGTACGGGCGTCGAAGCCGGCACCCGACTCGTCCCCGGCCGGGGAGGCGGTACGGGTGTCGAACGGGCTGTACGCGGGCGGCGGATCGGACGGAGGGTGTGAACCGCCCCCGCCTCCGCCGCCCTTGTTCCCGCCGCCTCCGCCGTCCCGGTGGGCCGTCACGGCCGTGACCCGCGCCTCCGCGGTGCGCTGGGGGCTGACGAACTTCGCCAGCGACGTGGTGGCCGGCGTCGCGGGCACCCGCTGCACCGGCAACTCGGCCGTGGGCGCGGTCCGTACGGGGCTGAGCGGCGCGGTGGCCTGCGGGGCGCTGCCGGCGTGCGCGGTCTGTGCGGCCTGCGCGGCCTGGAGCGCCTGGATGGACCGCACCGCTTGGGCGTCGGCGGACGGAGCCGCGGGCGCCGAGGGGGCCATCGCGCGCTGGACGAGCGGCTGGACGGGGGGCTGGGCCGGCTGACCGGGTCGGCCGGGCTGGGTGGGCGCTTGTACGGGCGCGGGCGCCGCCGCGGGTACGGCGGCCGGTGCGGGGCGCGCGGACCGCAACGGTACGGCGGCGGCGCGTTGGACCGACGGCTGCGCGGCCGCGGCGGCGGTGCGTACGGGCCCGAGCGGCACGGCCGGCGATACGGCGGCGCCGGGCGCCGCGGGGGCGGCCGGGGTGCGCTGGACCTGGAACCGGGCCTGCGGCTGGGCTGCGGGTGCTGCGGGTGCCGTGGGGGCCGCGGTCGGGAACGCCTCGGCGACGCCTGTGAAGGGCAGCGCGTCGGCGCCGTGCCGCACCGGGCCGGTGCTGGTGGGGCGCGGGTCCGGGCTCGGGCTCGGCGCGGAGGCCGGGGTGGCGGGCGCGCGGAGCGCCACGGCGGCGGCCGCCGCGGCCGACGCCGCGCGCTGGACCACCGTGCGGGGCCCGGCCGGGCCGGTGGCCGGTGCGGGCGTCGCGACGGCCGGTGCGGGGGTGGGTGCGGATGCGGGTGCGGTGGTGCTGCGCTGGACCGCAGGGGCGGGGGCTGCTGCGGGGGCGCTGGCCGGTCCGGTGGGGCGCAGCGGCACGGCCGCGGGCGCGGTCGGCTGCCCTGGTCCGGCGGGCTGGATCGGGCGGAGCGTGGTCCGCACCGGCCGGGCGGACGCCAACGGGCGTGCGACGGTGGCGCGTTGGACGACCGGGGTGGTCGGCGCCGGGCTTGCCGGGGCGCTGACCGCAGTCGCCGGGGTGCCTGGTTCGGCTGGGGCGGCCGGTGCAGCTGTGGCGGCCGAGGCCGGGGCCGGGGGAGCGGGTGGAGCGGCGCTGCGCTGGACGGGTGCGGTCACGGGCGCGGGCGCGGTGGGTGATGTGGTCGCCGCGCCCGGCGAACGGACCTGCGCGGCAGCCGCGTTGGGGGCGGCCGGCGGCGTCGCGGACGGCCGGACCGCGGGCGCGGCCGTGGTCGCGGAGCGCTGCACCGTACGGCCGGTGAGCGGCTTCGCACCGGCCGGCGGCGCGGACAGGGGGGCGCCCAGCAGCGGCCGTTGCCGGGGCGCGGCACCGCTGGGTGCGGCGGGCGCGGCGGCGGAACGCTGAACAGGCTGCGGGACGGCGGAACTTGGCGCTGCTGCCGAGGTCGAAGAGGTCGAAGAAGTCGAAGGGTTGGAAGGGGCACCGGGCGGCGGGGAGACGGGGAGCGTGGAAGTCGGCCCGTTTGCGGCGGACTTGGGCGCGTCGAGGCCAGTTGCCGGGGCCGTGGGCGCCGTGGTGCTGCGCTGGACCGCCGGAGGTACGGCCGGAGTCGAGCCGGTCGCGGCCGAGGACGGTGCGGCAGGCGCGGCTGCGGCGGACGTGGGCGCGCCGAGGCCGGTGGCCCGGGGCGGCGGGGACGTCGGCCCGGCGGTGGTGCTGCGCTGGACCGCCTGAGACGCGGCGGGAGCCGGGCCGGGCCTGGACGACGACGTGGGCGCGCCGAGACCGGGTGCCCTTGCTGCCCGAGGAGCCGCCGGGCTCGCCGGAGCCGACGGGGTGCCGGGCGGCGGGGAGACGGGGAGTGCGGAAGTCGCCTCGGTCGCCGCGGGCTTGGGTGCGTCCAGGCTGGTCGCCGGGGCCGTGGGCGCCGTGGTGCTGCGCTGGACCGCCGGAGGTACGGCCGGAGTCGGTCCGGTCCCGGCCGGAGCCGAGGCGGCCGGGCGGCCGGGCGTCGTCGGCGTCGTGGCCGCAGGGGGAGCGGATGCCGCGGCGCCGGACGCGGAGGGTGCCGCAGGCGCGGTGGCGCTGCGCTGAACCGGCGGGCCGGCGGCGGGAGCCGACGCCGAGGTCGACGGTGCCGTCGTCGTGCGCTGGGGCGCGGACGCCGGAGGCGTCGGCTTCGCCGGGGAAGTGGCGGCGGCCGTGCGTCGCTGGACCTGGGGCGCCGCGGGCGCGGCCCCCGGACCGGAGACGGGCGCGCCGAGCCCCGCCCGGCGGATGCCGGACGCCGTGGCAGGCGCGGCCTGCCGCTGAACGGGCGCCACCGGCAGGGCAGCCGGGGCGCTCGCAGGCGCGGGTGCCGCGGGTGTCGAGGGTGCCGTGGGTACGGCGGACGAGCCGGATGCCGGGGCCGCGGTACCGCCCGTACGGGTGGCCTGCCGCTGGACCGGTGCGGCAGCCGGTGCGGGTGCGGGTGCGGGTGCCGGCCCGGACGGAGCGCTCCCACCCGGACCGCCGAACCCGCCCGATCCCGTCGAACCGCCCGGTGCGCCGGGCCCGTTGCCGTCCGACCCGCCGCTGGTCCCACCGCTCGTACCGCCGCCGGGAGGCGCGGCCGAAGTAGTCGGGGCGGCCGGAGCTGCCGGGGCCTTCGCCACCGCGGGCAGCGCGCGGCGCGCCACCGGCGGTGCGGGCGCCCGGGTGAGCGCCGGGGGTGCGGCGGGCGCCGCGGCCGGCGCCGTCAGCGGCACCACGCGGGGCCCGGCGGCGCGCGTCGCGGCCACCGTGCGCTGCACGGCGGGTCCGGGCGTGGCCCGCGGCGGGCCGCCGCCGGCGTCACCACCGTGGTCGTGGTCGCCGACCACGGCCACCGGCAGCGAGATCGGCGGATGGCCGCTGCCCGGCGCGGCGGCCGGTGCCGGGGTGAGCACGTCCCGGATCACCCCGGTCGGGGCGTCGTCGAGCACGACGTGCGCCAACTCCCCGGTGAACGAGGGGTTCTGCCACGCCGAAAGGGTGCCGCCGAAGTGCGCGGCCGCGACCGAGGGCCCGGCCGGGCGGGCCAACGCCCGCTGGATCGGCGGCAGCACGGACCAGCCGGGCGGCCCGGCCGGTGCCGCGGCGGCAGCCGCCGTACCGGTGCCGGCACCGGGGCCCGGGGCGGCAGCCGGCGTGCCGCCGGCCGTTGCCCCGGCTGCCGCGGCGTCCGCCGGCCGCGTGCCGCCCGTCTGCGTGCCTGCGCGTGCGCGGGCCCGTCCGGCCCACCGGTCAAGGATTCCCATGGCCGTTACCCCGCCCCGGTCACCGCTCGGCCGTGGCACGCGTGACGAGCGAGGCGATCTGCTCGGCGTACCTGCGGCGGTCGCGGTGTTCGAGGTCCAGGATGTCCTCCAGGCTCCAGTGGAAGTGGTAGGCGATGTACGCGATCTCCTCGTGCACCCGGTCGGTCGCGTACGTCACGATTCCCCCAGGCGGCTCCCGCCGAGCTCGACCTCGAACGGCTGCTCGCAGTGCGGACAGGTCACGCCGGCGCGGGTGTGGCCCTCGGCGTTGATCTGGCGGTAGAAGTCCTGGAGGAAGGCGAGGTCGGAGGCGAACATGTTCTCCACCACGCCGTCGTGCATGTGCGGCACCGTACCGAGCCGGGTGATCACCCGGCCCAGCAGGACCACGGACAGATACGCCGGGTTCTCCTGCACCCGCAGGTCCCGCAGCGGGATCAGCTCGTCCCTGGCGGTGGCCAGGCGCATGGTCCCCTCGCGGTGCACTGTGCCCGCCTCGTCCACGTAGCCGCGCGGCAGCTCGAACGCGAACTCGGTGCGCAACTGGCGCCGTACGGGCGCGGGTTCGGCGGCCGGCGGCTGCGCCGCCGGCGCCGCGGCGGCCACGGGGGCCGTCGCGGCGCCGTCGGGCATCGGCCCCGACCGGGGAGCCGTTCCTCGGCGCATTACTCCATGATCATTTCTTCGTAGGTGATCGTGACGGTCTCGGTCAGCGCCGACGCCTCACCGGCCTTGACGGTGCTCGCCGAGACCTTGCTGCACCACGCCTGCCGCAGGTGGTACCGCTTCACCGGGTTGTTCATGTAGTCCATCACCAGGATGCTGGCGTTCTTGCGGGCCGAGCCCATGTCGCCGCGGACCGAGGCGTTGATCCAGTCGTTGAACGCGGTGGACTGCGTCATGCCGCGCACGACGGTCGCCTCACCCGCCTTCTTCACGCCCGGCATCTTCTTGGTGACCGGCTGGCCGTTCGCCGACACCTGCTGGTACTCGATGACGTCCTGGGTCATGTCCAGGCCGTTGACCTCCTGGAGGTACTCGACCATCACCCCGTCGATCTGGAGGCCGAAGTTGTGTGAGGTGAGCGCATCACCTGGCTGGAGACTCATCGCCGCTGTTCCTTCGCTTCGCGCTGCTCGTACGTCATGCCGTGCTGGTCCTGCTGCTGTTCGCGGTGGTCCGGGCGGTCAGGCCGCCGTCGGATCACTCCTCCAACTCGCCTGCGCCGCTGGAGAACTGGGCCAGCCGGAAGATCACGAACTCGGCCGGCTTCACCGGGGAGACGCCGATCTCGCAGATCACCCGGCCGAGGTCGACCGACTCCGGCGGGTTGGTCTCGGCGTCGCACTTCACGTAGTACGCGTCGTCCGGCTGCCCGCCGAACAGGGCGCCGCCACGCCACTCGGTGACCAGGAAGGCGGAGATGTTGCGCCGGATACGGGCCCACAGTGCCTGGTCGTTGGGCTCGAACACCACCCACTGCGTGCCGTTGAGGATCGACTCCTCGAGGTAGTTGAAGTACCGGCGGATGTTCAGGTAGCGCCAGGCCGGGTCGGAGGACAGGGTACGCGCACCCCAGACCCTGATGCCGCGGCCGGGGAAGGAGCGGATGCAGTTGATGCCCAGCGGGTTGAGCAGGTCCTGCTCGCCGCGGGTGATCTGCAGCTCCAGGTCGACCGCGCCGCGCACGACCTCGTTGGCGGGCGCCTTGTGCACACCGCGCTCGGAGTCGTTGCGGGCCCAGATGCCGGCCACGTGGCCGCTCGGCGGGATCAGCCGGGTCTGGCCGCCGGACGGGTCGAAGACCTTGATCCAGGGGTAGTACAGCGCCGCGTACTTGGAGTCGTAGTTGGACGTCTCCTGGCGCCAGACGCGGATCTCGCGCGCGTTGAGCCCGGGCGGCGGGTCGATGATCGCCAGCCGGTCGCCCATCAGCTCGCAGTGCGCGATCAGACCGAGCTGAACCGCCTTGACGGACTCCAGGTCGATCGCGCCGCGCTGGTAGGCCGCCATCAGGTCGGGGACGGCGACCATCGAGATCTCGTCCACCGCCTCCAGGCCGCCGAAGCCGGTGCGGTCGGCGCTGTCGCCGAGGTACTCCTTGACGTTGGTCGCCTCGGCCGGGGCGACCGGGGCCGCCGGCGCGGCGGCCGGGGCGGCGAGCGCCACGGTCTGGTTCTCCGGGCGGGCCAGCTGCCCGGCCGCGGCGGCCTCCGTGACGACGATGAGCTTGGAGCGCTCCTTCACCTGGGTGACCACGTAGTTGCGGCCGCCGCGCTTGGCGGTCACGTCGAAGGTCTCGACGGTCTTGCCGCCGTCCTTGACCAGCAGCTTGAAGCGTTCGGCCGGGCCCTCGCCGTCGGCGTCGGCGACCTCGACGCTGAGCGCGCCGCCCTCACCGGGCGCGACCGCGGCGACCTTGAAGGTGCCGAGGGCGGCCTCCTCGCCGGCGGTCAGCGCGGCCGGGGCGGTACCGCCGCCGACGGCCGCGGGCTGCTTGGTGTCGGCGTCCACGGCGGAACCCGACACACCGCCGGCCTGGCCGCCCACACGGACGACGTAGGCGGCCGAGCCGCCGTTGTTGAAGAAGCCGTAGACCGAGTGCGCCAGGAAGTAGCCGTCGGTGAACTCACCGAAGGACGCGACGTACTGCGTCCAGTTGGTCACCAGGGTCGGCTCGTTGAGCGGACCGGTGGGCGCCAGGCCGACGAAGGCGGCAACCGATGTGCCCACCCCCTCGATCGGACGGGAGCCGCTGGCCACTTCCTCCACGTAGACGCCCGGCGACAGATACGACGGCATGCGCTGTTCTCCTCGGGGTACGAGAAAAGGGTCGACTCTCACCCTCGCTCGCCAGAGCGCCGGGCGAAACGTCCTGCGGTGCCTTTCCGGGGGCAGTTCCGCTGCCCCCGAAGGGCAGCGCCGGCGCGGCGGTGCCGCCACGTGGTGCTCTCGGCACGCCGTGTGGTGCCCGACTTGTCATGCCGTGTCCCCTGATGGGAGGTGCGGGGCCGGGGTCCGGCGCCGCGCGGAGCGCCCCTCGGGCCGGTGCGCCGTGCCACGGGGACGGGTGGCGCCCGTGGGGCGCATGGGGTCTGCCCTCAAGTCTGCCCCCAAAGACCTTGCCACGGCCGTGAGTTCGTCGTAAGAAGGCGAGCGCGTCCTCGACGCGGGGTTGCCGGACCCGGTCGGGAGCGCCGACGCGGGGCCCAACTCGGGTGCCCCGGGGGCCCGGTGGCCGTATCTTCGGGCAACCGCGCCGCCCGCGCGGACAACCGCGCTGCCTCGCGGGTTGCTGACGGGCAGGGGGCGGACCCCGTAGCGTCGCGGTGTGAGCATCTGGACCTCCCTCGAACCCCCGTCCGCCACGGTCGACGCCGGCAGTTCCACGATCGTGCGGCTGCGGTTGCGCAACACGGGCGACGTGGTGGACGAGTACCGGTTCCTGCCGGTCGGCAACCTCGCCCCGTACATCACGGTCGAGCCGCCGACGCTGCGGCTGTACCCGGGCACCGTGGACACGGTCGAGCTCACCGTCGCGCCGCCGCGCACCCCGGACGCCATCGCCGGGCCGAACCCGTACGGCGTCCAGGTCGTGCCCACCGAGCACCCCGATGCGACCTCGGTGCCCGAGGGCAACATCACCATCACGCCCTTCACCGAGGTGCGCGCGGAGCTGGTGCCGCACACCGTCAAGGGGCGGTTCCGCGGCCGGCCGAAGCTCGCCGTGGACAACCTCGGGAACACCAAGCTGACCGCCTCGATCGTCGGCACCGACAACGGCGACCAGATCACGTACGAGATCCACCCGGCGAACGTCCAGATCGAGCCGGGCCGGGCCGCGTTCGTGAAGGCCACGCTGCGGCCGAGCCGTATCACCTGGTTCGGGCGCAAGGAGAACCGCCCCTTCCGGCTGGCGGTCCAGCGCTCCGGCGCCAACCCGCTCGAGGTCGACGGCACCTACGTCCAGCGCGGGGTGCTGCCGCGGTTCCTGGCGACCTTCCTCGGCCTGCTGATCGGGCTGGTCATCGCCGCGGTCGCACTGTGGTTCGCCTACAAGCCGCCGGTGGCCAGCCTCGCGCAGCCGAAGGTGGAGCAGGCCGCCGCCTCCACGCTGCCCACCCCGCCGCCGACGACCACGCCGCCACCGGTCGTCACCCCGGACCCGACGACACCGCCCCCGACCACCTCGGCGCCCTCGGGCGGCGGCGGCAGCACCCCCAAGAAGAAGGCCAAGCCCGCCACGGCGGCGACCGCGGTGAAGAAGCTCGCCGAGGACGACCCGACCGGCCGGCACATCTGCTACCGCGTCTACGTCAGCGACAAGGGCTGGACCAAGCCGTCCTGCGACGGCGTCACCGCCGGGTCCACCGACGACGACGCCAACGCCATCGAGGCGATCAACATCTCCGTCTCCGGGGTCGGCGGCAGCTCGGCCAACGCCTTCCGCCAGGTCGGCGGTTGGAACAACGTGCCGTGGAAGTCCGGGGACGACAAGGTCGATGTCTACGTCGGCACCACCGGCAAGGGCCTGCTGCTGTCCGGCTACGCGGTCGGCGCCTCCACCGGCGACATCTGCCAGAACACCTACCTGCACGTCGGCGGTTGGGGCGGCAAGTCCTGCAACGACCCGACGAAGACCAACCAGGACTGGATCTTCGGCGGCACCACCGACGCGTCGGGGATGGTCATGGCCATCCGTCTGACCGTCTGACCGTCCGGCTGTCCGCTTGCAAGCCGCGTCGGCCCGCCCCGCCCGGGGCGGGCCGACGCGGCTACCAGGTGGTGTCGTCGGTCAGGACCAGCCGGCCGGCCTTGCGGTACTCGCGCTGGGCGCCCGCGAGGAGGTCGTCGGTGCCGACGGGTTCGCCGCGGCCGGCCGCCGCGTACGCGGCGGTGACCACGGCACTGCGGATCGAGCCGCCCGCCAGCTCGAACTCCTTGGCCACACCGGCCGGTTCGATGTCGTCGGCGCAGGGCACGTGGGAGAGGCTGTGCCGCCACAGCGCGAGGCGCTGCGCGGGGTCGGGGAAGGGGAAGTCGACCACCAGGTCGAGCCGCCGGGTGAAGGCGTCGTCGACGTTGGCCCGCAGGTTGGTGGTCAGCAGCGCGATGCCGTCGAAGGACTCCAGCCGCTGGAGCAGGTAGGCGCTCTCCATGTTGGCGTAGCGGTCGTGCGCGTCCTTCACCTCCGAGCGCTTGCCGAAGATGGAGTCGGCCTCGTCGAAGAGGAGCACCGCGTCGGTCCGGTCGGCCTCGGTGAAGATGCGCTCCAGGTTCTTCTCGGTCTCGCCGACGTACTTGTCGACGATCGAGGAGAGCTGCACCACGTAGAGGTCCAGGCCGAGGTCGGCGGAGACCACCTCGGCCGACAGCGTCTTGCCGGTGCCGGAGTCGCCCGCGAAGAGCGCCAGCACCCCGCGGCCCCGGCCGCCGCCGGCGCTCAGCCGCCAGTCGCCGAGCACCCGGTCGCGGTGGCGGGCCCGCAGCGCGAGCTCGTGCAGCTGCGCCAGCGGGCCTTCGGGGAGCACCAGGTCGTCCCAGTCGACGGCGGGCCTGATCCGGCGGGCGTGCCGCTCCAGCCCGGACGCGGACTGCTGCCGCGCGGCGAGCCGCAGGTGCGCGGGGGTCAGCGGGGTGCCGTCGAAGGCGGCCAGGTCCTGGGCGACCTGGGCGACCCGGCGGATGCGGTCGCCGCCGAGCCGGTAGGGCGCGACGACCGGTGCCAGGTCGAACCCGAGGCCGTTCGCGGCCCCTTCGCCCCCCTCGGCTTCGTCGGCCGGTCCGCCGGCCGCGCCGAGCGCCTCGGTCCAGGTGGCGAGGTCGCCGGCCCGCTGCCGGGGCGCGTCGAGGACGAGCGGGTCGTGTTCCGACCACTGCGGGTCGTACGGGCGGGTGCCGGCCATGACCACATGGACGTCGCCGACCGCCAAAGCGCGGACGAGTGCGGCGGCGGCCGCGGGCTGGACGGGCACCGGCGCCACCAGGATCGCGTGTCCGCGCAGGCGCGCCTCGCGCAGGAGGTGGGGGAGCGCGGCAGTGGCCGCGGCGATCTGGTCGCGCTCGGCGACGGGCCCGCCGCCCTGGTCTCCGGTCGGGTCGGCGTCGGCTCCGCCGCCGCCGGGCAGGGCCGCCGGGGTGTAGTGCAGGGCGGGCAGCCCGGCCGCGCCGAACGCGGCCGCGGCGCAGGCGACGCCCTCGCCCTCGCGGTGCTCGCGCAGGTAGACGGTGGCCGGTCCGGCCGCCAGGCGCGCGGCGAGCCGGGCCACCAGCGGGTCGTCCGGCGCGGCGGACGCGGCGGCTGCCGGGGCGAGCGCGGTGACCTGACCGGCGAGCGCGGGGTCCGGGGTGTCGTCGCCGACGAGGTGGGCGGCGACCCGGTCCGGGACCCGCAGCGACCGGCTGAGGAAGGGGCGTTCGGGCTCCTCGACGACCAGCAGCCCGAGCGCGGCCAGCGGCGCCGACGGGTGGAAGCGGGCGCGGCCCTCGGCGTGGTGCGCGGGCACCCCGCACAGGTCGAGGACGAGGCCGACGGTGGCCCGGCGGCGGCTGACGTCGTCGTTGAGGTAGCCGTAGAGCGGTTCGAAGGCGCGGTCGAGGTCGGGGGCGAGCGCGGCGAGCAGGATGCGCGCGTCCAGCCCGGACAGGCCGAGCCGGGCGGCGAGCCGGACCAGCCGGTCCTCCCCGGGCGCCTCGCCGACCGCCTCGTCGGGCGCGGCCTCCGGTCCGGGGCGGGCGTCCTCGGCCGCCGGCCGCAGCAGGTACTGGACCGCCTCGTCGGTGAGGTACAGCCCGCGCAGCGGATCGGCGGCGGTCGGGTCGGTGGCGCTGCGGTGCTCGACGAGCAGCGCGACCCGGTCGCGCAGCGCGCCGAGCCGGTCGATGAGGGCGTCGTCGGGGCCGGGCGCGGTGCCGGGTTCGGTGCCGGGCCCGGTGGCGGCGGTGGCCGCGCCGGCGGCCGTCGCGGTGGTCATTCCGCGCTGTCCCGCCGCACCCCGCGGGCGGCGTCGCGGGCCGCCTGCTTCCGCTCGGCGACGTGGTGCGGCCGGTGGTAGCGCTCGGCGGAGCCCTCGAGGGTTCCGTCGGTGCCGCGCACCCGCACGCCCGCGCCCTCGGTGACCGGCGGCCCGGCGTCGTACTCGGGGAAGGCCGGGAAGGGGGCGGTGACGGTGACGTCCAGGGACGGCTTCAGCTCGCCGCCGAGCGCCGACCAGATCTCGGCGAACGAGCGGGAGTCGGTCTGCTGGCCGGCGACGGTCAGCGGGATGGTCAGGCCGAGCGCGGCCAGCGCGCCGGTCAGCTCCTCGGGCGGCAGCACCTCGCGGGGCAGCAGCGTGGCCAGGACGGCCGACAGCAGGCGGTGTTCGTCCTGCGGCTGCTTGGTCCAGGCGGTGACCAGGTACGACAGCCGGTACCAGCGCGGCGGTTGGCGCCTGCGCACCACGATGCCCTGGTCGTCGTGGACGGCGATGGCGCCCCGCTCACGCCGGTGGATGTCCTCGCGGATGTCGTACAGGTAGACGTCGATGGTCGGCGCGTTGCGCCGGGCGGCCCAGTCCTTGGTCGGCGCCTCGAAGGCGATGTCGACGCCGGTGCCGGCCAGGGCGCCCCCGGTCAGCAGCCCCTTGAGGACTTCGTCCACCTCGTGTATCACGGTCGCGCCCTTCGCTGTGCCCGCTGGTTGGTCAACGCTCGGTGCGGCCGGTCCGGTCGGGCCGGCCGGTGGCCGTCAGATGTAGCCCTCGCGCAGCGCGTACGCCACGGCGTGGGCGCGGTTGCGCAGCCGCAGCCGGGTGGTGAGGCTGTGCATCACGTTCTTGACGGTCCGCTCCGAGTACGACAGCTTGCCCGCGATCTCCCCGGTCTCCATGCCCTCGGCGACCAGCCGCAGCACGTCGACCTCGCGCGGGGTGAGCCCCGACGCCGGATCGCCGGGCAGATGCTTGGCGTTGCGGTGCATGATGCCGACCTGCGTCATCAGCCGGCCGAGCAGGTCGGAGGGCAGGTCGCCGTCGCCGCGCGAGGCGGCCAGCACGGCCTGGAGGATGCGCTGCCCGGTGGCTTCATGCCGCCAGACTATGGCGCCCACCCCGCAGTCGATCACCTGGAGCAGTTCGGCCTCGCGGATCAGGTTGGCGACCAGCACCGCGCGTACGCCGTCGGTGCGCACCAGTTGGCGCAGCCGGGACAGGGTGCTCTCGTCGAGGGCGACGGCGAGCAGCACCGCGACGGTGCCCGGCTGCCGGCTCTCCTCGTCGACCAGCCGGATCTCCGGCCGCTGGCTGAGCTGGCTGGTGACACCGGCCAGCGAGATCGGGTCGGGAGCGTGGACCGTGACGGGAATCCTGGTGGTGGTGCCCGACAGTTCGGGGGGCGTGGTGAGAACCACGGACTCAGTCCTTTCGCCCGCGCGGAGGGTGGAGTTGCGCACTCCTGTGCTTGCTGTTGCCTGCGCCATCATGCTCCGCCATGTAAACCCCTACCAACCCGTGCTCGCCCTCGGCCGCCCCGTGCACACATCCGACATGATCGA
Source organism: Streptomyces sp. CA2R106 (assembly GCF_037034245.1). Lineage (NCBI taxonomy): Bacteria > Bacillati > Actinomycetota > Actinomycetes > Kitasatosporales > Streptomycetaceae > Streptomyces > Streptomyces sp. CA2R106. The sequence continues at coordinate 511,115 of NZ_JBAGKC010000002.1, forward strand.
GGTGAACCGTTTCAGGGTTCCGCCCCGATGCCGTATCCGGCCAGCCGCTCCGCGGGCGGCCCGGGCCGCGCGGTTGCCCGTTCCACCCGGTGCGGGTTGCCCCTGGGGACCTTCCGGGCCCGTCACTCGGCCGGTCCTGGGCGGCAGTTGGGTCATCCTCCGACCCGGCGGAGGGGCGCCGTGCTGCCCGGATCGGCCCGGCGGCGTGCCCGGTTGGCCGTTCGACAATGGCTGAATCCGATCGGTCGGATGAGGTTTGCGCTCGTGATCGTACGTCCCTGGGGCCGCGTCGAAGTGAGAGCAGAATCACCGTGGCGTGAAGTGCGGGTGATGCGCGCGGTGTTGCCGCGGACGCGCCGGAGCCGCCCCCCGGGCGCCGCGGGCGGCCGCGGAGGGCGGCGGGCGAGGGCCGGGGGACGGCTGCGGGAACGGGGGCCGGGGGCGGGCGGGCCTGCGGCGCTGCCCTTCGAGGGCGTCAGGCGGTGTACCGGTGGGAGGTGTAGGTGAGGTAGCCCTCGTCGCCGCCCTGGTAGTAGGCGGACTCGTCGACCTCGGTGAGCGGCAACCGGGCGCGCAGCCGCTCGACCAGATCGGGGTTGGTGAGGAAGGCGCGGCCGAAACTGATCAGGTCGGCGCCCAGGTCCAGCCAGCGGTCGGCGTCCTTGCGGCCGGTCTGCCGCGGGCCCATCGGCAGCACCGGGTTCATCACGAGCGGCCCGGCCCAGGCCCGGCGCAGCGCGAGCAGCACCTCGTCGTCGGAGGTGGCCTCCAGGTGCACATAGCCCACCCCGACCCGGGCCAGTTCGGTGAGCAACTGCGTGTACAGCTCGGTGACGTCGGTGTCGTGCACACCCCAGAAGTCGGCGCCGGGCGAGAGCCGGATACCGGTCCGGTCGCCGCCGACCGCGTCGACGGTCGCGGCCGCGGCCTCCACCGCGAAGCGGATGCGGTGCGCGACCGGGCCGCCGTACCGGTCAGTGCGCAGGTTGGCGTTGGAGGAGAGGAACTGGGAGATCAAGTACCCGTTCGCGCCATGGAGTTCGACCCCGTCGAAGCCCGCTTCCACCGCGCGGCGGGCCGCTTCGGCGTAGGAACGGGCCTGTTCGGGCACCTCGGCGGTCTCCAGGGCCCGCGGCACCGGCGCGGGCTGCGGGCCGGTCGGGGTGAACACGTCGCCGGCCGCGGCGACGGCCGACGGGCCGACCGGCACCGTGCCGATGGTGTCGGGGTGCGAGACGCGCCCGCCGTGCATGAGCTGCGCGAAGATCCGGCCGCCGTTGGTGTGCACCGCGTCGGTCACCTGCCGCCAGGAGTCCGTCTGCGCGTCGGTGTGCAGGCCGGGCGTGCCCGGGTTGGACTGCCCGACGGCGTTCGGCTGCACGCCCTCGGTCACGATCAGGCCGGCGGTGGCCCGCTGGGCGTAGTAGGCGGCCATCGACGGGGTGGCCAGCCCGCCCGCACCGGCCCGCACCCTGGTCATCGGGGCCATCACCACGCGGTTGGGCAGCGTCAGCGCGCCGAGCCGGTAGCTGCTGAAGAGGGTCGTCACGTCGGGCTCCTTCGGTCCGCGGGCCCGTCCCTCGGGCCCGTGGTCTACGCTAGAACCTCACACTGACGTCAGATGCAAGTTGTTGTTGCGCAGCCCACACGGGCGCGCACCGGGCCCATGGAGAACGCCCATGGAGAACGCGGGAAGGACGGGCGGATGCGGATCGGGGAACTCGCGGCCAAGGCGGGCGTCAGCGTCCGGTCGGTGCGCTACTACGAGGAGCAGGGACTGCTGGTCAGTACCCGCAGCTCAGGCGGCCACCGGCACTACACGGACGCCGACGTCGAACGGGTCGTCTTCATCCAGCGGCTGTACGCCGGCGGGCTGTCCAGCCGCACCATTCTGGAGCTGATGCCCTGTGTCGACGCGCCCAGCGCGGAGAACTCCGACGCCGCCTTGGAGCGGATGGCGCAGGAGCGCGACCGGCTCTCGGCCCACATCGACGAACTCGTGCGCACCCGGGAGTCGCTGGACGAGCTGATCGCCATCGCCCGCGCGTACCGCGAACAGCTCCGCACGCAGGAGCCCGCCGGTCGGCGGGCTCCTGACGGCCTGTCCGATGGTCCGATCGTCCACCTGGAAGTTGCCCGTTATTCCACTGCCGATTGCCCCCGCGTTCCCCAGTGAGGGTGCGGACGGCCTGTCGTACGAGGTGAGGGGCCTCGTCGGCGGCCGGTCACCGGCCGTAGGGACCGAACCGCCCCCAGGCGACGAGCACGCCCAGCAGCAGGACGACGGCGTTCACGGCCACCGCGGCCGGCTCCCGGGGCGACCAGCCACTCCCGGGACTGCGTCGTCTTCGCCAGCCCGGACGCGGCGAACGCGGCGGCGAGCACCGCCTGCACCACCCACAACAACACGCTCATCAAAGGCCCCCCGGTGTGATTCGGCGTGCTTCCGCCCACCCGACGGCGCGGCCCCGCCGCCTGTGAGCCGCCCCCCGGACCTCACACTCCGGGCCGCTGCCGCGTCGTACGGGTGCGCGCGGACGACGCGGGCGGCGGCGGACACGGACAGAAAGGTCGGGGAAGCATGAGCACCGAACCCGGACAGGGCGGCGGCGACGCGGCGCTCGACGAGGCCATGCGCGAGCGGCGGCGGCTCATCGGCGTCGCCTACCGGCTGCTGGGCTCACTCGCGGACGCCGAGGACGTCGTCCAGGAGACGTACGCCCGCTGGTACGCGCTGCCGCCGCGGCAGCAGGACGCGATCGAGAACGTCGGCGCCTGGCTGACGAAGGTCGCCGGCCGGATCTGCCTGGACCAGCTCCGCTCGGCGCGGGCCCGGCGCGAGCGCTACGTCGGCGAGTGGATTCCCGAGCCGGTGCCCGGCAGCGCGGAGCTGATCAGCGGCTGGTCCGGCGGCGCCGAGGTCGACCCCGCCGACCGCGTCACCCTCGACGAGTCGCTGTCCATGGCGTTCCTGGTGCTGCTGGAGGCGATGACCCCGGCCGAGCGGGTGGCGTTCATCCTGCACGACGTGTTCCGCTACCCCTTCCCCGAGGTCGCCGAGATCGTCGGGCGCAGCCCCGCCGCCTGCCGCCAGCTCGCCACGTCCGCCCGCCGCCGGGTCCGCGCGGAGCGCGGCGCCCAGCCGCCGACCGACCGGCACAGCCGGATCGTCCGGGAGTTCAAGCAGGCGTGGGAGGCCCTCGACGTCAACGCCATGATCGGCCTGCTCGACCCGGACGCCACCGCGGTCGGCGACGGCGGCGGCATCGTCTCGGCCCTGCCCCACCCGCTGCACGGCAGCACCCCGATCGCCCGCTACTTCGTCGCCATCGCGCGCCGCGGCGGCGCGGGCGTGCAGATCCTGGAGGAGACCGTCAACGGCCGGCCCGGGCTGGTGCTGCGCCAGGACGGCGCGGCCCTGGCGGTGCTGGCGTTCGACATCGCGGAGGACCGGGTCACCCATGTGTGGGCGGTGCGCAACCCGCACAAGCTCGGGCCGTGGATGGACGACTGAGCCCCGCGGGGTCGACGCCCGCCCGCTGATCCCTGCCCGCTGGTTCCCGCCCGCCGGTTCCCGCCCGGCGCGGCCAGGCCCCCCTGGCCGCGCCGGAAGGTGCTGTTGTTGAATGAGGTACGGGCCGCGCCCGCACCTCGGGCCACGCCCCGGCTTTTCGGACGTACGTCGGCACGAGGGTGGGGATCAGCAGGTGAGCGCGCAGCCGGTGTCGCTGGGCCGCCTGATCCCCGCGGTGTTCCTGCCGGTGCTGGTCTTCGAGACCGGCATGGGCGCGCTCGCCCCCGTCCTCGCGCTCAGCGGCCGCGCACTCGGCGCGGGCGTCGGCGCCGCCGGACTGGTGCTGGCGCTGCTGGGCGTCGGGCAGATCCTCGGCGACGTGCCGGCCGGGGCGCTGGCCGCGCGGCTGGGCGACCGCAAGGCGATGCTGGTCGCCTCGGCCGTCACCTCGGTCACCCTGTGCGGGTGCGCGCTGGCCCGCACCGTCTGGGAGCTCGCGCTCGCGGTCACCGTGACCGGCGCGTCCAACGCCGTGGTCATGCTCGCCCGGCAGTCCTACCTGACCGAGGCGGTGCCCGAGCACCTGCGGGCCCGCGCGCTGTCGACGCTCGGCGGGATGTCGCGGGTGGGCGCCTTCGCCGGGCCGTTCCTGGGCGCGGCCGTGCTCAGCGGCGGCCGCCCGGTGCACGACGTGTACTGGCTGGCGCTGGTGTGCACCGCGATCACCGTCGTCGTCCTGGTCGCGGTGCCCGACGTCGCCGAGCCCGTGGTGCGCGGCGGCGCGAAGCCCGTACCGGTCCGGGCGGTGCTGCGCGAGCACCGGAAGGTCTTCCTCACCCTGGGCCTCGCGGTGCTGCTGGTCGGCTCGGTCCGGGCCACCCGGCAGACGGTGCTGCCGCTGTGGTCGGAGCACCTGGGGCTGAGCGCGTCGTCGACCAGCGTCGTGTTCGGCATCGCCGGGCTGGTCGACACGCTGACCTTCTACCCCTCCGGCCAGGTGATGGACCGCGCCGGCCGGCTGTGGATCGCGGTGCCCTCCATGCTGGTGCTCGGCGCCTCGCAGGCGGTGCTGCCGCTGACCCACACGCTCACCGAGCTGACGGTGGTGGCGATGCTGATCGGCTTCGGCAACGGCATCGGCAGCGGTGTGCTGATGACGCTCGGCGCCGACGTGGCGCCCGCGGCCACCCGCTCGCAGTTCCTCGGGGTGTGGCGGCTGTGCGCGGACTCCGGCAGCGCGGGCGGGCCGCTGGTCGTGTCGGCGGCCGCCTCGCTCGGCAGCCTGGCGGCCGGGATCTCGGTGATGGGCGCGGTGGGCGTCGCGGCGGCGGGGGCGCTGCTGCGGTGGGTGCCGCGGTACTCGGCGTTCGCCACGACCGGGGCGCGGCGGGCGAGCACCGCGGTGGCCGGCGCGCGGGCCCGGCCGGCCGGGGCGGGGGACGCCCCGCAGGACGCGCCGCGCCGCTGAGCCCCTACCCCGTACGGGCGCGGCCGCGGTGAGGCGCGCCGGGCGGGCGGCGCCTTCGGCCCCGGCGTTCACCCGAACGACCTCCTTGGATGTCCGGTGCGGCCGGTTCGGCCGAGGCTGGACGTCATGCGGCTGCACCGGCCCAAGCTGGCGTGGTACCTGCCGGCCCTGGCCCTCCTCATGACCTGCTCGGCGCCGCAGCACCGGGCGAACGGACCCCGGCAGGGCGCTGCCGCGATCCGCCCGGCGTCGCTGCGGCCGGACGTGGTGCTGCGGGCGGCCTGGCACGCGGACGAGAAGGACGTACGGCCCGGGCTGGTCTACGACAAGGCGGTGAAGGCGGTCTTTGTGCACCACACGGACAACCCCAACACGTACGACTGCAAGAAGGACGTGCCGGGGATGCTGCTCGCCCTGGAGCAGCGGCACATCGCGCTGGGCTGGAACGACCTGGGCTACAACTTCGTCGTCGACCGGTGCGGCGGCATCTACGAGGGCCGGGCCGGGAGCGTGGACCGCGACGTGCGCGGCTCGCACACCGAGGGCTTCAACAACGACACCGTCGGGATAGCGGCCCTGGGCAACTTCGGCGCCGGGCAGCAGGTGCCGCGCCCGATGCTGGAGGCGATAGCCGAGATAGCCGCCTGGAAGCTCGACCCGGGGATCAGCCCGCTGGGCAAGGTGCGGCTGGTCTCCAGCAACAACGCGAGCCGGTACCCGAAGGGCACCGCCGCCGAGGTGAACACGATCTCCGGGCACCGCGACGTCTACCAGACCGACTGCCCGGGCCAGGCCCTCTACGACGCCCTGCCCTGGGTCCGCGCGGAGGCGGCCCGGCTCCGCGCGAACGCCGCACGCTACGGCTGACGTTCCGGGGTGCGGGCGATGGGGCCCGCACCCCGCCGGCGCGGGTTGGGTGCCGGTTCAGTGCCGGATCAGCTCAGGGGTCAGTGCATCCAGAGCAGGTAGAGGCCGTTGGTGCCGTACTCGCAGATGTAGACCGGGCCGTGGACGGGTGCGTCGGCCTGGGCCTGCGCGACGCAGCTGTCGTACGTCGGGAAGTAGCCGAGGAACATGAAGCCGCTGCCGGGCGGCGGGGACGCCTGCGCCGCCGTGGTGGCGATGCCGAGACCGAGGATCGCGGTGGCCGCGACGGTGGCCGCGCGGGCCAGGACCTTCGAGCGCATGGGGATCACAACTCCTTCGCGGGCAGGCGGAATCGCCTGCCATGGGGCCAGAGGTGTGGTGCGGGGGTGCGGCGCGCGCGGAACCAAGCCTGCCGGGCGCCCCCCGCTGTTATCAATAGGTCCAGACCAATTGGTGGGCGTGGGGCGAGTGGATACCCCCTGGTCGCCCGGGGCCCGCCGTGACCAGGGCACGCGTGGTGCCCCGGTGACGGGGACTACGGGTGGGACGGCTCCGCGCGGCGGCGCGCGGTGCGGCGGGCGTGGGACTCGGCGGGGTCGAGGACGGGGACGGCGGCCAGCAGGCGCCTTGTGTACGGGTCGCGCGGGTCGGCGTAGACCTCGTCGGCCGAGCCCTCCTCGACGACCCGGCCCGACTGCATGACGGCGACCCGGTCGCTGACCTGGCGGACCACCGCGAGGTCGTGGGCGACGAAGACCAGCGCAAGCCCCAGGTCCCGCTGGAGCTCGCCGAGCAGGGCGACGACCTGGGCCTGGGTGCTGACGTCCAGGGCGGAGACGGGCTCGTCGCAGACGACCAGCCGCGGCTGGGGTGCCAACGCGCGGGCGATACCGACGCGTTGGCGCTGGCCGCCGCTGAACTCGTGCGGGTAGCGGTGGTACCAGGACGCTTCGAGGCCGACCCGCTCCAGCAACTCGCCCACTCGGGAGGTGATCTGGCGATCGGTCAGGTCACCGGCCGCCCGCAGCGGGTCGGCGATGGACTCGCCGATGCTGCGCCGCGGGTTCAGCGAAGAGACCGGGTCCTGGAAGACCATCTGCAACTCACGGCGCAGCGGCCGCAGTTGGCGGTCGCCGAGCCGGGCGATGTCCTTGCCGCAGTAGCGGACCTCGCCCTGGGTGGGGTCGAGCAGCCGCACCAGCATCCGGCCGAGCGTGGTCTTGCCGCTGCCGCTCTCCCCGACGACGCCCAGCGTCTCACCGGCGTGCACCACCAGGTCCACGCCGTCCACCGCCGCGAACCGGCCCTGGCCGCGCCCGAACTCCTTGCGCAGCCCGACCGCTTCGAGCAGCACCTCGCCGGACGAGCCGCCGCCGGCCGCCGGGGCGGGCGCGGGTGCGGGCTCGGACCGGGGCACGGGCACGGGCTCGGACGGGGACTCGGGCGCGGGCTCTCCCGCTTCCTTCGCCGTCCCCTGCCCCGCTTCCTTAGCCGTCTCCTCCTCCGGCGGAGCCGCCGCCGGCTCGATCCGGGGCACCGCGGCCAGCAGCGCCCGGGTGTAGGCGTGTTCCGGCCGCGCCAGCACCTCGGCGATCGCACCGGACTCCACGGCGGCGCCGTGCTGGAGGACCAGCAGCCGGTCCACCGTGCCCGCGGCCACCCCGAGGTCGTGGGTGACCATCAGCAGCGCCAGGCCCGACTCGGTCCGCAGTTCGTGCAGCAGGTCGAGCACCTGCGCCTGCACGGTGACGTCGAGCGCGGTGGTCGGCTCGTCGGCGACGATCAGCCGCGGTTCGCAGGCCAGCGCCATGGCGATCAGGGTCCGCTGCCGCATGCCGCCGCTGAACTCGTGCGGCCGGGACCGGGCCCGGCGGGCCGCGGTGGGGATGCCGACCCGGTCCAGCACCTCGACCGCCCGGGCCCGGGCGGCGGCGCGGGAGACCCGGCGGTGCACCCGGTAGACCTCGGCGATCTGGTCGCCGACGGCGAGGTAGGGGTCGAGCGCGCTCAGCGGGTCCTGGAAGACGACCGCCGCGACGCCGCCGCGCAGTCGCCGCAGCTCGGCCTCGGGCGCGGTGAGCACATCGGTGCCGGCCACCCGTACCGTGCCGCTCACCTCGGCGCCGGTGCCGCGGTGCAGCCCCAGCAGCGCGTACGCGGTGGCGGACTTGCCCGAGCCGGACTCGCCGACCAGGCCCAGCGCCTCGCCGGGCCGCAGCGTGAAGCCGATCCCGTCGACGGCCCGTACCGTCCCGGTCTCGGTGGGGAAGTCGATGCGCAGGTCCGCGACCTCGACCAGCGGCTCGCCGGCCGGTCCGGCCGCGCCGGCGCCGGGCGCGGCCGCGGACTTGGTGACGGACAGCGGAGTGTCGGCGGTCACGCCAGCACCACCCTTCGGTCGGCGAGGGCGTACAGCACGTCGGCGACCGCGTTCGCGACCACCACCGCCAGGCCCATCACCAGGACGATCCCCACCACCACGGGCAGGTCCTTCAACTGCACGGACTGCACCAGCTGCTGGCCGATCCCGGGGACGCCGAAGAGCGTCTCGGTGAGCAGCGCGCCGCCGAACATCGTGCCCAGGTCCAGCGCGGACAGCGCGATCACCGAGGCGAGCGCCCCGCGCAGCGCGTGCCGCCGGACGAGCGCGCCCTCGGACACGCCGTATGCGCGGAAGGTCCTGATGTGGTCCTCCGCCAGCGTCTCCAGCAGCGAACTGCGGGTCAGCCGGGCGTACTTGGCGGCCTCCACCAGGGCGAGCGCCAGCCACGGCAGCAGCAGGTTCCACGCCCACTGCTCGGGGTCGGAGGTGAGCGGCACATACGTCGGGTACGGCAGCCAGCGCAGCCACGAGCAGCAGACCAGGAGCAGCAGGATGCCGGTGATGAACACCGGGGTGGCGGTGCCGACCAGCGTGAAGCCGGTCAGCAGCCGCTCGACGAGGGTGCCGCGGCGCAGCGCCGAGACCAGGCCGGTGCCGACCCCGATCACCAGCCACATCACCATGGCGCCGAGCGCCAGCGACGCGGTCGCGGGCAGCTTCTCGGCGATGACATGGGTGACGAGGTCGCCGGTGCGGTAGGACTGGCCCAGGCAGGGCGCCGGGCAGTGCACCGTACCGTTGCCGGAGCTGTAGTCGTGCCCGGCGAAGACGCCTTGCAGGAAGTGCCAGAACTGCACGTACACCGCGTCGTTCAGGCCCATCTGGTCGCGGACCTGGGCGACCTGCGCGGTGGAGCAGCGCGGGCCGCAGGCGAGTTGGGCGGCGTCGCCCGGGGCGAGGTAGAAGACGGCGTAGAGCACGGCGGCCAGCACCAGCAGCACGGCGGCCGCCTGGAGCAGGCGCCGCCCGGCGAAGCGGATCACGACGCGGCCCCCTTGCGGGTGCCGATCCGCAGCCGGCTGCGCGAGCGCGGGTCGAGCGCCACCCGGATGCCCTCGGCGAACACCGTGAAGGCGAGCACCGTGACGAGCAGCAGCAGCGCGGGCAGCAGGACGTACGCGGAGTCGGCCTGGTACCAGGTCGCGGCGGAGGAGAGCATCTGGCCCCAGGACGCGGTGGGCGGGTTGACGCCGATGCCGAGGAAGGACAGGCCCGCCTCGGAGACGATGTTGCTCGGCAGCAGGATCGCCGCGTAGGTGAGCACCGGCGCGACCAGCGCGGGCAGCAGTTCGCGGCGGGCGGTGCGCCAGCCGCTGGAGCCGGCCAGCCGGGACGCGGCGACGTAGTCCAGGGACTTCTGGGTGAGCACCTGCGCGCGGACGATCTTGGCCACCCCGCCCCAGGCGAGCAGGCCGAGCACCAGGGCCAGCAGCACCGGCCGCGGGAAGCTGCCGGGGACCACCGCGAGCAGTGCGATGGAGAAGACCAGCGCGGGCATCGTGACGAAGATGTCGGTGATCCGGCTCAGCAGCCCGTCGACGGCCCGGCTGCCCAGGCCCGCGGCCAGCCCGAAGGCGGTGCCGAGGACGACCTGGAGCAGCGTGGCGCCGAACGCCACCGCCAGCGAGGTGCGGGCGCCGTAGACGAGCCGGGCGAACAGGTCGCGGCCGGTGCCGGGTTCGACGCCGAGCCAGTGGGTGCCGCTGACGCCGCCGAAGTGGCCGAGCGGGACCGCGCCGGCCCTGGAGTCCAGCAGCGCCGCGTGGTAGCTGGTGGTGTCCTGGCCCTCGGCCGCGGCCAGCAGCGGGGCGGCGATGGCCACCACGATCAGCAGCACCACGACGGCGCCGCCGGCCAGGGCGGCGCGCTCGGTGCGCAGCCGGTGCCAGAACTGCCGTCCGCCGGGTGCCGGCCCGCCGCCCACCGGGCCGTCCGGCAGCGCCTCGCCGAGCAGCGGCGGCACGGCCTTCGCCGTACCGCCGCCGACGGCGGCAGGGTGTTCGGTGCTCACGCGGTCACTTCACCGCGGCCTGGGAGACGTCCAGCACACCGGTCCAGTCGCTGATCACCACGTTGCGGATGTTCTTGCCGTACAGCCGCTTGTAGACGGGGTGGACCAGCGGCACGGTCAGCGCCTGCGCGCCGATCTTCGTGTCCAGCGCGCCCCAGCGCTTCGCCGCGGCGCTCAGGTCGGTGATCTTGTCGATCGCGTCGATCTCGTTGTTGACCGCGGGGTCGTTCAGCTGCGAGCTGTTGAAGTTGTAGCCGTCCTTGACGATCTGCCGGCCGTCGAAGATCGGGCCGAGGAACGGCCCGCCGGACGGCCAGTCGGCGCCCCAGCCGGCCAGGAACATGCCCGGCTCGGTCTTGACGCTGTAGACCTTGTCGTCGAACGCGTTGTGCTCCAGGCCCTCCAGCTTGACGGTGATGCCCGCCTTCTTCAGCGCCTCCTGGACCGCGGTGGCGACCTCGGGGCCTTCCTCGCCGCCCTTGTTGGTGTCGTGCGTGAGGGTGACGGTCAGCCCGTTGGGGTAGCCGGCCTCCTTCAGCAGCTCGCGCGCCTTCGCCGGGTCTCCGCTCTTGCCCGCCGGGAACGGGTCGGAGGTGGTGCCGCCGTTGAAGGCGGTCTGGTTCGGCAGGAAGGTGGTGGCGGGCTCGGCGAGCGAGGAGCCGCCGTCCGCGTCGACCACGGTGGTGCGGTCCACGGCGTACGCGACGGCCTCGCGCACCTTGATGTTGTCGAACGGCTTCACCTTCGGGTTGAAGGCGATGTAGTCGGTGTACCCGAAGTGGCCGGTGCCGACCCGGGAGGACAGCTCCTTGTCCCCGGTGGTCTTGGCGAGTTCGGCCGGGCCGAGGTTGGTGTCGGTGGTCACCGCGTTCGCGTCCTTGCCGACGCCCGCGGACAGCCGCTGGTTGATCACGGCCTGGTCCAGCCCGGACTGCACGTCGATCGTGTCGGGGTAGGCGCGCCGCTGGTCGTCGGTGGCCTGCGACCAGTTCGGGTTGCGCCGCAGCACGATGTGCTCGCCGTTGTTCTGGTTGCTGACCACCTCGTACGGGCCGGAGGAGACCGGGTGGTCGGCGTACTTGGTGCCGGTGTCCTTGGCCTTGGGCACCGGGGCGAACGACGTCTGCGTGGCGAGCAGCGGGAAGTCGCCCTCGGACTTGCGCAGGTGGAAGACGATCGTCTTCGCGTCGGGCGTCTCGATCGAGGCCAGGCCCTTGGGGTCCTTGTACGGGCCCTGGTAGTCCTGCGCGCCGACCAGCCAGTCCCGCAGGTAGGGGGCGCCGCCGGACAGCTCGGCGGCGAACGACCGCTCGATGTCGTACTTGATGTCGGCGGTGGTGATGGCCGTGCCGTCCTGGTACTTCAGGCCGTCCTTGAGGTGGTACGTCCACACGGTGGCGTCCTTGCTCGGCTCGCCGGTGGTCGTGGCGAGGTCGGGGACGACCTTGTTGCCGGCGGCGCCGTTCTCCCGGGCGCGGGTGGTGAGCGTGCGGTAGACCAGCGAGGGGATGTTGCCGCCGCCGGAGGTGTAGAGCCGGGCGGGGTCGAAGTTGTTCTGCGGCTGGTTGTTCAGCACGTACAGGGTGCCGCCGCGGTGCGGGGAGGCGTCGGAGCCCTTCGCGGCCGAGTCAGCGCTCTTGGGGCCGCAGGCGACGGCCCCCCCGGCGATGGCGAGGACAGCGGCTACGGCGCCCAACTGCCTTGGCGACAGGGACAAGCGAGACATGGCAGGGCCTTTCCCCGGGGCGTACCGGCACCGGGCGAGGGGAGGCGCGCGCCCGGGGCGCGCGGACAAACGGGGGAGAGGGGACGTGCGGGGTGGGCCCCGGGCGCGGCGGCGCCCCCGACGCGGTCGGGGGTGGCACGGCCAGGCGGGACCGGTGCGGGTGTCAGCGACAGTGCACGTCGGCGACGCTGTGCGCGGTCACGCCGATCAGCGCCAGCTCGATGCTGGCGCGGACCACGGGGCGGATGGGGCACAGGCACATGACAGAAGAGTGCGCCGGAGCACCACGAATTGTCAAAGTCGGACCATGATGATCACAAAGCGACACTTATGAACGTGCGGCGCGTGAGCCCGCCGGCCCGGGAACGGCCCGGGAACGGCCCGGCAGCGCCCGGGGGCGGCCCCCTGGGTCGGCCCCGACTCGGCCCGGCTCGCGGGCCGAGCGGGCCTTCGGATGCCCGGGGCTAGGACCGCGCGGCGCGGCGGATCTGCCACCAGGCCAGGCCGGCGGCGGCCGTGGCGGCCACGGCGACCGCGGCGCGCGGCCCGATCCGGCCGTCGGGGCCGTCCGTGCGGCGCGCCAGCACCGCCCCGCTCGACTGCCAGCTCAGCGCCGAGCCGTTCGACTGCCCCGACAGCCAGGACCCGAACGACTGGAACGACCCGAGCGACAGCGCCGACATCGCCGACCCGAGCGAGCCGAACGCCGCGAACGACGCCACCGACCCGACGGACAGCGCCGACCCGGCGGACCCGATGGAGAGCACCGACTCGGTGGAGGCGATGGACAGCAGGGAGTTGTGCGAACCGATCGACCAGCGTGACGTCATGCCGCCATTCTTCCCCGCGCGGCGTCAGCACGCCCCGTCGTCCTTCCACGCGGCCCAGGAGGCCGGGTCGTTCGGGGCGGCGCCGGTGGAGTAGGCGGTGGCGGTGTAGGAGTGGCCGGCGTAGGAGACGGTGTCGCCGGGCGCGTAGGAGGTGGCCGCGCTCCAGGCGGTGGCCGTGCAGCCCCCGCCCCCGCCCCCGCCTCCGCTGCCGGCGGTGGTGGTCGCCGTCACTGCCGCGGAGGTCGCGGAGACGGTGCCCGAGGAGCCGGTGGCGGTCACGGTGTAGGTGTGGGTGCTGCCCTCGGCCAGCCCGGTGTCGGTGAAGGTGGTGCCGGTGGCGGTCCCCGCCGCGGCGCCGTCGCGCCGCACGGTGTACGACGCGGCGCCGCTGACGCCGGTCCACGCCAGCGACACCGTGGTGCCGGTGGTGCCGGTCACCGTCAGCCCGGTCGGCGCCGCGAGCGGCGGCGGGGTGGTGGTGCCGCCGGAGGACACGAACTGCCAGGTGATGCCGGTGACGACCCCGGTCCCGGTCGGCGCGAACTCGGTGAACGCCGGCTCGCTCAGGTCGATGTGGCTCGCGTCGCAGGTCGGGCACTTGTCGGCGACCGGCACGGTGATCGTCTTGCCGCCGTAGCTGACCTGTACCGAGATCCCGCTGCACAGCGGGTCGTTGTTCGGGTTGGCCGCGGTCCACCACTGGTACGACACGGCGACCAGGTACTGCGTCGAGGCGTCGATCGAGGTGCCGCAGGCGCCGTAGCCGACGTCGTTGTAGTACGTCATCTCGCCGCTCATCGGCTGGCCGATCGGCACGTCGGCCGCGGCGGGCCCGGTCCCCAGCAGCACCAGCGCCGCGGCGCCCGCGATGCCGCCGGCCCACCGGCCGATCCGTCGCGCGATACGCAATGTCCTTCTCCCGTCCGTCGGTTCGGCGGTGCGGACCGAGCAGAGGCGCGACCCGGTCGACTTGACGGTACGCGAACAAGTCGCCTCTGGGTACCACGCGTCCCGGCCGCTCGTACGGTGCGGCTACTCGTGCGAGGCGGGGTCGGGGCGCAGGGCGGCGGACAGGGCGGTCGGGCCGTGGGCGGCGGCGCCGCGGGCGAACGCGGCCGCGTAACCCTCGTCGCCGAGCGCCGCGCGGGCGGTCTGCTCGCAGCGGTCCCGCACCGGCTGCAACTCCGGTGCCCCGCGCTGGGGGTGGCCCACGCTGCGCCAGTACGCCCCGCCGGTGCCGTAGACCGACGCGGCCTGCTCGGGGCGGCCGTCGGCGGCGAGCGCGGCGGCCAACAGGTCCAGGCCGAGCGCTATCCCGAAGGCGTCGCCCAGCAGGTGCTTGCTCTCCAGCATCGTCCGCGCGTAGGCGACCGCGTCCCTGGGCTCGGCGGAGAACAGGGCCACCACCGACAGCTGGTAGTCCAGGTAGGAGCGGGTCCACACCTCGCCGGTCTCCACGCAGTACCGGCGCAACTCCAGTGCCCGCGACCGCCCTTCGGCGAGCTCGCCGAGCGCGGTGAGCGACAGCACCTCCAGCAGGTGGCAGCGCAGCCGGTCGGGCGTGCCGAACCCGGCCCCGGCGGCCGGCAGGCCCGAGGCGGCGCCGAGCGCGTCCCGTACGGCGTCCAGGGCGGTGCGGGACTGCCCGGTGAGCATCCCCAGCAGGCCGGTCAGGCAGGCCGCGGCCATCCGGTCGGCGCTGTCGCCGCGCACGGTGACCGCGCGCACCTGCGCGTCCAGGGCGGCGGCGCGCTCGTACTCGCCCTGGAGGGTGAGCGCCGCGCCGAGGCCGATCAGGGCCCGGGTGCGGGCCGGGCCGGGGGCGGTGTGCTGGTCGAGGGCGCGCTCCAGGTAGGACCGGGCCTCCTTGAGGTGGCCGCAGCAGCTCCAGAAGTAGACCAGCAGGCCGGCGAGTTCGGCGGCCCGCGGGTCGTCGTGGTCGAGCCAGTGGTCGAGGGCGGCGCGCAGGTCCGGGTGGGCGTCCTCGATCCGCCGGTAGCCGAGCAGTTGGTCGCGCCCGGACCAGGCGGCGTCCGCCCAGCGGGCCAGCCCGGTGAAGTACTCGGCGTGCTGCTGCTCGGTGACGGCGACCTCGCCCAACTCCTCCAGCCAGGCGTGGCCGTACTCCCGGATGGTGTCGAGCATGCGGTAGCGGGCCCCGGCACAGCCCCGCGCCGCGGTCACCGGCGGAGTCGCGGTCACCGGCGGTGCGGCGGGTGCGGCCGCGGCCGCGGTGTCGCCGCCGCCGGATTCCGCGGGCGCCGGTACGGGCGCGGGGGCCGGGGCGGGCTCGGGGTCCGCGCCGATCCCGCGCAGCACGGACTGCGCGACCAGCCGCTCCAGCATCGGCGCCACCGCCGCCGCCTCCAACGGCCCCCCGGTGGCGACCGCCTGGGCCGCGGCGAGGTCGAACGTGCCGCGGAAGACGCTCAGCCGCGCCCACAGCAGCCGCTCCAGCGGCGCGCACAGCTCGTGGCTCCAGCCGATGGTGGTGCGCAGCGTCTGGTGCCGCCGCGGCCACACCGCGCCGACCGCGGCGAGCGTGTCGAAGCGCGAGCCGAGCCGCTCGGCCACGTCGGCGACGGCGCCCGGGCCGACCGACGCCACCCGCGCGGCGGCCAGTTCGATCGCCAGCGGGATGCCCTCCAGGCGGTGGCAGATCGCCGCGGCGGCTTCGGCCGCGCCCGGCTCGGCGAGCGGGGCGCGGCCCAGCCGGTCGGTGACCCGGTCGGTGAACAGCGCGAGCGCGTCCGGCCCGTCGGCCGGCAGCGGCAGCACCTCCACCAGCTCCTCCACCACCGAGCCGAGCGGGCTGCGGCTGGTCGCCAGCACCGCGAGGCCGGGCGCCGCGGTCAGCAACTCCCCGACGAGGTGGGCGCACGCGTCGACCAGGTGCTCGCAGGAGTCCAGCACCAGCAGCGTCCGCCGGCCGGCGAGCCACTCGCTGAGCGCGTCCAGCGGCATCCGCAGCGAGTGGTCCGCGAGGTCCACCGCGTCGCTGACCGTCGTCAGCAGCAGCTCGGGGCCGGTCAGCGTGCTGAGGTCCGCCCACCACACGCCGTCGGGGAAGCGCGCGGCGGCCGCGTGCGCGGCCCCGGCGCCGTCGGCGCTGTCCGGTCCCGCGGCGCGACCTGCCGCGACCGCCGCGAGCACGTCGCCGGCGGCGCGCTGCGCCAGCCGGGTCTTCCCGATGCCGCCGGGACCGGTCAGCGTCACCAGCCGGCATCGGGCCAACGCCCCCAGCAGCCAACCGAGTTCAGTGTCCCGGCCGACGAAGCTCGATGTCTCCGCAGGAACGTTGCCCGTCATGACGACAGCGTGCCACCAACCGCACACGGAGGGAAACCCGCCCTCCGCGCGCTGCGGTTCCCCCGACGACGGGAAGGCGTACGGCCGCCGGTTCAGCCGCCTTCCGCCGGAAGGCGGCGCGCGAGGTGTGCAGGTGACCCGTCCGGAGCGTCCGCTCAGGCGGTGTGGGCCGCCAGGGCGTCGATGAGCAGGGGCCACAGGGCGCGCGGGCGGTCGTGGCCCATGTCGGGCACGAGGAGGAGTTCGGCACCGGGCACCAGCTCCGCGGTGCGCCGGCCGCCGCTGGGGTCGATCAGCGTGTCGTCCAGCCCGTGGATCACCAGCGTCGGCACCCGCAGGTCGCGCAGCGCGTCCGCGCGCGAGCCGCCGAGGACCATCGCGCCGAGCTGCCGGGCGACACCGGCGGGGTAGTAGGCGCGGTCGTAGCTCGCGGCGGCCAGCTCGCGCAGCACCGCGGCGTCGCCGTAGCGCCGGGAGGCCCACACCAGCTCGCGGTCCGCCGCCGCGACGTACCCCGCGCGGTCCGCGGGCCGGGGGCCGAAGAGCACCGCCTGCGCCTGCGGGCTGGACCGCCCGTACTCCTGCTCGCCGGTGGAGGACATCATCGACGTCAGGGTCAGCACCCGTTCCGGGCGGGACAGGGCCATCGTCTGGGCGATCATGCCGCCCATCGAGGCGCCGACGACATGGGCGCGTTCGATGCCCAGCGCGGTGAGCAGGCCGAAGCCGTCCCCGGCCATGTCGGGAAGCCGGTAGGGCACCATCGCCAGGGCGGCGGGGATGTCGCCGGAGCTGACGGCGGCGATGAACTCCGCCATGTCCACCGGGTGGTCGTCGAACCTGGTGGACAGCCCGCAGTCGCGGTTGTCGTACCGGATCACGTAGCGGCCGCGGTCGGCCAGCGCCCGGCAGAAGTCCTCGTGCCAGCCGAGCAGTTGCGCCCCGAAACCCATCACGAGCAGCACCGGGGGGTCGGCGGGGTCGCCGAAGGTCTCGTAGGCGAGACGGACATCCGCGGACACATCGGCGATCGGCATGGCGGGAGCTTGCCACGGCCGGTGCCGCGGCGCACCGGAATTTCGCCGTCCGGCCTGATGCGCCCGGGGCCCGACCCGGTGGTCCCCGGGTCCGGGCGGGGCGGTCGGTAGGGTGCCGGGTATGCCCGATGCCGCGCCCGAGCCCGAGCCGTTCACGCTGTCGACCGACCCCGCGGTCCTGGCGGACCTGCGGGCCCGCCTGCGGGCGACGCGCTGGCCGGACGCGCCCGCCGACGCGGGCTGGGCGCTCGGCACGGACCTGGACTACCTGCGCGAACTCGTCGCCTACTGGGCCGACGGCTTCGACTGGAGTGCGCAGGAGGCCGCGCTCGGCCGCTTCCCGCACTTCCGGACCACGCTCGGTGGACCCGGTGGACCCGGTACCCCGGGCGGACCCGGCGCCCCCGGCGGGCCCCGCGGCCTCGGCGTGCACTTCGTCCACGCGCGGGCCGTCGCGCCCGCCGGCACCCGCGTGCTGCCGCTGGTGCTCAGCCACGGCTGGCCGGACTCCTTCTGGCGCTACGCCAAGGTCATCCCGCTGCTCACCGACCCCGGTGCGCACGGCGCCGACCCGGCCGACGCCTTCGACGTCGTCGTTCCCGACATGCCCGGCTACGGCTACTCCGACCGCCCCGCCGGCCCGCCGCTGAACTCCATCGCCGTCGCCGCGCTGTGGGCCGAACTCATGGAGCGGCTCGGCTACCGCGCGTACGGCGCCGCGGGCGGCGACATCGGCAGCCACGTCAGCCGCTACCTCGCGCTCGACCACCCGGACCGGGTCGTCGCCGTCCACCGCACCGACGCCGGCGTGCCGGTGCCGCCCGCCGACCCCGCGCAACTCGCCCCCGAGGAACGCGCCTGGTTCGACCGCGTCGCCGCCTGGGGCGCGGCCGAGGGCGGCTACGCCGCCATGCACCGTACGAAGCCGCAGACCGCCGCGTTCGGCCTCAACGACTCGCCCGCGGGGCTGGCCGCCTGGATCGTCGAGAAGCTCCGCGCGTGGAGCGACTGCGGCGGCGACATCGAGCGCAGCTACACCAAGGACGAGATCCTCACCAACGTCACGCTCTACTGGCTCACCGGCACCATCGGCTCCTCGATGCGCATGTACGCCGCCAACGGCGCGATCCCGCCCGCCCAGTTGGCCCGCCGCGTCGAGGTCCCCTCCGGCTTCTCCCTCTTCCCCGGCGACATCGTCCGCCCGCCGCGCGCCTGGCTCGAGCGCACCGCGAACGTCGCGTACGTCAACGAGCCAGCCCACGGCGGCCACTTCGCCGCCTTCGAGGAACCCGAGATCTACGCGGCGGAGCTGCGCGCCTTCTTCCGCCCCTACCGCTCGGCGGCCGCCTGACCGGTCCGTCGGCCGGCGGCGGCCGACGGCGCCGCGCCCGGGGTGGGCGCGGCGCCGTCGGTGGGTGGGGCTACTTGAAGGACTGGGCGGTCGCGAAGGGGGACTGGTTGCCGACCGCGTCCACGGCGTAGACGCGGTAGTAGGACGCGCCGGTCGGCGGCGTGTCGATCCGGAAGGAACCGGAGGTGCCGGTGGGCACCAGCGGGTCCGTGGTGAGCGGGACGTAGGGGCCGGTGAGGGTCGTGGACCGGGTGACGATGTAGCCGACGGTGTCCGAGCCGGGGGCGATGGCGTTGTCCCACGTCAACACGACGTAGCCGCCGGGCGAGTAGGTGACCGCCGACAGGTGGGCCGGCGCCGGCGGGGGCTGCTCGTCGACGCTCTGCCGGACGGTGGCCGGGAGCGACCGGGTGCCGTCCGCGTCCACCGCCACGACCGCGTAGTACCAGCTCGGAGCGGTGCGGCCGGTCGGGTCGGTGAAGGTGGTCGCGGTCACCGGCTGCGGGGTGAGCAGGTCGTCGGCGACCGCGACACCGACCGCGCCGCGCGAGCGGTAGACGAGGTATCCGGCCACGTCGGAGGACGTGCTCGCGGTCCAGTCCAGCCGGACGCCCGCGTCGGCCAGGGCGGAGGCCACCGCGGTGGCGGGGGCGGGCGCGGTCACGCCGTCCGGGTAGGGGGGGATCGCCTCGGCGGGGGCGGAGCGCGCGGACTCGTTGCCCGAGTAGTCCACGGCGGTGACCGCGTACAGGGCGGTCAGGCCGGGCGTGGCGCCGTCGTCGGTCCAGCTCTGCTGGTCCTTGCCCACCTCGACCACCAGCGTGTAGCCGTCGCTGCTGTCCACCGACCGGTAGACCCGGTAGCCGGCCACGTCGACGGTCGGCGAGGCGGTCCAGGTGACGGAGACGTCCTGGCCCTGGACGGTCGCCCGGGCGGCGGTGGGGACGGCCGGCGGCACCGTGTCGAGCGCGGTGGTGAGGACCGGCGCGGAGGGCGTGCTGAGGTGCCCGCCCTCGTCCTCGGCCTGCACCTCGTAGCCGAGCTCGACGTGGAGCGGCGGCGACGGGTCCAGCCAGGAGGTGGTGCCGGCCGGCAGCGTGGCGATCTGGGCGAACCCCTGGTCCGCGGCGTTGCGGCGCAGCACCCGGTAGTCCTTCAGGTCGGACTCGGTGTTGGCCGACCAGGTGAGGGCGACGCCCGACGTGGTGGGTGTCGCGGTCAGCCCGGCGGGGGCGGCCGGCGGGGCGTCGGAGTCCCACTGGACGAACACCGTGGTGTCACTGCGGTTGCCCGCCGCGTCGAACGCGCTGATCACGTAGGCGTTGACGGAGGCGGCCTGCGCGGTGGTGTCCAGGTAGTGCGGGTACAGCGGTGAGTCGAGCGGGATCTGCTGGGACGTGCCGTCGTCGAGGTAGCGGCGCAGCTCGAACCGCGCGGTGTCCGTGTCGGTGGGCGCGTTCCAGTACACCAGGATCTGCGCCTTGGCGTAGTCGAGGGTGGCCTTGGCGCCGCTGGGTGCCGGCGGCGGCGTGGTGTCCGGCGGCACCGGGCGGGTGGCCGAGGTCTGCGCGGGCGCCGACTCGTGGACGTCGCCGTAGATGTCCGCCTTGCTCACCGCGGTGACGCGGTAGGAGGAGGCGCTGCCGACGGGTGCCTGGCTGTCCTGGTACTGCGAGCCGGTGATCGGCGCCGCGGTGAGCTTGGTGTACGTCCCGGCCGCGCCGGCGCGGTAGACGTTGTAGCCGTGGGTGCCGCTGCCGTCGGGGTTGTCGGCCCAGTCGAGGCTGATGCCGTCGGTGCTCGCGGTGGCCTTCAGCCCGGTGGGCACCGGCGGTGTGACGCTGCCGTCGTCGGGGCGGACGCCGCTGGCGGAGGCGGGCGTGGACTGGTTGCCGGCCTCGTCCAGGGCGATCACCCGGTAGTACGCCCGGATGCCGATCGGCGCCTTCGGGTCGTGGTACACGTTGGTGGTCACCGGCGTGGTGGTGAGCCGGGTCCAGGGGCCGGCGGAGGCCGTCGCCCGGTAGACGTGGTACCCGACGACGTCGCCGAAGCCGAGATCGTCCAGGCTGGGCGCCCAGGTCAGGACGTTCTCGTCCGCGTAGGCGTCCACGCCCAGGTCGGTCGCCGGGCGCGGCGGCGTGGTGTCGGCGGGGATGACGCTGACGGCGGACGAGGCGTGCGACTGGTTGCCGCTGCGGTCGACGCCGGTGACCTCGAAGTAGTACTTGGTGCCGTTGTGCAGCCCGCTTGCCGGGTAGGAGGTGGTGGTGCGCAGCGTGCTGCCGCTGATCCGGTGTGCGGTGTCCAGCGGGATCGGCAGGGAGGTGTTGCGGTAGACGCGGTAGCCGGCGAGGTCGGCCTCGACGTTGCGGGTCCAGCTCAGCGTCGCCTTGCTGTCACCGCGGGTGGCCTTGACGGAGGTCGGCGCGGCGGGTGCGGTCCGGTCGCCGCTGGTGGCCGGGGTGAGCCCGACCTTCACGTTGGCCTTGCCGGTGGCGGCGCCGTAGTCGACCCGGACGGTGTGGGTGCCGGCGGGGACGGTGACCCGGACGGTCTTCGAGTGGGTCGAGGAGTAGTCGTGCCAGAGGTTGATGTACTCCTTGCTGTCGATCCAGACCCGCATCCCGTCCTGGCCCGCGATGGAGAGGTTGAACGGGCCGCCGCCGCCGAAGGCGCGCTTCATGGTCCAGCGGACGGAGAAGTTGTTGTTCGGCAGCGAGATGCCGGCCGGGTGGCCGCTGCCCCAGTTCTTGTTGATCGAGGTCTCGCAGAGCGACTTCTTCGGCGTGCCGCTGAACTTCAGGTTGGCGTAGTAGTCGCCCTTCCAGACCCCCGAGGCGCAGGTCACCGAGGCGACCGGCACGGCGGTGGGGGACGGCGCACCCTGGAGGGTGACGGCCAGCAGCGCGGCGGTGGCGGCCGCCGCGGGCCAGAGCAGTCTGTGTATGCCCATGTGGGCGAAAGTCCTTCCGTGGATGGGGCGTTGGTGGTCGGATTCTGGCAGGTATGACGATTCTGGGACGGTTCTATGGAGAAGTTGTGCACGATCTGAGACATGTCCCACTTCGCGGACGGTTCTCCTCCGGTTGCACGGCTGTTCGCCGCCTACTCGCCTACTCGCCTACCGCTCGGCGGTCGCGGAGGCCCTGGCCGGGAAAACCGGTGGAGCCGCACCAGCAGGCGCTGTTAGCTTGTGGCCGACCGTGACACCGCCCGGAGGAGGTGAGACCCGTGAACGCTGTAGCGACGTGGGTGCTCCCCCTTCCCGTCACGGCCGGCGGCTGACACAGGCGCCGCCGGGAGCGCCTCCCCACCAAGGCACTCCCGGAAAGGCACCACCATGCATACGTTGCACTTCACCGCAGAGACGTCCGAAGACGGCGTCACCCAGCGGGACTTCGTCCTGACCGGCGTCCCCGCCGGCCCCGGTACTCCCGGCGAGTCCGGTACCTCCGGCACTCCTGGCGGGTCCGGTACCTCCGGCATCCCCGGCGTCCTGTGGTCGCCGGCCCCTGCCACCGGCCGCCCCGCCCCGCTGGTGCTGATCGGCCACGGCGGCGGCGCCCACAAGAAGCACCCGGCGATGCTGGGCCGGGCCCGGCTCCTCGTCACCGGCTGCGGCTACCACGTCGCCGTCATCGACGCGCCCGGCCACGGCGACCGGCCGCGCAGCGCGCAGGACCAGGAATCCGTCGCCGCGCTGCGCCGGGCACAGGCGGCGGGCGCGCCGGAGGCCCCGGTCGTCGTCCCGTACAACGCGCGCCTCGCGGTGCAGGCCGTACCCGAGTGGCAGGCGACCCTGGACGCCCTCCAGGAACTCCCGGAGATCGGCCCCGGCGGGCCGGTCGGGTACGTCGGCATCGGCCTCGGCACCGCGATCGGGATGCCGCTGGTGGCGGCCGAACCCCGCATCGCCGCCGCGGTCTTCAGCCCGCACTGGCCGGACGCCCTGATCGAGCACGCGCGGCGGATCACCGTCCCCGTCGAGTTCGGCATGCAGTGGGACAACGAGCGCATCTCGCGCGCGGGCAGCCTCGCGCTGTTCGACGCCTTCGCCTCGAAGGAGAAGTCGCTGCACGTCAACGCGGGTCGGCACCTCGAACTGCCCCGGTTCGAGATCGACAGCTCGGTGCGGTTCCTCGCCCGGCACCTCGGCGGGCCCGTCGGCGCGGCGGCTGCCGTGACGGCCTGACGCGGGCGGCGGCGCCCGGCCCGCTCCGGCCGGGCGCCGCCGCCTCGACACGGCGGGCCGGAGAGGCCTGACAGATGCGCGCGGCTGTGCCTATGATGCGCGGGATGAACACTTCCTCGTACGGATTGGGGGACTCGCTCGCTCAAGGTGACTGCTGATGGCAGCTCACTTCGCGAACGGGATTCCGCCCCGCCTGCTGATGTGGCAGCGCGTACGCGAGTACGCCGTGCCGCCGTCCATGATCGAGACCGCGACCGCACGGCGTGCGGCCGGTGACTGGGCCGGGGCCTGCGCCGCTGCCCGCGTCGATGTCGACCTCGATCTGCGCGCCGTGCGCCACCGCCACGGCACCGATGTCCTCGCCCGGCTCCGGGCCGACCTGCGCCGCCTCGCGCCGGACCTGCTGCGCTGGCACCTGCCCAGGACCGCCCCCGACGGCCGGCTGCGGCCGGACCTGACCATTCTCCTTGCCCGCTACGGCAGTTCGAGCTTCCCGCTGGACCTGGTGGTCCGCACCCCGCCGCCGTGGGCCGACGCCGGCCAGCGGGTGTCGCTGGCGCTGTGGGAGGGCCCGAGCGGCGCCGCCGTACGGCCCGCACTGCGGCAGCACCCCAGCCGGTACCGCTACGGGCACCCGTACCCGTACCCGTACCCGCATCCGCACCCGGACCGCCGGTTCCGGCTCGACCTGCACCGGCACCTGTGGGACACCACCCGCAGCGGCGAACTCGCCCGGCGCAGCGGCGCCGACCGGCCGTACGACCCCGACTCGCCCTGGGCGGTACCGACCTGGGCCGATGAGGCGGAACTGCTGCTGCGCGCCGCGGGCCGCCCGCGCGGGCCCTTCACGGTCCGGCTCGGCGCCCGCCGCCGGGCGGTGCTGGAACTCTTCGGCCCCGACGACAGCCATGCACCCCAATTCCGTGTCTTGCCAGCTGAGTTGGCCGCCCACGAGATCGCCGCACTGCCGGTGCTGCCGGAAGCGGCGGCGCGGGTGCTGCCCGATCTGGAGCTGCTCCGGGCGGAGTTGGTGCCGACCGGTGCGCTGCATCCGCTGGTCGGCGCGGCGCTGGCACCGTACGTCCCGCACCCGGCGGTCGCCGGCGACGCCCCACCCGTCGCGTCACCCGGTGATCCGCACCGGGTGGAGTGCCGGGGCGAGGTGCACCGGATCGCGCTGCGCGACGGTGTGCTGACGGCCGTCGACCACGACCCGGGCGAAGTACGCCGGGAGGAACTGCTGGTGGCGCTCGGCGGGCCCGCCCTGCCGTGCCTGCGCGCGATCGACGCGGCGCACCGCGACCCGGAGGCGCTGCCCGCCGTCCGCGAGCGGCTCGGCCACGGCGACATCGCCGGTGCGCTGGCCGTGGTCGAGGGGCTGCTCGGTCCAGGTGCGGTGCTGCGGGACGGGCCGCTGCGGGCGGAGTTGGCGCGGGCCGCGGCCCGCCGGGTCGACCACGGGCTCTTCCGCGCGGGCCTGGTGGCCGGGCATCCGGGAGCCGAGGGCGACCGGCGGCTCCGGCTCGACCGTACGACCCCTCCCCTCCTGCGCAGCAAGCGGATGCGGCGCGACCGGCCCCGGATCGGCCAGTTCGGCTGATTCGGGCTGCCGCGACCGCCTCGTACGCCCCATCACACGTTTTCCGGCGCGCGTTGTGCGCCGCCCTGCTCACGTCCACGACCGCCGGGACGGGCCGACCCGTCCCCGTACACGACCTCAGGTGATGCCCATGACGTCCAGCACCCTCATGCCCGTACCCGTACCCGCGTCCGTACCCGTACCCGCGTCCGTACCCGGCGCGGCTGGCCACACAGATGCCCAACTCGACGTTGCCGAGAAGCTGTTGGGACTCCTGCGCACGACCACCACCGAGCCGCGGCCCGACGAGCAGCTGGAAGCGCTGATGCTGGCGGTCGCGGCCGACCTGCCCGTACTGCTGTGGGGCGAGCCCGGCATCGGGAAGACCGCGGCGCTGACGCAGCTCGCGGAGTGCCTCGACCTGCCGCTGACGACGGTGATCGCGAGTGTCCACGAGCCGTCCGACTTCGCGGGGCTGCCCATCGTGGGAGAGGACCCCGAGGCGCGCGGGGTCCCGATGGCGCCGCCGCGCTGGGCGGTCGACCTGGTGCGGGCCGGCCGGGGCCTGCTCTTCCTCGACGAACTGTCCACCGCCACCCCGGCCGTCCAGGCCGCCCTGCTGCGGGTCGTCCTGGAACGCCGGGTCGGCGCGCTCCGGCTGCCCCCGGGAGTGCGGATCGTGGCCGCCGCCAATCCGCGCGCGTCCGCCGCCGACGGCTGGGAGTTGAGCCCGCCGCTGGCCAACCGGTTCGTGCACCTGTACTGGGTGCACGACCGCGAGGTGGTGGTGCGCGGCCTCGGCGGCGTGTGGCCCCGGGCCGAGTTGCCCCGGCTGGCGCCCGAACGGCTGCCGGAAGCGGCGGAGTTCGCCCGCCGCGCGGTCTGCGGCTTCCTCCAGGCCCGGCCGACGCTGATCCACCGCCTGCCGAGCACCGAGACACGGCGCGGCGGCGCCTGGCCGTCGCCCCGCAGTTGGGAGGCCGCGCTGACGCTGCTCGCCTTCGGCACCGCCGCCGGGGTCTCCCGGGACGTGCTGGCGCTGCTGGTGCGCGGCGCGGTCGGCGACGGTCCCGGCCTCGAACTCCTCGCGCACCTGGACCGGATGGAGCTGCCGGACCCCGAACTGCTGCTGGCCGACCCGCCGGGCGCCGAGCTGCCCGAGCGGGGTGACCTGCGGCAGGCGGCCCTGGAGTCGGTGGTGGCCGCGGTCGGCGCGCGGCCGGAGCGGGCGCGGTGGGAGGCGGGTTGGGCGGTGCTGGCCCGGGCCCTGGAGACGGGCGCGCCCGACCTGCTGGTCGGCCCGGCGACGGCGCTGGCCGCGCTGCGCCACGACGACTGGGAGGTGCCCGAAGGGGTGGAGCGGCTGGCCGGGGTGGTCGGCCTCGCCCGCCGGGCGGACCGGTCGGTGCGGCGGCAGCGGGCGGAAGAGGCGAAGCGGGCCGCCGGACCGGCGGGGGTGGGGTGGTGACGGGGGCTGGGAAGCGTACGGCGCCGGGGCCGGGGCCCAAGCCGGGGCGGGGGCCGGGGCGGGCGGTTGAACCGAAACCCAAGCCGGGGCCGCGCCCGCACGCCGGCTCGGCGACGCGTTCGCGGCCCGCGCCCGGACCCGTACTGCCCCTGGACCGGGAGAAGTTGCTCGCCGCGCGGCTGCACGCGGTGCGGGTCCGCCCGTATCTGGCCGACGCGCTGTTCGCGCTGCACATCGTCGAGGACCGGTCGGTGCCCACGATGGCGGTGGACGCGCACTGGCGCTGCTACGTCTCGCCCGGCTTCGTCGCGCGCATGCCGGTGGAGGAGCTGGCGGGCGTGTGGGTGCATGAGGTCGCGCACCTGCTGCGCGACCACCACGGGCGCGGCGAGCGGTACGCGCACGCGCACGAGCACGAGGCGTACGGCCCGGGGGAGCGGCTGCGGCAGAACATCGCCGCCGACTTCGAGATCAACGACGACATCTACGGCGACGGCCTGCCGCGGCCCGCGGGCGCCGCGGTACCCGCGATGCTGGGGCTGAGCGACGGTCTGCTCATGGAGGAGTACCTCGGCCTGGCGTCGTTGTCGGGCGCCGCCGACCTGTCCTGGCTGGACTGCGGCAGCGGCGCCGACGGGTACGCGCGGCCGTGGGAGCTCGGGCCCGGCGGGGCGGACGGTCTGAGCCGGCAGCAGCGGGACGCGGTCCGATTCCGGGTCGCCGAGGCGATCAGGGGACGGCCGGGCAGCGCGCCGCAGGGGTGGCGGCGCTGGGCGGAGCAGGCGTTCCACCCGCCCCAGCCCTGGCGGCAGTTGCTGGGGGCCGCGGTCCGCTCGGCCGTCAGCGTCCCCGGCACCGGTGGCGACCACACCTACCGCCGTCCGTCGCGGCGTTCGGCGAGCCTGCCGGGGGTGCTGCTGCCGAGCCTGCGCCGTACCCCGCCGCGGGTCTGCGTCGTCATCGACACCTCCGCTTCGGTCAGCGACGCCGAACTGGGCAGCGCGCTGCTGGAGGTGGCGGCGATCGTGCGGGCGGTGGGCGGGCGGCGGGACCTGGTGTCGGTGATCTCCTGTGACGCCGCCGCGCGGGTCGCGGTACCGATCTGCCGGGCGGAGGGCATCGAACTGGTCGGCGGTGGCGGGACCGACCTGCGGGCGGGGTTCGCGCGGGCGCTGCGGACGGCGCCGCGGCCGGACGCGATCGTCGTCTTCACCGACGCGCAGACGCCGTGGCCGGCCGAAGCGCCGTCCTGCCGCACCGTGGTGGGCCTTTTCCCGCGGCCTCCGCGGGCCGACGACGAGGAGGACCCTGGGTACGTTCCGGCGCCTCCGGAGTGGGCCCGGGTCGTCAGGATCGGGTGAGCCACGCGTGTGGTGCTGGACCGGGTCCGCGTACCTTCCGCCGGCTCTTCCTGCTGAGGCCGGTTGTGGGGCGCGGGGGCTGCGGCGGCGGGGTTCGGGACTGCATATTTACGGCGCGCTCAGGTTGCCTCGCCAGGGCGCCCCCTTCCCCGCGCCACAAATATACGAACGTCCCGAACCCCGCCGCCTCCGCCCCCGCTCACGTCTCGCGGGCGGGCCCCTCGTCCGCCGGTCGCGGGGTTCGCGTGGTGGGCGGTCCAGTCTTCGCGGGCGGTGGTCAGGGCGGGGAGGACGGTGGTCTCGAAGTAGTCGGCCCGGGTGCGGATTTGGGTGGCGATGCGGGTGATGCCGGTGGTGGTGATCGTCCAGGTGGGGGGGTGCGGTCTGTGTCGTCGGGGTGGTGGGGCTCATGT